>NZ_BSFE01000005.1:280876-290444 GCF_027922185.1 Maricaulis virginensis | reverse complement strand
GGCCCGCAAGGGACCCGGGTAAATCTCCGTGTGCGGGATGCCTCCGGCGCCACTCACACAAACACATAAAACCCCGGCTCCGGCCGGCATCCCGCACTCCCTCATACCGCCAGGCGAAACCGCCGTGGCGATAAAGGCGCACGCGCGCCGGTTCATCCAACCGCAGACCCGAAGGACACCGACATGTCGAGAAAACGCCCCTCCCCGCACCGTCGCGCCCGCCGCAGCACCCCGCCGGAAGAGCGGCCGCCCGAAGTCCTGATGAAGATCGTCGAGGGCATCACACCGGGCCGCGCGGCAGAGATATCTTTCGACAGTGCAAAAATGGCCTTGATGGACCAGGAGATGGGCCGGGCCGAACGCTGGCTCGGCCTGTCTCACCGTTTCGTCCTGCTCGGTCAGCGCTTGCATGCCCTCAACAAGGCAGACGACGACGCCCAGTATCTCGCGGAGCTCCGCGCATTCGGCGAGACCAATCTGGAAGAAGCGGCCCGCGAATGCGGGATCGATATCGATGCGGTCCTGCGGCGGGTCGAGGGAGCGGCCAATGCCGGCCTGGACGAAACGCCCGACTGACACGCGTCAGGCCGGGCACACAGCAAAACGCCGCCGCAGGTCAGCCTGCGACGGCGCTTGTACGGTCTGGCGATCCGGCGGGCCTAGCCGAGCCGGCCCATCTCCCTGAGCTTGGCGATCACCTGGTCGGCGGCCTCTTCGGCCGAGATCTGCGAGGTGTCGACCCGGATTTCCGGGTTCTCGGGCGCCTCATAGGGGCTGTCGAAACCGGTGAAATTCTTGATCTCGCCGGCCTGGGCCTTCTTGTAGAGCCCCTTCGGGTCGCGCTGCATGCAGACTTCCAGCGGGGTGTCGATGAAGACCTCGACGAACTCGTCGCCCTCGACCAGTTCGCGCACCATGCGGCGCTCGGACCGGAAGGGCGAGATGAAGGAGCAGGTGACCAGAAGGCCGGCATCGACGAACAGTTTCCCGACCTCACCGATGCGGCGGATATTCTCCACCCGGTCCTCGTCGGTGAAGCCCAGATCGCGGTTCAGCCCGTGACGCACATTATCGCCGTCGAGCGAATAGGTGTGGTGACCGGCCGCCGCCAGCTTGCGCTCGACGATATTGGCGACCGTCGACTTGCCGGCACCGGACAGGCCGGTGAACCACAGGATGGCCGGCTTCTGGCCCTTGATCCGGGCGCGGTCGGACTTGGTCACATCCATCGCGTGATGGTGGATGTTCGAGGCACGGCGCAGGCCGAACTCGATCATCCCCGCACCCACCGTCTGGTTGGTGAAGCGGTCGATCAGGATGAAGGCACCCATGTCCCGGATCTTGTGATAGGGGTCGAAGGCGATCGGACGGGCGGTCGACAGATTGCACTGGCCGATGCCGTTCATCTCCAGCTTGCGGCTGGGCTTCTTCTCATAGGTATTGATGTCGACGCGGTATTTCAGCGACGAGACCGTCGCCGGCGTCGTCGCCGTGCCGATCTTCAGAAGGTAGGAGCGTCCCGGCAGCAGGTCGTCGCCGGACATCCACAGCACTTCGGCCGCAAACTGGTCGGTCACCTCCGGGCGCGCCTCGGCCGCCGCGATGACATCGCCGCGGGAAATATCGATCTCGCGGTCGAGCACGAGCGTCACTGCCTCGCCGGCCACGGCCCTCTCCAGATCGCCATCGGCCGTGACGATACGCTCGACCGTCGCCGTCAGGCCGGACTGGGCAATGACAATGGCGTCGCCGGGCTGCACCGTGCCGGAGACGATGGTGCCGGAATAGCCCCGGAAATTCAGATCGGGCCGGTTCACCCACTGCACCGGCATGCGGAAAGGCTCGTTCTGCACATCGCTGTCGATATCCAGCGTCTCGAGATGTTCCAGCAGGGTCGGACCCTGATGCCAGGACATGCTCTCGGAGCGATGGGTGACATTGTCGCCATAGCGCGCCGACATCGGGATCGGCGTGATGGTCTCGAAGCCCAGATCGTCCGCGCTCTTGAGATAGTCGGCGACAATCTCGTGGAAGCGGCCGCGGGCATGGTCGACCAGGTCCATCTTGTTCACCGCCAGCACGATATGGCGGATCCCCATCATGCGGGCGATATAGGTGTGGCGCAGCGTCTGCACGAGCACGCCCTTGCGCGCATCGATCATCATCACGGCGACATCGGCGGTCGAGGCGCCGGTCGCCATGTTGCGCGTGTACTGCTCGTGGCCCGGCGTGTCGGCGACGACGAATTTGCGCTTTTCGGTCGCGAAGAAGCGGTAGGCGACATCGATCGTGATGCCCTGTTCGCGCTCGGCCTCGAGCCCGTCGAGCAGAAGGGCGAAATCGATCTCGTCACCGGCGGTACCGTGCTTGCGGCTGTCCTTTTCCAGAACGTTGATCTGGTCCTCGAACAACAGCTTGCTGTCATAGAGTAGGCGGCCGATCAGGGTCGACTTGCCGTCGTCCACAGAGCCGCAGGTCAAGAAGCGCAGCACGCCGCGCTGGCCGGATTGGGTAAGACGCGCGATCACGTCGGCGCGCGAAGTCTGGACGGTCATCAGAAATATCCCTCGCGCTTCTTCTTCTCCATCGAGCCGGCCTCGTCATGATCGATCAGGCGGCCGGAGCGTTCCGAAGTGCGTGCTGTCAGCATTTCCAGCACGATCTCTTCAAGGGTCGTGGCGTTCGACATGATCGCGCCGGTCAGCGGATAGCAGCCCAGCGTGCGGAAGCGGACCATCTTGAGCTCGGGCTTTTCGCCTTCCTTCAGCGGCAGGCGCTCATCGTCGACCATGATGGTCTGGCCGTCGCGCTCGACCACCGGACGCTCAGCAGCGTAGTAGAGCGGCACGATCGGGATGTCCTCTTCCAGGATGTATTGCCAGATGTCCAGCTCGGTCCAGTTGGACAGCGGGAAGACGCGGATCGACTCGCCCTGGCGGATCTTGGTGTTGTAATTGCGCCAGAGTTCCGGGCGCTGGTTCTTCGGATCCCAGCCGTGATTGCCGTCGCGGAACGAGAAGATGCGCTCCTTGGCGCGGGATTTTTCCTCGTCGCGCCGGGCACCGCCGAAGGCCGCATCGTATTTGTGGCGGTTCATCGCATTGCGCAGCGCCTCGGTCTTCATCACCTGGGTGTGGACCTGGGAGCCGTGATCGAACGGGTTGATGCCGCGGGCCCGGCCGTCCTCATTGATCTCGACCCGGATCTCCAGCCCCAGCTCCTTGGCGATGGCATCGCGGAAGGCAATCATCTCGCGGAACTTGAAGGTGGAATCCACGTGCTGCAGCGGAAAGGGCGGGCGCGAGGGATAGAAGGCCTTCAGCGCCAGATGCAGCATCACCGCGCTGTCCTTGCCGATCGAATACAGCATGACGGGATTGGCAAACTCGGCCGCCACTTCCCGCATGATGTGGATCGATTCCGCCTCCAGCGCCTTGAGATGCGCGGACAGCGGACGCTCGCGCGTCTTCGCCGACTTGAAGCGGTCGGCATACGCCCGGACCGTGGCCGTGATATCGCTCATGTCACCCTCAACCTTCGCGGATGGCACGTCGATATTCCGGCCAGCCTCGCGTCAGGCCGATGTAGGACAGCTCAGCGCGGATTGCCACCCGCAGAAGGGCTTTTCGGCTGCACCGCGTACGGTATCAGCAGCCGGGCTCGGTCCGCATCACCCGCGGAAACCGGTCACCGCCGCCACGACCCGGTCGATATCGCCCCCGGGCATGTCCGGATGCATCGGCAGGGAGACGACCCGGCCGGCCGCTGCCTCGGTCACGGGCAGACCGCCCGGCGCGACCGGATAGGACGCATACGGCGCATGCAGGTGCAGCGGGATGGGATAGTAGATCGCCGTCGGCACACCCTGTTCGGCCAGGTGCGCCCGGAAGCCGTCGCGGTCGTCGACCTCGATCGTGTACTGGGCCCAGGTCGACTGGGCGCCGTCGATGACTTTCGGTGTCTTCACGGCATTGCCGAGCCGGCTGTTATAGGCGTCCGCCACGCGCTGGCGCATCTGGATCTCCTCGGCGAAGACCTCCAGCTTGGCCAGCAGGATCGCCGCCTGGATCGTGTCGAGACGCGAATTGATCCCGATACGGGCATATTCATAGCGCGATGCGCCCTCGCCATGGACGCGGACCGATTTCATCGTATCGAACAGGGCGTCGTCCTTGCACAGCACCGCGCCGGCATCGCCATAAGCGCCCAGCGGCTTGGCCGGGTAGAAGGACACGGTCAAAGCGTCGGCCCAGTTCAGCGAGGCCTTGCCGCCCAGCGTCGAGCCATAGGCCTGGGCACAATCGGAAACCAGCTTCAGACCGTGCTCGCGGGCAATCGGTTCCAGCGCCGGGTAGTCGGCCGGCTGGCCGAACAGGTCGACGGCGATCACCGCTTTCGGCGTCAGCTCGCCCTTTGCCTTCACATCGGCAATGGCCGCCGCCAGGCTTTCCGGCGACATGTTGTAGGTGTCCGGATCGATATCGACAAAGACCGGCGAAGCGCCGGCGAGCACCACGACTTCCGCCGAGGCGGCAAAGGTGAAGGACGGCACGAAAACCGCATCGCCGCGGCCGATACCCCAGGCCATCAGCGGGATCAGGATCGCGTCGGTGCCATTGGCGCAGCTCAGCGCGCGGCCCATGCCGGCGAACTCCGCCAGCTTCGCCTCCAGCTCCCCGACTTCCGGCCCCAGGATGTAGCGCCCCTCATCGAGCACTTTCATCACCGCCGCATCCATGCGGTCCTTGATGCGCGCCCGCTGGGCCTGAAGGTCGATGAAGGGGATCATGTCGGTCATGAGGGAACACCTTTCGGCGCCGCGCCGGCGGGCCTTGTCGCTGCGGTATACCGGTGCGCTATAAAGGCGCCCTCCTGCCCCGCAAAGTCACGAAACATTTCGCTATTCTACGGTCACCGACTTGGCGAGATTGCGCGGCTGATCAACGTCGGTGCCCTTGTGAACGGCAACGTAATAGGCCAGCAGCTGCACCGCCGTGGCGGCCACGATCGGCGCGGCCAGCCCCTTCACGTCAGGCAGTTTCAGGATGGCGCTCGCCTCGCTGTCCAGCTCGTCCGCACCGGCCTTGTCGGTGATCGCGATCACCCGGGCACCGCGGGCCCGCACTTCCTGGATGGAGGAGCGCGTCTTGGCGAACAGGGCGTCGTGCGGTGCGATGGCGACCACGGCGACATCGTCCTCGATCAGCGCGATCGGGCCGTGCTTGAGCTCGCCGGCGGCATAGCCCTCAGCATGAATATAGCTGATTTCCTTCAGCTTGAGCGCGCCCTCCAGGGCCAGCGGGAAAAACACATTGCGGCCGAGATAAAGCACGATGGAAGCATGGGCGAGCTCGGTCGCGAGCTGGTCGATCTCCTGCTCGATGGCGAGCGCAGCATTCATCTGCGCCGGGATCGCCATCAGCGATGCGACCTCGGCTTCCACAGCTTCCGGCGACAGCTTGCCACGCTGGCTGGCAGCCAGCACGGCGAGCGATGCCAGCGCGGCGAGCTGGCAGGTGAAGGCCTTGGTCGAGGCGACGCCGACTTCCGGTCCGGCCAGCGTCGGCACGACGACATCGGCCTCGCGGGCCATCGAGGAATGCGGCGTGTTGACCAGGGCGATGGTCTTCAGGCCGGCCGCCTTGCACAGGCGCAACGCTTCCAGCGTGTCGGCGGTCTCGCCGGACTGGGAGATGAAGAGCGCCGCGTCACCGGGCAGGAAAGCCGGGTCTCGATAGCGGAATTCCGACGCGATATCATTGTCGACCGGCAGGCCGGCCATCGCCTCGAACCAGTATTCGGCGATAAGACCGGCATAGGAGGCCGTGCCGCAGCCGACAACGAGAAGTCGCGACATGCCGGCGAAATCGATCCCCTCGACGGGGCGGATCCGGCCGGCCTCGGCATCGACATAGGCGCTCAGCGTCCGCCCGACGACTTCCGGCTGCTCGTAGATTTCCTTCTGCATGAAGTGGCGGTGATTGCCTTTCTCCGCCATCGCCATGGAGGCCGGCGCGGGATTCACCGGCCGTGCGACCGGTTCGCCGGACGGCGCACAGATCTCGATACCTTCGGGACGGACGAAAACCGTATCGCCATCTTCCAGATAGATCACCGTGCGAGCCTCGCCGGTGATCGCCATGATGTCCGAGGCGAGGAAGCCGGAGGTCTCGCTCGTTGCTGCGACCAGCGGGGCACCACGGCGGGCCCCGAGCAGCAGACCGTCCTCGCCCTCGATGATGGCCGCCAGGGCGAAAGCCCCCTCAAGCCGCCCCAGCGTCTCGAGCCAGGCGCTACGAGGATCGAGCCCCGTCTCCAGATACCGGTCCAGCAATTGCGCCACGACTTCGGTGTCGGTCTCGCTGGCAAAGCTCCGGCCTGCGGCCGACAATTCCGCGCGCAGGGCCTTGTAGTTCTCGATGATGCCATTGTGCACCAGGCTGACCCGGCCGGCCCGGTGCGGGTGGGCATTGCCTTCGGTCGGGGCGCCATGGGTGGCCCAGCGCGTATGCCCGACGCCGGTGCTGCCGGCCAGGGGCGCATCGGCGAGTTTGCCGGTCAGATTGCTCAGCTTGCCCTCGGCGCGGGCAATCGACACCTTGCCCTGCGCCCCGACGATCGCGATGCCGGCGGAGTCATAGCCGCGATATTCGAGCCGCTGCAGCCCTTCGAGAATGCAGCGCGCCGCATCCTCGTGATTCACGACGCCGACGATTCCGCACATGCCCTTGCCTCCCGGCTCTCAACTCACGCTCCGGCTGTAGTGCGCTGCAGCATCACCAGCCAATCACTTCCCGTTCCCCGATGTTTCAATCGCAGACCGTGCCATGCCGAGGCGTTCTGTCATCGCCAGGATCTGGGCCCGCAGCGCCCGCCGCGAGGTGATGCGGTCGGCATAGGCCAGGCCCTCTTCCCGATAGCGACGCCATTCGGCCTCGTCCTCGAACACCTGCAGGATTTGCGCCGCCAGCGCCTCGGCCGTATCGGCAACGGCGATCTCGCGCCCGGCCTCCAGCTGCATGCCCTCCACACCGACCGAGGTCGACACGCAAGGCACACCGGCCGCCAGGCTGGCTGCGACCTTGCCCTTTGCCCCGGCGCCCACGCGAAGCGGTACGACGCTCAGCCGGATGCGATTGAAATAGTCGGGCAGCGATTCCACGAAACCGAGGACGGAAATCCCGTCGCGGCCATGCAGGCGCTTGTAGCGGTCGGGCATCTTGCTGCCGGCCAGCGCGAACTCGGCCTTGCCGTCAACGGCCCGCACCCGCGGCCAGACCTCGTCGAGGAACCAGTCAACCGCATCCACATTCGGCGGATGCCCGAAGCCACCGATAAAGCCGATGCTGCGGCGTTCGGAGAAGCCGGCCGGGGTCGGCTCGGCATCATGGATCAGCGGCAGCAGCATGACCTTGTCGGCGCCGAGTGCGGCCTGCAGGATTTCAAGCTCGACCGTCGAATGGGTGAGTACGAGGTCAACGGCCGCCATCACCGCCAGCTCGCGCTCCCGCGTCCGCTCGGCCTCGCGGACCGCATCGGCATCGCCGCTGAGTTCGGCCTCGCGCATCTCGCGCAGATAGTGCAGATCGGCATTGAGCAGCACGACCCGCGCCTGCGGCGCATACTGGCGGATATCGGTCAGCGTCCGCTCGGCTGTGGGATAGCGGTGCAGGAAGACCAGGTCGAACTCGCCGCCACGTTCGGCCGCAAACGGTGTGAAGCGCGAATAGAAGGGGTGGTAGATCGTCTCGATCCCGGCCCGCTGCAACGGCGCGGAGAACTCCCGCGTCCACAGGAAATTGTCCTGCGGCACGAAAGTGACCTTGAAGCCCGAGGCCTGCAGGCCGCGCATGCATTCGACGGCCACCACCGAGCCCGCATCATGATCCGGCTCCGGCGTGGTGATATCGACGAAGAGCGCTCGCTGGCGGACCGACCGCTCCTTTTCCAGCTGGGGCAGCTGGCCATTGGGACGGTGGCTCTTGAGGACCTCCGACCAGCGTTCCCTGAAGCGCTCCAGATTGGTCACCTGGTGGGCCTTGATACCGCTGCCCGTATCCGTGCCCGAGGACACGCCCTCGAAGTGCAGCAATTGCGAGCGTGGCTGCAGCAGCGTGCGATATCCCGCCTTGCGCAGGCGGAAGGCCAGATCGGCGTCCTCGGCATAGGCCGGCACGAAAAGCTCGTCGAACCCGCCCATCTCGTCCCAGACCGCGCGCGGCAGGGCGATCGCCGCGCCGGAGATGTAGTCGACCTCGCGGGCATAGCTGAATTCCGGCCGGCGCGGATCGTCGAACCGGCCCAGATTCCAGGCCGACCCGTCCTGCCAGAAAATCCCGCCGGCTTCCTGCAGACGGCCATCCGGATAGATCAGCTTGGATCCGGCCATGCCGATCGTCTCGTCACCGTCCAGTGTGGCAACGAGTTCGTCCAGCCAGCCCGGCAGGACCAGAGTGTCATTGTTCAGGAAAACGAGGATCGATCCGCGCGCTTCGGCCGCCGTGGCATTGCAGTTCCGCACAAAGCCGAGATTGGGATCGTGGCGGATCCAGCGCACATTCGGGATATCGACCTTCGCCGCCGCCAACGTGCCGTCGCTCGATTTGTCGTCGCCCACGAGGATCTCGAAGGAGACCGATGGCGCAGAGCGGAACACGCTTTCGATACAGGCCAGGGTGAAGGCGATCTGGTTATAGGCCGGCACGATGATCGAGACACGCGGCGCGTCGGTGGCGGCCGGCGCCAGCGCGGCCAGGGACTGCGCCCAGTCGCGCGCCGTCTCGTCCGGCGTGACCGTGGCGATGGCCGGCATGCCCTCGCGCTGGAAAGGCAGCTGGTATTTCTCGATCAGGCCCGTTGTTGTCGCGGCGGCGCCAGACCCGAACTCCTCGCCCAGGAATCCGGCCAGCCGGTCGAGCGGCGGCAGGACCTGATCCACGCCCTCTGCCGTCTCCCCTTCCGTCTGGACCACCGGCAGATCGTGACGGGCGGACAGGCGTGCTGGCAGCTGCAGGGTAACCGTCCACCAGACAAGCTTCAGCCCGCGCCGCGTCCACCGCGTCAGCCATGGCATCCCCCGCAACATGCGACGCAGCGGATCGGTCGCCCGCCAGATGGTCGAGTTCTCGATCTGCGCCAGCCGCTGGGCGACATGATCGCGTTCCAGCCGCAGCGCAATGCGCTCACTGTCGGCCTGCCGGTAGGCCACCTGGGTTTCGGCCAGCTCCGCTTCCAGACGATCTGCATGCTCGCGATAGGCCTGCACCGACGCTTCGAGCGCTTTGAAGTCGGAGACAAGGGTCTCGAGCTCCGAAGCGAGGCGATCACGTTGCGCTTCCAGCTCGTGAATATAACCCTGCGCGGTCTTTGCACGCGCATCGGCTTCGGCCTGATCGGCCCGCGCTTTTTCAAGATCGGCCTCAAGACCGGAGATGACCGTCTGTGCGGACGCGGCCCGCGCTTCCGCATCCTCCTGGTCGCCCCGGGCTTTCTCCAGGTCCGTCTCAAGACCGGTAATCGTCTCCTGCGCGGCCTTCGCCCGGTCTTCGGCATCCTTCTGATCCCGCCG
>NZ_BSFE01000005.1:0-280778 GCF_027922185.1 Maricaulis virginensis | reverse complement strand
CGGGCGGTGTCCAGGTCCGTCTCAAGACCGGTAATCGTCTCCTGCGCGGCCTTCGCCCGGTCTTCGGCATCCTTCTGATCCCGCCGGGCGGTGTCCAGGTCCGTCTCAAGACCGGTAATCGTCTCCTGCGCGGCCTTCGCCCGGTCTTCGGCATCCTTCTGATCCCGCCGGGCGGTGTCCAGATCGGCCATCGCCTCTGCGATCACGGTTTCTGCCCGTTCGGCCTCTGCGGTCTTGGCCGCCAGTTCGGCCTTCGCCTCTCCCAGCTGGCGGCGGAAACGCTTGTGGGTTGCAAGCAGAATGCTTGTCGCCGCTGCGATCTCTGCATCGATCCGGTCCAGCACCTCCGGTCCGGCCTGATCTCCTCCGCCCTCGAGCACCTGATCGACGGCGCCGACAATTCCCGCGACTGTCGCCGAGAAGCGAGCATCTGCTCCCGAACGGGCCGGCTTGAGAAAGGCCTGCAGGTCGTCCTCGACCTCCTGCCGGCTCCGGGGCCAGGCAAAGCCGGCCGTATCAGCCAGCGCGAAGATCCGGTCCGGCCAGTTCACGACATCCGCGCCATAGTCGAGGGCAAGGGTCGGAGCGTCGCCAACAACCCGCAGCGTGCTGATATTGGACTGGGCCCACAACAGCCCGGCCTCGTCGGCGCTCATCCCGTCCCGCCGGTCGAGCGAGGCGGCGACGTCGGCGGCCGCACGACGGCAATGGATCAACACGGGCCGGTAGCCGGCCTTGGTGACGGCCTCGATCCAGAAGCCCGGGATCAGCGCACAGCGCGGGTCCTTGATGACGATAAGCGGGGCATCCCCGTAGACCTCGCCGACGAGCGCGGCAGCCTGCGCGCGGGCCTCCTTGCCGAAAGACGCCGTGATCCGGCTCTCGGGAACCGGGTCGTCCCAGCCGAAATCCCGGGCCTCAAGCAGGCGTTCGTTGAAGTCGACGATCGAGCGCGGCTCCCAATAGCCGGTCTCGTTGCCCGCATTGGCCGGCAGCACATCCTCGGGCAGGGCCGCTCCGAACAGGTTGGCGATCCGGGTACAGGCCGACGTGCCCGAGCGGTGCATGCCGAGAACCAGGATGGCCGTCTTCTGGGGGGCGGAGGATTTTGCCATATCGCGCCTGCATGCCTTTTCATTATCCGGCGGGCCGTCCGGCCCGGGATCCGTGCGACGGACGGCCTACGCCTCGGCGTAGCGCCGGATCGCCTCACCCATATCGCCGAAATACCGCACCTTGCCCTTCTCGAGGAAAAGCCCCTTGTTGCAGATGCGTTCCAGCAGGCGATTATTGTGCGATGCCAGCACCACAATGCCGGCGGCAGCGACGAGTTCTTCCATGCGCTGGGCGGCCTTTTCGCGGAAGGCGGCGTCACCGGCGCCGATCCACTCGTCCATGATCAGGATGTCGGCATCCAGCGTGGTCGCAATCGAGAAACTCAGCCGCAGCTGCATGCCGCGCGAATAGGTGTCGACCGGCCGCTCCAGATATTCGTCCAGCTCGCTATAAGCCGCGATCGGCTCGGAAAGCTCGCGCGCCTGTTTCCAGGTGTAGCCGGCCGCCAGCAGTCGCAGCTGGATGTTTTCGTAGCCGGTCGCGTCGCCATTGATGCCCAGGCCGGTCTCCATCAGCGATTGCACAACGCCGACAGAGTGGACCTTGCCGGCATCGGGAATGACGACACCGGACAACACCCGCAGCAGCGAGGTCTTGCCGGCACCGTTGGCGCCGACCACGCCCAGCTTGTCGCCCTCGGCGAGGTCGAAGGAGACAGAGTCCAGCGCCAGCTGGTGGGTCGGTTGCCCGCGAACCGCAGTAAACAGCGGATATTTGAGCGTGATGTCTTGTGCAGAAAGTTTGGTCACGTCACTGCCCGTTCAAACCCAGTAGAAAATGCGGTTCTTGTTGAGGCGGAAAACCAGCACGCTGATGGCGCAGCCGGCAATGGTGATCGCCAGCACGATCATCCAGCTGACATACGGCACGGTGCCGTAGACCAGCGGATCGCGGAAGATCGCGATCACGTGTGTGAACGGGTTGTAGTCCGCATATTTCCCGTACTCGCCGAACGACGCCGGCACCCACAGAATCGGCGTCAGGAAGAAGAGCAGGCGCACGACGGTCTGGGTCAGATGGACCATGTCGCGAACACGCGCACAGATCACGCCCAGCAGGAGCTGGGTCCAGATGCCGTTGACGATCAGGACGGGAATGGACAGCAGGCAGGTCAGCGCAATCCACGGATCGGGAGCCGGATAGATGGCCAGGACGATCAGGATGACGAGCCCCGACAGCGCCAGCTGGATCACGCTCCGCGTCACGCTCTGCAGCACATAGATGCCATAGGGCAGATCCGTGCCGGTGATCCATCGCGAACTGGCGATGAAAACATTACAGCCTTCAACCAGATTGGCCTGGATGAAGGTCCAGATCAGGAAGCCGGTCGACAGCCACACGGCAAAGAAGGACATTTCCTCGGCCGACAGCACGCCGAAGATCACGATCTTCACGCCTACGAACAGGGCAAAGGACACGAACAGCCAGGCCGCGCCGAGCAGCGAGCGGCGGAAACGGCGGCGCCAGTCGTGCCAGGCCAGCATCAACCAGAAACGCCACAGGCGGATTACGGCGGGCAATTTGATTTCCGGCTGGGTCTGTTGAGCGACGGTCACGCGCGTGGTCTTCCTGTTCTGGCCGGACACAAGGCGGCGGCCGTGGGCCGGACTTCCTTGGCACAAGATCGGAGCTGTCGCCAACTGCCGAACGGCAGTCGCGGGTACGAATCAGATGCTTCCAATAGCATCCCCGCTTGCTGCGGGCACGCACTACAAGGCAAGCCAGTCCTCCGCCCATTCCATCCGGACACGGTCCATGCGCGGCGGCGCGTAGGGGTCGGCAGTGCCCAGACGGGGATGTCGTGCAAGAACACGCTGCCATTCGGCGCGGTGCCGGTCGCTGACGGGCTCACGACCGCGGCTCGCGGACTCGTCGTGGATGCCCGAGACGTCCGGCGTCCAGACGACCGACAGTCCGCGATCGCGGACATCGAGGCACAGAACGATATCGTTGAAATCCGCCGGCCAGCCTTCATCCAGACCTCCGATCTCGCGGAACAGTCCGGTCCGGATGCCCAGACAGGCCCCGGTCACCGCGAACACCTCACGCGGGATGGTATAGAGGCCCAGAGGACCATCGGTGCGGCGCCCCGGTTCCAGATGCGCCGGGAGCCCTTCCTGCGACAGCGTCAGGCCGACATGCTGACGCTGTCCGTCCGGATATCGCAGATCCACGCCCACGGCACCGGTGCCGGGCCGGGCAAGCCAGCCGGCCATCACGGCTGTCCAGTCCGCGCCGAGACCGCGCACATCATTGTTCAGCATCACCAGATTGGGGCAGGAGGCCAGTGCCGCGCCGGCATTGACCAGCCGGGAGAAATTGAACGCCCCCGCCTCGCGGCAGACACGGGCTCCGCGTGCCCGGGCGGCCTCGATAAGGCCGAGCGCGGCGGTGTCGCGTGTCTCGTGATCGACCAGGATCAGCTCGTCCTGCGGCCGAAGACCGGCCTCGACGCTTTCCAGGCAGGCCGCCAGCAAGGCCGGCGCATCCCGTGTGGGAATGACAACCGACACCCCGGCATCGTCCACCGGCACGCCCCCCTGGCGGGTCCAGGGTTCGATGACCTGGCTGCGTCCCAGACACTCGCTGAGATGCACATGATTGTCCGACTGGGCGATGTCCTGGGCGACACCGGCGCGGAAGGCGATATGCCGGGTCATTGCGCTGGAATAGCGGTCGAGCGCCGCGGCGGCAGCCGGCCGCAGAACCTCGCGGCCGGCCACCAGAAAGTCCCAGGACACGCTGTCCGCGCCGGTGCGCCGGAACACATTGGCGATACGCCGCCGGGCGCCCGGCATCAGGCTGTCGCCGAGGCTGTGCATACGCTCGAACTCGGCCTGCGACAGGCGGTTACCGGACTCATCGAGATGGACAATCCGGACCGGCACCGGCTTGAAGCCCGCGATGCCCGCCGACCTGGCAAGCGCCTGCCAGGTGGAACGCGGACGCTGGATCAAGCGGCGAATCAACCGGCCGAATGCCGCGACCAGATGCCGGAGCCGCGCCGGTTCGAACCGCACCGCCTGCCGCTCTTTGGTCTCGCGGTTCTCCAGCTCGGCAATGATATCGCCAGCGCCAAGGCCGACCAGCGCCGTCCCCGGGCGCAGCCGGCCCGACGCCTGCCATTCGCCGCCGGCATGCTTCACGAACAGGTCGAATTCCTGATAACTGACCGGCGTGTCGGGCAGACTGACGATGACGGGGCGCAGACGTCTCACTTTCACCCTTCCCGGAAAGGCCGGTTTGAACACATGGCGGAAGACGGACAGACATCAGCCCTTCCGGCCGGGAAACCTCTTATGAGCCTGAAGTCGGCCGCCTACCGGGCGGCCCTAAAGACCTACACGCACGTCGGCACACGCTTCACACCGCGCCGCCAGCCCTACATGCCCGGCATGCCCGTCCGGGTCGAGGGGTTTCATGGCGAAATTCTCGGCATCGGCGAGACCGCCCGGCAATTCACCGGCGCATTGATGCAAGCCGGACACGATGCGCGGCCCTGGACTATCGACCCGCGGCTTCGCCCCGCCGGACCGGCCGCGGCCGACCGCACTGCAGCGGCCCTGCGGGTGAGCCATCTCAACCCGGATCAATTGCTGGAATTTTCCATGCGCATCGCCAGTCCCGGGGAGCGACGCATGCCCCATGCCGGCTACTGGGTCTGGGAACTGGGCAGTGCTCCGGACCATTGGCGGCGGGCCGCCCGTCTCGTCGACGCCGTGTGGACCCCGTCCCGGTTCTCTGCCGATGCCATAACGCGAGTCCTGCCTGACGATCGCATGGCCGAAGTCCTGCCGCCGCCGATTTTCGCTGCGGGACCAGTCGAAGCCCCGGCGGGGCTTCCTGGACGGGCAGAGGCCGTCCGGGTGCTGGCGCTGTGCGATCTGCGCTCCTCGGCGGCCCGCAAGAATCCGCTCGGCGCCCTGGCCGCGTTCGAGGCTGCGTCGGCCTCGGCAGCCCGCCCGGCGCATCTTGTCCTGAAAGTGACCGGCTCGGCGCAATGCCCCGGCGAGATGGCCCGGCTTGCGGCGCGGGTCGGCGACCGGCCGGACGTCACCCTGTTCGTGAAGGACCTCACCGATGCACAGATGCTCGGACTGATCGAGGCCTGCCCGATCGCGCTTAGCCTGCATCGCTCGGAGGGCTTCGGCCTGCTGGCGGCCCATGCGGCCTATCGCGGCAAGGCGGTGATCGCCACGAACTGGTCGGCGCCGACCGAATTCCTGGCCGCCGACGGCGCCGGCCTGGTCAATTACCGCCTGGTCCCGGTCGAGGACGCACAGGGTATCTATCCCGAGGGTCAAAGCTGGGCAGAACCGGACATCGACCACGCCGCCGACTGGCTCGTCAGGCTGATCGATACGCCCGAGCTGCGAAGCCACATGGGAGATCTGGCCCGCCGGCACGCCCACGCCTGCCTCGGTCCGGCGGCTTGGCAGGCACGCCTGGCTAGCCGTCTCGACGGGCTGGCCCCGTCGGTTCCGACTCGATGAACCCCAGTGGATCACGAACCTGCTCCCAGCCAATCTTGCGTACCGTGAAGCGGTCGCTCCGGCCGTCACGCGATACCACTACCTCGACCTCATAGAGGCCGACCGCGTGAATGGATTCGCCCAGATAGCCGCGCGCAATCGGGACCGTCGCCACCGGCTCGGCGTTCCAGCTGATCAGCCATCCGCCCACAGTCACCTCGCCGCGAGGCTGGAGCTGCGGGTTCACCGTCTCCAGCCAGGCCAGGGCATTCTCCCTTGCCTCTAGCGTCATCGCGGCTTGTTCGAGCCGGAAAGCCGCGTCCGCCAGCGCCCGCTGGAGCTGGTACAGCGGGATCATGGCGACGGATATCAGCGCGATCGCCGCAAGCACCTCGACCACAGAGAAGCCGGGCCGGATCCGTTTCGCAACAGATCTCATGCCAGCCTCCCGGCCAGTGTCGCCAGGGAAAAACCTGCCACCAGCCCAGGGGCGAAAGCATAACGTGCCCCATCGGCGCGTCCACGGAGCAGGGCCAGCAGGACGGTTACAGCGACAGCGATCAGCAGAGCGGGACCGACCCACCCCAATCCGCACCACACGCCGCCCGCAACCGCAAGGCCATAGTCACCGGCGCCGAGTCCGTGTTCTCGGGACCTTAACCAGACCGCCAGCTGGCCGAGGGCGAGCACTGCCAGCGCCACACCGCCACCGCCCAGCGCTATCGCCCATGTGGCGTAAGGGTAAAGAAACGGCGCGGCCAGCAGACCGGCGAGCACGACACCGGCTGATTGAATGTCAGCGATCAGCCCGGCCTGCCAGTCGAGCCAGGCTGCAGACAGGGCGAGAGGTACCGCTACGCCGATCGCCGTCGAAAGCAGAAGCGGGGCTCCGCAGAGGACGGCAAGCCCGGCCGCGGCCGGTGCAGCGGCCAGGAGGACGGCTCGCACACGCCAGCCTGCAGGAGCTTCACGCGGGCCGGCAGTTCGCCCGCCCAGCCAGCCGGCCAGGACAGCGGCCGTCACACCGGCAAATGTGAGCAGGGTGTCGGTCACACCAGCCTAGTTCCCGTCGTCCTCGTCCGTCCCGTGCCAGGCACGAATCTGCATGGGCTCGGAGGGTTCCCAGAGAGTGGAGGAGGCACGTGTCTGGTTCTGGAACCCTGTGTTGATCGCGCCGACGAGGGTGTCCACGATACGCTGGCGGTCGCTGCGGGTGTTGAGGATGTAGGGCGTCACCAGCACAACCAGCATGGTGCGGCGGCTCGACAGGGTCTCGCTGCCGAAGGCATTGCCGATTATCGGCAAGTCCTTGAGCAACGGCACACCGCCATTGCCGCGCGTGAACCGGTTCTCTATGAGCCCGCCCAGAACAGCGGTCTGGCCGTCCTGCAACGACAGTTCGGACGTCAGACTGCGATTGGAGATGATCGGGCTGGCGATGGCCTCGTTATCATTGGTCTCGGCCGAGGAAACTTCCTGGCTGATCGCGAGATCGATGCGGTTGCCGCTGTAGACCAGCGGCGACACGGTCAGGATCACACCGGTCGAGCGGTACTGCACCGTCTGTAGAATGTCGGACGAGCCCTGGTTCTGCGTGTCCGCAGCGCGCTGAGAGGTGATGATCGGCACATCGGTACCGACCTGCACGAAGCCCTCGGAGCCGGAGCGCGTTATGATGCGCGGCGTGGACAGAACATTGATCTGGTTACTGCTCGAGCCGGCAGTCCCCGTCAGCGTCACCTGCCCGGTGTCCACGACGGCCGTCACACCGCCATCTGTGTTGATATTGGCCGAGAACAGCGCCGCAGTGTCCGTATCGAAAACCGCGTCCAAGCCGAAATTCACATCGTCGGTCAGCGTGACCTCGGCGATGGTCACCTCGATCATCACTTCCGGCAGCGGGGTATCGAGCTGGCGCAGCAGCGACTCGATCTCCGAATACTCCGCGCGGGTTCCAAAGAAGATGATCCGGTTGCCCATCGGGTCGACGGTCAGGCCGTCGCCGCCGCCGATCACGCGGGGCGAGTTGTCCCGCTGGCTGCGCTGATTGCGCTGGCCGTCCTCGCTGGTCGGTGCTGTCTGCGACGTCTCGGGCGCGCTGCCGGCCGTGCCCGGCGCGGCATGCCCCATCGCGACATTGACGACCTGGGCGAGGATCTCTGCGCTCGTATTCTGCACATTATAGACGTGCGCAATCCGCGCCTCGGCCTCATAGGCGTCCGCATCCAGGCGGCGCGCCGTGGCGACGACATGGTTGGCCAGCGAGCGCTCCCGCGCAAAGACCATCAGCTGATTGGTGTAATTCAGCGGCAGAAGCGTGATCGCCCGCGGCTGACTGCTGCCCAGCGCAACGTAGTAGCCCTCAACCGTCAGGATGGATTGCAGGTCCCGCGCGAGATCCTGGACGGCCCAGTTGCGCGGCGTGAAGGTGATCACCTGTGTCCCGGCAAAGCGCAGCTCGTCCATCTGCTCGACAATCGCCAGCGCAGCATCGACCGTGTCGGACAGTCCGCTGAGCACCATCGAATTGCTGCCGCGGTTGGACCGGATGGTCAGCTGGTCGTCTTCCGGGAAAGCCTGTTCGAGGATGACTTCCATGTCCGCCGCATCGATTGCCGTCAGCTCCACGAACTGCACGATAGGACGCAGGTCGCTGGGCACGCTGGGCCGGGCACGCGAGCGGACGAATTGCGGGATCTGGGCGCGCAGCTCGTCCATGCCGACGATCCGGAACAGCCCGTTCTCGTAGGTGACGGCGAGCCCGTAATCCTTCAGCGCTTCCTCGACGAGGGCGAGGAAAGTGCTCGGCGGCATGTCGTGCACGCTGCGAAGGGAAATGATGTCGGAGCGCTGCGCCACGTCCGGACCGATGGAGAAGGGCTGGTTCAGCACTTCGCCGAAGACCGTGTTGACGAAGCTCGGCAGCGGCTGCGGCGGCAGGGTGACATTGATCGCCGGGCCGTCGAGCGTTTCGGTTACCGGGTCATAGTGTCCTGTTCCCGAGGTGCCGCGACCGAGAGAGGGTACGGTACGGGAATCGGTTTGCTCCATGCCCGGTTCGGCACCCTGCTCCTGCAGATCGACCGGGCCGTCGCCCGGAGCGCCGCGGCCTTCGCGTGCATCGCCGCCGGACAGTTCAATCCCCAGCGGACCCGATCCGCTGAGCCAGTCGAACCGCTCTTCCCCGCCCGTGCTGGCACAGGCCGAAAGAACGCTCGCCAGCACCACCGGCATGCTCAAAAACCGCAACTTCATACTAGCCTTCCCTGGAGGGGTACGCATCGAGCGTGCGTGTCCGTCCCTCTCGCTCGAACGTAACAGATGTTGCCGAAATCGCAGCCACTTGCCAATTGTCGGCCAGGACGTCGCCGATCTGCAGCATCCGGCAGCTTCCGTCTTCGCGTGCAATGCAGATCGTCCAGCCATCGCCGCGGTTGAGAAAAGCCGCAAGTGCCGGATCGGCAAACGCCGCTTCAACCGCGTCAATGCCCAGCGCGTCAGTGTCTGTATCAACGGCAACGGCCATATCGCCCAGTGGCTCGGCATCCGGATAGAGACCGCTGGCGACGATTCGCCCCACAAGCGCGTCCACCTCATCTGCCGTCCACGGGTCGACCGGCTGGGCGATGCGCGCATCGCGGTCGACCGACGCGGTTTGACGGCGCTCGCTGCCTGTCAGTCCGAGCGCCAGTGCGCCGGCTGCCAGAAACAGCGCCAGAAGCAAGCGGAAGCCCGAGGTCATGACGCCTCCCCGGTTGCCGTCTCGACAATGGCCGGCGCCCGCAGCGTCGCCTGAACGATCGTGTTGCCGCGCACCCACTGGAAGTCCGATGGCACGACGGCGCCGTCCAGGGTTTGCAGGCGCTGGAAGAAATTCAGGAACTGGCCGTCCCGGTCCCGGGCCGTCAGTGTGATCTCGAACTCCAGCCGCCCGCCCGCCGCGAGCGCGTCCGGCCGCGCCTGCACCTCGACCCGAACCCGGTCGAGACCGGCCTGTGTGGCGGCGCTCTCGATAGCGCTTTGCAGCCGCGCCGAGACGATGCCCGTCGTCGCGCCGCGCCAGAAACGCGCCTCGACCCGTTCTTTCTGGGCAGCCAATTCCCCCGCCGCGTCCAGCCATTGCTGGCCATTCGCCAGGCTGCGCTGGATCGCAAGCGAGCGATCGAGTTCGCGCACATCCTGCTGCCGTGCCGCGACCGAGGTCGCCAGATTGCTCAGCCCGACCGCCGCCAGCAGGACGACCAGTATACCGACACCGGCGAGAGCCCGCGGTGTGGCCTGCTCGCGAAGACTGTCGATCAGCTTGCGAAGACCATCCGGCATCAGCTGCGCCCCCCGCTTTCGAAGGTCGCAAAAATTCGCCAGCGATCGGGCCGGCCGCCGGGCTCGAGGCGCACATCGCGCAGCACAGGCGTATCTTCAAGCGCTTCGACCAGACTCGCCAGCGGCAGGTCGGAATTACCGGCGAGCTCGATCTCCATCCTGCCATCGCGGACAGCGAAGGTTTCCAGCGTGGCATCGAATCCGGCGGCGGCCTCCGCGAACACGGCCAGCGCCGCAGCAGGATGCGGTGCTTCAAGCAGTTCCGCATAGGTCTGGAGCGTACCTGCCAGCGCCATGGACTGGGCGCGGGCCGCAACCACTTCCGACGAGCTTTCGGCCAGCGTCGCCAACTCGCGCTCAAGCGCGTCCGCCGTCATCGTGGCGCGCAGCCACTGTCCGCCCAGATACAACGCCGGGACTAGGAGCAACAGAATGGCCAGCGCGAGGTAATCGCGTGCCCGAATGCGGGAAACGGCGTCGCCGGCCCGGTTCACCAGAGCGGCGATATCGACATCGCCCTTGGCGTCCGTGCGCTCGGATGTGTCGCCGAAGGCGGGAACGGCCCGCACGAACCGGCGCCACTGCGCCTCGTCCGGCTCATGATCCCACCAGCGGCTGGCGACGAGCTGGCCGCCCTGCCAGACCTGCCCCTCGAAACCGCCGTCACGACGCCGCAGGACTTCACCCTCGGCGACAGGGTCCAGCAGCGATTCCGGAACGATATCGACTTCGGCTCCGGCGAGCGGTTCCAGGATGTTTTTCGGCCAGCTCCAGATTCCCACCCGGCCGCCGGACCAGACCAGGCGGATTTCGGGATTCTTGAACGGGGAGCGGGCACGGGCCGCCAGTTTGGCCGCCTGGATCGCGCGTAGATCGCGTTTGCCTGCCGGTGCAGGAATGGACTCGAAGTGACAGTGACGCCGGCTCAGCACGACGCGCTCACCAAAGACAAGGCGGCGCAAGGGCGTACCACGCCGGTCGATCGAACCGGCGGCAGTCACCCGGCTATCGACCGGCTTCAGGAAGCGGCTGGATTGACTCATCCGCGGTCATCCCCAACACGTCACGCACATACTCGCCTCCAATACGGTATCTGTAGGCAAGCGAAAAGGGCGCCCGAACACTTTCCGGTGTCAGCGTGTAGACTGAAATCCATGCATGCCGCGCCGGACGGTCATGTACGATCACCGCAAACTGGCCGGTCGCCGAAGTGGGGGCAGACAGGATGTCCGTCATCGGATCCAGTTCCGGCCAGTCGATTCCGGCGAAATCGACCAGAAAGCCGTCGCGATAGTCCTGTGCAGCCTCCTCCGCATCCTCCACCGTACCGGTCAGCAAGCGCAGCATCGGCATTCCCGCAAGCCGCGCATTGATCTGCCGGGTGCCGCGATTCATCGTCAGCAAGAGCAGGCGGTTGTGGTCGGTGCAGATATCCTCGCGGGCCCAGCCGGCGACCTGGCAGATTTCCAGCGGACTGATGAGCGGGCGGTTCGGGGGCATGTCTGGATCAGCGTATGCAGCTCGCTCCGCACCGCCCGGCCGGCGAAGGTCATCATCGTCCTGATAGTCGGCCAGCGCAGCACCGAGCGCAGCTTGGCGGATCTCCGGAATGCCCAGGGCCGTCATCCGCGCATCGCGCCCCTCAATGCCAAGCACCGCGGCATTGAAGAAGGATTGTTGGTCGAGATAGCGTACGACCATGTCACCGGCGTACAGGCGTGGCTCTCCGTTCGCCCGCAGCAGCGTGACACTTTCCGGATCGGCGACCGTCCGGCCGATCAGGCGGTCCGTCGCGGAAAGGCCACCGATCTCGACCCCTCTCGAAGCCATCGGGCTTGTGAGCGCATGATAGAGAAAGGTCTGGTCTGCCGATATCGCCAGCACATTGCGGTCGAAGTCTTCCTCCTGGCGAGCATAGCTCTCCATCCCGCGCTGCACCTGTACGGCAGCCACGCCAATGATCAGGCTGACGACCACGATCGCCGCCAGAGCCATCGGAAAAGCGTACCCGTCGCGCAGGGCTGTCGTGTAACCGCAGCGTATCGTCATTGTGTGACGTCGATATAGTCGGTGACCCGGGGACGAGGCCTCTGAGTCTGCGACATTGCCAGCAAAAGATCGACTTCGGGTTCGCTGCCCGGGCCTGAAACCCGCAGAACCCGGGGCAAGGGCCTGAAATAGGGACGCTCGCCCTGTCTCATCCACGCAAAACCCTCTTCCGGCGGCCAGTCGGGACTCCAGCGCGCCTGAGCGCCGGCAGCGGCACCAGCAAGATAGCTCAGCTGCAGGCGCCCTTCGGCTAGGCGGACAATTTCGAACCGGTTTCCGGCCTCCTCGTAGTAGAGGACCGATCCGCGTCCCTCGTCCTCGACGCTCAGGGTGTAGTAAAGGGTGGCGTCCTGCTCGAAACCCAGACCGCGGGCCGTCAGACCGCTTGCCTGCAAGGGGGTTCCGGAAAACCGCCCCCGGGAGTCGGAGTAGGTCACGAGCGTTCCGGCCACGGCATGGCGCAGCGCGTTGACGTCCAGACGGTCATGCAGGGTCGAGCGGACATGGCGCTCGATGCGCAGTCCCGTCGCAGAGGCCGACCGGACGGTCTGAAGAACGAGGGCGGACACGATCGCGGTGATGGCCAGCATGACCAGGACTTCCATCAGGCTGTAGCCTGCGTCCCGGTTATTGCCACGCCCCCCCGTCAGCCGACTAACCCCCGATAAGCGTCCGATCATCCGCGAGACTCATGAACATGCTGTGCAGCTCTTCCCAGGCGGCCTCATCACCTCCCGGAAGCGGCCGCTGTGCAGCCTGGATCTCATCATAGAGTGCCCGCGCCTCCGCATAAAGCGGCTCGCCTTCAAGCTCGGGCAGAATCGTGTCGGCCTCGGCATGGGTGCGTGACGAATTCAGCCGGTCTGCCAGCGGCGCCATGCAATCGGTACAGTGCGGCTCTCCGAGAAAATCGGCTATATCGTCGAGAAGAGCCTGCGGTTCAGCTTCCAGGCGAGCGAAATCGACCAGTTTCACACGCGCCGAACCCAGAGCCCGCTCGGCCGCCCAGGCCGTACGCGTATGGTGCAGCCACACCGTCAGTGCTTCGGCAGCCGCTTCAACCGGCTCGGCACCGACGCGATCGAACTTGGCCAGCGAGGCCACGACGGCGTGCGGCGCGCGCAGATGGTGCAGGAAACGGGCACCCGGGAACATCGGCGCAAGGGCCCAGACGTAGAAGGTGTTCAGCGGCGTGCCATCGACCCAGTGCTGCTTGGTGTCCGTCTTCCGGCGCTTGATGAACAGCGCGTGCTTGTCGAGCTGGCTCGCCTTGGGGACACCCGACTGGCCATAAAGATCGAGACAACGGCGGCGGAAGGCATCCTGCACGACGGTATCGATGAACCGGCCATGATGCGCGAAGAAGTCCTCGACCGGGTAGTCGACATTGGACAGGTGCGAGCGCTTGCCGCGGTCCGACCCGGATTTGAAGGCCTGATAGGCACCGACGCACGACGCCGCAATCCAGGCCGTTTCCGGCATGGGCTGGATATTGGGATGCTGCCCCAGGGCCCACGTCATGACCGACGTGCCGGACCGGGGCGCACCGATGATGAAGATTGGCCGGACGGCGTCGGACGGTGAACCCTCGGAACCCATGGGCAGTGTATCCTCTTAAATGCAGACCGGCTTTCTAGGGGGATCGCCGGGCGCGCGCAATTGCAGCAATGAGAAAAGGACGCAACAGGTTCCGGGCGTCGTGCAGCAGCCGCAGGCTTGCGTCTGGCATGTCTCAGGCGATCCGCTGATCGAGCGAGCAAGTACGCCGGGCGAGCGAGAATACGTATTCGCGGCCGCGCGGTGTGGTCACCTGCAGCCGTCCGCCATTGCAGACGCCCGCGGGTGAAAACGTCACCGTCTCGTCGACGAGAATATACCAGCCGACCGGCAGGTCGGCCGCCAGCGCCGCCTCGGCCTCACCTGCGTCGATGACGCGGGCATCAATCTGGCTGGCGGCGCGCAGATCGGTGAGACCGATATCGATACTGCGCAGCACGCTTTGCACGCGCTGCTGCTCGATCATGCGGATGAGGGCCGGGGTGGAAACGGTCAGCGCAACCGCGACGATCGCCACCACCACCACGACTTCGAGCATGGTGTAGCCTGCGCGGAGATATCCGGGCATGGCCTGCCCCCGCTAGATGCCGATATCGGCGTCGAGACCGCTGCCGCCTTCGGCATTGTCAGCGCCCAGGCTGTACACCTGGCCACGGTCGGACTGGCCCTCGGCGGCGCGATAGCGATAGGGGTTGCCCCAGGGGTCGGTCGGAAGTTCCTCGTCCAGATACGGGCCCTGCCACATCGCCGAGACCGATGGGTTCGGCGTGCTCAGAAGGGCGAGGCCTTCTTCATTGGTCGGATACCGGCCGATATCGAGGCGCATGGAATCCAGCGCCGTCTCCAGCATGTCGATCTGGGTCTCCGCGGAGGTCACGCGAGCACGGTCGAGCTGGCCGAACAGGCGCGGCGCCACCAAGGTGGCAAGCACCGCGATGATCGCCACAGCGACCAGGATTTCCATCAGGGAGTAGCCGGGCCGGGCAACCGAAAACCGCTCGCCGACCGTTTTGAGGACAGCTTTAAGTCTGGACATCAACGCACATTCCGTTTTCAAACTCGGCCTTCAAGTCTAGCACGACCGTTTTTGACAAGCGAGATTCCATGCCACGTCACCTGTCGCCGGAAGAAGCCGAGGAGCTCAAGCCGGGCTCGGACAATTACCGCGCCTATGTCGGTCCGCCCCGCCGTTTCGGCCTGCTCACCCTGTCGCAGATGTCGCTGCTGGCAGCGCTGGGCCTGGAAGAATCCGATTATGTGCTCGACTTCGGCTGCGGCTCGCTGCGCCTGGGCCGCTCGCTCATCCCCTTCCTGCGCGAAGGCCGTTATTTCGGCGTCGATCCCAATCTCTGGCTGATCGATGACGGGTTCAAATACGAGACGGGCGAGGATCTCAAGACGCTCAAATCGCCGCAATTCTCCGGTTCCGACGCCTTCGATTGCACCGTGTTCGACCGCGAATTCGACTTCATCATGGCCCAGTCGATCATCACCCATGCCGGCGCCGACAATACCCGCAAGCTGATCGAGAGTGCCGGCCGTGCCATGAGGCGGGACGGCATACTGATGCTGTCCTATCTGAAGGGCGAGGCGGGGACGCCGCTGCCGGAAGAGCCCTGGACCTATCCGTTCAACGTGCCCT
Source organism: Maricaulis virginensis (assembly GCF_027922185.1). Classification (NCBI taxonomy): domain Bacteria; kingdom Pseudomonadati; phylum Pseudomonadota; class Alphaproteobacteria; order Maricaulales; family Maricaulaceae; genus Maricaulis; species Maricaulis virginensis. The sequence goes on along the minus strand of NZ_BSFE01000005.1, from coordinate 265,619 downwards.
ATCCAGAAAGCTGGCTGCAGCAGACATGCACGGATGCCGGCCTCATCTGGCACGAGCTGGACTGGCACCATGCCGGTGCGACCTGGGCTGCTGTCGTGCGTGACGAACGCCGGCTGCCGCTAGACGATCACAAGCTGGGCTATCGCGGTGTAGCCGCACCGCGCTGGCGGGCCGGATAGGCACCGCCGCTAGAGCGCGATGTCGTAGAGGCTGGTCATCGCCATCACCAGGCTGACGACGATCGCGCCGACCACCGAGGCAATGAACAGGACGGCCAGCGGCTCGGCCAGCGAGGTCAGCCGCTTGGCCCGGTCCTTGGTCTCGGTCTCGTACATCTCGGCGACAAAGAGCAGCATCTCGTCCAGCGAGGCGGCCGCCCGGCCGGTCTTCACCAGATTGATCGTCATCGAGTCAAAATCGGTATAGGCGCGCAGTGCGTCCTCGATCGGCTCGCCGGAGCGGATCGCCCGGCGCACTTCGGCCAGGGCCTGCTGCCAGCGCACCGACGTCAGCGACGCCTCCGCCAGCGCGAGCGCCTCCAGCAACGGCGCACCGCCTGACAGCGCCGTCCCGGAAATCCGCGCCCAACGCGCAATCTCGCTGGCCTTCAGGAAGGAGCCGATCACCGGCATGCGGAACAGGAACTCGCGCAACCCGGAGCGGAAGCCGGCATTCTGCGACAGCATGTAGCCGCCGCCGATCAGCCCGGCCAGGCCGATCCCTGCCTCGACCATGTGGGCGCGCAGCCAGACGCCGGTCTCGATCACCACGCGCGAGAAACCGGGCAGTTGCGAGCGGTCATCGCCCAGCAGCGTGGCGAAGCGCGGCACCACGAACAGGAAGATGAACAGCACGGCAACAACGCCCATCACCGCCAGGAAGGACGGATAGGCCAGCGCATTGCGCACCTCGGCCGCCGCGCGCAGATCCTGCTCCATCTGGCCGGCAATATCGTTCAGCGCACGCGGCAGATCGCCGGTCGCCTCGCCCAGCTCGACCAGGCGCGGCACATAGTCGGGAAAGCCGCGCAACGACTGTTTCATCGCCGCTGAAAGCCGCGTACCCGAGCGCAGGGCGCGGCGGATCTCGTCCGCCGTCTCGGCCAGTTCGCGGCAGGGCTCGTCGCCGCCGATCGTCTCGAAGGCCGACAGGAGCGGACTGCCCGCGCGCAGCAGCATGGCGAGCTGGCGCATGAAGCGGAACCGGTCCTGCGGCCGCGCCCTGTTGCGGTCGTAACGCCGGTCGGCCAGCCGTGCCTCGCGGATCTGGAAGGCGGAGATCGACTGGGCTTCGAGCTGGCGCAGCGCATCGACCTCATCGGCCGCCGAGATACGCCCCTCCACTTCCCCGCTGCCGGCTTTCAGTCCCTTGTAGATGAAGGTTGCCATGGACCGCTGCTCCTTGAGGACCTAGCGCCGCGTGAACAGGGCCATGCGCTGGTCGCGCGGATGGCCCCATTCGCCGATGATGGTGAGGTCCCAGCCCTCCGGTGTCGCTGCAGCCAGCGCATCGTGGCGGATATCGAACGGGTCACGGTCGTGCCAGGTTGCAATGCCACCCGGCTCGTGGATCACCGGATCGCCGTCCGGGCAGTCGTCGGGCCGGTGGAAATAGGTGATATAGACCCGCCCGCCCGGCACGAAGTGCGGCGCGATGGCGGCAAGACAATCGGTCAGCTGGCCCAGCGGCAAATGGGTAAAGACCGATTGGGCCAGGCCGAAATCGAAACGCACGCCGAAGGGCGAGACGTCCCAGTCCGCCGTCGCGTGCAAATGATTGGGCGGCAGTTTCGAACCGAGGCCCGCGGGCAGGATCTCGCGTTCATAGCCGGCATCGAGAAGGTCGCGGCTGATATCGATACCGTAATAGCGGCCGGCATCGAGATAGCGGGTCAGCGGCACGCCGGCCCGCAGCGATCCGCAGCCGATATCGACCAGCCGGTGATGCGGCTGCAGTCCCTGCGCCACGAGAAAATCATGCTGCAGCGCGCCCAGCTCGTCCCACATGCCGCCGATCACATCGCGATGCTCGCCGACCTCGACGCGCCGGCGCACGAGATCGAGATTGTGGTATTTCGTGATGAAGTCGGTCTCGCGGGTCATTCCGGCCGCTCTCCCCCGGCGAAAGTCTGCACGTCGGCCACGGCGGACGGGCCCAGATCCCCGAACAGCAATGGCGCACGCTGGGGCACAGCATAGTCCATTTGCCGGATCTGTCGGTACTGGTCCGCATAGATGTCCCAGGTGGTGCGCCCGTCCGGCGCGGCCGGTTTCCCGACACCCTTCGCAGTCGTCACCCCGCCATGATGCTGGTGGAACGTCCCCTCGCCGACCAGCAGGACGTAGAGGGCGTCGGGATGCTCGACGGCGCGGCGGAAGAAGTCGTGATTGACGATGCCGCCGCCGGGAATGTCGAACCGCTCGTCATAGCCGCCGATCGCCTTGTAGAAGGCTTTCGAGACGATGATCGCATTGCTCTCGGCAATCGGGGCCAGCCAGCCCTTGCGCGCCGACAGGCCCAGACAGCCGATCTCGAACAGGCGATGCCCGTCCTGCGGCCAGCTGATAGAGTCGAGCAGCGCGTCCTCGGTGGCCGCGTCATAACCCTGCTTCACCGCCTCCTGCTGCACGATATGGCCAAGGTGATAGCCCATCGTCGCGATCACGGGACAATCCGACAGGCGCGCCGCCAGCATCGCCTTGCGCAGGATGCCGGGTGTGGCGATGCGGGCGCCGTCGATCACCGGGCAGACCCATTTGCCGCGTGCCCTGGCGACGCCGAGATTGAGCGCATACGCTGGCGATCCCGGCGCATTCTCGATATTGAAATAGCGCACATTGGCCGGCCATCCGGCGCGTACGGCCTCGGGAACAGGCCGGCTGGACCCGTTTTCCATCACCAGGATCTCGATATCGCCCGGCGCCATCTCCTGCTGATAGGGCGCAAGGAAGGACTGCACCGTGCGCGGCACTTCGCGCGGCATGTCGTAGGCGACGATGATGACGGAGATGCGCGGCCTAGACAGCATGGCGCTCGAGCTCCTGCCAGATGTCCTCCACCCCGGCCGGCACCGGGCGCGACGCCGCCTGGTGCTTCAGCGCCCGGTCGAAGAACTGACCGGCGGCCCCGGGACGGGGCAGGCCCAGATCGCGGGCAATCGCCGTGACTTTCTCCACATAGAGACCGCCATCGATATCATAGCGCACGATCGGGAAGTCATGCTGCCGCCGCAGCGCGCAAAGCGCGCGGTTATAGGCCGCCCACAGGTCCAGTGCGGCGTCGGGGTCCATCGGCTGGCCCCAGGCCTTGGCCCGGGTGCACAGCGAGGAAACCACGGCGTCGGGATGGCGGTAGGTGCCGACGAAACGCGGACTGAAGCGTGCGAACCAGCCCTCGATCAGCAGAAGCGAGCGCGGATCCTTGCCGCCCCAGGGCGTGTGCGCAGCCGCCGTAGCCGTGGCATCGGAGAGGGCTGCCAGGTCGGCTTCGGTCCAGGTGACAGGCGAGGCAGGCGGCCGGTCCCAGGCGGCGCCATGGCGTTCCAGCAGGGCATCGTGCAGCTGCATGACGGCGAGGTTCTCGCGATTGCCGCGCTGATTGTGCGGCGCCTGGGTATTCACCTCGCCCAGATGGAGGCCGGCCGCTTCCAGGCAGCCCGCCAGGCAGGACGTGCCGGAGCGGTGCATGCCGACGACCAGCACGGGGCGGTCATCGCGGATGCCGTGCCTGCCGCCCGTCTCAGGCATGGGCGGCCGAGGCCTGGCCGAGCACGCGCAGCACCTCCTCGGTGGAGGTATAGCCTTGCGCCGCCTTGACCAGCGCGTCCTCATACATGGTCAGGAAACCGTCCTGGCGTGCCGCGGCGATGAGATCGCTTTCCGGCCGCGACTCGTTGATCGCCTGGCGCACGGCATTGGTGAAACGGGCGACCTCGAACACGGCGACCCGGCCGGAATAGCCGGTGCCGGAGCAGTGCGCGCAGCCGCGCGCTTCGCGCCAGTGCGGCTGTTTGACGCTGTCCGGCAGGTCGGCGCCGGCACGGCGCGCCTCGTCCAGCCGCGCCTCGCCGTGGGCGATCGCGGCCGCACCGGCGGGCACGCTGCAATGGCCGCACAGGCGGCGCACCAGGCGCTGGCCCATGAGGCCGCGCAGCGAGGCGGACACCAGAAACGGTTCGACGCCCAGATCGACAAGACGTTCCACCGCCGACAGGGCGGTATTGGTGTGCAGGGTGGAGAAGACCAGGTGGCCGGTCAGCGCGGCCTGCACGGCGATGCCGGCGGTCTCGCCGTCGCGGATCTCGCCGATCATGATCACGTCCGGGTCCTGGCGCAGGATGGCGCGCAGGCCGCGGGCAAAGGTGTAGCCGATATCGGCGCGTGCCTGGACCTGGGTGATCCCGTCCATGTCGTATTCGACCGGGTCCTCGATCGTGATGATCTTGCGCTGGCCGTCATTGACGCCTTCCAGCCCCCGGTAGAGCGTGGTCGACTTGCCCGAGCCGGTCGGGCCCGTCACCAGGATGACGCCATTGCGTTCTTCCAGCAGCGCCTGGAAGGCCTCCATCGAGCGGCCTTCCAGGCCCAGCCCCTCGAGGCTGGGCAGGCTCTGCTGCTTGCGCAGGAGACGCAGCACGATGCTCTCGCCCCAGGCACCCGGCAGGCTGGACACCCGCAGATCGATGTCCTGGCCGGCAAAGCGCACCGACTGGCGGCCGTCCTGCGGCAGGCGGCGCTCGGCGATATCCATGCCGGACAGGAGCTTCACCCGCGAGGCCACCGCATCGAAACGGCTGCGCGGCAGCGTATTGACCGTGCGCAGCACGCCATCGATGCGGAAGCGGATCTGGACATGGTTTTCGAAAGGCTCGATGTGGATGTCCGACGCGCCCTGGCGCAACGCATCCTCGAACATGCCGTTGACCAGATCGATGACCGGGGCCTCCTCGGCCATCTCGCGCAGGCGGTGAAGATCGTCGGCATCGTCGGCGCTGGCGACACGTCCGGACGAGCGGAGCGAGGCGAGCGCACCGTCGAGCAGGCGGGCCGGACCCAGCCACATAGTAGCCGGTCCGCGCCAGACCCGTTCGAGTGCCTCAAGGACCGGCGGATGCAAGGGGGCGCGGGCGAAAACGTTCAGCAGCGGCGGTTCGGCTTCAGGCTGAAACTGCTCGGCGGCATAGGGGTCGGCGCTGCCCGACAGCATGTTGTCAGCACCAGCTTCCCCCTTCTCCCCGGGGAGAAGGTGTCCCGAAGGGACGGATGAGGGGGTATGCCGGCTGTCCCGGCCCGTTGAACGCAGAGAGGTGTCTTCCCCCTCTCCCCGGCCCTCTCCCGAGGGAGAGGGAGCGTTTTCAGCTGCTTGCTCATCCCTGGCTTCGAACCAGAGCACGGTGTCGTGCTGCAGCAGCCAGTCTGCTGCCAGACCGAGCCGGTCCGCAGCGGCGCGGTAGGACGTCGGCTCTTCCGGCAGTATCGCCATGTCGAGAACCGGGAAATCGAGCTGGCGCGACAGCGCAGCCAGAAGCACGTCTTCGGAGAGTGCACCCACGCGCAACAGGGCCTGACCGAACAGGCCACCGACCTTTGCCTGGAAGCGCGCCGCGGCCTCGACATCCTCTGCCGTGACATGGCTGTCCTCAAGCAGGATCTCGCCGATACGCCGATTGTCCATGAACGTCCTGCCCTTGTTGCCGGCTACGCCCTCGCCTCAGGGCGGCGAGCCTAGACGAGAACGTTGCAAAGAAACAGTGTTCCGCTTCAGCAGGACCGGCAGGTCTGTCCGGGCAACGGCCGCAGCCGCCGGCATCCGGACAAAAAGAAAGGGCGGCCGAAGCCGCCCTTTCCCGATTCTCGAAACCGAGACGGATTAGCCGTCCAGGTCCTGGTCGACCGTACCGACCGTCATTTCGGTCAGCGAGCCGTCCGGAGCCGTCACGAAGCGGCGGAAGGTCAGGTTGTCTTCCGTCTGCTCGATCGTGATGCGCAGGTCGGCGCGGCCCGGATCATCAGCCAGCAGCGTGGTGATGGTGCCGGACGTCATGACCATTTCACCGTTCGCGGAGAGCGGCGAACCGGTTTCCACGATGCCCGGATCGACGAAGGTGCCGTCCGAAGCCGTCAGCACTTCAACGAAGACGCGAGCGTCGGCGCTGGAGATGTTGCTGATGCGGAACACGTTGGTGGAGTTGTTCGCGGCAGCGATAGCAGCCGAAGCGAACCACGGAACCACAACAGTCGTGCCTTCGCGAACGACGGAGTCGAGCGTGCCGTTGAAGGCCGACTCGTCAATGAAGCCCGCAACCAGGTCGACAGACACGGAGAGCGTGTAGTCGGACGGGTTGATGACGTCGCCGTCTTCGTTCAGCTCGATGTTGGTCGGGCCGAAACCGGCAGAAGCCAGAAGGCCAGACAGGTCAGCGGTCGACTCGTCTTCAGCAACATTGTTCGTGCCGATCACGGTAGCGACGTCGACGCCAGCCGTGAAGGCCGACACATCGCCGGACAGGGTCGCGGTGATGGCGTTGATGTCGGTGTTACAATCGACAGCCGTGCCGTTCAGGTCGATGTCGATCGCCGTGTTACAATCCAGCTCGAGCGTACCGATGATGCCGTTGCCGCCTGCACCGTCGAAAGAGGTGTAGATCGGGTTGGCATCCAGGTCGGCGATCGAGTCGGTGCCGGACGCCAGGATGTTGACGTCATAGGCGTCGTCCAGGGACACGAAGCCGAGCGTCGCCGTGCCGCCGTCAACCGGGGTGGAGCCGGAGTCGGTGACCATGTTGGTGGAGATGCCCAGATCGCCAGCACCGGTCAGATCGATCGGCAGAGAGAAGCCGAAGTCGTCGCCGGTAAGGAAACCAGCAGCGGAGCCGTCACAACCGTCGATGCCGGAGACGAGGAAAACCACCGAGGACGAACCAGCCGCGCCGCCCGTCGACACGGAAGCGCCGGAAGCGCAGGCCGCGTCGATGTTGGCAACGGTCACAGCCTGGTCGAACGTGCCGTTCGTCAGGGTGACGGTCAGCAGAACGTCGTCCGTCGTGAACGTACCGGCGGTTTGCTGGTCGATGTAGAACTCGAAGTCGCCGTTGTGGGCGCCGGCTGCAAAGTCCAGCTCGGCAGCGAGCGAGACAGCGGCCTCAACTTCGAAGCCCGAGGTGGACGTCGAAGCAACGCCGGTGTTCGCGGCGACCAGGTCGTAGGCGCTCGCCGAGCCGGCGAGCAGAGCAGCCGTAGCGGCACCTACAAGAAGCTTAGTCATTTTCATTTCTGGGTTCCCCCATCTACAAATTTCTAGCCATGGCTGTTCAGCGCCTATGGCTGCCAGGAATTGCGGACACGAATGAGGCTAGAAACGCAGTCCCAAACGCACCCGCGGAGACGCCCCCTCAGTCACTAGAGCGCCGAACAAGGTGGAGTTAAGTCAGTCGGCAAGCGCAGGTCAAGCCAAAAAGTGGGGCTCGGCACGCCGCCCGCACGGGGATGACGCCCCAAAAGCGCCACATTGTCACCTTCCTGCAACGGTTTGACCGATAATGGTGAAATGCAGCTGTTAAACATGCCGCGTGGTTAATTGCCGCAGAGCCGTGGCGCACAGCCACATCCGGCAGGAGAGACGCGAAACGCTTTCCTGCAGCCGGGCATGTTTGACGCCTCCCCGGGGGATGGGTATCGAACCTGTGTTCCAGCGGAGTCTACGCAATGGTGTTCGAAATTCCCGGCAAGGCCCAAAAAGCGTCTCAGGCTGCCTTCCTCAAGCAGACCTCGCCCGACGAGGAGGCTGTCGGCCACATCAGGGCCGGGCTTCAACATCTCAGCGGCAACAATCTGAAAGGCGCCATCTCGTCCTTCCGCACCGCACTCGCCCTCTCGCCACGCAACGCGTTTGCGCTGCATAATCTCGGCGTCGCATTGCTGCACACCAATAACCCGCAGGCCGTCAAGGCCTCGGCGATATTGTTCCAGACGGCGATCCTCTTCCAGCCGAAGAATGAGCAGTTCCGGATCAGCCGCATCACGGCGCTTCACCGGCTGGGCCGAAAGGGCGAGGCTCACCGGGCCGTGCTGGACGGCATCCAGCTGCTGGGGGCAACACCCAAGCTGAATGACGCGCTGACCCGTTTCAAGCGCGAGAAAATCGAACCGGCCCGTGCGGTTGCGCCACTCAAATCCGTACCCAGAGACCGGATGCAACAGCTCGACACGCTGGCCGCCGCACACAATTCGCAGGAACTTGAGCAGCGCGCGAACCTGCTGACACAGCAGGCCCCCGCCGTCCCTCGCCCCTGGCTGCATCTCTACAATGTCATGATGTCACAGTCGCGTCTGCACGAAGCCGAAGCGTGCATGCATCACATCATGGCGCTGGAGCCCGGCTCGGTCGACATGGTGACAACCCAGGCCAACACCTATCGTGCAATGGGCGAGACCGACGCTGCGCTCTATGCGGTACGTGCCGGGTTGCGCCGCCTTGGGCCCGATGCCCGCCTCTACCGTCGCGGTGCCGAGATGGCCGTTCTTGGCGGCGCATATGCGGACGCCATCCAGTTCGGCCGGGACGGCGTCAAGGCCTTCCCCGACGATCCCGGTGTCTACACCGGTCTGGGCGGCGCCCTGTCGGCCAGCCGGCGTGACGACGAGGCTCGCGAGGCCTTCATGAAGGCGATCGAACTGGCGCCAGACAGCGAGCATCCCTATCAGGCCGCCCTGTCATTCTTCGACACGCTCAACGATTCCGACGCGATGGAGAGCCTCGTTGCCGAAGCGGAAGCACGCGGCGTGTCCCTGGCCGAGCGGCGCAGTGCCCACGTGATTGCGCGACTGGAAACGCGCCGGAACCGGCACCAGGACGCCTATGACCGTCTTATCCCGCATTACGATCCGAAGGCCTCGGACAACATCAACCGCCACATCGCCATGACCCTCGGCCGGGTCTGCGACAAGCTCGGCCGCCATGACGAGGCCTTCCACGCCTTCACACACGGCAACCGCCTGGCAGCTGATTTCGAGCGCGGCCGCGGCGTCGTTCGCGCCGAAGACTATACCCACCGCCTCGATATCTGCAGCGAGTGGCTGGACCGGGTATCCGCGGACGATTCCATCCATGCCCGCTCCTGGGACGAACCCGCCGATGCCCCGGTGATGGGCTTCATTGTCGGCTTCCCGCGGTCCGGCACGACCCTGCTCGACACAATCCTGCGCTCGCATCCCGATGTCGAAGTGTTCGAGGAAAAGCCGCTTCTGGCCCACGTATTCCCCGAACAGGCCCGCCGCAACGGCCTGCCCTCACAGACCAACCGCCGGGACGTGGCTGCAAGTTTCTTCGGCTCTGAACGGGCGATGCTTCGCGACATCTATTTCAGGCAGATGGAATCCCTGTCCGAATACGCGCCCGGCGAGAAGCGGGTGAATATCGACAAGCTCCCGCTCAATCTCGCCTATGCCAACCACCTGAAATACATGTTCCCGAACGGCAAATTCATCTTCGCCCAGCGCGATCCGCTGGATTCGGTCCTGTCCTGCTTCATGCAGGACTTCGATCTGAACCCGCCCATGATGCATTTCACGGACATCGTCATGGCGGCCCGGCTCTATGATCGTGTCATGAGGCTGTGGTTCAGGGCCGTGGACATTCTGGGCATCGACCCGGTCGTCGTGCAGTACGAACGCCTGATCGAGGATCATGAAAGCCAGGTCCGCCCTGTGCTCGACCGTCTCGGCATTCCGTGGGACGAGCGCGTCACGAACTATATCGAGACCGCCCGCAGCCGGGGCCGGATCAACACGCCGAGTGCGACACAGGTCATACAGCCGCTCTATACCACGTCCCGGGCGCGCTGGCGCCGGTATCGCGAACATCTCGAGCCGATCATCCCGATCCTGCAGCCCTGGCGCGAGAAGCTGGGCTATGGACCGATCGATGCCGACTGACACCCTCCAATCACCGGAACACCATGCAGATCGAACGCTTCGCCATTGACGGCCCGCTCCTGTTCACCCCGCCCCGCTTCGGCGACGACCGGGGCTGGTTCTGCGAGCACTGGAATGCGCGGCGGCTGGCCGACGAGGCCGGGCTGGATGTGCGCTTCGTGCAGGACAACCTCTCCTTCACCGCCCGGCCCGGCACGCTGCGCGGCCTGCACTACCAGGCCCCGCCGATGGCGCAGGGCAAGCTGGTCTCGGTGATCACCGGCGCGGTGACCGATATCATCGTCGATATCCGCGAAGGCTCGGCCACATACGGACAGCACCTTGCCGTGGAACTCTCGCGCGAGACCGGGGTTCAGCTGTGGGTGCCGCCGGGCTTCCTGCACGGTTTCGTCACCCGCACGCCGGATGTGCACATGCTCTACAAGGTGACCGGATACTATTCGGCCGAACACGACGGTTCGATCGCCTGGGACGACCCGGATCTGGGCATCGACTGGGGCGTGCAAGACCCGGTGCTGTCTGGTAAGGACGCGCAGGCACCGCGCCTGGCCGAGCATCAGGCCCGCAATGGCCGTATTTTCCCGCAGGGATGGGAGCAGACATGAGCAAACGCGTACTCGTCACCGGCGGCGCCGGTTTCATCGGATCGGCCCTGTGCCTGCGCCTGGTGGATCAGGGCTGGACGGTCACCAATCTGGACGTGCTGACCTATGCCGCCGCGCCGGCCTCGCTGGCCGCGCTGGACGGGCACGAGCGCTATACGCTGGTGAAGGCCGATATCCGCGACGCCGGGGCCGTGAAGGCGGCTTTCGAGACGGCGCGCCCGGATGCCGTGATGCACCTGGCGGCGGAAAGCCATGTCGACCGTTCGATCACCGGCGCCGGCATTTTCGTCGACACGAATGTGATGGGCACGTTCACCCTGCTGGAAGCCGCCCGCGCCTGGCGCGACAGCCTGCCGGCGGACAAGGCCGGGGCCTTCCGCTTCCTGCATGTCTCGACCGACGAGGTGTTCGGCTCGCTCGGCGCCGAGGGCCTGTTCTGCGAGACGACCGCCTATGATCCGTCCTCGCCCTATTCGGCGTCCAAGGCCGCGTCCGACCATCTCGCCCGCGCCTGGGGCCGCACCTACGGGCTGAACATCCTGGTGTCGAACTGCTCGAACAATTACGGGCCGCGGCAATTCCCGGAAAAGCTGATCCCGCTGATGATCCTCAATGCGCTCGCCGGCAAGGACCTGCCGGTCTATGGCGACGGATCGAATGTGCGCGACTGGCTGTTCGTCGACGATCACGCCCGCGCCCTGATCGACATTGTCGAGCGTGGCCGCGCCGGCGAGACCTATTGCATCGGCGGCAATGCCGAACGCACCAATCTGGATGTGGTGCAGGCGATCTGCGACATCGTCGACGACCGCCGCCCCGGCGGGGTCTCGCGCCGCGAACTGATCCGCTTCGTCACCGACCGCCCGGGCCATGACGCCCGCTACGCCATCGACAGTTCCAGACTGCAGGACGAGCTGGGCTGGTCGCCCTCGCTCGATTTCGAGACCGGGCTGGCACAGACCGTCGACTGGTATCTGGACCACGAGGCCTGGTGGCGGCCGATCCAGGAGGGCGTCTACCGCCAGGAACGCCTCGGCCTGCCGGCATGACACAGGCGTCGCGCCCTGTCCTGGTGATCGGCGCCAGCGGCCAGCTGGCCCGCGCCCTGGCCGGGGCCGGCGGCGGCGATGTCGTGACAGCGGGGCGCGACCGGTTCGACGCCCTGACCGGCGATGCCGGCGCCCTGTTCGACGATGTCGCGCCGCGTGCCGTGATCAATGCCTCGGCCTGGACCGATGTGAACGGTGCGGAAACCGCGCGCGACGGCGCCATGGCGCTCAACTGCGAGGCCGTTGCCCGCCTGGGCGCCGCCGCAGCCGAACGCGAACTGCCCTTCTTCCACATCTCCACCGACTATGTCTTCGACGGCAAGGCGCCCGCCCCGCTCGACGAGACGGCAACCACCCGGCCGCTCAACGTCTATGGCGAGAGCAAGCTGGCCGGCGAACGCGCGCTGGCCGAGGCCCATCCCGACGCGGTGACGCTGCGGGTCGCCTGGCTGTTCGACGCAGAAGGCGGATCCTTCCTGAAGGCGATTCTCGGCCGGCTCGAACAGGGCCAGCCGGTGAAGATCGTCGCCGACCAGTATTCCGCCCCCACCTGGGCCGGCGATCTGGCGCGCGATCTTCTGAAACTGTCGCACGCGCACCCGTCAGCGCATGAGGGTACGGCCGGCGTGTTCCATTATTGCGGCGGACGTCACGTCAACTGGGCCGACTTCGCCCGCGCCGCCGCCGCCCTGGCCGGTGACCGCCTGCCGGCCCCCGCGGATATCACGGAAATCGCCTCCAGCGACTGGCCGCAACCGGCCGAGCGCCCGCTCGACACAAGGCTCGACGCCTCGCGTCTCCAGCGCGTCTGGCATGTCGGCCCGGGTGACTGGCACGCCGGACTGCACGCCGTGATCGACGCGCGCTACAGCTAGAGCGTCTGGTCGAAGGCGCCGACTTCGGGGAATTGCGCCAGCACGCCTTCGATCCCGGCGAAGATCGCCGCCACATCCTCTTTCGAGTTCGGGCTTTCGATCACCACCACCAGGTTCGGCGTGTTCGACGAGGCGCGCACCAGGCCCCAGGCACCATCGGCCAGCGAGAAGCGCACGCCATTGACGGTGTTGATATCGGCAATCGCGCGGCCGGCCACCTGTTCGCCCGCGGCCTTCTTGTCCTCGAAGACCTTCACGATGCGTGCGACGACATCGTATTTCTTCTCGTCATCGCAGGCCGGCGACATGGTCGGCGAGCCATAGCTGACGGGCAGGGCCCGGCGCAGATCGGCCATCGACCGGTCCGGATTGCGGTCGAGCATCTGCAGCACGGCGCGCGCCGCGACCAGGCCGTCGTCATACCCGCGGCCGATCGGCGGCTGCAGGAAGAAGTGTCCGGACTTCTCGAACCCGGCCAGTGCGCCGAGCTCCTTAGAGCGGCGCTTGATGTAGGAGTGGCCGGTCTTGAAGTAATCGGTCTTGCAGCCGTGTTCCTTGAGCACCGGATCGATGGTGAAGAGGCCCGTCGATTTCACATCGACCACAAAGGTCGAGCCGGGATGCAGCGGCGCCAGGTCGCGCGCCAGCATCAGGCCGATCTTGTCGGCGAAGATCTCCTCGCCCTCATTGTCGATCACGCCGCAGCGATCGCCGTCGCCATCGAAACCCAGCCCGACATCGGCGCCATGTTCCAGCACCGCATCGCGCATGGCGTGCAGCATCTTCATGTCTTCCGGGTTGGGATTGTAGCGCGGGAAGGTGTGGTCGAGCTCGCAGTCCATCTCGATTACCTCGGCACCCATCGCGCGCAGGGCCTGCGGCGCGAAAGCGCCGGCCGTGCCATTGCCGCAGGCGGCAACAACCTTGACCGGACGGCTCAGCGAGACGCCTTCGGCAACATCGGCCAGATAGCGTTCGGCAACACCCGCCTGGCGGACATAACCGCCTCCGGCGCGCGTCTTCGCATCGCCATTGAGCACGATTTCCTTCAGCCGGCTCATCTCGTCCGGACCGAAGGTGAGCGGTCGCTGGGCGCCCATCTTCACACCGGTCCAGCCGTTGGAATTATGGCTCGCCGTGACCATTGCGACGCACGGAATGTCCAGATCGAACTGGGCGAAATAGGCCACCGGCGACAGGGCGAGGCCGATATCGTGCACCTCGACCCCGGCCGCCATCAGGCCGACTTCCAGCGCCTGTTTCACGCTCAGCGAGTAGGAGCGGAAATCATGGCCGACAACGATCTTCGGCGTGACACCGAGTTCGTGGATCAGCGTGCCCAGCCCCATCCCCAGCGTCTGGACGCCATAGAGATTTAGATCGGGTGCCTGGTCGGAACCGGGATGGCCGAACCACCAGCGCGCATCGTATTCGCGAAAGCCCGTCGGCTTGATCAGGGCTTCATTCTCGAACGCCCAGCTATTGGGCGTCAGCGCGGCGTGCGGCTTGGCGGTCATGATATCTCCCCGGAACAGGTTTTAAGCGGCTAGCCGTGCGGCCGGCCCACGCTTGTATATTCGAATCCCGCATTCCCGGCCTGGTCATGCGTGTAGATATTGCGCAGATCGACCAGGACCGGCGCCTTCATGGTCGCCTTCAGGCGCGGCAGGTCCAGTGCGCGGAACTCGTTCCATTCGGTGATGATGACCAGCGCATCGGCACCCTCGGCGCAGAAATAGGGGCCGGAAACGAACTCGACATTTGACAGGAGTTTTTCCGCCTCGACCGTGCCGGCCGGATCGAAGGCGCGGATCGTCGCGCCGGCTTTCTGCAGGGCCGGGATGATTTCCAGGCTCGGCGCCTCGCGCATATCGTCGGTATTGGGCTTGAAGGTCACGCCGAGCACGGCGATCGTCTTGCCCTTCACATCGCCGCCGCAGGCCGCGATCACCTTGTCGGCCATCGCCCGCTTGCGCGCATCATTGACCTCGACCACCGTCTCGATCAGGCGCAGCGGCGAACCGGCATCCTGGGCCGTGCGCGTCAGGGCCAGCGTGTCCTTGGGGAAGCACGACCCGCCATAGCCCGGGCCGGCATGCAGGAACTTGCCGCCGATCCGGTTGTCCAGCCCCACGCCCTTGGCGACTTCCTGGACATTCGCTCCGACATGTTCGCACAGGTCCGCGATCTCGTTGATGAAGGTGATCTTCATCGCCAAAAAGGCGTTGGCGGCATACTTGATCAGTTCCGAGGTACGCCGAGCCGTGAACACGATCGGCGTCTCGTTGAGGAAGAGCGGGCGGTACAGCTCGCGCATCAGCGTGCGGGCGCGATCGTCATTGGTGCCGACGACAACGCGGTCCGGTCGCTTGAAATCGTCGATCGCCGCGCCTTCGCGCAGGAATTCCGGATTGGAGACGACGGCGAAATCGGCATCCGGACGGGTTTCGCGGATGATCCGTTCGACCTCATCGCCCGTGCCCACCGGCACCGTCGACTTCGTGACCACGACCGTATAGCCGTCCATCACCTCGGCCACTTCCTTGGCGGCCGCATAGACATAGCTGAGATCGGCATAACCATCGCCGCGGCGCGACGGTGTGCCCACCGCAATGAAAACCGCATCGGCCGTGCGCACGGCGTCGGTGAGATCCTGGGTGAAGCTCAGGCGGCCTTCGCGCACATTGCGCTCGACCAGAAGGTCCAGGCCCGGCTCGTAGATCGGGATCCCGCCGGACTTGAGCATCTCGACCTTGGACGCATCCTTGTCGACACACACGACCTCATGTCCGAAGTCGGCGAAACAGGCCCCCGACACCAGTCCGACATAGCCCGTTCCGATCATCGCCACGCGCATGCGCCACTCCTATTCTGGTCGGCCCCGGTATCGCCGAGCCTATGCGGCGGCGCAAGGCCGAAGGCCGACGAGGTACAGCATTTTCTGCCCGTCAGCTCACGGCGTCCTCGATCGCGGCGCGAATATCGCCAACGACCAGCTGGATCTTGGCTTCATCGCCCTCGGCCATGACCCGGATCACCGGCTCGGTACCGGAGGCGCGCACCAGGACGCGGCCATCATTGCCCAGACGCTTTTCGCCCGCCTCGATCGCCTTCTTGACCGCCTCTGTCTCCAGTGGAGCAACGCCCTTCTTGATGCGGACATTCTCGAGCAGCTGCGGCGCAGGATCGAAGACCTTGAGGAGCTCGCTTGCGCGCTTCTTGCTCTCGTTGAGCACACGCAGGACCTGCAATGCCGCGATCAGGCCGTCGCCTGTCGGCGCATGGTCGGGCATCACGATATGGCCGGAGGCTTCGCCGCCCAGATTGATACCGGTTTGCTTCATGCGCTCGGTGACATAGCGGTCACCGACCTTGGTGCGCTCCAGCGAAAGCCCGATTCCGGACAGGTATTGTTCCAGACCCAGATTGGACATCACCGTGGCGACGATCGCGTTCTGACTCAGCTCGCCCTGTTCTTTCCAGTGACGCGCCAGAAGGCCGAGGATCTGGTCGCCGTCGATCACGCGCCCTTTCTCGTCACACAGGATCAGCCGGTCGCCATCGCCATCCAGCGCAATACCCAGATCGGCCCGGTATTTCACGACTTCCTTGGACAGGCGAGCCGGCGCCGTCGAGCCGCATTCCTCGTTCACATTGAAACCGTTCGGTTCGACCCCGATGGGAATGATGTCAGCACCCAGCTCCCACAGCACATCCGGCGCCACCTTGTAGGCGGCCCCATTGGCGCAATCGAGCACCAGGCGGAGACCGGACAGGCGCTGGGCGCGCGGGAAGGTCGATTTGACGATCTCGATATAGCGCGCCTGTGCGTCGTCGATCCGCTTGGCCCGGCCCAGATCGGCCGGCTTGGCCAGATCGTCGGTCAGGCTTCCGTCCATGCGCTTTTCGATCTTCAGCTCGGCCTTGTCGTCCAGCTTGTTGCCGTCCGGGCCGAACAGCTTGATGCCATTGTCATGATAGGGGTTGTGCGAGGCCGTGATCATCACCCCGAGATCGGCCCGCAGCGAGCGGGTCATCAGCGCCACGGCCGGTGTCGGCAGCGGGCCGAACAGGAAGACATCCATGCCGACCGAGGTGAAACCGGCGACCAGCGCCGACTCGATCATATAGCCGGACAGGCGGGTATCCTTGCCGATCACCACCGAATGGCGCCCTGAGTGGCGCACGAAATGCTTGCCCGCTGCCATGCCCAGGCGCAGAGCCGTTTCCGCCGTCATCGGGAATGTGTTCGTCAGACCGCGGACGCCGTCCGTGCCGAAATACTTCTTGCCCATCAGGCCGCCCTCTTTGTTCCCGGTCTCATATATATAAACTTGTGCCTTACGCGAAGTGAATCGGTGCGCTGGACGGTCCCGCTTCCATGGGCTAGGCGTTGGAACTCGCTCAGGGTTCTGACAGCGTTCGGGGGAAGACATGTCGCCAATTCGCAAAGCCGTTCTGCCCGTGGCCGGGCTGGGAACGCGGGTCCTGCCGGCGACCAAATCCATCCCCAAGGAAATGCTGCCCGTCTTCGACCGGCCGGCGATCCAGTATGTGGTCGACGAAGCCCGCGCCGCCGGAATCGAGCATTTCGTCTTCGTGACAGGCCGGAACAAGTCGGCCATCGAGGATTATTTCGACAGCGCCTACGAGCTCGAGGACACGCTGCGCGAAAAGAACAAGACCACCATCCTGCAGGAACTCGAACGCATCCGGCCGGCGCCGGGCTCGATGAGCTTCGTGCGCCAGCAGGCCCCGCTGGGCCTGGGCCACGCTATCGCCTGCGCCCGCGACATCATCGGGCAGGAGCCGTTTGCGATCCTGTTGCCCGACATGCTGGTCAAGTCCGCCAGGAGCTGCCTGGCGCAGATGGTCGACGCCTATGACAGGGTTGGCGGCAATGTGATCGCCGTCGAGCCCTGCGAAGACCCGTCCGCCTATGGCGTCATCGATCCGGTCGACCGGTCCGGTCCGCTGATGAAGATGAAGGGCATGGTCGAGAAACCGCCGCGCGAGAGCGCGCCGTCGAACCTCTTCATCACCGGCCGCTATATCCTGCAGCCGGAAATCTTCCCGCTGCTGGAAGACCAGGCCGCCGGGGCCGGCGGCGAGATCCAGCTGACCGATGCCATGGTGCGCCTGATGGACAGCCAGGACTTCCACGCCCTGGAATATGACGGCACGTCCTATGACTGCGGCAGCAAGCTGGGCTATTTCCGCGCCAATCTCGCCTACGCCACATCCGATCCGGAGCATGGCGAAGCCGCCCGCGCCATGCTGAAGGATTTCGGCTAAAGCGTGACCAGGTAAAGTGGGAACCGGTTCACCGGTTCGATCACGCGACCGCTCAGGATTCCGGAGCAGGGGCGATTCCGCAGGAAACGATCCTGTTCTGGGCTCCTCGGCTCAGACCGTCCCCTCGCGCCACTTCCGGTACCAGTCCGCAAAACGCGGCAAACCGTCCTCCAGACGGGTCGTCGCCTTGTAGCCATAATCGGCTTCCAGCTTTGTGGTATCGGCAAAGGTACGGGTGACATCGCCGGGCTGCATGGGCAGCATGATCTTCTCGGCCGTCAGCCCCAGCGCGCGCTCCAGAGTCTCGATCATGTCCATCAGCCGCACCGGCGACGAACCGCCGATATTGTAGACCGCATGACGGCCACGCGCGGGAGCGTCGGCCAGGATACGGCAGAGCGGCTCGACGATATCGTCGATATAGGTGAAGTCCCGCTCCATATCGCCATTGTTGAAGACCTTGATCGCACGGCCCGACAGCATGGCATCGGCGAACAGCCAGTAGGCCATGTCCGGCCGTCCCCAGGGACCGTAGACCGTGAAGAAGCGCAGCCCCGTTGCCGGAATGCCGTAGAGTGAGCTGTAGGATGCGCTCATCAGCTCGTCGGCGCGCTTGGTGGCGGCGTAGAGCGAGGCCGGCGTTTCCGATGCATCGGCTTCAGCGAAGGGAACTCTTGCCGTTTCGCCATAGACCGAGCTGGAGGATGCATAGACGAGATGGCTCAGATCGTCGCCCAGCCGCCGCGCCGCCTCCAGGATTGCCAGATGGCCGAGCAGGTTGGAGCGGGCATAGGCGAAGGGGTTTTCCAGTGAATAACGCACCCCGGCCTGGGCCGCGAGATGCAGGATGCGATCGGGACGCTCACGCTCGACCAGTGCCATCAGGGCGGCATCGTCGGCAAGGTCGAGCCGCTCGAAGCGGAAACCCTCATGCCGTTCAAGGCGCGCAAGACGCGCCTGTTTCAGGACCGGGTCGTAGTAGGCGTTCAGATTGTCGATACCGACAACCTGCTCACCCGCCGCCAGCAAGGCCGCGCTGGCATGATATCCAATGAAGCCGGCCGCGCCGGTCACCAGGATCGTCAATGAACCTCTCCCCTGCCTGTCAGTCGACTGTGCTAGCGCAATTCGCGAGTGGAAACAGTCCTGTTCTCGCCCCGGGGCCGGCTGCGTATCAGCTCAGGCCGACACGCAGCAGGTCGTGCAGGTGCAGGATGCCGACCGGCTTGTGGGCATCGTCGACAATGAAGAGCTGGGTGATTTTCAGCGACCCCGCGGTCATTTCCCGCAAGGCGTCGGCGGCCAGCGCCTCGCTGCGTCCGGTTTTCGGATTGCGCGTCATCACATCATGCGCCGGGCGGTTGACCAGGTCATTGCCCATGTGACGGCGCAGATCGCCATCGGTGATGATGCCGGCGAGGCGGCCCGTATCGTCCAGCAGGCCGACACAGCCGAAACTCTTTGCCGTCATCTCGATCAGCACTTCGCTCATCGGTGCCACCTGGGATGCCAGCGGCACGGCATCGCCGGCATGCATGACATCGGCGACCGATGCGAGCGCCGCGCCCAGCGCGCCGCCGGGATGGAAGGTGCGGAAGTCGGCAGCCGTGAAGCCGCGCGTTTCGAGCAAGGCAACGGCCAGGGCATCGCCCAGCGCCATCATCAGCGTCGTCGAGGTGGTCGGCGCCCGGGTCTCGCCACACGCTTCCGGCGCATCGGGAACCGCCAGCAGATAATCCGCCGCCCGGCCCAGCGTGCTGTCGGCCTTTGTGGTCATGGCGACCAGCGGCACACCGAAGCGGCGGCAATAGGCGATCAGATCGCCCAATTCCTTCGTCTCGCCCGATTTCGACAGCGCCAGCACGGCGTCCTGCTCGCCGATCATGCCGAGATCGCCATGGCTCGCCTCGGTGGGGTGGACGTAGTAGGCGGGCGTGCCGGTCGAGGCCATCGTCGCGGCGATCTTGCGCGCCACATGGCCGGACTTGCCCACCCCGGCGCAGATAACCCGCCCCTTCATCTCGGCGATCCGGTTTACCGTCGCGACAAAGGTCTCGCCGATCGATCCGGCCAGCAGGTCCAGCCCGTCCCGCTCGGTTTCAATGACACGGCGGGCCGATGCGGCGGGGTCGAACTCGGGCATGGGATTTCCTCGGGCGAGCGCTGGGCGGACAGGTCAGGTGCGCTCCCATACCAGAACCGCGCACGTCCGGGGAAGAGACGTGCGCGGCCAGAGCGGCGTTGTCGCGTGGTCCGTAAGGGGGACGGAGAGGGACCAGGCATTCGTGACGCCGCGATATCTGCCGGATCGGCAAGCCTTCCAGAAAGGCCTTGCAGGACTGCAATGACAGGTGACGGCCCGGCAGGGACGATCCCTGAAACGCAAACCCGGAACTACTGGAGGCTTTATACCACAAGGCGCAGGACTTGCCCATGCCCGACTTTGTCGGTGACGACTGTCGCGGGCGCCGCGCCTTGCCCGCACGCGGCGGGCGGGCTATCGCTGCGCCGGCACCGCCCGCAGACGCTGCAAGAGGAGACTGACATGCCGCAACTCGCCCTCATCCGGCACGGCCAGAGCGAATGGAATCTGCAGAACCGCTTCACCGGCTGGGTCGATGTCGACCTGACCGATGAAGGCGTCGCCCAGGCCCGCCGCTCCGGCGAGCTTCTGGCGAAGGCGGGCTTCAAGCCGCAACGCGCCTATGTCTCGGTGCTGAAACGGGCGATCAGGACGCTGAACTTCACCCTGGAAGGCCTGGACCGGCTGTGGATTCCGGTCGAGAAATCCTGGCGTCTCAACGAGCGGCACTATGGCGCCCTGGCCGGTCTCGACAAGGACGAGACGCGCGCGAAACACGGCGCCGACCAGGTGAAGATCTGGCGCCGCTCCTTCGACACACCGCCGCCACCCGTCGCCGAGGATCACGAATTCCACCCGGCCAATGACGACCGCTATGCCGATGTGCCGCGTGAACTCCTGCCGGCCGCAGAGAGCCTCAAGCTGACCCTCGACCGCGTCGAACCCTACTGGACGTCGGAAATCCTGCCGCACCTGAAGAAGGGCGAGACCATCGCCGTCGCCGCCCACGGCAACAGCCTGCGCGCCCTGGTGAAACTCCTGTTCCGGGTCGGCGATGCGGAAATCATGGAGGTCGAGATCCCGACCGGCAATCCGCTGCTGATCGATCTCGCCGAGGACGGCACCACGATTCTCGGCGCGCGCTATCTCGATGAGAGCCGCGCCCAGCCCCTGCCGCCCCTGCCCTGATCATGACCAGCGTCGCCGACCGCCGCTTCATGGGCCTGGCCCTGGCGCTGGCCCGCGGTCAGCTGGGACGTACCGCGCCGAACCCGGCGGTCGGCTGTGTCCTGGTGAAAGACGGCCAGATCGTCGCGACCGGAGCAACGGCCGATGGCGGACGTCCCCATGCGGAACGCGTCGCGCTGACCCATGCGGCTGCCATGGCGCACGGATGTACCGCCTATGTCACGCTAGAGCCCTGCGCGCATTACGGCCGCACGCCCCCCTGCGCCCTCGGCCTGATCGAGGCCGGTATCGCGCGCGTCGTCATCGCCTGTCTCGACCGCTATCACGAAGTTGCCGGACGCGGCGCCGCCATGCTGGAAGCCGCCGGCATCGCGGTTGTCACCGGCCCGGGCGAGGCCGACGCGCAGGCCCTCTACGAGGCCTTCTTCCACCGCCTGGAAACCGGCCGCCCCCTGCTCTTCGCCGACAGCCGGACTGCCGGTTATGAAACCGGGCTGGACCCGCTCCCGGTTGCCGAGCTGGATGCCGCGCTCAAACAGCTGGGAGAGCAGGGCTTTTCCCGTGTCCGGATCGCACCGGATACAAATTTCGCCCGAGACCTGGTCGACCGGGGCCTTGCCCGCCGGGCCGAACACAGCCGCGACACCGTGTATTAACTCTCCCGCGCTAGCGTGGTTCTCTGGTGTCTCCACCGACAGGACCTGCGAATGCAAGGGCGGAAAATCGAATTCAAGACGTTGAACCAGGCGCAGGTCGACATGATCTGCGAACGGCATGAGCGTCTGTGGTCCGGCAAGGCCGGCGGCGCCCGTGCGAGCTTTGCCTATTGCGTCGTTGAAAATCTCGACCTGTCGAACCGCGACCTGTCCGATGCCGATTTCTCCGGCGCCGTCCTGCGCGGTGCCAACCTGTCCGGCGCCACGCTGAACAGCGCGATCTTCTTTGCCGCAGACATGCGTCGCGCCAGCCTGGAAGGCGCCTGCCTGCGCCGGGCCGATCTGCGCGGCGCGATCATGCGCGGTGCGAACCTGACCGGCGCCGACCTCACCGAGGCCGACCTGCGCGAGGGCGCGATCGCCCAGATCGACAAGGAAAAGGGTCTCGCGGTTCTCACCCACAAGACCCAGGGCAATGACTCAGACAAGGCCAACTTCACGGGCGCAAACCTGTCCCGCTCGAAGATGGCCGGGATCACGGCACAGAAATCCGACTTCACCGACGCGATGTTGCTGGGCACGCGGATGATCCGCGCCAATCTGCGCGGCTCGTCCTTCCAGGGCGCAAATCTGGAAGGCGCCGACCTGTCCGGCGCCGACCTGACTGATACCGATTTCACCAATTCCGTCCTGATCGGCACCAAGACGCTGATGGCCAAGAAGGACCGGATGCGCACGGATGGCGCCCTGACCGAGGCACCGGTCGGGATCGACGCGAACACGCTCGACAACCCGGTCGCCAACCAGATCGCCGAGCACATGAAGTGGTGCGAGACGAACGGTCGCGAAGGCAAACCGTCCCTGTTCGACGGCACCGATCTGCGCGGACTGACCTCGCTGGCCGGCAAGACACTGACCGCCTTCCACGCCCGCGGCGCCACGCTTTACGGGCTCGACCTGGAAGGCGCGCAGCTGCAGGGCGCACGGCTTGAAAAAGCCGACCTGCGCATGGTCTCGCTGCGCGGCGCCGACCTGCGCGGCGCCGACCTGACCGGCGCCAATCTGTCCAATGCCGACCTGCGCGACTGCCAGCTGGGACCGCTGCTGCTGGAAGGCAACCGCATCCTGCCGGCCTCGCTGGCGGGCACCCGCGCACGCTATACCGATTTTCGCGGCGCCGACCTGCGCCAGGTGAAAGCCACCGGCGCGGACTTTTCCTACGCGCATCTGGACGGATCCGATGCGCGCCGCGCCCTGTTCGGCGGATCCTGTTTTACCGGCACATCCTTCGACGAACGTTTCCTGGAGCAGGTGGCCTCGATCGAAGGTGCGGTGGATCTCAACGCGGCCTGACCTGCCGCCTTCATCCCGATCCCGGCAATAAAAAGGGCGGCGGACAGATGTCCGCCGCCCAGTCATTCGGGGGATAATCGTAAGTGCAGAAGCGATCAGGCAGCCTTCGTCTTGCCGCCCTCGATCAGCTTCGCCTTGGTCTTGCCGGACCCGGCCTTGATCTCGATCCGCTTCGGCTTTGCGGCCTCGGGGATTTCGCGGACCAGACGGATCGTCAGCAGGCCATTCTTCAGACCGGCCTCGGTCACTTCGACATGGTCAGCCAGATGGAAGCGGCGCTCGAAGGCGCGCTCGGCGATACCACGATGCACGAAGCGGCGTTCGTCGGCGTCGGTCTTCTCGGCAATCCGGCCGGACACGGTCAGCACGTTTTCCTGGACTTCCACGGTGAGGTCTTCCTCACCGAAACCGGCAACGGCGAGCTCGATCTGATACTCGTCATCGGCAACGTGCTGGATGTTGTAAGGGGGGTAGCCCTGGGATTCGATCTTGGTGGCCGAGTCCATCATGTCGGCCAGGCGGTCGAAACCGACGATCGAACGGTAGAGCGGGGTAAAATCAACAGTACGCATAACAGTCCATCCTCCTTCAGAGCGATAAACAGGTCCGGACGGGCCGGACGGTTGACGGGGACCGCCACGCACACTGGCCGTGGCAGGTCCGCAGGTCCCGTTGCGGCAACCTGCGCAGACTAGTTGGGGAGGCGATCACGATTTCGCAAGCCCCGAGCGAAGCAATTGCGCCGCCGCGCGGGCTTGGCTAGGACAGGACAACGGAGACAGGGAGAATTCCATATGCGCACCAAGGCCCTCGCCGCCCTTCTCGGCGGCTCGATGTTGCTGGTATCCTGCGGAAATTCGCAGACCGATACGGACACGGATACCGAAGCGGCTGCACCGGAAACCGCCGCCGAAACGGCTGCCGCGCCGGAAACCGAAACAGCACCCGCGCCGGATTATTCCGACATCGAGACCGTCCTGGCCGGTGACTGGCGGGGTGAGGCGGCCGCACGCGATGAATGGCGCCACCCGCGCGAAACGCTGGAATTCTTCCAGATCGACCCCAGCTCCACCGTCGTGGAGATCTGGCCGGGCGGCGGCTGGTACAGCGATGTGCTGGGCCCGTGGATCGCTGCGAATGGCGGGACCTATGTCGCCGCACACTTCCCGGCAGACGCTGCCAGCAACTACCAGCAGCGTTCGCGCGCCGCGTTCGAAACCCGTATCGAGAACAACGCCCTGTACGGCGAGCCGCAGCTGGTGAACTTCAGTGCCGATGGCGGTCTGGACATGGAAGACGGCAGCGCGGACGCCGTGCTGACCTTCCGCAACGTCCACAACTGGATGAATAACGGCTTTGCCGAACGCGCATTCGCGGAATTCTACGACGCCCTTCGCCCGGGCGGCGTGCTGGGTGTCGTGGAACACCGCCTGCCCTCCTCGCGCGAGCAGGATCCGATGTCGGCCAATGGCTATGTACAGCAGGCCTATGTGATCGCCATGGCCGAGGAAGCCGGGTTCGAACTGGTCGACACGTCGGAAATCAACGCCAACCCGGCCGACACGGCCGATCACCCGCTGGGTGTCTGGACCCTGCCGCCGGTGCGCCGCTCACCGCAGGAAGGCGATGAAGGCTACGAGGATTTCGATCGCGAACATTTTGACGCGATCGGCGAAAGCGATCGCATGACCCTTCTGTTCCGCAAGCCGGCTTCAGCGTCTGAAGCCACCGAAGAATGATGCGCAGCATCCTTGCCATGGTTGGCGCCGCGCTCCTGAGCGTGGCGCCCGCCGCCGCGGACGATACGGCCAGCGAGGTTGAACGCGTCGCTGGCCCCCTGCCGCGCTTCTTTCCGCACCTGGAAAGCTATCTCGACATTCCGCAAGCCGAACGCAGCCATTTCCGGATGGCCTATGTGGTGATCTCGGCAGAGGGCATACCGCCCGAGGATATCCGCATGTGGTACGATCATGACGGCGAGACCCGGCAGTTCGCGCTGGATGCCATGGGGCGTATCACCCAGATTCCCGGCCTGTCCGCGCTGGATGCCGAACCGGATGTGTGGATCAACCAGCCGGCCGGCGGCGGGTTTTCTCTGTCGATGCAGTTCGAGTATTCCGGCCCCGGCGCGACCGAGTTTTCCCGCGACGCGCTCGCCATGAGTGTCGAGCAGGCCAACCGCGCGATCCGGTCGGCTGCGGGCGTCGCCGCACTGTTTGCCCCCCGGATGGAATCCGTTGTCTTCGTGTTCGACGGTGCGGCACCGGAAGCCTGGGCCGTCGACCGGGACGGCGAACGCGCGCCGCTGACGGTTCAGGAGAACCGCGCCTTTTTCAGACCGGCCGACCGGCGCAGCCGCTCGGTCGAGCGCATCGAGTTCGGCCGCGAACCGGTGAGGATCCTGCTCGACAGCTAGATCAGGATCGTTTCCTGAGGAGCCGACCCTGCTTCAGAATCCTTAGCGGTCGCGTGATCGAACCGGAGAACCGGTTCCCACTTCACCTGACCACGCTTCAGAATCCTGAGTGATCGCATGATCGAACCGGTGAACCGGTTCCCACTTCACCTGATCACGCTCTAGCGCGCAGCGCCGGCGAGCAGGGGCAGAACGCTTTCAAGCAGAGCCTCAGAAGCCGCCGCCACCACCTGACCGCCGAGGCTCGGATCGCCACCGCGCCAGTCGGTCACGACGCCACCCGCCCCCTGCACGACCGGCATGAATGCCTGGACGTCATAGATCTGAAGCCCGCTCTCGATCACCAGATCGACGCCGCCGGCGGCGAGCATGGCATAGGCATAGGCGTCATATCCGAAACGGCACAGCCGGGCTGTCCGGCGAACCCGCTCGAACGCCGCCGCTTCGTCGCCGCTGAACAGATAGGCATCGGTTGTCGCAAGGATCGCCTCGTCGAGGCTGGTCCGCCCGCTGGTGCGCAATTGCCGCTTCGCACCGCCATGCCACAGGGCCGCTCCGCCCGGCCAGCCCGCAAAACGTTCACCGATATGAGGCTGGTCGATGACACCGACTTCGGGCCGCCCCGCCTGCTCGAGCGAGATCAGCACGGTCCAGGTCGGAAGCCCGGCGATAAAGGCCCGTGTCCCGTCGATCGGATCGAGGATCCAGCGCCGCGCGTTGTCGCGCACCGTTTCGCCGAATTCCTCCCCGAGGATGCCGTCATCGGGCGCGCGTTCCGCGAGGACATCGCGCATGGCCTGTTCAGAGGCCCGGTCTGCTGCCGTCACCGGATCGAAACCCGCCGTCAGCTTGTTTTCCACGGCCAGCCCGGAGCGGAAATAGGGCCGGATCGCCGCGCCGGCGGCGTCGGCCATCCGGTGCGCGGTTTCCAGGTCGTATGACGGGTCGTAGCCAGACATGAAAAGGCGCCTAGCATGGCCCTCGCCGCCACGCCAGACGCCTTGTCGTTGTCCCCCCGGACCCCGTATCAGGCAGCGTCGTTCGCCGGCTCGTCCGGCTCGAGCGACTTGGCCAGTTCCAGCAGGCGTTTGCGCGGACGCTCGCCCAGCCGGTAATAGGCGCGGATCAGATCCATCGTCTCTTTCTGCGAGAGGATGTCCGCCGAGAGGCGCGTGTCGCTGTCGACCTGATCGCGCCGGGACAGGCCCTCGTAGAAATACTGCACCGGCACATCGAGCGACTCGGCCAGCTCGAACAGCCGGCTGGCGCTGACGCGATTGGCGCCGCACTCATATTTCTGGATCTGCTGGAAGCGGATACCGACGGATTCCGCCAGCTGCTGCTGTGTCAGCCCCAGGAGCCGGCGCCGGCGGCGCAGGCGCTTGCCCACATGAAGGTCGATATCGTTCGTCATACTACTCGCCGCCTGTTCTTCGCGTCTCGAAATGCGCCGCATTGGGACGCACACCTCACAGGGGAGCAAAGCGCGTGCCGGGCGAAGGCACGCCTTTTGTTTCGCGCAGGATGGGTAGTGTCAGGCCGGCACGCAGGCGGACCAGTCGGTGTGAGTCAATTCCCTGACAATCTTGCGCATTTCGGCCTCGAAGCCGGGAAATCCCGGCGCCATCGCGACCCGTGCCTCGTCGAGATAAAGGCTGCGGTTGATCTCGATCTGGATCACATGCACCCCGTCGGCAGGCCGTCCATAATGCTCCGTCGTGTAGCCGCCGGCGTAGGGAATGTTCCGAACTGTGACGTAGCCCTGGTCACGCAATACGGCTTCGACCCGGTCCGTAACCCGTGGATCGCAAGACGAGCCGAACCGGTCGCCCAGGACAAAGTCCACACCGCGCGCACTGGCATCCGGCATGGAGTGCATATCGATCGCCAGCACGAAGCCGTGCGTGCCCCGCAGGCCCGACAGCAGACCCTCGAGGGTCGCGTGATAGGGCTCGTAGAAGCGCTCGATCCGGCTGCGCGCTTCCGCATAGCGCAGGCGGCGGCGATAGAGGGCGCGGCCCTCGACGCCGATTCGCGGCACCACGCCGAGCCCGGACGCGGCCCGCCGGGAGACGGGGGCCGTCTGATCCGGCAGGCGATCCGAGAACATGCCCGGATCGAGTTCCCACGGCCCCCGGTTCGGATCCACGAAAACGCGCGGAAACTGGGCTGTCACGAGATGGGCGCCGAACTCCGGCGCCGAGGCGATCAGCGTGTCCACATAGGCATCCTCGGACCGGCGCAACTGGTCAAGGGTCAGGCAGGTCAGGGACTGCATTTCCGAGGTGTAGTGCCGCCCCGAATGCGGCGAGGCGAACACGATCGGCCGGGCCGGGCCGGACGGCCGCGCGACCCGGACCGCATCGGCCGGCGCATTTGGATTTGCCGAAACATCCAGGGCGAGCGATGATGGGTTTGCAGCGTCCATGGGTCAAAGAGTGGGCAGCTGCACTCCGCCGGTCAAGCGCTACAGCGCGTTCAGCGGGTTTTTACCAAGCGCGTGTAGGTTGCCGTCAATTCGAGTTTTCGCAAGGGTGGGACCTGAGATGGCAAAAATTCTTCTGGCAGAAGACGACGATTCGATGCGGGACTTCCTCGCCAAGGCCCTGAAACGGGCCGGGCACGAGGTTCTCGTGTGTTCCGACGGGGAGGAAGGACTGGATGCGATCGGCGAACAGCCGGCGCAGTTCGACCTTCTCCTGACCGACATCGTGATGCCCGGCGTCGACGGGATCGAGCTGGCACGCCGTGCCGCAGAGATCGATCCGGCACTCAAGATCATGTTCATTACCGGATTTGCCGCCGTGGCCCTGAACCCCGGCTCCGGCGCCCCGACCAACGCCAAGGTGCTCTCCAAGCCCTTCCATCTGCGCGAACTGGTCGACGAGGTGGCGCGGGTGATGGCTGCCTGACAGCGGGCTGCACCGGAACGGACCAGCAGGACGCCGCCCTTCGGGGCGGCGTTTTTTTTCGCCCCGGAGAGCGGTGCCGACCTTCAGCCCCGCTTGGAGGCAACGCAAAGAAAAGGGCCCGCTCTTGCGAGCGGGCCCAATCCTTGAAGTCGGTCAGACCGAAGTCTTACCAGGCCTTGCTGACGCGAGCGAAGAAGCGACGGCCCAGGAGGTCGTAACCCGAACCCAGCACTTCGTTGCCGGAGCCCAGCGTGGCACCCGATGCATCCTGATCGATGATCGCCGGCTCTTCGTTGAACAGGTTGTTCACACCGAAGGTAACAGCCCAGGTGTCCTGGTCGTAGCTGATCGACAGGTCGTGGTACCAGACCGCGTCCCAGCTATCGACGGCGTCGCCGCCAAGTTCGGACGCCGCTTCGATACGCTCGCCGTAGTCGACGCCGACCACGTTGCGGATCGAGGCCTGCTCGCCGAGGTAACGGGCACGCCACAGCATCGACCAGTCACCGCGTTCGAAGCGGTTGGAGATCGCGCCGCGCCATTCCGGGCTACCCCAGTCGCCGACGAAGTTGTTCAGGTCCGATTCCGCAGTGTTGCGGGACAGGATCTCGTCGGACTTCGTGAAGGTGGCGTTCATGTCGTAGTTGAAGCCGCCGAGGAAGTCGAAGTCCATGTTGAACCGGCCGTTGAAGTCCCACCCATTGGTTTCCTGGGTCGCGACGTTGAACGGCGTATTGTCGACGAAGGTCAGAAGACCGGTGTTCGGGTCACGCTGGCGGCGCGCACAGAACGGGTCGTTCGGGAAGTTCGTCGAGTTGTAGCACTGGCCCAGCGAGAAAGCCGTGCCCGGGATCGCAATGGAGTCTTCGACTTCGATGGCGAAGTAGGAGACGCGCAGCGACGCGTCGAACCGGTCGGTGAACGGCTGGTCGAACACGAAGCCGAGGCTGTACGCATCCGAGGTTTCCGGCTCCAGCGAGGGGTTACCGGCCCGGAAGCTCTCGATCGAGGGCGTACCGGTCAGACCCAGCGAGGTCGGATCCACACCTTCGGCGATACAGTTCGCCAGGACCACGGCATCACGATTGTCGTTGGTCGGGTCGTAGGTGTTGCCCGGACCGCGAGCATCGTTCGGAACCACGCACGGATCGGCAAAGCCCGAGGTGAAGCCCGTCTGGCCGCCCAGGAACAGTTCACGCAGGTTCGGCGCCCGGAAGGACGTGCCCATCGTGGCGTTCAGGGTCAGGAAGTCGGTCATCACCCACGACGCACGCGCCGAGTAGGTGGAGTTCTGGCCGTAGTACTCGTGGTCGGTCAGACGACCGGCCAGTTCCAGCGAGATGTCCTCGGCGAACCGGACGCCGGAGACGAGCGGGATCGCCAGCTCGGCGTAGTATTCGGTCAGCTGAGCGGAACCTTCCGAACGACGGTCGGCGAAGTAGCCGGCCGCAAGGCCGTCGGCCGCCACGGTATCCGTGCCGGAGTCGAGCGTGTCGCGGCGCCATTCGATACCGAACACACCAGAAACCTCACCCGCCGGCAGTTCGAACAGCGGACCCGTGGTGAAGCCACCGAAGATCAGCTGGTCGACGACCGTCGTCGCGGTGCGGTCGATGCGCAGGAAGTCATACTCTTCCTGGGTGCCGAAGGACGGCGCCGTGGAGCCGTCGTTGGGGTAGAGGTTCGGGTGGAACAGGTTCACCGGAACACAGTTGTTCGGAGACAGGAAGCCGAACAGTTCGATCGTGCTGTTGTCGTCGGAACCGCAGACGATTTCGCCATTCTCGACGCGCGTCGTTGCGACGACGGCGGTCAGGAGACCTTCGTCAACAGCCGGACGGCGCGAGTAGCCCATCGACCGGGTGTAGCCGCCGAACACTTCGTACGACCAGGACGGAGCGAAGCTCCAGTCACCCTGCAGACCCGACATGAAGCGGGTGTACTGCGTTTCCACTTCGATGTTCGAACGCTCGATCGGCGAGGCGAAGATCGGCACCACGTCGAAGCCGAACGGGTTGTACGGGTTGTCCGCACGGACCGTCGGGAAGAGCTGGCCGTGATAGCCGGACTTGTAGGTCGTCTGCGAGTTGGTGTGCAGCAGTTCCGTGAACACCGTCACGTTTTCCTGACCCAGGAACCGGTCGATCGTGTAGTCGCCGGTGAACAGGAAGGAGTAACGCTGGGAGTCCGGAATGATGTCCGTCGTCTGGTCGAGATAGGACGAGCGATAGGCTTCGTTCGTGCTGTCGCCGAAGGACCAGCCCGGGATGCCCGTGTCGGACGAGCCCGGCGTGGAATAGACGTCGGTGCCGTACAGGCCCGGATTGGCGTAATAGGACGCCAGATCCGGCTGACCGTTGACGTAGTAGTTGTAGGTACGAACGCGGTTGATGATCGCGCCTTCGCACTCGGACAGCAGCGAGCCGTCATCGGCGATTTCGATGTCGCGCGAGCAGTACAGGCCGTCGGTCGGGTCGTAGTTCCAGTCGCGGTCGTTAACCTGCAGGCTGTCCTGGTGGAAGTATTCCATCGAGAACATGAACCGGCCGTTCTCGGATGAGTCGCCGACCATCATGTTCCAGCGGTGCGAGCCGCCACCGGACTCTTCCGGCGAGTTGGTGTATGCGCCGACTTGGAAGCCTTCGAAGTTGTCGCGCAGGATCACGTTCACAACGCCGGCAACGGCGTCCGAACCGTAAACCGAGGACGCACCATCGAGCAGGATATCGATCCGCTGGATAGCGTCGGTCGGAATAATGTCGACGTTCGGCAGCGACGGAGCACCTTCCACACCGGACGGTGCAACGCGGCGGCCGTTGATCAGCAGCAGCGTCTGGTCAGGATTCAGGCCGCGCAGCGTAATCGTGTTGGAGCCGGGACCGGCGTCCGTCACGAAGGCGCCGCCGATCGTGTTGTCGAGTTGAACGCCCTGGGCGACCGACGACGTCTGCAGAATTTGTGCGGTGTCGATCAGGCCCGCATCGCGGATTTCCTGAGAGTCGATCACCTGCAGCGGCGCCACGGAGGCGAACGCATCACGACGGATGCGCGAACCGGTAACGACGATAGTGTCTTCGCTCGCAGCGGTGTCCTCGGACTGCTCGTCCTCGTCCTGCTGCTGGTCTTGAGCGTAAGCCGGAGAAATGGCCAGGCCAGCGGCTGCAAAGCCTGCAAGGATAGTCGAGCGCAGAAGGCGCTCGCGGTCCCAATAAGTGCTCACGATTGTACCCCTTTGTGTATCTGGACGCCCACTCCGGCTTTTGTTCTATCCGTGAGCAGACGCGGTTGGGTCACCCCAACTCAGCGCGCACTATGTCCAACATCGAAACGGATACAAAGCACTCGTGCCGGCGCCGCCGCATTTCCGTCATTTATGTTGCAAAAAAGTCATAGACTGGCAGGGTTCCCGAAAGCACTGCAATCAGGCAGCAGGACTGCACATGCGGCACTTGCACTCCGCTCATCCGGAGGCTAATAACCGGCTCCCTTGTGACGGATGGGCGATTAGCTCAGCGGGAGAGCACTTCGTTGACATCGAAGGGGTCACTGGTTCAATCCCAGTATCGCCCACCATCCAACTTCCCCCAGGCTCATGACTAAGTCGCCCACGCCAGATGGCGCGCATCCGCGCCGTAACGTCATTTCCAACCAGGTTTCGCCGGACCGGGCCTTCATCCCCGACACATCGGGAACGCCCTATCGCACCATGAGCGAAATGTTCGAGTATATCTGGCGCGACGGCACTCCCGATCCTGCCGAGTTTGCCGAACTCGACGAAATCGACGTCTCGCACCGCTATGCGATCTGCATGGTGCCGCGTTCGGGGAGCACCTTCCTTGCGCACTTGCTGAAGCAGACGGGCTGTTTCGGATATCCCAGTGAATGGCTCGCCATAGCCCTCGCCGAGGACCAGGCACGGGAGACAGGGTCGACCGATTGGGACATGCTGTTCAGGCGCGTCCTCGCCCGCCACGCTTCGCCTAACGGGGTGTCCGGCATCGAACTGGCCCTTGCCCATCTTCTATGGGGCCGCCAGGCAACCGGCCGCAAGCAGATTCTCGGCCGCGACATGCGCTATTTCTACCTCAGGCGCCGCAATATCGTCCGCCAGGGCATTTCCATGCACGTGGCCCACCAGTCGGGCGTATTGCACTCCTTCCAGATGACTGACGATGCGCGCATCGTCCAGGACGCCGTGCTCTACGACACCAAGGCCATCCGCAACTGGACCAAATTCCTGCACGATGAGGAAATGCGCTGGGAACGCGAGTTCGGCGCGATCGGAATCGAGCCCGTACGGCTCTATTACGAGGATATCGTGCGTCGGCCCGAACGGGTGGTGCGTCTGTTCGCCAATATCCTCGGCCTGCCGGAAACGCCGCTGACACCGGAAAATGTCGAAATCGCAAGCGTCGGTCATCAACGCGCCGACGAGTGGGAAGCGCGCTACCGCGAGGAAGACGCCGACTATCTCGGCGCACTGGCGCGGCACCGCCCCTTCGTCCACCCCCCGGTCCAGATGACATAGCGCTGCACCGGGCGCTTTGCGAACGGCGGCTGACACCCTAGCTGTTGAGCAAAAGGAGGCTGATCCATGGACGACCGCCTGCGTACTGCGCTATCCGGAATCCACGAACGCCAGTCGGGCCGCAACCTCGTGGATGCGGGCCGCGTCGAGGCCGCGTCTGTCATGGGCGACACAGCAACGATCATCCTGTCGCCGCCCGTCGCCGGCGAACCGGACCTGGACCGCCTGCGCCCCGAGATCGAACAGGCCGTTTCCGCGCTTGACGGGATCGGGCGCGTTCGCACCGTAATGACCGCGCATCGCGAGAATGCCGGCGCCCAGGGCCGTCAAAAGCAGCAAAAGCGTCAGCAGGAGCGGACCGGCTCTGCCCCCAAACCCGCAAAGCGCATCATCGCCGTTGCCTCCGGCAAGGGCGGCGTGGGCAAGTCGACCATCGCCGCCAATCTCGCCGTGGCCCTGGCCCGTGAAGGGCTGAAGGTCGGTCTGCTGGACGCCGACATCTACGGCCCGTCCGCGCCGCGCCTTTTCGGCCTCACGGATGTGCCTGGGCTTCAGAAGACGGATGCCGGTGTGCAACCCGTCATGGCCCATGGCGTGAAGATCGTGTCGATGGGCTTTGTCGTGAAACCCGGAGCCGCCGTCGTCTGGCGGGGACCGATGGTGCAGGGCGCCATCCGGCAATTTCTGGCCGACACCGACTGGGGCCAGCCCGATGTGCTGATCCTCGACATGCCGCCGGGCACGGGCGACGCCCAGCTTGCCATCGCCCAGGACATTCCCGTCGACGGCGCCGTGATCGTCTCGACACCTCAGGATCTCGCACTGGACGATGCCCGCAAGGCGATGAATCTCTTCGACCAGACCCATGTGCCCATTCTCGGCATGGTCGAGAACATGTCCGTCTTCATCTGCCCGCATTGCGGTGAGGGCAGCCACATTTTCGGTCACGGCGGCGTGAAGGCGGAAAGCGAAGCCCTGGGCGTAGACTATCTGGGCGACATCCCGCTGCACCCCGATCTGCGCACCCGTTCCGACGCCGGCGAACCGATGGCGCTGGACGATGGCCCCGTGGGCAAGGCGTTCGCCCGCGTCGGCCGCGCCGTCATGTCTGCAGCGGAAACGGCGTCCAAGCCGGCACCGGAAATCGTCTTCGACTAGTTTTTCCTACCCCGAGACCTGAAGCGGCACGAGACGGGTCGGAACGATGCCGCCCGGCGCGCGGACGTCAAAGGCCTCACTGACAACCGCTTCGGACAGGGCGGTCTCGGCCGGGCCATCGGCCAGGACGGCACCCCGTTTCATCACCAGGACGCGGTCGGCGAAGCGGGCGGCCAGATCGAGGGCGTGCACGGCGACAACCACCTGCGTCCCCGCCTTTGCGGCCTCCCGCAGAATCTCCATCACACCCAGCTGATGCCGGATATCGAGGGCGGCGGTCGGCTCGTCGAGCACCAGCAAGGGTGCATGGCCGGCAAGCGTCCGGGCGATCAGTGCACGCGCGCGCTCGCCCGAAGACAGCGTGTCGAACCGCCGCCCGGCCAGATCGGCAATACCGGTCTGTTCCATGGCCCGATCGATCGCAGCGTGATCGTCTGCGCCGAGCGCACGCAAGGGCTGGCGCCAGGGCGCGCGTCCCAGCGCAACCAGATTGCGCACGGTCATCGGCCAGGCCGAACGTCCGTCGGGCGCCAGGTAACCGATCATCCGCGCCCGCTCGCGCAGCGGCAGATCTGCAAGCGGGCGTCCGTTCAGCGCCACGCTGCCGCTGGCCGGCTGCAACAGGCCGGCGGCCAGTTTCAGCAAGGTCGACTTGCCCGCGCCGTTCGGACCGACAAGCGCCACGATACCGCCGCCCTCGAAGGTCAGGCTGGTCCGGCGCAGCAGAAGCCGGTCGCCATAACCGAAATCGACATGTTGGAAATCAAGCCGGCTCATGGCGCCACCCTTTGCGATGTGCGAACCAGCCAGAGGAAGAAGGGCGCGCCGATCAGTGCCGTGACCACACCGAGATAAAGCGGCATGCCGGGCCCGGACACGAGGCGGACGAACAGGTCGGCCAGCGTCACCAGGAGCGCGCCTCCGAGCATGGAGGGCAGGATCAGGGCTCCGGGGCGGTGCGCCACCAGCGGACGCAGAAGATGCGGCACCACGAGCCCGACGAAACCGATCGCCCCGGCCACCGCCACGCCGCCGCCGACGGCCAGGGCGGTCCCGGCGACCACGGTCAGGCGCTGCCGCTTCAGATCCACGCCCAGGCTGACCGCCGTCTCTTCGCCCAGGCTCAGCGCATCAAGACTGCGCCCCGTCGTCGACAGGATCGCCAGGCCGGCGAGGATCAGCGGGGCGGCAAAGGCGATTTCCGTCCAGCTGGCATCTTTCAGCGACCCCATCAGCCAATAGGCAATCTCGGCCAGCGCCCACGGATTGGGGGCCAGATTCATCAGCAAAGCCGTCAGCGCGCCCGCCATCGCATTCACGGCCACACCTGACAGGATCAGCGTGGTTGCAGACGCGCCGCGCCCCGCGATCAGGAAGAGCAGGGTCACGCCGGCGGTCGCGCCGAACACACCAGCGAGCGGCAGTGCCAGCGCAAACAGGGAGGCCAGTCCGAAATACAGCGCCGTGACGGCGCCAAGGCCGGCACTCGCCGACACGCCGACGACACCGGGATCGGCCAGCGGATTGCGGAAGAAGCCCTGCATCACGGCCCCGGCGCCGCCAAGCCCGGCACCGATCAGAACGCCCAGCATTACACGCGGCAGCCTGAGTTCGCGCAGGATCAGGGTGTCGAGCGATGGCATGGCGGAAAACAGTCCATCAATTGCTGCCAGCCCCGTACCGCCGCAAAACAGCGACAGTCCAACGGCCACCACCAGACCGGCCGCCAGCCCTGCCACGAGAAAGCCCCGCCCGCTCATGACGGCACCTGCGCGGACCAGTCGTCGATGATATCGGCAATGCGCTCGGCCGCGTCGATCAGGCGCGGGCCGGCGCAGGGCCAGTCGCTGGCAGGGATGGTTTCGCGTGCCCCCTGCGTCAGCACGCGCCGGTAAGCCGAATGGCGCACCGCCCGGTTCGACAGGCCGGTATAGCCATCGGTGAAGAAGCTCGTAAGCACGATATCGGCGTCCACGGCGAGCACGGTCTCGGGATCGCCGGCCGGCCAGCCGGCGACGCCTTCCTCTGCCATGACATTGATCCCGCCGGCCGCCGCGATCGCCGCGTCGATATAGGTCCCGTCACCGGCCGTTCCGCCGGACGCGCTCAGATACAGCACACGCGGCCGCACGCCCCGTTCCGCGCTGCGCGCAGACAGCGCCGCCAGACGGCGGTCGAGCGCCGCGACCGCCTCATCGGCTTCCGCGTCGCGATGCAGATGCCGGCCCAGCGCAACAAGATTGGCGCGCACGCCATCGAAACCGCTCGCCCAGCTCAGCTCGAAGGTTTCAAACCCGGTCCGTTCCAGCATGCGGCGCGTACGCGCACCCTCCCCTGCGCCGAATACCGTCAGGCCCGGCGCCAGGGCATAGAGCCTTTCCGCATCATTCCACGCCTTGGGGAGGCTGCGCGCCCAGTCCGGCGCCGCCGAGACCGGGTGATCGACCTGCCAGGACAGGGCCGCAATGCGACCCGGTCCCGCCAGTTCCAGGACATAGGCATCGGCACACAAGGATGTGGACACGACCCCGTCCGAGGCGCGCAGAACGCGCACGCCGCCGCCGGCGAAAGCCGGACTAGCCGTTGCGCAGACGCAGGCCGAAATACAGGCCGCGGCCCGGCGTATGATAGCCGAACACATCCTGATACTCCTCATCGAGCAGGTTTTCGCCGCGCACGTAGAGCTCCAGTGCCTCGGTCGCCTTCCAGCGCACCTGACCGCCCACCAGGGTGTAGGCGTCCAGCGTCACCGTCTGGAAGGACCCGAAATCCGTATCCAGCTGATCGCCGGTATAATCGACCGTCAGCGCGCCGGACCAGTCGAGGTTTGCCGGATGCCAGTCGAGCGTCAGCGATGCCAGCTGCTCCGGCCGGCGGATCTCCGCAACGCCGTTCTCCTCGCTCTCCAGCAGGGAGAGCGAGCCGAATGCCGACCAGCTGCCGGAAATATCCCAGCTGCCGGACAGTTCGACACCCGAGCGGTTGGAGAGCGATGCGGCGTTCAGCGCGGTCGACGGGAAGGTCGAGTAATCTGTGTAGATCTCGTCCTCGAGCTCGGACTCGAAGTAGACGGCGGAAAGGGTCGCGCGCCCCTCCAGCAGGGTCTGGTCCCAGCCGATCTCCCAGCCCGACGAACGCTCGGGGTCCAGGTTCGGATTGCCGACAAAACTGCCGGGGAAATAGCCGAACAATTCATAGATCCCCGGATTCTTGACCCCTTCGCCAAAGCTCACCCGGGCCCGGCCATCCACAGCCTCGAACGCCCAGCCGGCGCCGACGCGCCAGGTCGTGGCATCGTCGAACCGGTCATGAATGTCGCGCCGGACGGATGCGGTCAGTGTGAGCGCGCCCTGGTCCAGGCCGTAGTCGGCAGCAAAGGCACTCGCCTCGATCGAGGGTGACTGGTTGGATCCGGCACCGGGCGCCGTGAAGGATTTCAGGCGGTCCCGATCGTGCTCGACGAGACCTGTCAGGCGATGCTGTGTCTCGCCCGTCGACCAGCGGCCGGTGACTTCATAGTGAGACTGAAGCCGCTGTCCCAGCGAACGGCCGGCCGGCGCGCCATCCGCATAGTTCTCGACCTCGTCGTCGGTCAGCTGCACGGCCAGTTCGTGCTCGATCTCGAAACCGCCCGCCGAATGCTCGGCCAGCAGCGCAGCACGGGCAAAGACGGTCCGGCCGTCCGTGTTCCGGTCGACATCGTTCAACAGGCCGTCGAAATCGGTATCGCTGTCGAACGCGCTGTCATAGGACAGCCACCGGGCCGAGCCCTCGAACCGGACGATGTCGTTGAGCGCATAGCCACCGGCGAGATTGACGGTCTCGTTCTCGTAACCATCCTCCTCGCCGCCCGTGCCCGACACGTCGATCCCGTCGCTGCGATAGGCGCTGCCGGACAGGGTCAGCCAGCCCCTTTCGAAGGTCGAGGCGATCCGGCCATCGCCGTTGAAGGTCCCGAACTCGCCGCCCTCAAGCCCCAGCGACGTTGTCATACCCGTCGTGGGCCGCGCCGTCGTCAGGCGGACGACGCCGCCAATGGCGTCGGCCCCCCACAGGGCGGACTGTTCGCCGCGTGACACCTCGATCGAACCGAGATCGCTGAACGCGAAGTGCGCGAAATCCGCTTCTCCGGTGAACGGATTGTTGGCCTCCACGCCATCGATCAGAACGAGGACGTGATTGGCCTCGGCGCCACGGGCCCGGATCTGGGTCAGTGCGCCGGGAGCGCCCGAATGCGAGACCGCCAGCCCCGGAACGGCGCGCAGGATATCGGCGGCGAAAACCGATCCACGGGCCTGAATATCCGCAGCGTCCAGGCGGGTGATACTCGCCGTCGCATCGTCGGCCGGAATCGGCACGCGGGCAGCGGTGATCAGGATGACATCGTCGTCCTGCGCGTCCTGGGCCAGGACAGCGGGTGAAATCAGGATTGAACTGGCCGCCAGCGCCAGCGGCAGCGATTTGTATATGCGCATGTACCACGTCTCCACAGCATGGTGACCGGCCGCGCACGCGACCGGCAGGTTGCAAGGAGTCGTCGAAAACGGAAAATCCGCGCCAGCCTCGTGTTTTCCCGCACGAGCGGACAGACGACGGCGATGGCAGGTCTTCCGGCTTGCGGGTCAATGCGGACGATGCCCCTTCCCGGAGCCTTAAGCTCCAGTGGTTACTTGCATCGCCGCTCGCCGCTTACGGCTGCGGGCACAGCGCCGGACTTGGACATCACCTGAAAAGTGGTGACCGCACCGGCTTCCCGATTAATCCCGTGAGGGAACCATCGCGGCGCGGACGCTAGGGCCGGCCGCGGCAAAAGGCAATGCCAGTGCCCCGCATGTAACAGTGTGTATCACTCACGTGACGCCAACTGGGCTTCCAGGTTGCGGATACGTTGGTGAAGTGCACGCTCTTTGACACGGTCCGGCTGCGAAAGCGCGCGTTCGAGCGCGCGCAGTTCGCGCTGGGTTTTCCGCCAGCGCCGCCAGAGCAGGAACACCTTCGGCCCCTCGACCAGATAGCGGCGCCACATGCGACCCGGCTCCTGCGCCAGACGGTGCAGCCATTCCAGCCGTGCCCGCTGAACCCACACCGGCGCCCGCCGGGCCTTTCCACCCAGGAAATCCAGCGATGCGCCCACGCACAGCCCGACACCCGTGCAATCGCCACGGTCTAGACAGGCTTCCGCGATCATTTCCTGCTGCGGGGATCCCACGCAGATCAGCACGAAGCGCGACGGATTTTCAGCAACGAATTTAGCGCACTCGGCGACGGCCTCTGGATTGTTCCGCAATCCCATTGGCGGTTCGTGCCAGCGCACATCTTTCAAGCCGTAGCGTGCCGTCACGGCATCGATGACGGCGCGATTGCCGCCAATGATCGTCAGGGGTTCGTCCGGGTCGATTGCGGTGTCAAACAGGCGTGCCGTCAGGTCCGAACCCGGTGCGATATCGATACGCTCGCCCGACATCCGGCCGATCAGTTCCAGGATACGGCTGTCGCAGACCGTCAGCCAGGCCTGGGCGTAGAGCGTGGCGAGCACGGTGTCGTGTTCGAGCCGGACCAGATGGTCGACATTGGGCGTGACGACAAAGGCGAAGGGGCTTGCAGGATCGCGTTCGGTGATACGGCGCAGAGCGGTATCCAGACCGATCTTGTCGAAGGCCGAGTTCAGAAACCAGACATGGCGCGAACCGTTGCGCCGTTCGACGAAACTGCCGCTGGCTGCTGCGTGCATGATCTGACACCCTTTGTCCCGTTACGCGCCAGGCGCAACCGTTTCACTCTCACCGTTGCAAACAGCGCGCCGTTTTCCCCGATGACGTGCATCCGATCGCACCTCCAGCGGCATCCAGAGGAGCAAAGGTCGAGGAGGGCCCGGCATGCTTGTGAAAACGGGAGTTCTGGTAGCCATGGCGGCGCTGCCCGCCGTCTCGCTTGCGCTGCCGCCCACGACCGGCCTAAGTGTCACCCTGTCGATAGGCGCATATTCCGTCGTTCTGGAAGGAGACAGGGGACCGGATTTCCGGATCGATGCGACCTGTTTCGCGACACCCTGCCCGCTCGCCGAGCTGCGTTTCGAGAGATCCGACCGGACGCCGGGAGAACCGCTGCCCGAAGCGGTGTAGCGCCTTAGCCGCCGCGCCTCTGGCGGCGTATCTCGAAACGGGCCGGATCGAATGCTTCGGCTGCGGATCGGGGCAGTGCGGGCATATGCCCATGAGCGAGAGCTGCAACATGTTCGGCCAGCAGGGGCGCGTGGGCAAAGCCACGCGAGCCGAGACCGGAGAGAACAAAGCTTCGCGGCCCCAGCGCTCCGGCGACCGGGAGCCGGTCCGGCGTCGAGGCCCGCACACCGCACCAGGTCTGCACGACCTCGCCGGCTTTCAATGAGGGAAAATGCCGAGCGTAGGCTTCGCGGAAGCCGGCAATCGCAGGCTCGTCCGGCCCGGCATCCTCGCCGGCCACATGGGTCGCTCCGACCAGCACACCGCCCGGCGCCGCACAGGCATAACCGCCCCAGGTTACAGGCCGGGCCGGGGCTTCACCGGCAAAGACCGCCACCTGTCCCGCACTCGGTGAAATGTCCGGATACCAGGCCGTCATACCGGCCCCGCAGGCAAAAACGACGCAATCGGCGCGGCACAGCGTTTTGCCGTCTGCATTTACCAACAGAACTTCGTTGTCCGTCTCGGAGACCGACGCAATCCGCGCCTGACAAACCGGTACGTCGCCCAGCATCCGGGCGACGATGCGCGCCGGTTCGATCCGGGCCGCGGCGTGCATCTGCAGTACCGACCCGTCCCACTCGACCCGCTCGTCCATCAGGGCGGCGATACCGGCGAAACGCTGCGCTTCGCGCTCATCCTTCGCCAGCCGGACGACCCCGCCGGGATAGAAACCGTCGAAGCCTTCATAACAGCGGCGCGCATAATCAAACGCCGCCAGGGTCGCGCGAACATGGGGCCGGTCGGCCCGCTCCAGGCGTGGTGTCAGCAGCCCGGCCGGTGCACCGGAGGCACCGCCCGCCGGCCCGGCAGCGTCGAACACGACGACCTCGCTCCCCCGCCCCGCAAAAGCGCGCGCCAGACTGGCGCCGGCAATTCCCGCACCGATGATCGCGACCTTCCGCGGCAGCGGCATTGTTGCGGCGGACGTTCCGGGAAACACGGCCTCCAGACGCTCGCGCTTGCGCCCGAAGCCGGGGCGTTTGGCGACTTCGAAGCCAGCGGCCTGAAGACCCCGCCGAACATGGCCGGCCACCGTGAACGTGCCGATCCGCGCCCCCGGCGCTGACAGCCTGCCAACCTGGTCGAGCACGTCCTGGGACCACATGGCGTCATTCTTCGCCGGTGCAAACCCGTCGAGGAACCAGGCATCCGCCCGGAAATCCATATCGGCCAGTGCTGCCTCGACCGTGTCGTGAATGACGGTGATGGCAAAACCATCCTCGGGAAACACAAGGCGATGAACACCCTTCTGCCGCGAGGGCCATTGTTTCAGCAGACGCGTTGTGAGCGGTTCGAGATCCGGCCAGGCCGCAAAGGCGCGAACGGCTTCGTCACGGCTCAGCGGATGCTTCTCGACCGAGACAAAATCCAGCCAGGCGCCGGCCGGTCGCGTCTCGCGCCAGAGCTGCCAGAGCGCCAGCGCATTCAGCCCGGTGCCAAAGCCCAGCTCTCCGACAACAAAGTGCCGACGTCCCTGCCAGGCCTCGGGTAAGCCGCACCCGGTGAGGAACACCGCCCGTGTCTCCTCCAGACCGTCCTCGGCGGAAAAATAGACATCGCCATAGTCAGCCGCACGCGGGCCGGACGGCTCGCTCCAGTCGAGCCGGGCCGGTTCGCAAACCAGGCTCTCCCCGGTCATGACCGGCCTAGAGCGTCTGGGTGAAGCGGGCGAAGGCCATCAGGCCCTCCGGCCAGGGGCCATGCCCGCTTTCCGGCTCGAAATGCCCGGCCTCGCCGGCATTGCCGAAATGAATGCCCCAGTCGCGCGCCCAGGCTTCCGCCTTGGTGATATTGCAGGTGGGATCGTTCGAGCTGGCCAGCAGCAGGCCGGCAAAGCCGAGCGGCTGGCGCGGCACCGGATCGAAACTGTGGTCGCCATAGGTCGCCTTCAGCTCGGGACGCTCCCAGTCCGATGCGCCGACCAGAAAGGCACCCGCAATCTTGCCGGTGAGCGCCGGAGCCGCATGAGCCACCGTGAGCACTCCCAGCGCATGCGCGACGAGAATCACGGGCTTCTCCGACTCGCCGACCGCATCGACCAGCCGGTTGACCCAGGTCTCGCGCTGCGGCCGGTTCCAGTCATCCTGATCCACGCGGCGCGCCGTGGACATATTGTCCTGCCAGCGCGTCAGCCAGTGGAAGGGAGACGGATTGCCCGCACCGGGCACGATGAGAATGTCGCTGTCCTTGATCTTCATGACGCCCTTCTAGCGCCGATCAGGGTAAACGCCATCCCCCCAAATGAAATGGCGCGGAACCGGTGGGTTCCGCGCCAGTTGTCCTCGTGCGGCCTTGTCGATCAGCCGACTTCGGAGGGTATCTGGTCCAGGGCTGTTTCCAGCTCGGCAAAGCTGGGCTGCATCTTGGAGGGAACGCCACCGCGGCCGATCTCGACCGAGATCTGGGCAGCATTCCCGTGCAGGTGCGCTACGAGAACGTCCTGGATGATCTTGTAGAAGCTGTGTTCCTCGTCATAGACGGCCTGCATGTAGGCCGCGAAGGGGCCGACAAAGCCGTAGGCGATGAACACGCCAAGGAAGGTACCGACCAGGGCGCCGCCGATATAACCGCCCAGAATGGCCGGCGGGCTCTCGATCGCGCCCATCGTCTTGATGACGCCGAGCACGGCCGCCACGATGCCCAGGGCCGGCAGACCGTCGGCCATGGTCTGCATGGCGTGGGCCGGATCGGCAGCTTCGTGATGGTGCTTTTCCAGCTGCTTTTCCATCGCGTCCTCGACCTGGTGCGGGTCTTCCAGGTTCATCGTCATCATGCGCAGCGTGTCGCAGATGAAGTCGACGGCGAAATGGTCCTTCATGATCCGGGGATAGCGCGTGAAGATCGCGCTGTCCTTGGGGTTCTCGATATGGCTTTCGAGCGCGATAACCCCTTTCGTCTTCATTGTTTTTGTTAGCAA
Source organism: Maricaulis virginensis (assembly GCF_027922185.1). Classification (NCBI taxonomy): domain Bacteria; kingdom Pseudomonadati; phylum Pseudomonadota; class Alphaproteobacteria; order Maricaulales; family Maricaulaceae; genus Maricaulis; species Maricaulis virginensis. The sequence continues at coordinate 222,428 of NZ_BSFE01000005.1, read as the reverse complement.
GAACAACAATGAGAGCAGGTCGGTATAGTCCTGAGCCTTCCATTTGGGGCCGGTGAAGATCTTGGCGAAATCGCCGAGGGTCTTCATCACCGTCTTCGGCTTGTTGCCGATCAGGAAGGCGCCGACAGCCGCGCCGCCGATCATCATCATCTCGAAGGGCATGGCTTTGAGGATGACGTCGAAATGGCCGCCGGCCAGCGAGAAGCCGCCGAACACCATGACGAACACGACAATGATGCCGATAATCTGGAACATTTTGTACCGTCCACCGCTCTGGAAGGCCGTTTCTCGACCCGTTTGACCGGCACTATGACGGGACAAGCTTAATGTCCGGTTGAACGCGCGTTATGCGGGTGTTTACGGATCAGCAGCGCAGCGACCGGTCATTCCGGCATACCGGCTCTTTAAAAACTCATTGGACGGTCGGGAATCCGCGGTCTAGATCAGCACCATGACCCCGCCACAGACTGCGTCCAACCCCACCAGTCCCGCCGAAAGACGCCAGGCCTTCCGCCTGCTTTTCCTGTGCCTGATGGCAACCGGCATCGGCAATAACATGCTGTTCGCCATCCTGCCGCCGCTGGCGCGCGGACTGGCCGTGCCGGAATACTGGGTCGGCGCCATCTATACGGTGTCGGCGGTGCTGTTCATGACCATGACACCGGTGTGGGGCGCCCTTTCGGACCGCCGGGGACGCAAACCCTTCATCGTGTTCGGCCTGTGCGCCTTTGCATGTTCGACCCTGATCTTCGCCGCCGCTGCCTGGGCCGGCGAGAGCGGCTGGATCCCGCCATTGGGTGCAATCTTCGCCATGGCGCTGGCCCGCACACTGTTCGGCGGGCTCGGTTCGGCAACCAATCCGTCGGCGCAGGCCTATGTTGCCGACCGGACCAGCCCGGGCGAGCGGACCGAGGCGCTGGCCGGGCTGACAGCCGCTTTCGGCCTGGGTGCGGTGATCGGTCCCACCCTCGCAGCGACCCTGGTCGAGCTGGTCGGGGTGCCGGTCTTCATGGTGATCATTTCCGCGATGGTCGCGGCGGGCGCCTTCGCGGTGTGGTACCGGCTGCCCGAACAGTCCCCGCCCAAGCTGCAGAGCCGGCCGATCAATCCCTTTGCGCAATTCGCCTTCGGCGCCGATCCGCGGATTTTCCCTTTCGTCGCCTATGGCTGCGTCGCCTGGATCGTGCAGTCGCTCAGCCTCTCCACCCTCGCATTTTTCGTGATGGACTCGCTGCAGCTGGACGAGGCCGCCGGCCTGCAGATGTCGTCCATCGCACTGGCCGCAGGCGCGGGTGCACTCATCGTCGCCCAGCTGGTTGTGATCCCGGCCCTTCATGCCAGTCCGCGCATCCTGATGTCGCTGGGTGCAGGGATCACCATGGCGGGGTTCGCGCTGATGATCGTGGCACCGAACTATGCCGGCATTGTCACGGCCTACATCCTGATTTCATTCGCGTTCGGACTGGCCCGCTCGGGTTTTGTCGGCGGCGCCTCGATCGCCGTGGAGCCGGAGGAACAGGGCCGGGTCGCAGGCCTGACCACAGCGACCGCCGGGCTGGGCTTCATCCTCGGCCCGGTCGGCGGCCTGTTCATGTACAACCAGCTGGGCCACCTCGTGCCCTACTATGTCGCTTTCGTGCTGGCCGCGATCACGCTCGCCCTCGCCTGGTTCCACCCCGGCATCCGGCGCGTGGCGAACATCGTCGAGGTGAAGCCGGAGCCCTGAACAAACCAGGACCCGCGTGACAACGCTTCAGAGCACGTGGACTATCGGGCCGCAGCAGCAGCGATCACCGCGTCATACATCGCCTGGCCGACATAGCCGTCGGCGAGATGGCCGTTGGACCGCTGGAAAGCGCGCAGCGCCGCGCGCGTATTCGGTCCGGCAAGCCCGTCCGGCGTACCGCTGTCGAAACCCAGCGCGTTGAGCGCGGCCTGAAGCTCGCGGGTCTGGCTGCGGGTGATCGGCGGATTGTTTTCCGGCCACGGCCCTTCGAAAGGCTCGCCGCCGGCGATCCGGTCTGCCAGATGCGCGACACCGATCGCATAGCTGGTGGAGTTGTTGTAGCGCAGGATCACACGGAAGTTCGGGAAGGTCAGGAAGCCCGGCCCCGAACCGCCGGCCGGCAGATCCAGCCGTGCGGCCTGCATCAGCAGGTCGGCCGACCACTCGCCGCGGGCCGGCTCGATGCCAAGCACCGCCCATTGCGACACCAGGCGCGACTGACCCGGGTCCCAGGCGGCGAAATCAAAGCTTTCCGGCACATCGACTTCGACCACTGCCGGCTGACCCGCCCGCCAGCCGGCCCGGCCGAGCAGATTGGCGGCCGACGCCAGCGCATCGGCCTCATTCGTCCAGATATTGCGACGGCCATCGCCATCCCAGTCATGGGCGCGTTCCAGATAGGTCGAGGGGATAAACTGCATCTGCCCCATCGCACCGGCCCAGGACCCCGTCAGCTGGTCGCGCGTGGCATAGCCATTGTCCAGCATGTGCCCGACCGCAATCAGCTCGCCCTCGGCCCAGTTGCGGCGGCGGCCTTCCCAGGCCAGCGTCGCCAGCGAGCGGACAATGTCGTTATTGCCGGGGATCTCGCCATAGGAGCTTTCCAGCCCCCAGATCGCGATCAGGATTTCCGGGCGCACCTCGAAATGCGCTGCGATGGCATCCACGGTCTCGCGATTTTCGGCATAGGCCGCCCTGCCATTGCGGATACGCAGGTCTGACGCCGCGATATCGAGATAGGACCAGAGCGGCCGCACGAATTCCGGCTGGCTGCGATCGCGCTCGATGATGCGCATGTCCGGCTCCAGCCCGTCCAGCATGGATGCGACGGTGTCCGGCGTGGCACCGGACGCCTCCAGCCGCCCGCGGAATCCGTCGAGCCAGTCGGCAAAGCTTTCGCCGTCGGGCTGGGCAAAAGTGGCGGTGGAGACGGTGGTAACAAGGGCCAGGCTGGCCAGTAGCGTGCGGATCATCCATTCCTCGTGAAGCGCAGCGGATCGAGATTGGCGATCTCGATGATAAGCTTCCGTTTCAATGCGTCCACGAAATCATGATGTTCGTTTGTTGGCGAAATGAAGGCGCCGGGTCCGGCGATCACCTCGTTCTCGAAATAGGTCGCCACATCGATCGACACGGACGGCCGGAACGGGTGCTGGCGGGCATTGTCTATCGGCAGGCCGTTGATCGTGATCATCTCGGCCTCGGCCCGGCTGCGCGCGGCCGACAGGCTGGGCCCGGCATTCTGGGGGCCGTCTCCGGACAGGTCGATCACACGGCGTACGCCGTCATAGCGATTGTCCGCAATCAGGCTGATCGAATTGTCGATCGCACCGCCGATCGCGGTGCGCCGGCCGGAAATGAAGGGCGCGGTCGCCAGTGTGGCGGCGAAGGCCCTGGCGTCGTCTTCCGTCTCGATCACCGTCCAGGGCGCCACGACGCGCTGGAAGTCGGCATCGGCCCATTCCAGATACATCACCGCGATACGGCCATAGCCGCCGGACTGGATCGCAGAGATCACTTCCGGGTCGGCGAGCGCCGCGACATGACCTTCGCGCTGACGCCGGGCCTCGACCTCGTCGATCGAGGACGACACATCGACCGCCAGCACGAGCTCGAGATCGACCATCTCGCGGCCATCCTCGGCGTACTGGATCTCGCGGGTATACCAGTCGGGCGTGGCGGCAAGATTGCCGCCGGTCAGGCAAAGGACGGCGAGGATGGAAAGGCCGGCCCGGACGGCAAGTCTCATGGCGCCAGACCCGTTTCCGACACGTTCGCGGGACGGGCCGGATCACGGCCCAGCTCTTCCGGCGACGGCAGCGCGCCCGCGATCTCGATCACCAGCTTGCGCAGGATCGCTTCACGGAACTCCGCCTCGGTGCGAGCGGGCAGGACGAAAGCGCCGGGTCCGGTGATGACGTTTTCCTCGAAATAGCCGTCGAGATTCATCTCGACGGGCCGCACCCAGCGGCCATTGCCGGTGGAGATCACCGGCAGGCCGTTGACCACCACGCCGGCCGCATCCGCGCGGGCCCGCGCCTGTTCCAGCGGCAGTCCCTGGTTCTGCGGCCCGTCGCCGGAGATATCGATGATGCGGCGGGGAGCGGAGTGCGGATTGCTCTCGATACGCTGCACGCTGTCGGCAATCGCTGCACCAATGGCCGTGTAGTGGCCGCGTTCCAGCGGGGCAGCCGCCACGCGGGCGGCAAACTCCAGCGCGTCTTCCTCGCTGGCGATCACGGTCCAGTCGGCCGCGGCCCGCTGGAAGCCGCTGTCGGCCCATTCCACATAGGTCACGGCGATGCGGCCCATCGGCCCGCCCTGGATCGAGCGGATCACATCTTCCGACGCCAGAGCGGCAACATAGCCTTCGCGCTGGCGGCGTGCCTCTTCCTCGTCAACGGAATAGGAGATGTCGACGGCGAGCACGAGCTCGACATCCACGTCATAATCATAGGTGAAATCGTCGTACTGCGCGCTGGCGCCAGCCGCGAAAAGGGCCGCTGCCGCGGCCCCGAAGCATACCCCGAACCCTGTCATGGCGCGCACACTATGAAGGCTTTGCCGCGCGAACAACTGACGATGTGGTAAGCTTCGCTCACGCCGTACGCCGCAAGCCCGCCAGCAAGCCACCGACAGCGATCTGGCACACGCCGCACACGCGCTCGCGCCAGACAAGCCCCACCGGGCCGCGCACGAAAGCCCCGCCCGTCGCCCCCAGCGCGGCATAGCCGGCAAGAATCGGCAGTTCGGTGCCGTGCATGATGGCCAGCATGAGAAGATAGTCGGCCCCGCCGGTCTGCCCCGGAATGATGAATTGCGGCAGCAGCGCGCCGAAGAACAGCACCGATTTGGGATTGCCCAGCTGCTTGACCAGGCCCTGGGTAAAGGCCGGTCCGGCCAGCTCCGAAACCGTTGCCGGCTGTGGCCGGGCCGCCACCTTGCGGGCATTGCGCAGGGTCGAGATCCCCAGCCAGACCAGATAGGCCGCCCCCGCCCACTTGATCATCGTGAACAGGAGCGCAGAGCTGACGAGGACCGCGCCGAGCCCGAAAACCGAAAGCGCGAAATAGATGGTGTTGCCGGCAAGCACGCCGGCCGCAGTGGCCACGCCCGCCCGGAAACCGCGTGCCATGCCCTGGGTGGACACGAGCAGCACGGCCGGCCCCGGGCTCAGCGACATGGCGATATGCATGCCGGTAAAGGCGAGGATGAGTTCGGGTGTCATGCGGAGCTCCGGCCGGGCAGAGCGTTTCACCTAGTGCAGGTGTCAGCGCCAGTACATGTCCCGACAGGCCCTGACGCCACAAACGTGCCCGTCTGCATGCTCCCGCAGCAGACCTGCTGCACCAGGAGGCACGCCGCGCGCCGGTTCGATTCGCCCCGGCGCGCGCGCTGATATAGATTGGTTAACGAGAGTGGAGACGGGTGCATCGCCAGCGCCGTGATGCATGGGGAAACCGGGGGAGTTCATGTTCGATATTGTTACCGGACTCGGTGTGACCGGCTGGACCGGCATTGCCGTGATCTGTGCCTTGCTGGTCGGCCTCGCAGCCTGGCAGAACAACCGTCATGCCAAGCGGGAAGACGAGCGGGATGCGCGCGAACGGGCCGGGTCCGCGAACCGGTCTGCCCCTTCGGGGACTGGCGCCGCGCCCCGCCCCGCTGCAACCACAACCACCGCGCGCGCGACGCAGACACCGCCGCGCCCGGCCCCTCTGCCCGCCAGTCAGCGCAGCGCCTCCGGCAATGGCAACGACGACACCCTGTCACCTTATGAGGCCTACAGGGCCATGATCGACAAGCGGGTGCAGGATTTCGCGCGCTCGCGCGGCAGTCTCGTCCTGTCGATCGTGCATCACGAGGTGGACGAGTATATCGACACCGACACGGCCATCGAGGCGATCGACCTCATCCGCCACGCACCGGACAATGCGCCGATCGACATCATCCTGCACACGCCGGGCGGGATCGCCTCTGCAACCCAGCAGATCCTGCATGCGCTGAAACACCATCCCGGACGAAAGACGGCTTTCGTGCCCTATCGCGCAAAATCGGCGGGCACGATGATTGCCCTGGCCTGCGACGAGATCGTCATGGGCACCAGCGCCGTGCTGGGCCCGATTGATCCGCAATACGCCTGGATGCCCGCGCCGATCCTTGCCGCACTGACCGAACACAAGTCCGCCGACCGCGTGAGCGACGAGATGCTGATACTCTCGAAGATGGCCCAGCAGGCCGTCGACGAAGCCCGGCGCTTCTCGTGCGACTATGTCAATGACGCCCACAAACAGGACGGCACCTGTGCCCTGACCAATGACCTGATCGGCGGCGGGCGCAATCACGACTATCCGATCCTGCCGCAGGAGGCCGCCAGCTTCGGGCTGAACATATCGACGGCGATGCCGGAGGCCGCCTTCGGCATCTGCCAGCCGCCGCCGAAGGACGATCCCGTGCTGATCGTGTCGATGATGAACAGCCAGCCGGAACGCGATGGCGGCGCGCCGGTCGCTCCGGTCTTCCGCTGAGCCGCGCGTCACGCGCAGATCGAGCGCACAGTCGATGTTGACAGGACGCTTCGGCTCCCGTATCTCCCGCGCTCCTTTTTAACACGCTTACCAACGTGAAGGCCGAACGATGAAAGTCCGCAGCTCGATCAAATCGCTGAAGAACCGCCACCGCGATTGCCAGGTCGTGAAGCGCCGTGGCCGTATCTACGTCATCAACAAGACCGATCCGCGCTTCAAGGCTCGCGCCGGCTAGCCGGCTGCTGCCGGACCTGCCCGCAGGTTCCAGCGCGCCCATATCGACTTGTCGCATAGCCCGTGCACCCTGGTGCGCGGGTTTTGCGTTTTGGAGGCACCGGCATGACGACCAAAGCCGTCCTGTGGGATCTGGGCAATGTCCTTCTCGACTGGTCCCCCCGCCGCTTTTACGAAAAACTCTTCCGCACAGCCGAGGAAGTCGACCACTTCCTGGGCGAGGTCTGCACGATGGACTGGCACGCGGCGCATGATCGCGGCGTGCCCATGGCCGAGAATCGCGAGCACCTGATCGCGAAATATCCTCACTACGAAGACGCGATCCGCGCCTGGGAAACCGGCCTGGACGGCATGCTGAATGGCAGTGTTCCGGGGACCGATATTGTCATGGACACACTCGCCGAACGCGGAGTGCCGCAATACGCGCTCACCAACCTGCCGGCGGAATGGGTGGAACCGGTCAACACGCTCTACCCGCAGATGGCGCACATGAAGGACGTCATCGTTTCGGCCCATGAAGGCGTCATCAAGCCGGACCGCCGGATCTACGAGATCACGGCCATGCGCTTGCCCTTCGCGCCGGAGGAGGTCGTGTTCTTCGACGATCGCGAGAACAATGTCACCGCGGCGCGCGAATTCGGCTTTGACGCCGAAGTGTTCCGGGGTGAAGGCCCGCTGAAGGCCGCTCTTGCAGCCCGCGGACTGCTCTGACCGGCCAGACCTGCGCCGCACCGCCGCACCAAATGCTGCATCTGCGCACTATTCACCTCGCATCCTTTCGCCTTTAATGCGTACCCAGTCATCGAAAGCGGCAAGTCCGGCGTAAGACCGGGTACCGCATTCGTTCGGGAAAGCGGTCGAAAAGGGCGCGAGGAGACAAGCATGGACCTGAATTTCACCCCGGAGGAGGAGGCCTTCCGCGAGGAAGTGCGCACATTCCTCAAGGACAATCTGTCCGAGGACCTGGCCACCAAGGTTCGCAATGGGCGCGAACTGAACAAGCAGGATATCGAGAGCTGGCACGCTCTGCTGCAGACCCGCAGCTGGCTGGCGGCAACCTGGCCGGAAGAGTATGGCGGCCCCGGCTGGAATGCCGTTCAACGCCACATCTTCGAAGAGGAATGCGCCTTCGCGAACGCGCCGCGCATCGTTCCCTTCGGCCTGGGCATGCTGGGCCCGGTGCTGATCAAGTTCGGCACCGAGGAACAGAAGAAGACGATCCTGCCGCGCATCCTGTCCGGCGAGGACTGGTGGTGCCAGGGCTATTCCGAGCCCGGCGCCGGTTCTGACCTGGCCAGCCTGAAGACCCGCGCCGTGCGCGACGGCGACGACTACATCATCAACGGACAGAAGACCTGGACCACGCTGGGCCAGTTCGCCGACAAGATCTTCTGCCTCGTGCGCACCTCGACCGAGGGCAAGCCGCAGCAGGGCATCTCCTTCGTGCTGGTGGACCTGAAGACGCCCGGTATCGAGATGCGCCCGATCAAGCTGATCGAAGGCGGCTACGAGGTGAACGAAGTCTTCTTCACCGATGTCCGGGTACCGGTCTCCAATCGTGTCGGCGAGGAGAACCAGGGCTGGACGATCGCCAAGTATCTCCTGGGCCACGAGCGCACCAATATCGCCGGTGTGGGCGCGTCGACCGAAGCGCTGAACCAGCTCAAGGCGCTGGGCCGCAAGGTGAAGCGCTATGGCAAGCCACTGGCGGCCGATCCGCTGTTCGCGGCCAGGGTTGCCGAGGTCGAGATCGATCTGGAAGCCATGCGCATGACCAATCTGCGCATGCTGTTCGGCACGTCGGACGCCCAGGGCTCGGTGTCCTCGATGCTCAAGATCAAGGGCACGGTCATCCGTCAGCAGATCAACGATCTCGCCCGCCGCGCACTGGGCCCGGCCGCCTCGCCCTTCCCGTCCGAGGACGTGATCGGCAATTACGGCATCGCACCGCCGGAAGCGGCCGCGAACGCTGCCAACTACTTCAACAATCGCAAGCTTTCGATCTTTGGCGGATCGAACGAGATCCAGCGCAACATCATCGCCAAAGAGACGTTCGGAGCCTGATCCATGGATTTCACACCGACAGACGACCGCCGGATGATCGCGGACAGCCTGCGCCGCTTCCTCTCCGACACCTATCCGATCGAGCACCGCAACAAGGTCGCCTATGACGGCGCGTTCCACGACCCCGAAGGCTGGGCCGGGCTTGCCGAGCTGGGCATCATGGGAGCGCTGGTCTCCGAGGATGATGGCGGATTCGGCGGCGCCGGCTTCGACATCACGACCGTGTTCGAGGAAATGGGCCGCAAGATCTGCCCCGAACCGCTCCTGGCCAATCTGATGGCGCTGCGCCTCTACGCCGCCTTCGGCAAGTCCGAGCGGACCGAGGCCATTATCGCGGGCTCGGAACGCGCGGCCTTTGCTTTCGATGAAAGCGACAGCTTCGGCGATCTGGGCGAAATTTCCGCCACGTTCGAGGGCGGCAAGCTGACCGGCCGCAAGACCGTGGTCTATGGCGGCCAGGCCGCCGACTGGATCCTGGTTGCAGCAAAATCCGGCGGCAAGCTGGGTCTCTACGAGATCAAGGCGTCCGACGCCGAAGTCCTCGCCTATCCGATGATCGACGGCGGTGGCGCTGCAGAGGTCGTGCTCGACGGCACCGCGGCCGAATGCGTTGCGGAAGACGCCACGGACGCCATCGAAGCCGCGCTCGATGCGGGCCGCCTGGCCCTTTGCGCCGAAGCGGTTGGCGCGATGGACGTGCTCAAGGAGATGACGCGCGACTATCTGATGCAGCGCCAGCAGTTCGGCCGCCCGATCGCCATGTTCCAGGCGTTGCAGCACCGTCTTGTCGATTTCTCCATCGAGATCGAACAGGCCCGCTCCATCGTCATCCATGCCGGCGGCAAGTTCGAGACGGAAGAACGCGCCCTCGCCGTAGCCAAGGCGAAGAACCTGATCGGACGGGCCGGCAAGCTGGTCGCCGAAGAAGCCGTGCAGATGCATGGCGGCATCGGCATGACCTGGGAGTATGCCGGCTCGCACTATGCCAAGCGGCTCATCATGATCGACCACCAGCTGGGCGACACGGAAGACCAGCTGCGCAAGGTCATGGCCCTGACGGATATCTCCTCAGCCGCCTGAGCCGACTGCAGAACGCCTTGCCTGACAGGCCGCGGCCCGCGCCGCGGCCTGTTTCATTTGTCCGGACGCCCCGAGCGCCACGGCTCCCGCTATACGTGTACAGGATTGTGGAATCGCCGAATCGACGGCCTAATTCCCGATCGGACGGGGAGGCCGATCCGGGCATGAATGAAAACATGAAAGCTGCCGGCGTCGGCCTGGCCTGTCTGGTGTTGGGCGAGCTGGCACTTCTTCTCTCGGTACCACCGGGCTTCTTCGTGCCAGTCTGGCCCGCTGCTGGCATCGCCGTGGCCGCAACCGCCATGTGGGGCCGGCGCATGCTGTTTCCGGTCGGCCTTGCCACGCTCGTCGTGGCCGCCGATCTGGCCTTGCGCCAGTTCCACACGACACAGGGCGAAGCCGCAGTCTTCGCCCTGTGCGCGGCAATCGGCTCGATCCTGCAAGGCGAGGTCGGTCTGCGTGTTCTGCGCCGTATCGGCCCGGACCGGAAATGGGCGCTGGAAACCGGCCGCGAGATCCTGCTGGTCACGGCCGTGGCCGGACCGCTGGCGGCGATCCCGATGGCTGTTGCCTTTCCGTTCGGTGTCGCCCTGGCGGGCCTCGAGCCAGCCTTCAGCAATGCGCCGATCTATCTGAAGGCCTGGCTATCGAGCGCGATCGGAATTGTCCTCGTGGCACCGCTGGCACTCCTGCTCGCAGAACCGGAACAGATCAGCGGCCGCCGAAAGCTGGCCGTCGCGATACCTGCGGCCATCCTCCTGGCCATCGCCGTCACGGTATTTGCCTTCAGCCGGGCCGACGGCGTGAACGACCGGCGCGAGGCCTTCGCGAACCTTGTCGCAAGCGACCAGCAGACGATCACCGAGATCCTCGACCGGCTGCGGCATCGCCTGACCCAGCTGGGCGGGTTGTTCGCGGCGTCGGAAACCGTGACGGCGGAAGAGTTCGATGTCTTCGTATCGATCGCCTTTTCCGGCGATGTCCGGGCGGAGGATGTGAGGTGGGCACCCCGCCTCTCCGGTTCCGGCAATGCCGCAGAGATGGAGCGCCGGGCCTTCGCCCCCGATGCCGGCCGGCAGATCCAGACCTTTCCGCTCGCTCAAAGCGGCGACGGTATTGCAACCAGCATGACCGGGATCGATATGCCCGGCATACTCGACGCCATTCTCGACGGTGCGCCCGTGGTCGCCCGCCGTTTCGAGCATGGCGACCCGGCGCGAACGGTAGAGACAGGGGCCCACGGCCATTCCATCCTCATTGCCGCCCCAGCCTATGCAGGGCGGACGCCGCCGGCCAGCCGCGAAGAAAGGCTTCAGCAATTGACCGGCGTGGCGCTTGGCCGGATCACGCTTTCAGCGCTCGTTGCGGACGCGATGTCCCGGCACGTTTCCGACTACCGGCTGGCGATCAATGATGTCTCGTCCGGTGACGCTCATTCCGTGCTCGGCGCTCCGGTTGCCATCTCCCCGCTGAGTGTCGTCCACCAGCTCGACATCGGCGGTCTGTCGCTGGAATTCGTCTACACGGCGACGCCCGGGTTTCTCGCCCGCAACCAGGACCTTCTGTCCTGGGCCACGCTGATCACCGGGCTGGCGTTTATCACCGTGCTGAACGCGCTCACCCTGCTCAGCACCGCCCGGACCGACCTCGTCCAGCGCCTGGTCGACCGCAAGACCGCCGAGGCGGAGAGCCTGTCGCGCAATCTCTCCCTGATCCTCGAGAACGCGGCTGACGGAATCCTGGGGATCGGCGCGGACGGTCTTGCCACCATTGTCAATCCCGCCGCCGCCCGCCTCCTTGGTTATACGCCGGAAGAACTGACGGGCACGCTCATCCACGACGTGATCCACCCCGTCGATTCCGAGGGACGGCCACACAGCCGCGCAGACTGCCCCATGGTTTCGTCGACGCGCGAGGAACCGGTCCGAAACAGCATCGAGCCGTTCAGGCGGCGTGACGGATCCAGTTTCACGGCAGAGCTTTCAAGCGAACCCATGCTGGACGAGCAGGGCCGTTTGCTGGGCGTCGTCACCGTTTTCCGCGACATCACCGACCGCCAGCAGGCCCAGGCCGAGCGCGAGCGTTTCATCACCGAGCTTTCCAGGGCCAATGAGGAACTGGAACGTTTCGCCTTCGCCGCCAGCCACGACCTGCAGGAGCCGCTGCGCCTGATCTCCAATTTCAACGCGCTCCTGGCGCGCCGGTACGACAGCGCTCTGGACGATGCCGGGCGCAGCTATATCCAGCACTCGATCAAGGCGGCAGAGCGGATGCAGGCCTTGATCGCCGACCTGCTGGCCTATGGCCGGCTGAACTATGACTCCGAGCCGCGTGAAGTGGATGTTGCGCTGGGCGAGATTGCCGAGGACGCAATCCGGAACCTGCAGACCGCAATCGACAAGGCACAGGCCCGCATCGAAATCTCGGACCTGCCCTCAATTCGCGGCAGCCGGGCCCAGCTCACCCAGCTGATGCAGAACCTGATCGGCAATGCCATCAAGTATCACCGCTCCGGCAGTCCCGTTCATGTCAGCGTCGACGCGCACGAAGAAGACAACGCCTGGCGGATCAGTGTGGCTGACAACGGCATCGGCATTGCGCCGCAATACCGCGAGCAGATTTTCCACCCCTTCAAGCGCCTGCACGCCAAGGACGAATATTCCGGCACCGGAATGGGACTGGCGATTTGCCGAAAAATTATTGAGAGTCATGGAGGTGTGCTATGGGTGGAAGAAAGCCCATCCGGTGGAAGCCTGTTCCTGTTCACACTGCCGAAAGCCATCGATCCGACACATGAGCAACGCTGAAAAGTCCGCCTCGAAAAGACCGCACATCCTGCTCGTCGAGGACAATGCCGGTGACGAATTCCTGGTCCTCGATGCGTTCGAGCAGGCCAGTTTCCCCTACGAGATGGAAGTCGTGCGCAATGGCGAGGCTGCCCTGCAGCGCCTGCGTGGCGAGGGAGAATTCACAGGCCGGCCGGTCCCCGACCTTGTCCTTCTGGACCTCAACCTGCCCAAGCTGGACGGCCGGGATGTGCTGCGGACCGTCAAAGGCGATGCCGATCTCGCCCAGGTGCCGGTCCTGATCCTGACGACCTCGTCCTCACCCGATGACGTCGACACCTGCTACGCCCTGCACGCCAATGCCTACATGACCAAGCCTTTCGAGGTGGATGGCTATGAGGCGATCGTCCAGTCGATCGGGGCCTTCTGGTTCAATGTCGCGACATTGCCGCATCCCCTGCATCATGGCAGCCGGATCTCGTCTTAAATCCTCTCCACAATCTGTTTGCGGGTGCTGGACGCAGCCGGGGCAAAGGCTATCCTCTGTGCCATGATGAGCCTTTCCGCTTTCGTCCTGCTCGTGGGCCTGGTCCTGCAGGAGACGCCGCCGGCCGACGTCGAAGTCGCGCCGCGCACGGAATTCCGCACGCCGGAAGCCCGGCTGGAACAGCGGCTGGACGCGCTGGCACAGGCGCAGACGCCGCGCGAGGCTGCACCGCTTGTCGACGAGATCCGCGCACTGTGGGCGCATTCCGGCAGCGACACGATCTCCCTGCTGATGGATCGCGGTGCCGCTGCGGAAGCGGCGGGCGATGTCGATATCGCCATCCGCATGTACGACCACGTCACACGGCTCGATCCGGACTTTGCCGAAGGCTGGCTGGCCGCCGGCCGCATGGCAGCCCGTGTCGAGGACTGGGCCTATGCCCTGGAAACCCTGAACACGGCGCTGACGCTGGAGCCGCGCCGCTACGACGCCTATCTCACGCTGGGCCGTGTGCTGGAGCGGGCCGAGGAAACCCAGGCTGCACTGGAAGCCTATGATGCGGCGCTGGAGATCTATCCGGCCCATGAGGATGCCCGGCAAGCCCGCGACCGTCTCGCCGACGCGCTCGCCGGCCGGTCTCTCTGAGGGCCATGCCCCTCTGGCTGTACATCCTTGCCGGTGCCTGTGTGCTTGCCGGTCTGGCCGCGCTTCTGGCCCGTCACACGATCCGCCGCATCGAACAGGCGCACCCGCCTGGCGGCCGCTTCACCGAGATTGCGGGAACCCGGCTCCACTATCGCCGCAGCGGCGATCCGGAACGCCCGGCCATCCTGGTCCTGCACGGTGCGGCCTCCAATCTGGAAGAGCCGCACATGGCCCTGGCCGATGCCTTCGACGGCGAACATGTGATCTGGCTCGACCGGCCGGGCCTGGGCTGGTCGCAGCGTCCCGGCGGGGCCTGGTCGCCCCGTCGCGAGGCCGAGTTGATTGCGGCCTTTCTCGACCATCTCGACATTCCGGCCGCCACGGTGATCGGGCATTCCTGGGGCGGGGCCATCGCGATGCGCATGGCGATCGACCATCCGGCACGCGTGGACGGGCTGGTCCTGCTGGCGCCGGCACTGTCGGCCTGGATCGGCACTGCCGCCTGGTTCAATTCAGCCAGTTTCTGGCCGGTGATCGGCCCGTTCCTGTCCCGCATCGCCGTCCCGCTTGTCGGCCGCAGCCAGGCAGTGTCGGGAGCCATCTCGGCCTTTCGCCCCGAACCGGTCCCGGATGCCTATCTCGACCGGTCGGCGCTTCTGCTCCTGCTTCGTCCGCCGGTCTGGAAGGCCAATGCGCGCGACATGGCGATGGTCAATTCGCATCTGGAAGACCAGGAAACCGCCTACAGCACCATCGGGACACCGGCCGTGATACTCGCCGGCAAGGCCGATACCGTCGTCTGGTCGCACCGGCATGGCGGACAGGTCGCGGCGCGCATGCCGCGTGGCGAGATGCGCTGGATTGCCGGTGCCGGCCACAACCTGCACCACCATCACCCGCAGGCCGTGCTGCAGGCCATCCACGATGTGCGCCGGCAACTGCGCGAAAGCGTGCACTCGGCTGGCGGAGCGGCTTGAGGCTGCCCGCTCGCGGATTTAGTCTCCCCGCCCGTCCCGAGAAGAGGTTTGCGACATGGCTTTCACCGACAACGCGCTTGAAGACTCCGGCCCCATCGACCAGTCCGACGCCATCGGCGGCGCCGCGCGCGAACAGATCAAGGCCTTTGTCGCCCGGATCGAGCGCCTCGAGGAAGACAAGGCCAATGTCATGGCGGACATGAAAGAGGTCTATGCCGAAGCCAAGTCGATGGGCTTCGACACCAAGATCCTCCGCAAGGTCGTATCGCTGCGCAAGATCGACCGCCGGGAGCGCCAGGAAGCCGACGCGCTTCTGGAATTGTATCTGGGTGCCGTGGAAGGCTAAACTGGCCGCCTCCCTGCAAAGGAGGCCCCATGTCTCGCAAGATCGACGAGAAGAAGACGAAGCGCGCCCTGCGCCGTCTCGACCGTGCCCGCAAGGCCGCGGAAGAGGCGGGGACGCCGGATCGCGAGCTGTCTGAATGGGAAGGCGAGTTCCTCGGATCGCTCGAGGAACGGCTTGAGACCTATGGCTCTGCCTTCAACGATCCGGACAAGGGTAATACCGAAGACGCGCTGTCGGCCCGCCAGGCGCTGAAGCTCCGCGAGATCGAGAAAAAGGCGAAGGGCAAGGCGCGCAAGCCGATGTCACGCGGCAACGGTTTCCGGCGCAAGACTGCTTCATTTGTGCCCCGTAGCCGTGACATTCATGATGATCTGGAGCCCGATAACGGTGACATGAGTGCGACGCGCGGTGACACTTCACCGGATCCGGCGGAAACGCCGGAGACCCGCCGCGCCCGCTTCCGGATTGTCGACACCTCCGGGGACCCGGAGACATAGCGCGCCGGCGTAGCGCGTCTTAGCTTCCCGTTAAATCTGAAACCGGTTTCCGGGCGCGCCGGCGCGGGGGCGCGGGTATCGTGTGGCGATCAAGAAAACGGTATCGCCCATGCCCCACAACATCGCCCTTCTCGGCCAGCTCGAAGCCGCCCTTTTCGACGCACTCGACGAGGCCGAAGCCGCCGGTCTCGGCACCGAAGCCGGTCGTGACGCCTTCCGCCGGGCCATGGCCTCGCTCGACACGACGGTGGAAAGCCGCACCGAGCATCTTTACGCGCCGCTCGCTTCCGATCCGCTGACCCGGGACTATGTCTCCCATCTCGACGGCCAGCTGAACGGGCTGACAACCCGGATCGATGTCCTGCGGGCTCACATCGAGCTGGGACTGGAAACCGGCAGCCGGGAAATCGCCCGGCTCGACGCCTCGCTGAGCCGGCTGGCGCGGCAGCTGAAAGTCCGCTTCAGTCGCGAGTCCGCCCTCATCCCCGTCTATTTCGGCTGGTGCGACCGCCACCCCGGCGACGCGCTCGCCAGCGCCTGATTCCGTCCCGCAGACGACGGACCGGGCCGGGCAGCCATGTCCGGCCCGGTCCTGTTTCGGCATTTTCCCAGGACCCAAAAAACCGGGCCGGAAGGTCATATCCTTCCGGCCCGGCGCTTGTGCCCCCACCCGGCCTGCCCGTTGAAGTCCCGTTGGCAGGCGAGTTCCGTGTGTCCGGTTCAGCCCGCGGCGCGGACCCCGTCGACATCGAGATCGTATTCGCGAACCTTGCGGTAGAGCGTCGAGCGGCCAACGCCGAGGCGGCGGGCGACTTCGCTCATCCGGCCGGCATAGGTCTCGATGGCGAACTCGATCAGGTCGCGCTCGATCTCCTCGAGCGAACGCAGGTGACCGCCTTCGTCCATGATCTCGACCGGGCCCAGATCCGGCGCATTCGCCGCCATCTGCACGATATCGCCCGCCAGCGTCTCGGCCGTCGAGGCCGGCGCATTGGCCTCGAGATCGGGTGTCAGGCCGGAGATCTGCGGGAAGTCCTCGGGCTTGAGCATGTCGCCATCCGACAGGACGACGGCGCGGAACACCGCATTTTCCAGCTGACGCACATTGCCCGGCCAGTCATAGGCGGCCAGCAGCGCATGCGTTTCCGGCGCGGCATCGATGATCGACTTGTTTTCCTGGGCGTTGAAGCGGCCGATGAAATGGCGCACCAGCGCGGGAATGTCGTCCTTGCGGGCGCGCAGTGAGGGCACCTCGATCGGGAAGACGTTGAGACGGTAGAACAGGTCCTCGCGGAAATGGCCCGCGGCGACCTGTTCGGCCAGGTCGCGATTGGTGGCGGAGACAATCCGCACATTCACCTTGACCGGACGCTTGGAGCCGACCGGATCGACCTCGCCTTCCTGCAGGGCGCGCAGCAGCTTGACCTGCATGTCCAGCGGCAGCTCGCCGATCTCGTCGAGGAAGAGCGTTCCGCCATCGGCTTCCTGGAACTTGCCCATATGCTTGCCGACAGCGCCGGTGAAGGCCCCCTTTTCGTGACCGAACAGGGTGGATTCCACCAGGTTTTCCGGGATCGCGCCGCAGTTCACGGCCACGAAGGGACCGTTGGCGCGCTTGGAGGCGGCCATGATGGATCCGGCCACCAGCTCCTTGCCGACGCCGCTTTCCCCGGTGATCAGGATCGGAATATCGGATTGCGCCGCACGCTCGCCCAGACGCACGACCTGTTTCATCGCCGGCGCGCCGGCAATCATGTCGGCAAAGCCCAGCTTGTTCGTCGCCTTGCGCGACAGACGCTGCACCTCGCCCGACAGGTTCTGCACCTTCAGGGCATTGCGGATCGACACCGCGATGCGTTCCGGGCTGGCCGGCTTGACGAAGAAGTCGGAGGCCCCGGCCCGCATGGCCGCGACCACCGTCTCGATCCCGCCGGATGCCGTCAGCACGATGACCGGCAGGTCGATCTGCTTGCGCTGCAGGGCTTCCAGGGTCTCCATCCCGTCCATGCCCGGCATGATCAGGTCCAGCAGCATGACATCGATCCCCGGGGACGCCACGCGATCCAGGGCAGCCTCGCCGCTTTCGGCGGTTTCGGCCTTGTAGCCCTGCTTCTCGATCACCGCCTGCAAAAGGCGGCGCTGTGTCGGATCGTCGTCCACGATCAGAACTGTTTTCACCATCTCACCCACGCCTTTTCGGTCGCCTTGTTATCGCCGGGCCTCTGGCCTCGCTGTCCGTTCTGGACAGGGCGTTGATGCGAACCGTTATGGGACAGTCTTCTAAATTTCACGTTTAAGACGCGGCAACGACCGGTTAAGCATAAGGCGGGGACCCCGTCCGATTGCGGGGATGCGAGGGAGGCAGAATGCCGCCGGACAGCAACACGCCTGCAGGCCGTCCTGCAGCGGACGCCGTACACTGGCCTTTCGGCCCCGGTGATGCCTTCGCGCAGCTGCGTGCAGAAGATCACCGTCAGGCACTGATCCACTCCCTGCCCGGCATGGTGGTCTGGCCGCTGGTGATGATGGCCCTCGCCTTTGCCTTCCAGTTCGCCGGCGGCTTCCTGTGGGCCCTGGCCGGTGGCCCAAAGGCCATCATCCATCTCGACACGGTCGCCTTTGCCGCCATGGCGCTGGCCTATTTCGCCTTTGCCGCCGTGATGTGGCGCTGGCTGCAGCGCGACGGCGCCCATCGCGGCGCGTTCGCATTCCGGCCGCTGCGGGCCTCGGACCTTCTGGCAACAGTTCTCGTCATGCTCTTCATGATCTTCGCCGCCGGCCGCCTGACCATCGCCTTCCACGAATTCGCCATGCTGGATCCCGGCATGACCCTGTCGGGCGGTGCCACGCGCGACGAGGTCTCCAATGTCGACAATTTCATCCACTCGAATGCGGCGCTCTGGTCGATCATCCTGCTGACCCTGGTCGCTGCGCCGCTGGCCGAGGAGATCCTGTTCCGGGGATGGATGCTGCCCATGCTGGTCGCCCGCGGCGTGCCGGCGGTGTTTGCCATCGCGATTTCCGCCCTCGCCTTCGGCCTGCTGCATACACCGCAGGGCCTGATGGTGATGACCTCGACCTTCCTTCTGGGTATCGCGCTGGGCATTGCCCGCATGGCGACCGGCCGGGTGACCGCACCGTTTCTGGGCCATGCCGCCAACAATGCCTGGGCGGTCTTCGCCGTCCCTGCCATTCTCGAGCGGATCGCCGCATGAGATTGACCTTCCCGGAGCGGAGGGCTAGCGCTAGGTCATGAACAAGAAGAACACCGCGGCCTCCCCGCGCCCGCCCGCACCGCTGATCCAGTTCGCCGGAGAAAAGCCGCCGGCCCCGGACTGGTTTGCCAATGCCCTGGCCAAGCCGACCGAAGCGGGAACGGTGACGGTCGAGGGCGCGACGGTGTGCTGGAAGGCCTGGGGCCGGCGCGGCATGCCCGGGCTGATCCTCGTGCACGGCGGCGTGGCCCACAAGGACTGGTGGGACAGTATCGCGCCCTTCCTGGCCGACACGCGCCGCGTCGTGGCGCTCGACCTTACCGGCATGGGTGACAGCGATCACCGCGAGCGCTACTCGATGGACACCTATGCCCGCGAGGTCATTGCCGCCGGTGAGACCGGTGGCGCCTTCGACGCAGGCAAGCCCTTCCTGGTGGGCCACTCCTTCGGCGGCTTCGTGTCGCTGGCAACGGCCACCGATCATGGCGAAAAACTGCGCGGCGTGGCCGTGCTGGACAGCCCGATCCGGCCCGCCGAGGAACAGCGCCGCTCCTCGCCGCCCAGCCGCGGCGGCACGGTCTATCCCAGTTTCCAGGCCGCCATGGAGCGCTTCCGCCTGCTGCCGGAACAGCCCTGTGCCAATGCCTTCCTGCTGGACCATATCGCGCGCCAGAGCCTGAAAGAGGCGACGCGGCCCGACGGTTCGCCCGGCTGGACGTGGAAATTCGATCCGAAACTCTGGGACAAGCTGCACTATGACCGCCCGCCGCCGGCCCAGCTGGCCGACCGGCTGAACACGCGTGTCGCCCTGTTCCGCGGCCAGGACAGCCGTCTCGTCACCGACGAGATCTGGGCCTTCATGCGCGAGACCTTCGGTCCGGAAACCTCGATGATTTCCATCCCCGACGCCCAGCACCACCTCATCCTCGACCAGCCCATCGCCGTGGCCGCCGCACTGGAAGTCCTGACCGGCCCAGGCTGGGGGGTTTAGAACTCCCTTCTCCCCTTCCGGGGGAGAAGGTGGGCGAAGCCCGGATGAGGGGCGCGCGCCAGCGCCGCAGAAAGTCTCTGAGTGGCCGCTCCGCGGCCGCCCCTCACCTTTGATTCCTCTCCCCGGCGGGGGAGAGGGGGGAGCTGACACCGCTCCTGTTTCCCCCGGCCCCGTTCCGGGGTCAGGTTGAGGAGCAAGACAGAGCTGGCAGCGCGAAACCGGCACGTTCGACAGACCCCGGAACTCGTCCGGGGAAATCGGGTTGAGCGTGTGTGAAGAATAAGTGCCGGCCCCAGGGCTCGCCCCGCTTGCGGGGGAGCTGTCCGCGAAGCGGACTGAGGGGGCGGTGCGAAGCGGCGCAGAGCGCGTAGCGCGCATTCACTCACCCCCATCGCCTCACTGCGCTCGGCACTTCCCCCGCTTCGCAGGGGAAGCCTGATGTGCATGCCCCACCCTATTCCGGATGCGAGTCCAGTTCTTTGGCGACGTCTGTGGGGATGTCGGCGGGGCGGGAGGTGAAGGTCTTTTTCAAGGCACCGAAGATGGCCGCCAGAACGACGAGCGCCAGCCAGACGCCGCCGATCTGCAACGCCCGCTGCGGCAGCGGATCGAGATAGCCGAAATCGCGATAGGCCAGCGCCACCAGCGCGCCATAGACGCAAAGGGCAATCACGGCTGACCAGACGGCAAACGGTATCTTCATGGCGGCGCCCTCCCTCGACGGGAAAGCTAGCAAGCGGGGTGCCAGCTCACAACCAGCCGCGCTCGCGGGCGAGCCGGGCCGCCTCGATCCGGTTGGCTGCGCCCAGTTTGGA
Source organism: Maricaulis virginensis (assembly GCF_027922185.1). Taxonomy (NCBI): domain Bacteria; kingdom Pseudomonadati; phylum Pseudomonadota; class Alphaproteobacteria; order Maricaulales; family Maricaulaceae; genus Maricaulis; species Maricaulis virginensis. The sequence goes on along the minus strand of NZ_BSFE01000005.1, from coordinate 201,757 downwards.
AATTGCGCTGTGCAGGTAATTGCGCACCGTGCCCCGCGCCAGCCCCTCGGCCTCGGCGATGGCGGGGCTGTCCATGCCGGCTTCGGCCAGACGCAAAAGCCGCCGCTCGGTATCGGTCAGCGGATCGGCCTCGCTCCAGGCCTGTTCGGCCAGCCCGGGCGCGATGACCCGCTCGCCGGCAGCAACGCGGCGCACGGCCTCGGCGAGCTCGGCCGAGGGCGTGTCCTTGAGCAGATAACCGCTCACGCCGGCCTCCAGCGCCCGTCGCAGATAGCCGGGCCGGTCGAATGTGGTGACGATCAGCACACGCGTCCTTGCGCCGTCGCGGCGCAGCTGGGCGGCCAGTTCCAGACCGGTAAGACCGGGCATTTCGATATCGTTGACGAGAACGGCCGGCGTGTGGCGGCGGACCAGGTCCAGCGCCTCGCGGCCGGTCGCCGCCGTGCCCGCCACGGCGATATCGCTTTCCAGCGACAGAAGCGTCGCCAGCGCATCGCGCAGCATGGTCTGGTCTTCGGCGATGACGATTTCGATCATGAGGCCGTGTCCCCTGTGCCCGCCGGCCAGACCGCACGCAGGGCGCTGCCGCGTCCGTCCAGCCCGCGTGCGGTGTGAAGCGTCATGCCTGCCTCGGCCAGCCGCTGGCGCAGCCCGTCCAGCCCCCGGCCGGCGAAACGTGCACCGCCGCGGCCATCATCGGCCAGGGTCAGCACCAGGCCTGCCGCGTCCGTGTGCAGGGAGATGGCGACACGGCGCGCACCGGCATGGCGCAGCACATTGGTCGCGCCCTCGCGCACCACCATGCCGAAAGCTCCTGCGGCCATGTCGGACAGGTTTGCGTCGGCAGGCAGATCGAGGCTGACCTCCAGCCCGGCATCGCGCAGACGGCCGGCGATCTCGCCGGCGACCTCGGCCAGCGGCCGTACCCGCAACCCCGTGACCGCCTCGCGCACCTCGGCCAGGGCATCGCGGCCGATCTGCTGGATCGCGGCCAGCTCGGCCTTTGCCCGCCCGGGATCGGCATCGAAGAGACGATTGGCGAGGTCGGCTTTCAGCGTGACCACCGAGAGCGTGTGACCGAGCAGGTCGTGCAGGTCGCGGGCGATGCGCTGGCGCTCGGCCTCGACGGCGCGGGCGGCGGCATCGGCCTCCATCTCCTCGCGCACGGCTTCGCGCTCCTCGCTGCGGGCCGACCAGGCCGTCGCCGCCGCAATGATGGCGCCGAACACCAGATAGGCCAGGCTGTAGAGCCAGGGTACGCCGGTTGCCAGACAGCCCGCTACCAGGGCGGCCAGCCAGGCGGCAAGGCCGATGCGCTGCCATTGCCGGTCGCGGATGCGCGCCATCATGGCGACGGCAAAGATGAGATAGACCGCGGCACCCGGATTGACCCCCAGCAGCCAGAAACCCAGCAGCTGGACGGCCAGGGCTGCCGGCAGGCTCGTCCAGTCGCGCCGGATCATGGCGAAGACGAAGAGGCACAGGAAAAGCGCCGTCGCCACGATGGTGACGGCGAGGGTCTCGCCGGCCGGAACGCCGTAAAACCAGGGCGCAAACGGCAGCACCAGATAGACCAGATAGATCCAGGGCCGGTGGGGCGAGAGATGCCGCCACCACCGGCCTTGCGTCTTCACATTCTGCAGGCGTGCCTTCACGCGGGCTGCTCCGTCATCGCCGTGGCCTGAAGGCCCTTCTTACGGCGCAAACGGCCCAGTTCCCAGCGCATCCCGCCCGCAGCCAGCAGGTAGAGGGCGGCGACGGTCAGCGGCAGCACGTCGAAGCGGCCTTCCGGGAAGGCGTACCAGAGCACGCTCACCGCGGCGACGCGTGCGATGGCGTGGATCAGGCAGACGCGGCTGCCATAGGTCCAGCCGATGACCGGCCAGTGCAGCGTCATGCCGATGGCGAGGCTGAGCGGGGCGGCGTCCGGCGAGATGTCCAGAACGATGAAATGGACCGGCCAGAGCATGTTGATCGACATCACCGAGAGGAGGCCAACCCCGGCGATCGGCGATTTCGACTTCATGAAGGGCGAGGCGAGGGGTTTCTGCAACAGGAGGCCCAGCGGGAAGATCATGCCGGACAGGGCCGCGGCGGTCAGGGCCCAGTCTGCCGGCGGCAGGTAGCGGCTGAGCGCCGCCAGGGCGATCCAGTAGATGGCGCCGGCCACGGGCAGGGAAATGCCGCCGCCGGCATCGAGATAATACTGGTCCTTGACGTTCTGCAGCTGGGTTTTGAAATCGTCGGTCATGAGAGGGCTCCGGTGTTCGTATCCGGAGCCACTCTCGCGCTGCAGCCGCCCTTGCGGCAGAAACAGGTCTCACCGATCGGACATGACAGGTGTCACGCCGGGCATGGCACCCGCCCCCGGCGGCAGCACCGCATCTTGGCGGGGCGCGCAACGCGTGCTATCCGCTCGGTCACATGGCATCTTTTTGACAGGGGTTGCAGCAATGGCGGCTGATCACGTTCGCGGCGAGATGGACATTTCCCAGCACAAATCCACGTTCGACGGTTTCATGGCCGTCAGCACCTGGGGCTCCCTGCTCACCGGCGTGACGGTGCTCTACCTCACGCTCGCCTTTGCAGTCGGCATGGACTGGCTCGCCTCGCTGATCGGCGTGGCCATTGTCGGTGTCATCGCCGGCCTCGTCCTGCAGATGAAGATGAGCTGGTATGTGACCGTGGGCGGCCTGTTCGTGTTCGGACTGGTCTGCGGCGGCGTGGTGCAGCTCTTCAGCCTCGCGCTCGGCGGTTAAATCTGCCCCGCCGGCAGCGCTATACTGCACTGCACAAAGAAATTTTTCTGCAGGCCTTCCCCTTCGGGAAGAATTCGACCATGCTCGCCGCAAACAAGCCATAAAGCGGCGGGAGACCATGCGAATTGCCATTCTGAAGGAGCGACATGCGGGCGAGACCCGCGTGGCCGCGACCCCCGAAACTGTCAAGAAATTCGTCGGTGCCGGCCATGAGGTCGCCATCGAGAAAGGCGCCGGCGTGGCTGCGGCCATTCCGGACGACGCCTTCGCCGAGGCCGGTGCCAAGATCGGCACGGCTGCGGCAACGCTGAAGGGCGCCGAGGCGCTGTTCGGTGTGCGCACACCGGACGAGGCCACGCTCGCCAAGCTGAAGGGCGTGCTGCTCGTCTGCCATCTCGAACCACACGGGAACACCGCGAAAGCCGAGGCCCTGGCCAAGGCCGGGATCGACGCGCTGGCGATGGAATTCGTGCCGCGCATCACCCGCGCCCAGGCGATGGATGCCCTGTCCTCCCAGGCCAATCTCGCCGGCTATCGCTCGGTGATCGAGGCGGCGCAGCTCTACGGACGCGCCTTCCCGATGATGATGACGGCGGCCGGCACGGTCGCCCCGGCCAAGGCCTTCGTCATGGGGGTCGGTGTTGCCGGCCTGCAGGCCATCGCCACGGCCCGCCGCCTCGGCGCCATTGTCACCGCGACAGATGTGCGTCCGGCGGTGAAGGAACAGGTCGCCTCGCTGGGTGCGAAATTCATCGCGGTCGAGGACGAGGAATTCAAGCAGGCCGAGACGGCCGGCGGCTATGCCAAGGAAATGTCCAAGGAATACCAGGCGAAACAGGCCGAGCTCATCGCCAGCCATATCGCCAAGCAGGACGTGGTCGTCACCACCGCCCTGATCCCCGGACGCCCGGCACCGAAACTCGTCTCCAAGGCGATGGTGGAGAGCATGAAGCCCGGTTCGGTGATCATCGACCTGGCTGCGCCCACGGGCGGCAATTGCGAGCTGACCAGGGCCGACGAGGTGGTCGAGCACAAGGGCGTGAAGATCGCCGGCTTCGCCAATCTGCCCGCCCGGCTCGCCGCCGACAGTTCCGCGCTCTATGCCAAGAACCTCGCCAACCTGCTGCCGCTGCTCGTCGACGATGACGGCAAGAAGGCGCCGCACTGGGACGACGAGGTCATCCAGGGCATGGCGCTGACCAAGGACGGTGCCGTCGTGCATCCCAGCCTGGTGAAGGAAGGCGCGTGATTTTCGCATTCTTCCGCAATGTGATGGCGTGGCTGGCGGCCATTGTCATCGTGTTTGGAGTGATGCTGTTGTTCCTGGGCGCGTTCTCCGGAACTTTGCTGGCGGCCGAACCCCTTGACGAATACGGCCGCCAGGCCGGCCTCAGCGCCGACGCCCGACTTGTTACGTATGCCGCAGGCATTGCAGCCCTTCTGACGGGCGCTGTTCTGCTCTCCGGCCGGAGCCAAATTGGAGGTTTCAATGGAAGCCGTTGATCCCGTCATCTTCCGCCTGGCGATCTTCGTCCTGGCGGTCTTCGTGGGCTATTACGTCGTCTGGTCGGTGACCCCGGCCCTGCACACGCCGCTGATGGCCGTCACCAATGCCATTTCCTCGGTCATCATTGTCGGCGCGCTTCTGGCGGCCACAGCCACGGCCGGCAGCGAGGTCGCGGGCCAGGCCGCGTCCGGCGGCGGTGCGGGCTTCTCGCGCGGGCTGGGCTTCGTCGCCATCATCCTGGCGAGCGTGAACATCTTCGGGGGCTTCCTGGTCACCCGGCGCATGCTGGCCATGTACAAGAAGAAGGAGCGCTAGACATGTCCGTCAATCTGGCTGCCCTCCTCTATCTCGTCTCCGGCATTCTCTTCATCCTGGCCCTGCGCGGCCTGTCGAGCCCGGAAACCGCCCGCCGCGGCAATCTGTTCGGCATGGCCGGCATGGCGCTGGCGATCGTCACCACCCTGCTCGCCGTCGACCTCGACGCGCTGTCGCTGGTGCTGATCGTGGCCGGTATCGCCATCGGCGGCGGTGTCGGTGCGGTGATCGCACGGCGCGTGCCGATGACGGCGATGCCGCAACTGGTCGCCGCCTTCCACTCGCTGGTCGGCATGGCGGCCGTCCTGGTCGCCGCGGCCGCGCTCTACGCGCCGAACGCCTTCCACATCGCCGATGCGCTGGGCAATCTGAAACAGCTTTCCCTGTTCGAACTGTCGCTGGGCACCGCGATCGGCGCCATCACCTTCTCCGGTTCGGTGATCGCCTTTGCCAAGCTGAACGGCAACATGTCCGGCGCGCCGATCATCCTGCCCGCCCGGCACATACTGAACATCGCCATCGGTGTGTTCATCGCCCTGATGATCGCCTTCCTGATGGCCTCGGGCGGCGATGCGAAACTCGCCTTCTGGCTGATCACCATCGCAGCCCTCGTGCTGGGCATCACGCTGATCATCCCGATCGGCGGCGCCGACATGCCGGTCGTGGTGTCGATGCTGAATTCCTATTCCGGCTGGGCCGCGGCCGCGCTGGGCTTCACGCTGGAGAACACGGCACTGCTGGTCACCGGTGCGCTGGTCGGCTCGTCCGGTGCGATCCTGTCCTACATCATGTGCAAGGGCATGAACCGCTCCTTCATCTCGGTGATCCTGGGCGGGTTCGGCGCCGACAGCGCCGCAGCCGGCGATGCCGGTCCGCAGGGCAATGCCAAGATGGGCTCGGCCGACGACGCCGCCTTCGTGATGAAGAATGCCGGCAAGGTCATCATCGTGCCGGGCTATGGCATGGCCGTCGCCCAGGCGCAGCACGCACTGAAGGAAATGGCCGACATGCTCAAGGAGGAGGGCGTCGAGGTCTCCTACGCCATCCACCCGGTCGCCGGCCGCATGCCGGGCCATATGAACGTCCTCCTGGCCGAGGCCCAGGTGCCCTATGACGAGGTGTTCGAGCTGGAGGACATCAACTCCTCCTTCTCCAATGCCGACGTCGCCTTCGTGATCGGCGCCAATGACGTCACCAATCCGGCCGCCGAGGACGATCCCGGCTCGCCGATCTACGGCATGCCCGTCCTGCAGGTCTGGAAGGCCCGCACGGTCTTCTTCGTGAAGCGCTCGCTGGGCTCCGGCTATGCCGGGGTGGAGAACCCGCTCTTCTTCCGCGACAACACGATGATGCTGCTGGGCGACGCCAAGAAAATGGTCGAGAGCATCGTCAAGGCGCTCGACTGACGGATCCCGGGGAGCGGCGCGACGATGTGACCGCTTCCCGCTTAGCCCCCGTCACGCATGATGCCTGCGCGCCGGATCGGAAGGGGGCATGTCATGCATACGGTTCTGGGCTGGTTCTGCTTTCTCGTCCTGTCGGCCACGGCCGGTCTGCATGTCTATTGGGGACTGGGCGGCCTCTGGCCGGCCGATAATGCAGCGGCCCTGTCGCGCACCGTGATCGGCACGCACAGCGGTGTCATGCCGCCAGCCGGAGTGACGCTCGTCGTCGCAGCCCTGATCTTTGCCGCCGGCAGTTTCGCCTTCGCGCGCGGCGTCCTGGCCTGGGACTCGCTGATCCTGCTGCGGGTGCCGCTGGCCGGACTGGCCCTGATTTTCCTGCTGCGCGGCGCGGTGAGCTATATGCCCGGCCCGTTCTCACGGGCTGCCGAACCCTTCGCCCACCTCAACGCGGTCTATTTCTCGCCGCTCATCCTGGCGCTGGGCGCCGCCTTCGCCGCGCTGGCCCTGTCGCCTCGGCAATAGGGTCGGACGCTGGTTCTAGAGCAGTGCGGGGACCACGCTTCGCACCAGGAAGACCGCGAATAACACCATCAGCACCGATACCAGATTGCCGACGAGGAAGTAGTTCTTCATCTCGTCATGGTCCGGGCTCTCATCGCTCATCCGGTTGGCCAGCTTGACCGCGGCGAACAGGGTCAACACGTGCGGATAGCCCATCAGCAGACCGGCATAGAGCATCAACCTCTCCAGCACCCCCTTCACCGTCTCGATATCGAACCAGCGTCCCGTCTCCCGCTCGCCGGGCAACGCCAGCCGCAGCCAGCGGAAGAGGAAAAGGCCGGCGACCTCCATCACCAGGAAGATGCCGGCCGCAGCTGCGCTTTCAGCGATCATCATCCCTCCTCCGACGGGGAGGCCAGTCCCCGATCCAGAATCGTCAGCAGCGCCGATTGCAGCGCCCGGTACTCTTCGACGAGCAGCGTCCTGCGGCGACGGTAGACGCTGGTGCGATCGCGGTCGAGCCGGTCGGCGGCTACGCTGTCGTCCGGCTCTTCCAGCAGAACCGCCGCATAGGGTCGCTCAACGTCGTTCCAGCGCGCCCGCAGACCTTCCAGTGCCAGCAGAATGTCTGCGGCGGCAGCCGTGAGCGTCACATCTCCCAGCTCAATCGTGCAGCGTGTCCTGCGGCGCTTCTGGGTCGGCTTTTCGGTCAGTAGCTGGCGTGCCCGCGTCAGGCCCGGCCCGAGCATGCCATGGGCGATGTCCGGGTTTATCGGCGTTTCGATACCGCCCTCCAGTATGACATAATGCAGGTCGATCGGCGGATCGGCCTCAAGGCACAGCGCATCAAGAGCAAAAACGATGCGCATGGCAGCTTCCGCCGAAGCGACGACGCCCTGGAATTCGTCGCCCAGCGTGACCGTGAGCGGAGAACGGATATCGTCGGCCTGCGTGTCGTTGATCGTGGCGACAACGCCGGCCAGCCAGTCTCGAACCCGCCCCGCCTCGCGCCGAGAACTCGCCGTCACATCGCCCATAAGGATAATATTATTTTGCATCATTTGTGCAAAATATCACAATGTGCATATTATCTGCAACACACCTAACCCACACTAGCGACGCCGCGATAGACAAAACCCGATATCCGGGGCGTGCGCGGCGTATAGGCCGCATCCATCGTATCGATGTGAAACCCGCCCTGCGCGATCAGCCGGTCCATCGGACGGGCGAGATGACAGCCGCCGCCAATCCGCTTCCAGACCGGTTCGACGCGTCTTTGCCAGCGCGCGACCCCGGCATCCGGTGCCAGACCGTGTTCCAGGAACACCAGCTTCCCGTCCGGCCGGAGCACACGCCGCATCTCGGCGAGCGCGGCCGGAGCGTCGGGAATGGTGCACAGGGTGAAGGTCAACAGCACGGTGTCGACACTGTTATCGTCCAGCGGCAGGGCCTCGCCGGACGCGTCGAGCAATTCCACCGGCACAGCCTGCCGCGCAATGGCCCGGCGCGCCTTCACCCGCATGCCCGCCGACGGCTCGACACCGATCACCCGTTCAACGCGGGCGGCATCGTAGAAGGGCAGGTTCGTGCCCGACCCCAGCCCGACTTCCAGCACCACGCCTTCGGCCTGCGGCACGATGGCGCGGCGATGCTTCTCGATCGGCCGCGCCCCGCAGGCACAGGCAATCAGGTTGGGCAGGATCCGTTCGTCGTAAAACCCCATCACTCCATCCTGTGAAAATGGAAGGGCACGGTTTCCACGCGCCCGTCCGAGCGGCGCATGTCGAGAAAGGCTTTCAGCCCCGTCTCGCCATCGCGCTCCAGCACCAGGCCCGAGAAGATCACGCGATCGCCGTCCAGCGCAAGAAACTCGAAACTCACCTGCTCGCCGTTTTCCTCCCAGCCGGTGAAGTCGCGATTGAAGTGCTTGACGTGATAGCCGAACGCCCCGTCGGGATTGTGCCCGATCATCAGCATTTCGGAGAATTGCAGCGCGCCGTCGGCGCTGTACTGGAAGGCCCCGACCAGCTCGCCCGATGCCGTGCGCATCCAGCATTCCGACATCTCGCCATCGAAGCCTGGCCCGGCCCAGCACCCTTCCAGCCAGCCGAGCGCAGCAAGAACCTCGTCCGGCTCGCTGGCCTGCGACGGCGCCGGAAGCAGGCCAAGCCCTGCCCCCAGCCAGACAACAGCAATCAGAAAAGCACGCATTTGAAGCCCTCCCGCACCCCGGACCGCCCGCCCGGCAGCAATGGCGTTGACACTAGGACATAATCGGGAGAAAGGCGTGCCATGCCTTGCGACATTCTGCCGGTGCGCGATGCGCGCGCCATACTGGACCGCGCGGACGTGTTCGGCCGCCTTGCGCCCTTCGATCCGCGATGGGTCGGCTCGATCCCGCTGGACGTGCACGGGCCCGATGCCGACGCCGATATCGCCTGCACGGCCGGCCCCGACCTCGCTGTCTTCCGAAAGGCCCTGATCGAGGCCTTTCCCGGTGCGGCAGTTGCCGACAATGAACATGCCGGCGAAGCCTCGGTGATCGCCCGGCTGACGCTGGAGGGCATGCCGGTGGAGATTTTCGGCCGTTGCCGCCCGGTGGAAACCCATGAGAGCTATATCCACTGGCTGGCCGAGGATCGCCTTCTGAACCTGGCCGAAGACCGGTTTCGCGACGATATCCGCGCCGCCAAGGCCGGCGGGCTGAAGACCGAACCGGCCTTTGCCCGGGTGCTTGGCCTGGGTGGCGACCCCTTTGCCGAACTCCTCAAGCTCGCCTCACCCGGCGACGACGCCCTGCGAACGCTGATCCGCGGCGCCGGCTATGCCACGAAGGGCACGGCGTCCTAACTGCCGCCGGGTCCCGGGTCGGTGCCCGTGCGCAGCCAGCCGGTGATCGAGACCCGCGCGCCACGCACCTTGTCGCCGACACGCGTCACGGCGTGCGGCTGCGGCACCCTGAACATCGACAGTGTATTGCCGCGCGGCACGAAGGCAGTCTCGACACTGCCGCCGGGGCCGTAGAATTCCAGCAACCCGCCCCAGCCCTTTTTCCAGCCATCGGACAGGGTCAGCACATAGGCCGCGACCCGGTTCTTGCCGGCCACGCCATCATCATGCGTGGTCAGGAAATGGCCGCGCGTATAGCGGGTCAGCTGGGCATCGGCGAAGGCAATGTCCGGCGCGTCGAGGATGGTGCGCATCGGATCGAGAAAGCGGTCGGAATTGATCAGCTCGAACAGGTCGCACAATGCCGGCACTTCGCGGCGCAGTTCGCCGCGGTGCCATTTGTCGTAGATCGAATAGGTGTCGTAGAGATAGCCGAAGCCGCGCCTGGCTTCGGCATCGACATGACGCTGGAACTCGGCCTTCTGGGCCGGAGACTGTTGCCCCATCGCCGCGGAATCGAGGTCGAGATGGCGGCCATTGAGCTTGGTCACCAGCGTCCAGCGCGGCACCGTGTCGATAGCCGCACGCGCCGCCGCCAGCGTGTCATCGTCCAGCAGGCTTTCCACCTGGCAGCGCGTGGTACCGGCCATCGCCTGGCGCGGCGTTTCGATATCCAGGGTGGGCGAAAGTGCTGACATGTCTTCCTCGTTCCGGGCCGTGCGGCATAGCTCTGATTTTTGAGTGGTCGCATTTTCGAACCGCAAAACCGGTCCCCACTTTTGCTGAAAATGCTCTAAGCACAACCGGCGCAGCGCGGCGTTGCGGGATCAATCTCCAGCCGCCGCGCCTCGATCGTTTCACCGCATTCCACGCACCAGCCGTATTCGTCATTCTCCAGCCGTTCGAGCGCGGCGTCGATGCGACGAATTTCCTGCGCCCGCCGCGCCTCGGCCGCCTTGGCCATCGCCTGCACCTGCAGGGAATCCTGGCGCGACAGCCGGCCGCCCGACTGCTGGTCGAGCGCCACGGGCTGCCGGTCCTCGCGCGCAGCCGCGGACAGATCCCGCAACTCCTCGCGCAGCGCGACAAGCCGCGATCTCGCAGTTTCCGGCTCGATGGACATGATCTCCCCGACTGTCTGGCCGCGCTCACTATCGCCCCGCAGGCGATGACCCCCAAGGCCGCGCTGCAGCCGCCCGCCCGGCGGCGGACCGGGCCGGGAGGGACGCCTTGCTGTTCAATACCGGTGGATCACCGGGCGGCGCACCTCTAGTTTCGCAGGACACGACACTGAGGGGCATCATGTCAGAGACCATTCTCGCCTTGGACGGCGTTTCAAAGACGTTCAACGGCAAGCCTGCCGTCCGCGATGTCAGTTTTTCCGTGGAGCGCGGCCAGATCACCGGTTTCCTGGGGCCGAACGGCGCCGGCAAGACCACCAGCCTGCGCATGTCGCTGGGCATTCTCACGCCCGATCGCGGCACGGTTTCGCTGTTCGGCGGCCCGCCGCGGCCCGCAGCGCTCGACCGCGTCGGCTTCCTACCGGAAGAACGGGGCATCTATCGCAAGATGAAGGTGATCGATGTGATCGTCTTCTTCGCCCGGCTGAAGGGCGTCGCCCCGGCCGAAGCGCGCCGCCGCGGCCTGCAGATGCTCGAGGAATTCGGCCTCGCCGAAGTTGCCGAAAGCAAGGTGAAGACCCTGTCCAAGGGCATGGCCCAGAAAGTCCAGATCATCTCGACCCTGGTGCACGAGCCGGAATTCATCATTCTGGACGAGCCTTTCTCGGGCCTCGACCCGGTGAACCAGAATGCGCTGGAACAGGTGGTACGCCGTCAGGCCGAGGCCGGGCGCACCGTGCTGTTCTCGACCCATGTGATGGAGCACGCCGAACGCCTGTGCGACAAGATCGTGCTGATCGCCAAGGGCCGGAAGGCCTTCGACGGTACCGTCGCCGAAGCGCTGGGCCAAGTGCCGCGGCGCGTGACGCTGGAAATCGTCTCCGATCATGACCTTTCCCGGGTGCTGGCCGGCAAGGGCGAGGTTCACCGCGAGACCCGGGGCGAACACGAGGTCTGGATCGTCGATCTGGGTCCCGGTGTCGATGCCCAGGACATTCTCAAGGCCTGTGTCGATGCCGATGTGAAGCTGACCCGGTTCGAACCGGTGCGCGCCCATCTGCACGATGCCTTTGTCCATCTCGTCGGCCGCGAAGCCGCCGCCCCGGAAGCGGAGACCGTCTGATGCGCAATATCTATCTCATCGCCCGCCGCGAATTCCTGTCCTATGTCGCGACCTGGGGCTTCTGGCTGTCGCTGCTCTCCGTGCCGCTCTTCATGGCGCTGGGCTTCGGCATGCCGATCCTGATCGAGAACTCCCAGCCGACCCGCTACTACGTGCTGGTCGACGAGACCGGCGGCCGTCTGGAAGAGGCCGTGTTCGAGCAGATCGACCGGTCCCGCGAGGACCAGGCCGAACAGGTGCGCGAGGCCCCACGCGAAATCCTCGGCGACAATCCCCAACTCGGCGCGGCCATCGACAATTCGATGCAGCTGGACAATGACGGCTATATCCGCGTCGAGGCCGGCACGACCGACCTCAATGAGCTGCGGCCCTATCTGACCGGCGATGCCGAGCTGGAAACCGCCGACGGCCCGCAGCCGCTCTTTGCTGCCATCTTCCTCAGCGAGCCCGTGCCGGGCCGTGTCGAGATGGCCTACTGGAGCACCAATCTGACCGATCGCGACCTGCGCCGCGATATCCGCGACGCCCTGCGCGACTACATGCAGCTGCGTCATCTGGTGGAGAATGGCGTCGACCCGGCGCTGATCGAGGCCGCCGAAGACCTTGAGCCCGTGGTGCGCGAGCTCAATCCGGAACGCACCGACGAGGCTGCGGAAGTCACAGAAAGCGAACGCCTGCCCATCGTGATGGGCGTGGCCACCGCCTTCGGCCTGTGGATCGTGATCTTCTCGGTGGTGAACATGCTGCTCACCGCGATGATCGAGGAGAAGGGCAACAAGGTGCTGGAAATGATGCTGGCCTCGGCCCGGCATCACGAAATCCTGACCGGGAAACTGCTCGGCGTCGCGGCCGTGTCCGCCACCCTGCTGATCTTCTGGGGCGGTCTCGCCTCGATCGGCGGTCTGGCGATCCAGCAATTGATGGCCGCGGCCGATATTCCGGCTGCGGAAATCCTGGCCGCCCTGTTCGATCCGGCGCTGCTGGGCCCGGCGATCGGCTATTTCATCGTCGGCTATCTGATGTATGGCGCGGTCTTCCTGGCGATCGGTTCGCTGTGCGAGACGATCCAGGACGCCCAGACGCTGATGAGCCCGATGATGCTGGTGATGATGATGCCGCTCTTCCTGGTGATGATGGCCATCGATGCGCCCGACTCGCCCATCGTCGCGATCGCCAGCTGGATCCCGTTGTGGACCCCCTTCATCATGCTGGTCCGCCTGCCCCAGGATATCGGCATGATCGAGATCATCGGCTCGACCCTGGGCATGGTGGTCACCGCCCTGATCGTGATCTGGGGCGCGGGTGTGCTGTTCCGCATGGGCGCCCTCAACCAGGCCAACCAGGACACGGTGAAGAGCTGGTTCCAGTTCGGCGGCAAGAAGAAGGCGGCGTCCTAGGACGCCGCCGCCCGGCCCGCCCCCCAGACCGCAATGCCCAAAAGGAAAACGCCGCGCCCCGGATCCGGGACGCGGCGTTTTCGCGAAACCTGTAATAAGGTCTGGCGACCCTAGCGGCGACCGCCACGCTTCGCGATGAGACCCTCGCGCTGAGCCCGCTTGCGGGCCAGCTTGCGCGCACGGCGAATGGCTTCAGCCTTTTGGCGAGCCTTCTTCTCCGACGGCTTTTCATAATGATTGCGGCGCTTCATCTCGCGGAAAGTACCTTCCCGCTGCATCTTCTTTTTCAGCGCGCGGAGCGCTTGCTCCACATTATTGTCGCGCACAACGATCTGTACGATGGCTCTCTCTCCATTATCTGGACGCAAGGACCATCCTCACGCCGCTAGTTCGCCAGAGGCGGGGCTACTACCAGAGCTGCGACGCCGTGTCCACTCTGTCAGCGCACACGGGCGTAGTGACGCGCAGGCGCGTCTGGTCTAGGAATGACGCATGACCGATGCCGCTTCTGACACCCGATTCCGCAAGTCTACCACACGCGAGGCCCTGCTGCAGCCCATGCTGGCGCATGCGGCCTTCGACGGCTGGACGGCTGACAGTTTCCGCGCCGCCTGTACCGATGCCGGGATCGATGAGGGCCAGGCCCGCCTGGCCTGCCCGCGTGGCGAGCTGGACATGCTGGTGCACTGGTCAAGGCGCCTGGACGAAGCCGTGCTGGACGCGGTGAAGGCGGCAAACCTGGCCGAAATGAAGATCCGCGAGCGTGTGCGCTTCGGCGTCACGGCGCGCCTCGAGGCGCTCTCGGGGCATGAAGAGGCCGCCCGCCGGGCCCGCGCCCGCCTGATGCTGCCGGATGCCGCCGCAGACGGTCCGCAATTGCTGTGGGCGACGGCAGACACGATCTGGCGCGCCATCGGCGACACCTCGACCGACGTCAATTTCTACTCCAAGCGGACGATTCTCTCCGGCGTCTTCGGCACGACCCTGGCCGCCTGGCTCAATGAGAGCGATGCCGCAAAGCCCGAGGCCCGCGCCTTTCTCGACCGCCGCATCCAGAATGTGATGGATTTCGAGAAGACCAAGGCCCAGCTGACCAAGATGACCGCCGACCTGCCCGACCTCGCCGGCCTGCTCGGCAAGCTGCGCTACGGCCCGGGACCGCGGGTTTAGGGCATCTTCATCGCAATTGCCGTCGATGAGAATACTGTGACTTCTTGAGTGGTCGCATTTTCGAACCGCAAAACCGGTGCCCACTTTTGCTGAAAATGCAGGTCTTTGATGGTCGCATTTTCGAACCGCAAAACCGGTGCCCACTTTTGCTGAAAATGCTGGTCTTTGATGGTCGCATTTTCGAACCGCAAAACCGGTGCCCACTTTTGCTGAAAATGCTCCGGCTAACCCTCCCACCGCGGAGAAGCGTACCAGGCCTGTTCGGCGGGCACCTGGACCAGGTCGCGCTCCGGCCAGCGCAGAGCGGTGAGATGACCGCCGAAGACGCAGCCAGTGTCCACACAGACGACATTATTGTGCTCGCGCACCTCTGGCTCCGCGACATGGCCGTGCACGACAGTCGCCGTGCCGGAATACTTGCGCGCCCAATTGCGGCGGACGGGCAGGCCGTGCAGGTCCCGTTCGCCCGTCACCTCACCGAACATGGCAAAGGCCCGCACGCGGGTCGTGTCCTCGCCATGCATGTCGGCATGAACGCCGGCATGGGCGACCACCAGCTCACCACCATCCAGCAGGAGATGGTGCGGCAGGCTGTCGATAAAGGTCGCGACCTGACGGCGGAAATCGTCGCTCTCGCGGCGGAACTGGGCGATCGTGGCGTCGAGCCCGTGGCTCACCTTCACATCGCGCCCGGCCAGCCAGCGGCGGAACTTGTCGTCATGATTGCCGACCACGCAGTAGCCCGCCCCGGTCTCCACCAGATGCATGGCCAGGCGCATCACGTCCGGCGTGCGCGGTCCGCGATCGACCAGATCGCCCAGCAGGACCGCCTTGCGGCCCTCGGGATGGCGGATGCGATAGTCGCGTGAGCCGGCGACGCCCTCATAGCGCACCTCATAGCCCAGCCGGTGCAGCAGCCGCTCCAGCTCGCCGGCGCAGCCATGCACATCCCCGATCAGGTCGAACGGGCCGCTGTCATCGATGAAGCGGTCGGGTGCGGTGGGATTTGTCATCATGTCCATACCCCCAATATGGGGCGCGGGACAGCCGTGTGCGAACCCCTAAAGCGGGGAGAGGCGGTTCACATGGCCCATCTTGCGGCCGGCGCGCACGGCGCGCTTGCCGTAAAGGTGCAGGCGGGCCTGCGGATCAGCGGCCAGCGCCGCCCAGTCATTGGCATCCTCGCCGATCAGATTCGTCATCACACAGGCCGAGTGCGGCGACGGATCGCCCAGCGGCCAGCCGGCCACAGCGCGCATATGCTGTTCGAACTGGCCGCAGCCGCAGGCATCCATGGTCCAGTGACCGGTATTGTGGACACGCGGCGCGATCTCGTTGACCACCAGCCCGCCGGAGCCGAGGTCGAACAGCTCGACCGCGAAGACACCGACATGCTGCAGCCCGCCGCCGATGGCGCGGGCGATCTCGAGCGCGCGGGCCTGGGTCGCGGCATCGACGCCGGTCGCGGGCGCCAGGGTCTGCTTGAGAATGCCGTCGCCATGGATGTTCTCGCCCAGCGGCCAGGCCTTCACCATGCCGTCGACCGAGCGGGCCGCCACGACGGACAGCTCGCGCGTGAAGGCGGCAGCGCCTTCCAGGATGGCCGGCTTCTCGCCGATCGCCTGCCAGGCTTTCGCGGCATCGCCGGGCTCGCGGATCCAGGCCTGGCCCTTGCCGTCATAGCCGAAACGCCGGGTCTTCAGAACGGCCGGCAGGCCGATCTGCGCAATGGCCGCCTCGAGGCTCTGAATGTCGTCGACGGCGGCGAAGGGCACGGTGGCCACGCCGGCCTCGTTGATGAAGCTCTTCTCGACCAGCCGGTCCTGGGTCAGCTCCAGCGAGCGGGCGCCCGGGCGCAGATGCGAGACGCGCGCGGCGATCCCGACCGTCGCGACGGGCACGTTCTCGAATTCATAGGTGACCGCATCGCAGCGCTCGGCGAAGGCCTGGACGGCGCCCTCATCGTCCCAGGGTGCGCAGAAGGACCGGGCCGCCACCCGCGAGGCCGGACAGTCCGGCTCGGGCTCGTAGACGTGGACGTCGAAGCCCAGCGCTGCGCCGGCCGTGGCCAGCATGCGGCCGAGCTGTCCGCCGCCGAGAATACCGATCACCGAACCGGGCGAGAGCGGAGCTGTCGTCATGGAAGATCAGTCCTCGACCGTCACCGGCACGCTGTCGGTCTGGGCCTGGCGCCAGTGCGCCAGCCGGCCGGCAATCCCGTCATCGGACAGGGAGAGAATGGAAGCCGCGAGCAGGCCGGCATTGGTGGCCCCTGCATCGCCGATCGCGAGCGTGCCCACCGGAACGCCGGCCGGCATCTGGACGATGGACAGGAGGCTGTCCTGGCCACTGAGTGCCTTGGACTTCACCGGCACGCCCAGCACCGGAAGGGTTGTCATGGACGCGATCATGCCGGGCAGGTGGGCCGCACCGCCGGCACCGGCGATGATCACCTTGATGCCGCGCTCGCGGGCGCCCCTGGCAAACGCGACCAGCCGGTCCGGCGTGCGGTGCGCCGAGACGACCTGGGCCTCGTAGTTCACGCCGAGATCGCGCAGCAGGCCGGCCGCCTTCTTCATGGTCGGCCAGTCGGAACGCGAGCCCATGACGATGGCGACATCGGCAAGGCTGGCGGTGGCAGCCATATCGGGTGAGGACGGCGAAAGATCGCTCATGACGCTTCCTGAACGAAGAAAAGGAAGCGCGGGACCTTAACCTTCGCGCGAGGAAGGTCAAGGCGCCTTTCGAGACAGGGCAAATCTTTCGGCGCTTGAGGGTTTCTTAACCACACTTGTTCACGTTTCGGGAGGATTGGAATCGGAGTGGATCGGCGCATGCGCATCGGCCCCTTGAACACGACCGGCAATGTCTCCCGCAGCGGGCGGTCAGATCCGGCCCGGAAAGGCGACGCGGCAAGCTCTGCTGCAGCGCCGCGGGATTCCGCCTCGATCATGGGCGTGCCCGAAAGCGAACTGACGCCGAACGTCCAGCGCGCCCTGCTGTCGCTGATGGGCGAGGTCGATCAGCTGCGCAAGGAAACCGAGCGTCTGCGCGGCCGCGTGCGCGAGCTGGAATCGCTGGCCGACCACGATGTCCTGCTGCCGGTGCTGAACCGCCGCGCCTTCCTGCGCGAGGTCTCGAAAGCCCTGGCCCTGGCCGAACGTCACGAAGCGCCGTCCTCGCTGGTCTATATGGACCTGAACGGCTTCAAGGACATCAATGACCGCTTCGGTCATGCCGCCGGCGACGCTGCGCTGCATCATGTGGCCGGCCTGCTGGCCGCCCATGTGCGCGAGACCGATGCGGTCGGCCGCCTGGGCGGGGATGAGTTCGGCCTCGTACTGACCCTGACCGGTCATGAAGGCGCGCAGGCCAAGGCCCAGGAACTCGTCGACATCATCGAAACGACCCCCTTCGTGCACAAGGGCCACGAGCTGAACGTGGGCGCAGCCTGGGGCTGCCATCCGCTGCAGGCGGGTCACAAGGCCGAAGAGGCGATGGCCCAGGCCGATGCCGCCATGTATGCGCGCAAGCAGGCCCAGAAATCCCGGGCGGACCGCCGCCAGGCCTGAGCGCCAGGCCCTGACGGGGCTCAGGCGATGATGTCGGGCGTGATCTGATCCTCAAGCCGGGCGATCTCGTCCTTCAGCCTGAGTTTTTCCTTCTTGAGACGGGCAATCTTGAGCTGGTCGACGACACCATTGTCGGACAGCATGTCGACCTCCCTGTTCAGCGCATCATGCTGCTCGCGCAGCGCCGTGAGCTGTTCAAGAAGGGCCTGTTGCTCCTGGGAATCTCCGTCCATTCCTGAGCCGTCTCTTTCCGCTTGTCGAAACAGGATCTGCCGGACCGCCGGCGACACCTGCAGGTGTCGCGCCGGTGCGATGCGGGAAAGCGGGATACTAGCGGCTTTCGACCGGCAGATAAATCCGCAAAGGGCGCTGCGGACGCGAAGACATGCTCAACGGCGCCCGCCCTCCAGATCCTCGCCCCAGCGGCGGGTTGAGTCCCAGTCCAGCCCGAACAGGTCGAGGGCCCGGCCGACCGACTGGTCGACCAGATCGTCGATGGTTTCCGGCTTGGCATAGAAGGCCGGCAACGGCGGACAGATCACCGCGCCCATCTCGGTCAGGGTCTCCATCGTGCGGATATGGCCAAGGTGGAAGGGCGTCTCCCGCACCATCAGCACCAGCCGCCGCCGCTCCTTGAGAACGACATCGGCGGCCCGTGTGAGCAGGCTGGATGTCACACCGGTGGCGATCTCGGACATGGTGCGCACCGAGCATGGCGCGATCAGCATGCCGCGCGTCTGGAAGGAGCCGGACGCGATCGGCGCGCCGACATCGGGCATCTTGTAGACATGGTCCGCCCGGGCCCGGAAATCGCGGATCGACAAATCCGTCTCGTAGCCGAGAGTCATTTCGGCCGCCTTCGAGGCCACCAGATGGCTCTCGATTCCCATTGTGCGGAGCGCATCCAACGCCCTGATTCCATAGATAACTCCGGAGGCGCCCGAGACACCCACGATCATCCGGTCCGGCTTCACCATCCCCTAACCTCGAAACGTTTCGTGAATAGACATAATGCGTGGACGTGTTTCAATCGAGTGTTCCACTTCAGAAGAGGAGACGTCTCCATGTCCATCGAAGCCCGCATTCGTGAGCTCGACGCCCGTCACACGCGTCTGGATTCTCAGATCGACGAACTGAAAAAGCATTCGTCGGCGGACTCGCTGGAAGTCGCCCGGCTGAAGAAGGAGAAACTTCTGCTCAAGGAGCAGATCCAGTCCCTCCGAACGACCACGCATCAGTCTCTGGCCGGATGATCCGGACGAACTGATGCGAACCCGACTGACACGCGAAGCAGGGGGCGGCTTTCGAGCCGCCCTTTTTGCAGGTTAGACTGCGTGTCCTGAAACGGAGACCATCATGCGTGCCTTTGCAGCCCTCCTGCCCCTCTTCCTTGTCGCGGCTCCGCCAGCGCTGGCGCAAAAGGACGTTTCGCCCTGCCAGGCCGGCCGGCTGGCGCTGGATGCCGGCGAAAGCGCGCAGGCGATCGAGGATCTGGAGGCCTGCCTGTCCAGCGAGGACCTGGACCCGGATCGCGAGGTCAGTGTCTATGCCGGCCTGGGCGCCGCGTTTCTCGCAGAGCAGCGATACGAAGACGCGCTGAACGCCTATAATTTCGCCTTTGCGATTGCCGAAACCCAGCGCGCCGAAGTGATCGAGCCGACGCTGTGGCGCAATCGCGGGATCGCCCGGACCGAACTTGGCCAGCTCGAGGAAGCGCTGTCCGATCTGCGGCGTGCCGCCGCCGAGATGCCGGACGATGTGATGACCCAGCTGACACTGGGGATCGTCTACCAGGACATGGACCGCGCCGCTGACGCCGTGGTCGCCTATGATCACGTCGTCCGGCTGGAACCGTCCTGGACCGGCGCGTGGATCAACCGGTCGAGCGCCCTGCTGGATGCCGGCATGACCGGCGCGGCCGTCGACGATGCGCGCCGGGCGGTCGAGCTGGAGCCGGAAAGCGGCACGACGCTGAACATGCTGTGCTGGACCCTGATCCAGGACGGCCGCGCCCGCACGGCGCTGCCGCTGTGCGAACAGGCCGTGACCCTGGAACCCGAGTCCGGAGCGATCGTGCATTCCCACGCCTCGGCGCTGGAGGCACTCGGCCGGATGGACGAGGCCCTGCCGCTCTACCGGCGGGCCTGGCAGTTGGCACCGGACGATCCGGAGATTGCCCAGGACTATCAGCGCACGCACAATCCCTGACAGTCCTGCCACCGCGGCATCCGGCCAGGAGCCATTGCAACATGCCGCTGCTCGTGCAAGGTCAGCGACCCCGTCTGGGCGCGACGCGCCCGTTTGGAACAAGAGGATCACATCATGGGTGACCGCGTCGCCATCGTAACCGGTGGAGCCAACGGCATCGGCAAGGCCTGTGCGCGCCGTCTGAGCGAGGATGGCTGCCAGGTCGTCATCGCCGATATCGACCAGCAGGCCGGCGAGGCGCTGGCCGACGAGCTGGGCGCCGAGAAGGGCAAGGCCCTGTTCGTCTCCTGCGACGTGTCGGACCGGCTGTCGGTCAACAATCTCCTGTCCGAGACGCGGGCGACCTTCGACCGGCTGGACGTGCTGGTGAACAATGCCGGCATCGTCGCCAAGGGTGACATTCTCGACCTGTCCGACGGCGATTTCGACCGCGTCATGGGCGTCAACCTGAGGGGCGCCTTCCTCGTCGCGCGCGAAGCGGCGCGCCAGATGGTCGACCAGATCGAGGAAGGCGGCGAACGCGTCGAGGACGCCCGCCGCCGCTATGCCATCATCAACATGTCCTCGGTCAATGGCGTCGTGGCCATTCCCGACCAGCTGGCCTATTGCGTCACCAAGGGCGCGATCGATCAGCTGACCAAGTCGATGGCGCTGGCGCTCGCGAAACACGGCATCCGCGTCAACGCGATCGGCCCGGGCAGTATCAATACCGATGTGCTCAAATCCGTGAACGACAATCCCGAAGCCATGGCGAAGATCATGTCGCGCACGCCGCTGCAGCGGATCGGCGACCCGGACGAAGTCGCCTCGGTCGCCTCATTCCTCGCTTCGCGCGATGCCAGCTATATCACCGGCACCACACTCTATGTCGATGGCGGCCGCCTGGCCCTGAACTACACGGTGAGCTGATACAGCAAGGCCGGCCCCGACGGGACCGGCCTTTTGTATCTTCCTGACGATGGCCGTCAGTCCTGCTTGGAACCGCCGAACAGGGTTTCCAGGTCGACATCGTCCGGATTGAACTCGTCGCTCGGCTTTTCCAGCTCTTCCTGGGCCTTGAGCGTATCGCTGAGCATTTCCGGATTTTCTTCTTCCAGCTTGCGGCGGCGGGCCGAGGCTTTCTTGACCTGATCGTCGAGATCGATCTGGGTGCACAGGCCCAGCGAGACCGGATCGGTCGGCTTGATATTGGCCGAATTCCAGTGCGTGCGCTCGCGCACCGCCTGGATCGTCGTCTTGGTCGTGCCGATCAGCTTGGAGATCTGGGCGTCGGACAGTTCCGGGTGATTGCGCACCAGCCAGGCGATCGCGTCCGGACGGTTCTGGCGGCGCGACAGCGGTGTATAGCGCGGACCGCGGCGCTTGGCCGGCGTGTGCAGGTCGGCGTATTTCGGCTTCACCACCGTCATGCGGTAATCGCTGTTGTTTTCCGCCTTCTCGATTTCTTCCCGGGTCAGCTGCCCGTTGGAGATCGGGTCGGCGCCGCGCACACCCACGGCCACGTCGCCATCGGCGATGCCCTTCACTTCCAGCGGGTGCAGGCCGCAGAAGCCGGCAATCTGGTCGAAGGTGAGCGAGGTATTGTCGACGAGCCAGACCGCCGTGGCTTTCGGCATCAGGATCTCGGTCATGGATTCAATCTCCCTGGGAGAAACAAAAAAAGCCCGACGCGGCGGCCGGGCTTGGGCTTCCGACGCTCCGGTTCAGGATAGCCCGTACACGAAGCGATTTAGGGGATTTATACCGCAATCGGGCGCCTCTGCAAAGCGGTTGCCCCGGCCAATTGTCAGCAGGAGAGCAGTATTTTTCCGGCGTGTCCGCCACTGTCCAGCCGGGTGTGGGCGGCCCGCACATCGTCGAGCGCGAAGCGACTGTCGATGACAGGTGCCAGGCGGCCTGCAGCGATCCAGGGCCACACCGTTTCGCGAACGGCCCGGGTCAACCGCGCCTTCTCCGCATCCGGACGGGCCCTCAGCGTCGAACCGGTCAGTACGATCCGCTTCAGCATCATCCGCATCAGATCGACCTCGACCCGGCTGCCCTTCAGGAAGGCGATCGAGACAATGCGGGCACCGGCATTGGCGCAATTGATGTTCTTCTGGACGTAGTCGCCGCCCACCATGTCCAGAATGACATCGGCCCCGCCGGCATCCGTGACAACGGTCTCGAAGTCAGCCTCGCGGTAGTTGATCGCGATATCCGCCCCCAGGCGCTCGCACAGCGCGACCTTCTCTGCCGTGCCGGCCGTCGCGATCACGCGCGCACCATGGGCCTTGGCCATCTGGATGGCCGTCGTGCCAATCCCGCTCGTCCCGCCATGAACCAGCAATGTCTCGTCCGGCGACAATGCCCCGATCTCGAACACATTCGTCCACACGGTCAGCACGGTCTCGGGCAGTCCTGCAGCGTCGGCGAGATCGATCCCCGCCGGTGCCGGCAGGACCGAACCGGCCGGCGCGATGACATAGTCGGAATAGCCGCCCCCTGCGACCAGCGCACAGACAGGATCGCCCACGGCGAGCCCCTCGACGCCGGAGCCCAGCGCCGCGACATGGCCGGAGACTTCCAGGCCCAGTCCTTCAGGCGCGCCGGCCGGTGCGGGGTAGAAGCCGAGGCGCTCGATCTGGTCGGGCCGGTTGATGCCGCAGGCGGTATTGCGGATCAGCACCTGACCGGGTCCGGGCGGCGCCACAGGACGTGTCACCACGTCCAGCACATCCGGCCCGCCCGGCTCGCGGGCGATCACGATACGGGTGGTGTCGGCAGTTTGCGTGGACTGGGTCATGGGCCTTTATCCGGCTTCGCGCTATGCTCGCGCATCGCAGTGTGGAGGCCCCCATGTTTCACGATGACGATATGCCTGCAAGCGCCCGGGCAAAGAATGCCATCATCCCCGGCGAGGATCTCAGTGCCCTTTCCCTGGAAGATCTTGCCGAGCGCCGCGCCCTGCTCGAGGCCGAGTTGCGCCGCATCGACGACATCACGGACAAGAAACAGGCCGGACGCAGCGCTGCGGACGCCGTGTTTAAGTTTTGATCAAGAGTTTCGGGCAGATTGGCCCGAGCCTTGCTACGAATCGGACCAGATGTTTGCGGACCGAAACTGGACACGTGATGACTGACAATACGCCGAACCTCTTTCCCGCCGGCGGTGCGCCGGCCGCCCGGGCCCAGGACTTCGCCAATTCGGAGATGTTCCAGAAACTCTTCCGGGAAGGCATGGACCTGGTCGAGGAGACGGCAGCCTATCTGGACGGGCCGGGTCGCGACGACTCCAAGTCGCTCGACCGCGCCGGCGCCCTGTCCTACGCCACCGAGAGCATGAAGCTGACCACGCGCCTGATGCAGGCCGCCTCCTGGCTGCTGGCCCAGCGCGCCGTGTCCGAGGGCGAGATGTCGGCCCAGGATGCCACGGACGGCAAATACCGTCTGTCCCGCGACCGGCCGACCGACGGGCTGTGGCCGGAGGGCGAAACGCCTCCGGCGGTCCTGATGGATCTCGTGCGCCGCTCGCGCTCGCTCTATGACCGCCTCAAGCGCATCGACGACAATCTTTATGTCGATGGGCCGCTGGAAATGGACACCAATCCGGTGGCCGACCAGATCGCCATGCTGCGCGGCGCCTTCGGCGAGCGCTGACACCACGTCCATCCATGCCGGCAGGCAAGGAAAAAGGCGCGCTCCTTTGCGGAGCGCGCCTTTTCTCTTGGCATCGTCAAAGGACGGCTTACACGAAGCCCTTGAACTTGTCCTTGAAGCGCGAAACACGGCCGCCGCGGTCCATCAGCTGCTGATTGCCGCCGGTCCAGGCCGGGTGGGACGTCGGATCGATGTCCAGGGTGAGCACGTCACCTTCCTTGCCCCAGGTCGACTTCGTCTGGAACTCGGTACCGTCCGTCATCTTCACAGTGATGAGGTGGTACTCGGGATGGGTATCCTTTTTCATCGGTCCGGCTTTCTTTTGATCCGCCGCGCCACCCGATTACGTTGCCGGGCACGCAGCTCATATAAACTCAGGAGCGCGGGTCTATACAGGAAGGCCAGCGCCAGAGCAACCACCGCCATGTGTTGCCGGGACAAGGTCCCCGGGCTTGCCTGCCCGGCCGATTGACACGATCCTCCCGCCACATCGCCACGAGGGGAGAAGAGCTTGAAAAATCTGATCTGCGGCCTCGCCCTGCTGGTTGCCGCGACCGCACCCGCCACAGCCCGGGGCACCACCGCCGGCAGCGACAGCAACAGCGCAACGCCCATCCATTTCGGCACATCCCACGAGATAACCTCTTCCGTCCTCGGCGAAACGCGAACGGTGAATGTCTGGCTGCCGCCGGAGCACGACACGGCCGAAATGCCCTACACCGTGCTCTATCTGATCGATGGCGGGGTGGAGCAGGACTTCCCCCATATCGCCGGCCTCGCCCAGCTCGGCGTGATCTCCTGGCAGTACGAGCCCCTGATCGTGGTCGGCATCGAAACCACCGAGCGCATCCACGAGCTGACGCCCGCGCCCGAGGACGCGCGCTATCGCACGCAGTTCGACACCTCCGGCGGAGCCGAAGCCTTCCGGGCCTATATCGCGCAGGACGTCATCCCCTTCATCGAGGCGACCTATCGCGTCGGCGAGCGCCGGGCCGTGATCGGGGAGAGCCTGGCCGGCCTGTTCATCGTCGACACCCTGCTCGAACAGCCGGACCTGTTCGACGACTATATCTCGGTCTCGCCCAGCCTGTGGTGGGACGATCAGGCCGTTGCCGGACGGGCCGCCGAACGTCTGGCCGCCGCCGGCCATTCGGACACGCGCGTCTACCTGACGATGGGCGATGAGGGCGGCACGATGCAGGCCGGGCTCGATACGCTGCTTGCGGCCCTCGACGCCGTCGAAGGCGCGCCGGAATACCGCTATGTCGACCGCCGCGAAACCGAGACCCACTCGACCATCTATCACGGCGCCGCGCTCGATGCCCTGCGCTGGCTCTATCCTTACCCGCCCTACGATTATGGCGCTACGCCCTGGTATCTGATCGAGGGCGGTCAGCCGGACCAAGCGGCGAACGAGGGGAACGAGTAGTGGCCGGACGGCCCTGCTCCCTGCGCCCATGAACGAGACCGGAAGACAGACCATGTCCGCAATCCGCCGGTCGGCCGCGGCCGACAGCGAGGCCCTGACCGATATCTGGCGCGCCGCCGTGAAGGCAACGCATGATTTTATCAGCGAAAGCGATTTCCGCGAGATCGAAACGCTTGTTGCGGAACACTATATCCCCAACGCGTCCCTATGGGTGGCCGTCGATGCGGCCGGCCGCCCGCTCGGCTTCATGGGCATGACCGGCAGCCATGTCGACTCGCTCTTCATCGCGCCCGAGCGGCGCGGGACAGGCCTGGGGACCGCCCTCATGGATCATGCCCGGAAAACGGCCGGCCTGCCGCTGACCGTCGATGTGAACGAGCAGAATCCGCAGGCGGTCGGATTCTACGAGCGCCTCGGCTTCAAACAGTTCGAACGCTCGCCGTTGGACGATGCCGGCCGGCCCTATCCGATCCTGCATATGCGCAAGACTGCCGGCTGACCCGCGCGCCACCGTGCGCATTGACATACACATAAATCATACACATCATTAAACCACACCATCTGGACTGGCCGACGATGAAGTATGAGCAACCCGCACCTCGCAAACGCGTCAATCTGACGGTTCGCGAAGACATCATGGCAGAAGCACGCGCGCTGGGCCTGAACACCTCCCGCGCGGCGGAAGCCGGCATCGAAGCGGCCGTCCGCGAGGAGAAGGGCCGCCGCTGGCGCGAGGAAAACCGCGAGGCGATCGAGGCACACAATCGCCGGATCGAGCGGGAAGGCCCCTTGCTCGGCACACCGTGGTGGGCCCAGCCCCGGGACGACTAGGTGGCGCGCTTCGATGTCTACCGCCCGACCGGTCTGCCAGCACGGCTGGCCGTGGATGTGCAATCGGATGTGCTGAGCGATCTCGACAGTCGTGTCGTCATCCCGCTTCGCGCGTTCGACCCGTCAACGGGAGAAGCCGTGTACAGGCTGATGCCCGTGCTCGGTATCGAAGGTCAGGACTACCTGCTCGTGACGACCGATATCGCCATGGTACCGAACCGTCTTCTGGGACGCCCGATCACGAATATCGAAACCGAACACCGCGACACCATCACCGCCGCGATGGATTTCCTGTTTCAGGGCTATTGATCCCGCATCACCTAACGCGAAGTCAGTTTCAGCTCGATGCGGCGATTGCGGGCATTGGCCTCGGCCGACCGGCCCTCAGCGATCGGATGGTTTTCTCCGAAGCCGGCGGCGACCAGCCGCTCGGACGGCACGCCGAGATCCTCGAACCATTGCACGACCGAGATCGCGCGCGCCGCCGAGAGATGCCAGTTCGACGGATAGGTCGTGCGGATCGGCACCGGGTCGGTATGCCCGTCGATGCGGATCACCCATTCAATATCGTCCGGGATCTCGTCGGTCAGCTGGATGATGGCGTCGGCGATGGGCCGCAGGCTTTCGCGCCCCTCGCTCGACAGCGCCGCCGAGCCGGACGGGAAAAGAACATCGGTCTCGAACACGAAGCGGTCGCCGACGACGCGCACGCCGGTGCGGTTGCCGAGAATCTCGCGCAGGCGACCGAAGAAATCGGACCGGTAGACGGCCAGTTCGGCCGCGCGCTCGGCGAGGGCGGCGTTGAGACGCTCACCCAGATTGATGACCTGGGCCTCGGCCTCCTCGGCGCGTTGTTCCGAGGCTTCCAGGGCAGCATTAAGCGAGGCGATCTGGTCGCGCAGCACTTGCATCTGCTGGTTCAGCAGGGCGAGCGCACGCCGGCTCTCCTCGGACATTTCCTCTTCGGCAGCGAGATCGGACTGCAGGCTTTCCACCCGGCCCGTCGCCAGGGTCAGTGCGTCTTCAAGAGCATCGCGCTCTTCGCGCAGGCCGGTAATGCGCACTTCCAGCGCCGCGTTTTCGTCGCGGGCCAGATTGAGCTCGTCGGCGAGTTGCGAGAGGCGGGCATTGAGATCGGCCAGCTGGTCGTCCCGGCTGGTCAGCGCGCGCGACAGGGCAAACTGGCCCGCGACGAAGATCGACAGCAGGAAGACAATGACCAGCAGCAATGTCGCCAGTGCATCGACGAAGCCGGGCCAGTGATCGCCGTTATCGGCTTCCTGGAAACGCGCAAACCGGGGCGAAGCCATGGCTTATTCCCCTCCCCGCTCCCGCGATTGCAGGGCACGGATGAAGACCCGCAACTCGTCGCGCAGGGCCCGCACCCCCTCCTCGTTCGACGCGCGGCTGTCTTCGGCAAAGCGCTGCAGCGTGGTGTCGAGCTGGCGGGTGTGGCGCTCCAGCGTATGAGCCAGCCGGTCGAGCGTTTCGGCCGTCTGCTCCAGCAGCGCGCCGACATAGGCCGAGGAAACCTCGCCATCGCCTGCCGATGCCGGACCGGCGGCCGCCAGGCGCGAGATCGAGGACAGCCATTCCTCGATCTCGTTGTAGAAGCGGTTCTGCGCGCGGCTGGCCTGCAGATCGAGAAAGCCGATGACCAGCGAACCGGCCAGACCGAACAGGGAGGAGGCGAAGGCCGTACCCATGCCCTGGATCGGATCCTCGATGGCCGACATCAGACGCAGCACGTCCGCTTCCGCGCCGGTCGCGCTTTCCGTCACCGCCCGCACGGCGTCGCCGACATCGGAGACGACCTGCAGGAGGCCCCAGAATGTGCCCAGCAAGCCGAGAAAGATCAGCAGACGGCCGAAATAGCGGGTGAAGGCGCCGGCTTCCGACATGCGGGCCCCGACCGAGTCGAGCACGGTGCGCACCGAGCCGGCCGACAGCGAGACCCGGCCATCGGCCTGGCCGATCATCGAGGCCATCGGCGCGATGAGTGCAGGCGGCCGCGGCAGGCTGGACGGGTCTTCCGACGAGCGGAAACGCACGAGCCAGCGGGCTGCCGGCCCGATCCCCAGCGCCTGGGCATAGGTGTAGAGGACGCCGATGACGAGCACGGCCAGGATCAGTCCATTGATTGCCGGATTGGCCCGGAACGCCGCTCCCAGCGGCTCGATCAGGAACAGCGAGATGGCCGCCACGGCCGCCGTGAACAGCGCCATCCAGACGATATAGCGCCAGGGTCCGGTAAAGCGCACCGCCGGTGCGGAATGCGTGCGGTCGTTCCGGTCGAGAACAGGCATGCCTTCCCCTCGTGTCAGCTCCAGCCCTTCCTTACCCCGGATTGGGACATTTTGGAGGCGAGGTCAAAGCCTGCCTTCCGCCGGGTGCGCGGGCGTCCTGCAGCACCTTATTCCAGATCGGAATTAATGGAATTCCAAAAGGCGCATTAAATCCGGACGGGAGGGAACCTAACTGTCGGTCATCGCGCGGCAGACCCGCCGCCGGACCTGACAAGCCGATGGAGTCTTCCGATGACCGATACCTCGCCCCGCCACATCCTCCGCGTCGATGCCAGCATGCGCCGGGAGGGCTCGCACAGCCGCGGCCTGGCCGACCGTGTAGTCGACCGCCTCACCGCACAGCGCCCGGACACGCGCGTCACGGTCCGCGATCTTGCGGACGGGTCGATGCGCCTCGTCGACGAGACCTGGATCGGCGCGAATTTCACCGATCCCGCCCAGCGCTCGGACGACCAGAAGGCCGCACTGGCCTTCTCCGACCGGCTGGTCGCGGAACTGCGCGCCGCCGACACGATCGTGATCACGATGCCGATCTACAATTTCACCATTCCGGCCTCGCTGAAGGCCTGGATCGATCTGGTCGCCCGGGCCCGGGAAACCTTCCGCTATACCGAAGCCGGGCCGGAAGGCCTGCTGACCGGCAAGCGCGCCATCCTGGTCTATGTCTCCGGCGGCGTGGCCGCCGGCAGCGAGACCGACTTCGCCACGGACTACATGAAGCATGTGCTGAAATTCATCGGCATCACCGATGTCGAGATCATCGACGCCGGACAGCTGATGTTTGCGGAAGCCGAGAAGCTCGAAGCCGCGCACGCGCGGATCGAGACGCTGGCCGCCTGAAGCGTGATCAGGTGAAGTGGGCACCGGTTCACCGGTTCGATCACGCGACCACTCAAGTAGAGCGTGATCAGGTGAAGTGGGGACCGGTTCACCGGTTCGATCACGCGACCACTCAAGAGTCTGGAGCAGAACCGGTTCCGCAGGAAGCGATCCTGCCCTAGGCTGACGCCTTCTTCAGGCGTGCGGTGAGTTCGGCGAGCATGTCCTCGTTTCCGGCAGCGATATTGCCGGTGCGCAGGATGTCCTCGCCGCCATCGGCCTCGGAGACGAAACCGCCGGCCTCTTTCACCAGCACGATACCGGCCGCGATGTCCCAGGGTTTCAGATTGCGCTCCCAGAAACCGTCATAACGGCCGGCCGCGACCCAGGCGAGGTCGAGCGCCGCGGAGCCCATGCGCCGGACACCCGCCGTGTGGGGCATGATCTGGTGCAGTTCCTTGAGAAAGCGGGCATGGCCGGTCTTGCCCATGAAGGGCATGCCGGTGGCGATCACGGCCTCGTCGAAATGCTTGCGACTGGCCACGCGCAGACGGCGGTCCGACAGCCAGGCACCACGGCCCTTCTCGGCGTGGAACATCTCGTCGGTGGCGGGATTGTAGATCACGCCGGCGACCAGCTCGCCCTCGCGCTCCAGCGCGATGGAGACGGCAAAGTGCGGCATGCCGTGCAGGAAGTTCAGCGTCCCGTCCAGCGGATCGACGATCCAGCGGTGGGAACGGTCGGTGCCCTCGACCACGCCGCGCTCTTCCATCAGGAAGCCATAGCCCGGCCGAGCCTGGGTCAGGCGATCATAGATGATGTCCTCGGCCTTCTTGTCCGCAATCGAGACGAAGTCGGCCGGCCCCTTGCGGGACACCTGCAGGTGCTCGACATCACGGAAATCGCGATTCAGCGACCGCCCGGCACGGGCGGCCACTTCGGTCATCACGGTCAGGAGAGGAGAGAGGGCACCCATGCCGGATCAGTCCGCGCGGCGGACGTAGGAACCGTCCTCGGTGGCCACGATGATCTTTTCGCCGATACCGACGAAGGGCGGCACGGAGGAGCGCACACCGTTGGACAGGATGGCCGGCTTGTAGGAGTTGGCCGCCGTCTGGCCCTTCACGACCGGCTCGGTCTCGGCCACTTCCAGCGTCACGTGCTGCGGCAGGGAAATGCCGATCGGACGATCTTCGTGGAATTCCACAACGACCGTCATGCCTTCCTGCAGGTAGGCCGCGCGGTCTTCGCCGACGAAATCCTTCTGCAGCTCGATCTGCTCATAGCTTTCGGAGTCCATGAAGGTGAGCATGTCGCCGGTATCGAACAGGAAGGTGTGATCCTTCTGTTCCAGACGCACGCGCTCGACCTTGTCGGCGGCGCGGAAGCGTTCGTTCAGCTTGCGGCCATCGAGCAGGTTCTTCAGCTCGACCTGGGCGAAAGCGCCGCCCTTGCCCGGTTTCACGTGGTCGGTCTTCACCGCAACCCACAGCGTATCCTGGTGCATCAGGACGTTGCCGGGCCGGATTTCATTGCCGTTGATCTTCATGCCGTCACCTTGGGGCAATAAGCGGAACAGCGGCCGGATGGCCGCGAGGTGGCGCTCTCCTATCAGCGAGGACAGGGAACGGCAAGCGCGGTGCCGCAATCGGCTCAGTCGCCCGCGCCGGCCTCGCGGACACGCGCCTGGACTTCCAGCGGCAGCGCACGTTCGAGTGCAGCCTGCAAACGGTCGCGGTCGCGATTGTGGACCGGTGCGCCCAGCGCATCGGCACCGGCCGCGACGACCCAGCGATAGGCCGCCTCGAGATCCTGCTCGACACCGTCACCCTGGGCCAGCACGAAGGCATAGAGGAACTGGCTTTCCGCGTCGCCACCGCGCGCGCCCTGGCCGAACCAGTGGGCCGCCAGCGCGGCATCGGCCTCGCCGCCGCGGCCCTGGTAGAGCATCAGCCCGTACTGGCCCTGGGCCGGCGGATAATTGCTTTCCGCGGCAATGCGCAGCCAGCGCCTTGCTTCGGCATCGTCCTGCTCGCCGCCCTCGCCATCGGCCCACATCATGCCGGCCTGGAAAGCACCTTCGGCCAGATTGGCCTCGGCCGCCCGCTCGTACCAGATACGCGCGCCTTCGGCGTCGCGCTCGCCGCCAACGCCGGCATCGAGCATCTGGGCCAGCTGATACATGCCTTCGGCCGATCCCTGCTGCGCTGCCCGTTCCGCCCAGCGCCGGGCCGACTGACCGTCCTGCGGCACCGACGAGGCTTTCAGCGCCAGCGCGTAGGCGACCATGGCGTCGATATGACCGGCCCGGGCGGCGCGCTCGAACCAGCGGCGCGGATCGCCCAGATCGAGACTGTCATCGCCCAGCCGGGCCAGCAGGCCGAGCTGGTAGAGCGCGACGGGGTGATCCTGCTCGGCTGCCCGGCGGAACCAGCCTGCGGCAGCAGCCATGTCGGCCTCACCGCCGCGTCCGTCGCGGGCCATCAGGCCTGCCAGCGCTGCGGCGTCGGTGATGCCCGACACGGCAGCGGTCTCGGCATAGCGGCGGGCGAGGTACCAGTCCTCGCTGACAAAGGCCATCTGCGCGCGATACCAGGCTTCCTGGGCGGCGGTCATGCCGGTGGGGACTTCGGCCGTCTCGGCATCGAAATCGCCGGCCTGCGCGTCACGCTGCACGTCTTCGGGCAGCAGGATCAGCTCGTCGGGAAATGCCGCACCCGGGTCCTCCTGCGCGTGAGCGGCGGAGAGGACGGCAAGGCAGGCGGCAGTCAGAACGGATCGGATCATGGCGTCTCTTTCAGCGTGACGCAGGGGTGCCGGTCAAGTGACATAGCGGTCACATGCGGCCCTCATAAGCGCCCGCTCAGCGGCACAGCGCGTTGAACGCCTGCACCGCGGCGGCGGGTCCGTCGGGATGGTTCCAGACACCGCCGGACACGGCGAGGAAGTCGGCCCCCGCCTCGACCAGCGGCGCGGCATTGCCGGCCGTGATCCCGCCGATCGCGACACAGGGCAGTTCGAACAATTCGGTCCACCAGGTCAGGAGGCCCGGCTCGGCCTGCGTCGGGGCGTCCTTGGTCGCGGTCGGGTAGAAGGCACCGAAGGCGACATAGTCCGCCCCGGCCTCGCCGGCGACCATCGCCAGGTGGCGGCTGTCGTGACAGGTCACGCCGATCGTGCGGTCCTTGCCCATGATCGCGCGCGCGGCCTTCACCGTCCCGTCCTGCTGGCCGATATGGACCCCGTCGCAGCCCAGTTCGGCGGCCAGTTCCGGATCGTCATTGAGGATCACGGCGACGTCGCGGGCATGGGCGGCCTCGATCAGGGCCGGCGCCAGGGCCCGGACCTCGTCGCGGGAATGATCCTTCAGGCGGATCTGCAGCGCCGCCACCTCGCCGCCATCCAGGGCTTCGGCCAGGCGGGCAGCGAATGTCTCGTCGATACGGGGCGGGGTGATCAGGTAGAGCGCGGTCGTCATGCCGGCTCTTCTGGCAGCTCGCCCTGCAGCCGACAACCGTTTTCAGCGCCCCTTGTTGTGCACGAGGCAAATCGCCGCCCGGACTACGTTCAGCTTCCCTTCATCTGCATTATGTGAGAAGCACGCGTCCGGGATGGCCGTGGGCCTCCCGATTGTTTTCTCGCAGGGGGATTTCATGTCCATCAAGACCATTTTCGCCGCCACGATCGCCGCTGCTGCGGTTGCCGGCGTTGCCGCCGCCCAGGACTGGTCGCAAAGCCCGACCTTCGGCCAGACCACGCTGACGGCAGGCTTCGCGCCGGACCCGTACACGGTCTCCATCACCGCGGGCGGCAATATCGACGCCAGCTCCTCGCTCGGCGGCTCCTGCCGCGGCATGATCGCCAACGCACCGGACTACCGCCTGCACTACAATGCCGGCAGCCTGCCGCTCTATATCGGTGCCCGCTCGAACGCCGACACGACCATCGTCGTCAACGCGCCGGACGGCTCCTGGTACTGCAATGACGACAGCAATGGCCTGAACCCGATGGTGTCCTGGTCGAACCCGCCGTCTGGCCAGTACGACATCTGGATCGGCACCTATGGTTCCGGCAGCGGCATGGCCTCGGCCACGCTGACCATCTCCGAGCTGGGCAACTAGTCCACCGGCGATATCCGAAACGAGAACGGGGCCCCGCGGGGCCCCGTTTTTTATTGCGCAGATGTCGAAGGTCCGGCGGTTTACGCCGTTTCCTTCTCCATCGCCGCGTCCCATTCGCCGAGCGAAGCGAGGCCGTTCATGCGGGCGCGGTGGTTGAAGGCGGCCTGGCCGGCGGCGACATTTTCCGGCTTTCCGGCCCAGGCCTTCAGCGGCGCGGCCTGCAGGGCGCGGCCATAGGAGAAGGTGAGCGGCCAGGGCAGGTCATAGCTGGCATTCATGGCGTTGAGGTGGGCCGTGGCCTCCTCGTCGCTCTGCCCGCCCGACAGGAAGGCGATGCCCGGAACGGCGGCCGGCACGCAATTGGCCAGGCACTGCACGGTCATGTCGGCGACTTCCTCGATGCCCGCACGGTCATCGGCCGTGGTGCCGGAGATCACCATGTTCGGCTTGAGGACCGTGCCTTCCAGCACGACGCCCTGGTCGAACAGTTCGCGGTAGAGCGTTTTCAGCGCGAATTCGGTGACTTCATAGCAGCGCTCGATCGAGTGGTTGCCGTCCATGATGACTTCCGGCTCGACGATCGGAACGATATTGGCTTCCTGGCACAGCGCTGCATAGCGGGCCAGGGCGTGCATGTTCACATTGATGCAGTACTGGCTGGGCACGCTGTCATCGCCGTTCTGGCCGATATTGATCACGGCACGCCATTTCGCGAAGCGGGCACCGAGCTCGTAATAGTCGGCCAGACGGTCGCGCAGGCCGTCCAGGCCCTCGGTCACGGTCTCGCCCTCGGCGCCGGCCAGTGCCTTGGCGCCGGTATCGACCTTGATGCCCGGGATCGCGCCGGCATTGCGGATCAGCTGGACCAGCGTGGTGCCGTCCCTGGCGCTCTGACGGATGGTCTCGTCGTACAGGATGACGCCGGAGACGTGCTCATTCATCGCCATTTCGGTGCGGAACAGCATTTCGCGCCAGTCGCGGCGATTGTCCGGCGTGTTCTCCAGACCGATCGAGGCAAAGCGCTTGCCGATCGTGCCCGTCGACTCGTCCGCCGCGAGAATGCCCTTGCCCGGCGCCACCATGGCACAGGCGGTTTCATTGAGTTGATCGAGATCCATCGCGTCTACCCCAGCTTCAAATACCGATTGGCGGACCGCCGCGGTCCGCCCGTTTTCTACCGCAGAGCCCTTTTAATACGCCGGGCGCCGCTTGCCCACCGCCCTCCGGCGACAGGCCTGGCGCCCCGCGGGCCGCCCGATGTTATCGTTACCAGTCGTGGCGCGGCAAGCCGGTCCCGCGGCTCAGGCCGCGACGCCGGTCTCGTCCTTGAGAACGCCCACGCCCGGCAGCGCCTTGCCCTCCATCCACTCCAGGAAGGCCCCGCCCGCCGTGGAGATGAAGGAGAAATCATTCGACACACCGGCCTGGTTCAGCGCCGCCACCGTGTCGCCGCCGCCGGCGACGGCCACGAGGCCGCGTTCCCTGACGGCCGTTGCCGCCTGCTGTGCCGCCGCCACGGTCGCGGTCTCGAAGGGCGGCGTCTCGAACGCGCCCAGCGGACCGTTCCAGATCAGCGTCTTTGCCTCTTCCATCGCCATGGCGAGCGCCACGACGGTGGCCGGACCGCAATCGAGGATCATCTCGTCATCGGCGACATCATTGACCGCGGCCAGACGGGTTTCCGGGTTCGGCTTGAATTCCTTTGCCACCACGACGTCGGAGGGCAGCATGATGCGGCAGCCGGATTCCTCGGCCGTTGCGAGAATGGCGCGGGCCGTATCGACCAGATCCCTTTCGCACAGGCTGGCGCCGACACGGATACCCTGGGCGTGCAGCAGCGTGTTGGCCATGCCGCCGCCGACAAACAGGATGTCGACCTTCTTCACCAGGTTCTTCAGGAGATCCAGCTTGGTCGAGACCTTGGCGCCGCCCACCAGGGCGATGACCGGGCGTTCCGGCGCTTCCAGCGCAGCGACCAGATGGTCGATCTCGCGCTGCATGGCCAGGCCCGCATAGGCCGGCAGCAGGCGCGCCACACCCTCGGTCGAGGCATGCGCACGGTGCGCGGCAGAGAAGGCGTCGTTGACATAGATGTCGCCCAGATCGGCGAGATCCTTTGCAAACGCCGGATCATTGGCTTCCTCGCCGGCGTGAAAGCGGGTGTTTTCCAGCAGGAGAACATCGCCCGGCTGCATGTCGGCCACGGCCGACAGCGCCTCGTCGCCGGTAGTCTCGGTGCAGAAATCCACCGCCACGCCCAACAGGTCGGCCAGCGGCTGGGCCACCGGTTCCAGCGACATCTCCGCTACGCGCTGCCCCTTCGGGCGGCCGAAATGCGCCAGCAGGATCACCTTCGCGCCGGCACCGGTGAGATGTTCGATGGTCGGGATGGCCGAGACCAGACGCGTGGCGTCGGTCACCTGCCCGTCCTTCATCGGCACGTTGAAGTCGACACGCACGAGAACGCGCTTGCCGGCGACCTCCGCGTCCTGGATCCGGCGGATCTGCGTCATGATCAAAGGCCCCGAGCGCGATCTAGAGATACTTGCCCATGGCGACAGCGGTGTCGATCATGCGGCAGGCGAAACCCCACTCATTGTCGTACCAGGTCATGACACGCGCGAGGCGTTCGTCGACCACGTTGATCTTGTCGATCGCGACGATGGAGGAGCGGCTGTCGTGATTGTAGTCGATGGAGACGAGCGGGATGCTGTCATAGCCCAGCACACCCTTCATCGGACCATCGGCCGCAGCCTTGACGGCTTCGGCCAGTTCTTCCGCGGTCGTGGCGCGGCCCGGCGTGAAGACCAGGTCGATCAGCGACACATTCGGGGTCGGCACGCGCACCGAGGCGCCGTCGAGCTTGCCGGCGAGTTCCGGCAGCACCAGACCGACGGCCTTGGCGGCACCGGTCGTGGTCGGGATCATCGACATGGCGGCCGCGCGGGCGCGGTGCAGGTCCTTGTGATTGCGGTCCAGCGTCGGCTGGTCGCCGGTATAGGCGTGGATCGTCGTCATGTGACCGCGCTCGATGCCGACGGCATCGTTGAGCACCTTGGCGACCGGCGCCAGGCCGTTCGTGGTGCAGGACGCGTTGGAGACGACGAGATCGTCGGCCGACAGCTGGTCGTGGTTCACGCCATAGACGATCGTCTTGTCGGCATTCTTGGCCGGCGCCGAGCACAGCACCTTCTTCGCGCCGGAGCTCTCGATATGCGCCATCGAGGCTTCTTTCGAATTGAACTTGCCGGTGCATTCCAGGACGATATCGATGCCCAGATCCTTCCAGGGCAATTGTCCCGGATCGCGATTGGAGACTTTCCGGATCTTGCCGAAACCGGCATCGATCCAGTCGTCGCCGACCTTGATCTCGCCGGGATAGCGGCCGTGCACGCTGTCATACTTCAGGAGGTGTGCATTGGTTTCCGGCGTCGAGCTGTCATTGATCGCCACAACCTCGATCTCGCCCCAGCGCTTCTCTTCCAGGACGGCACGCAGTGCCAGGCGGCCGATACGGCCGAAGCCGGTAATCGCAACGCGAAGAGCCATGCTCACAATTCTCCATGCAGCACGCCGGAAGGCAGATTCCCGGCCAGATTTTGGCGCGGATTTAGCGGCCTTTCGCGCCTGCGTCCACCGATGCGGTGCGGCAAATGGGTCCGGACGGGAAATTTTTCATTCTGCCCCCGGAGCAATCACAATTGCCGGACGCAGCGTGAGCCGCAAAAGCCCCTTCGGCAAACCCCCGTAAAGCTGAAATAATTTTTCGTGGTAACGTTACCGCCTGCAGGCTTGACCTCCGGCCGGGCGCCCGCATCGCCCGTCCGCGGTGCGCAGCAGCTCCCGCAGGCGAGGACTTGAAATGCTGCCGCCCCCCTGCGAGAACCCTTTTCAACAGTTGATCAACACGTCAAGGGCAGGCGCGTAACACATGAAAGTAATCGTTCTGGGCGGAGACGGCTTCTGCGGATGGCCGACAGCGCTTCATCTCTCCAATCTCGGTCACGATGTCGTCATCGTGGACAATCTGTCCCGGCGCATGATCGACATCGAGCTGGAGGTCGACAGCCTGACGCCGATCCGTCCGATGTCGGAACGTCTGGCGGCCTGGAAGGAAGTCTCCGGCCGTGAAATCCGGTTCGTGAACATGAATGTCGGCAAGGACTACCAGGAACTGGTGGACCTGATCGAGGCGGAAGCGCCGGACACGATCATCCATTTCGCCGAACAGCGCGCGGCGCCGTACTCGATGAAGTCGGCCCGTCACAAGCGCTACACCGTCGACAATAATCTCAACGCCACCAATGACGTGCTCGCCGCGATCGTCGACAGTGGCCGCGACATCCATCTCGTCCACCTCGGCACGATGGGCGTCTATGGCTATGGCACGGCCGGGATGAAGATCCCCGAGGGCTATCTCAAGGTGAAGGTGGAGACGGAGCACGGCCTGCAGGACCAGGAAATCCTGTATCCGGCCAATCCGGGCTCGATCTATCACATGACCAAGACCCAGGATCAGCTCTTCTTCCATTTCTACAACAAGAACGACAAGGTGAAGATCACCGATCTCCACCAGGGCATCGTCTGGGGCACCCAGACCGAAGAGACCAAGCGCGACGAGCGCCTGATCAACCGGTTCGACTATGACGGCGATTACGGCACCGTGCTGAACCGTTTCCTGATGCAGGCGGCCGTGGGCTATCCGATGACCGTGCACGGCACGGGCGGCCAGACCCGCGCCTTCATCCACATCCAGGACACGGTGCGCTGCGTGCAGCTGGCGGTCGAGAACCCGCCCCAGCACGGCGAGAAAGTGCGCATCATGAACCAGATGACCGAGACGCACCGCGTGCGCGATCTGGCGAA
Source organism: Maricaulis virginensis (assembly GCF_027922185.1). Classification (NCBI taxonomy): domain Bacteria; kingdom Pseudomonadati; phylum Pseudomonadota; class Alphaproteobacteria; order Maricaulales; family Maricaulaceae; genus Maricaulis; species Maricaulis virginensis. The sequence goes on along the minus strand of NZ_BSFE01000005.1, from coordinate 163,779 downwards.
GATGATCGCCGATCTCGCCGGCGCCGAGATGCAGCTGGTCCCGAACCCGCGCAACGAAGCCGACGAGAACGAGCTTCACGTCGAAAACGACACCTTCCTGCGGATGGGCCTGAAGCCCACCACGCTGGCCGACGGCCTGATGGAAGAGGTCACCGACATCGCCCGCAAATATGCCGACCGCTGCGACCGCACGAAAATCCCCTGCATCTCCTACTGGGGCAAGGGCCGCGAGGAAGCCGCCGAAGGCGCCAAGCCGGCCGCGGAGACGGCGGCGGAGTAGGTTTCCGCTTACCGGAATCAGAAGGGGCGCCCGATGCGGCGCCCTTTTTTTCGTGTGCCGGCCATCACACTCTCAACCCTCCCCATCCTCTACCGTCATTCCGGCGAAAGCCGGAACCCAGTCGGGCAGCCGGTCTGGGTCCTGACTGAAGCCAGCGCCCGCGAAAGCGGGTGTCAGGATGACGGCGTTTGCGTGGGGAACTGCCTGAAGGCAGGCCTTGACCAGAAATTGGACAGACCAAACTTCGCCGTCATTCCGGCGAAAGCCGGAACCCAGTCGGGCTGCCGGTCTGGGTCCTGACTTTCGTCAGGATGACGGTCTGTGGGTTTGAAGCCGTTTGAGACAAGCGATCGCTCAGCCGGAAGAACTTGCCAGACCGAACTCCAACGTCATTCCGGCGAACGCCGGAACCCAGTCGAGCGGAAGGTCCAGGTCCTGACTGAAGCCAGCGCGCGCGAAAGCGGGGGCAGGATGACGGTGTTTGCGTGGGTAACTGCCTGAAGGCAGGCCTTGATCAGAAATTGGACAGACCAAACTTGATCGTCATTCCGGCGAACGCCGGAACCCAGTCGCGCGGAAGGTCTGGGTCCTGACTTTCGTCAGGATGACGGTCTGTGGGGGGAAAGCCGTTTGAGACAAGCGATCGCTCAGCCGGAAGAACTTGCCAAACCAAACTTCACCGTCATTCCGGCGAAAGCCGGAACCCAGTCGGACGGTCGCTCTGGGTCCTGACTGAAGCCAGCGCGCGCGAAAGCGGGGGCAGGATGACGGTGTTTGCGTGGGTAACTGCCTGAAGGCAGGCCTTGATCAGAAATTGGACAGACCAAACTTCGCCGTCATTCCGGCGAAAGCCGGAACCCAGTCGAACGGTCGCTCTGGGTCCTGACTTTCGTCAGGATGACGGTCTGTGGGAGGAAAACCGTTTGAGACAAGTGATCGCTCAGCCGGAAGAACTTGCCAGACCGGACTCCAACGTCATTCCGGCGAACGCCGGAACCCAGTCGGGCAGCCGGTCTGGGTCCTGACTGAAGCCTGCGCCCGCGAAAGCGGGTGTCAGGATGACGTCAGAGACATCCCCCTATCCCTCCAGCACCCGCACCAGCTTTTCCATGAAGACGCAGCACTGGTCGAGCTGGTCGATCGCCACAAACTCGTCCGGCTGGTGGGCCTGGGTGATCGAGCCGGGGCCGCAGACGACGACGGAGAGGCCCGCGGCCTGGAACTGGCCGGCCTCTGTGCCGTAGGAGACGACGCGGGTGGAATTGTCGCCGGTGAGCTGGCGTGCCAGGCGTTCCGCGGCACCGTCGACTTCCGGGGCAAAAGCCGGCACGTCCGAGCGCACCTTGATCTCGATCCTTGCCTCCGGCGCGCCCTCGCGCATCTTCGCCTCGATCGCGGCCGCGCGCTCGCGCAGGCCTTTTTCGATCGCCTTCACATCATCCCAGGGCGCGGGGCGCATCAGCGAGGCAAACTCGGCTTCCAGCGCCAGGATGTTCAGCGCGGTGCCGCCGTGCATCTGGCCGATGGTCAGCGTGCCATAGGGCGGGTTGAACGGGCTGTCGGCCGGCGCCGCAGCCTCCATCTTCGCGGCCGCGTCGACCAGGTATTGCATCAGCGGCACGGCGTGGGTGACGGCGCAGGCACCGTCCTTGACCAGCGAGGAATGCGCCTCGCGGCCGCGCAGTTTCACGGTCAGCGAGAACAGGCCCTTGTGGGCGGTGACGACCTTCATGCCGGTCGGCTCGCCGACGACCACGATAGCGGGCTTTACCGGACCCTCCATGATCCGGTCGATCAGGGCCGGCGCGCCCAGGCAGCCCACCTCCTCGTCATAGGAGAGCGCAATATGGAGCGGCTTTTTCAGATCCGCCGCCGCAAAGGCCGGAGCCAGGGCGAGGATGCAGGCCGAGAACCCCTTCATGTCACAGGTGCCGCGGCCGTAGAGCAGCCCGTCCTTTTCGGTCAGCGACCAGGGATCGGTGGACCAGGGCTGGCCGTCCACCGGCACGACATCGGTATGGCCGGACAGGATCACGCCGCCATCCACCGCCGGGCCGAAGCGTGCATGCAGATTGGCCTTCGTGCCGTCGGCATTGGGAATGCGCTCGCACACCGCCCCAAGCGCCACCAGCTTCGCCTCGACATGATCGATCAGCGGCAGGTTGGAATTGCGCGAGGTGGTGTCGAAGGCGACGAGGTCGCGCAGTTCGGCGATGGCAGTGTCGAGACGGGAGGAGGCAACGGCCATGAGAGCAATCCGATTTATATTGTCGCCAACGTGTTAGCCGGGTTTTTACGGCAAAGACAAATGCGAGTCCGCCCCGGGCGCGATCTTGGGCACAGTCGCCCGGTTCGACTGGGACATGTGGGCGATGATCGTGAACCTGGCAAACCGGATGATGATGTTCGCGCGGGCGACGCGCGGCAATGTCGCGATGATCTTCGCGCTGGTGCTGACGCCCCTGACGGTGCTGTCGGGCGGCGCCGTCGATCTCAACCAGGCGCTCAATGCGCGCACCCGCCTGTCCCAGGCGCTGGACGCAGCCGCACTGGCCGTTGGCGTGCAGACCTCGATCAGCGAGACGGATGCCGCCACGCTCGCCCGCGATTTCCTCAGCGCCAACTACCAGAACCGCGAGATCGGCAGCGTGCAGAATCTCGTGGTGTCGCTCGATACCGTGAATGACCGGGTGCGGGTCAGCGCGGAATCGAAGATCGAGACCATCGTGCTGGGCCTGATCGGCATCCCCTATCTCACGGTCGCCTGGGAGACCGAGGTCCAGCGGGCGCGCAGCGAGCTGGAACTCGTCATGGTGCTCGACAATACCGGCTCGATGGGCGGTTCCAAGATCTCCAGCCTGCGCTCGGCCGGCCTGCTGCTGACCGATATCCTGTTCGACGGCGCCGATGCCGGCATGCTGCGGATCGGCCTGGTGCCCTTCTCCTCGACGGTGAATGTCGGCACCCGGTTCGAGCGCGCCTGGTGGATGGATCCGGACGGGCTGTCGCCGGTGCATTCGGAGAATTTCAGCCCGGCCGCCAATCGCTGGGACATCTATGACACGATCCGCAATCGCGACTGGACGGGCTGTGTGGAAGCGCGGCCGATCCCGCACGATATCGAGGACACCCCGCCCTCGGCCGGCGATCCGGAAACCCTGTTCGTGCCCTATTTCGCACCGGACGAATCCGACCGCGGCTCCTATTCCAACGATTATCTCGACGACGATATGGGCGGATATGACGAGCGGGCGCGCATGCGCAACACGTCGAAATACACCAATGCCTGGATCTCCGGTGCCGGTCCGGGCTGGGGCTGCACCGCCCGCCCGATCACGCCGCTCACAAGCCATCGCGGCACGATCGACGATGCGATCGACGACATGATCGCCAGCGGCACCACCAACATCCCCAACGGTATCGGCTGGGGGGTGCGCGTGCTGTCACCCGGCGAACCCTTTACCGGCGGCGCGCCTTTTGACCAGGACGACACGATCAAGGCCATGGTGGTGCTGACCGATGGCGAGAACGTCATCAATGGCCGCTCCAACCAGAACTATTCCGACTATTCCGGCTATGGCTATGCGCGCGACGGCCGGGTCGGGGTCGTGTCTTCAAGTTCAGGCACGCTGTCCAACGCGCTCGACGCGCGTACGCTGGCGGCCTGCGAATACGCCAAGTCGCTGGGCATCCGGGTCTATACGATCACTTTCCAGGTCAGTTCGACCTCGACCCGGAACATGATGCGCGACTGCGCCAGCAACCCCTATCTCTATTTCGACTCACCGTCGGAATCGGCGCTGCGCAGCGCCTTCGAGATGATTGCCGGCGATCTGACCAATCTGCGGCTCTCCCGGTAGGCGCTTAACCCTCCGGAAACCCTGCGGGATAACGTGCCCTTAATTCAGAACCGCTAGCATTTTAGCGAGTTCGAACGGGATTCCGTCATGCCGCTTGCCAGGCTGTTGAAAAATCTGGGCGCATTGCTCGCCGACCGGCGGGGCAATGTGGCCATGATCTTCGCGCTGTCGCTGATGCCGATCACGCTGCTGGCGGGCGGGGCTGTCGATCTGAACCAAGCCATGACTGCACGGACCCGCCTGTCGCAGGCGCTCGACGCCGCCGCGCTGGCCGTGGGTGTGAATACCAGCCTGTCCGATGCCGATGCCCTGCGGATCGCGAACGACTTCATCGCCGCGAACTATCCGAACAACCGCGTCGGGACGGTGACCAGCATCACGGTGGTGATCGATGACGACACCGACACGGTGACCGTGACCGGCGAGGCCACGGTGGACACGATCATGCTCGGCCTGGCCGGCATCGATCATCTCACGGTCGGCTGGGAGAGCGAGGTCCAGCGGGCCCGCCAGCGGCTGGAACTCGTCATGGTGCTCGACAATACCGGCTCGATGGGCGGCTCGAAGATCCGCTCGCTGCGCGACAGCGCCGAACTGCTGACCGAGATCCTGTTCGAGGCGGCCGACGACCCCTCCGACGTGAAGATCGGCCTCGTGCCCTTCGCGGCGACGGTGAATGTCGGCACCCAGTATGAACGCGCCTGGTGGCTCGATCCGGACGCCCTCTCCCCGCAGCACGCCGAATGGGCCGGCCCCGATGGCGAAGTCGAGATCGAGACCTGCACCGGCTGGGGCTGGCGGCGGCGCTGCGAGACCGAGACCATCGAGGTCAATCACTGGGACCTGTTTGATGAACTTCGCAATGCCGACTGGGCGGGCTGTGTCGAGGCGCGCGCCCTGCCGCACGACATCGAGGATACGCCGCCCAGCGCCGGCAATCCGGCAACGCTTTTCGTGCCCTATTTCGCGCCGGACGAACCGGACAATGGCTATTTCTCGAACAGCTATCTCAATGACGGCACCGGTGGCGGTGTCGAGGAGCGGCTGGAGAACATTGCCAAATATGAGAATGCCTCGGTCTGGTCCGGCTATCCCAACCGGTCCTGCACCACGACACCGATCACGCCGCTGACCTCGAACCGGCGCACGGTCGAGAATGCCATCGGCGACATGGAAGCCAGCGGCAATACCAATATTCCCAACGGCATCGGCTGGGGCATCCGCGTCATCTCGCCCGGCGAACCCTTCACCGAAGGCACGGGGTATGACGACGACGAAGTCATCAAGGCCATGGTGATCCTGACCGATGGCGACAATGTCATGTCGGGCCGAAACACCAATCTGATGTCGGACTACGAGGCCTATGGCTATGCCCGCGACGGCCGTCTGGGGATTCGCACATCCAGCGGCGGCGTGCTGTCGAACGAACTCGACGAGCGCACCGAAGCGGCCTGCGACTATGCCAAGGCCCAGGGCATCCGCGTCTACACCATCACATTCCAGGTCAATTCAAGCTCGACCCGGAACATGATGCGCGACTGTGCCTCGCATCCCAGCCTGTATTTCGACTCGCCGTCGAACCAGGCCCTGCGGGACACATTCGAGATGATCGCCGGCGACCTGACCAATCTGCGCCTGTCGCGCTAAAGCAATTTCACGGCGATCGATGCCAATGAAATTGCTCCAGCTTTTTTGTTGAGCGATCGCATTTTCGAACCGCAAAACCGGTTCCCACTTTTGCTGAAAATGCTCTAGCCGGCATCGTCCGCGGGACCGGCCTCGCTGTTTTCCGCTTCAGGCAGCCCCACCAGCTCGAGCTGGAAGACCAGCGCCTGGTTGGGACCGATCGGGCCGCCGGGCGTGCCGCGCACGCCATAGCCCAGATCCGGCGGAATATAGAGTTCCCAGGTCTCGCCGACCCGCATCAGCGGCAGGGCCTCGACCCAGCCGCGGATCAGGCGGTCGGACGGGAAGGTTGCCGGCTGGCCGCGCGAATAGGAGGAGTCGAACTCCTCGCCGTGCGGGAACAGGCCGCGATAGTGGACCGTCACCAGATCGCCGCGCTCGGGCGAGAGGGCATCCTCACCGGCCGACTGGCGGATACGGAAGACAAGACCATTGTCGAGCTCGAACACGCAGCGTTCCTCGCGGACGCTGTCGAGATAGGCCGTCGCCGCGTCGGCATTTTCCTGCGCGTTCGGCCGGCTTTCCGGCGCGTCCACTGTCAGGATGGCCGTGTCGTCCGGCGTGTTGCAGCTGCGGGCCCGGGCAATGGCTTCCGCGTCCGTTGCGGGCGGTGCCGCCGTGCAGCCTGCAACGAGGCCCAGAACGGCAACAGTCGTCAACCAGCTGAATGTCTTCATGTCTCAAACCCTCCGGGTACTCACTCGCCGTCACGCGGCAGGATAGTAACGCGCCAGCTGTCCTGCGGTTGCAGATAGGTTTCCGCCAGGGCGACGAGATCCTCGCGCGTGATGCTCTCATAGTCGGCGGTCAGGGCCCGGATCCGCTCCAGCCGGTCCGGGTGCGACCAGGACTGCGCCAGCCAGCTCATCCAGGCGCCGTTGTTCTCGAACGCATTCTCGATCTGTTCGAGCAGCGGACGGCGGGCCCGCAGCACTTCGTCCTCGGTGATCTCGCCCGCGGCGAGATCCGCCGCCAGCTCCTCGATCGCGGCATAGGTCGCGTCGACATTCTCGACGCGGACATCGGCCCCGACATAGAGATAGCCGTAATCGGGATAGACATCGGACGTGTTGGTATTGTTGAAGGCCGAATAGGTGAAGCCCTCCTGCTCGCGCAGGCGCTCGGTCAGCTTGAGATCGAACACGGCCCGCAGCAGCGACAGGGCTCGCGTGCGGCGCGGATCGCTGTCGTCGAAGGTCGGCCAGTAGACATTCGCCATCGCCTGGTAATCCGGGCCGTTGTGATAGAGCACGACGGGCTCCTCGACCGGGTCCGGGAAGCGGATGGTCCGGGCTTCGTCATAATCCGGCCAGCTCGCCGCCCGTTCGGGCAGCGCCCCCAGCGTCGGGGCGAGCGCCGCGACGAGATCCGCCTCGGACACATCGCCAACGACAGTCACCTCGATCGGTGCCGCCTCCAGGGCCGGCTCCAGGAAGGCCTGGACGGCGGCCATGTCGATGGCGGCAACCTGCTCGGGATCGGGCAGGCCATAGCGCGGATCGCCGCCCCGGATCATCCGCGTGACATCCGCCTGCAGCACGCCGGACGGCGAGGAATAGAGATTGCGGCGGATTTCCGGAATGACGGCGCGGAACTGGTCCAGACCTTCCTGGCGCCAGCCCGGATCGGTCAGGAAGGCGGTGAGAAGATCGAACTGCACCCGCAGGTCCGACGGGGTTGTGGTGGCCTGGAAGGAGAAGCTGTCATCGCCCACGCCGAAGCCATAGCCGATATTGCGGCCGGCCAGAACACGGCCGAGCTCGTCCTCGCTGTGCGCGCCCAGACCGGCGGAGGTGAAGACCGAACCGGAAACGATGTCGACACCGTCCAGGGCCCGCGGCTCGAGCTCGCCGCGGCCGAAATCCAGGCGCAACCGGATCGAGCCATCCTCGAAATCGGTCTGCTTGAAGGTCACGGCAACGCCGTTTTCGAACTGGAAGCGCACCAGGCCGAGATCCTCGATCTCCTCGCGCGAGACCACCTCGCCGGCCGGGCCGAAATCGCCATAGGCAAACTCGCTCGCACCGCTGTCCTCAGGCGCTTCAACCGGCTGTTCGCGGCTTTCCGTCCAGGTCTGGCGGATCTCGTCTTCGGGATTTTCCAGCTCCATCGGCGATGCGAGGAACAGCAACGGCTCCACGCCCTCCCACTGCTCGCGGAAGGCCGCATTGACGGCCTCGACGGTGACATCGTCCAGCGAAGCCTCGAACCGCTCCAGCATGGAGGCCGGCGTGGTCAGCACCTGCTCCTGGCGCCACATCGACCAGGTCTGGTCGGCGAGATTGGCGCTGGTGCGCGTGCCGGCCTGGTCGGCCGCATCGCGCAGCGCGGTGCGCATATTGGCGATCTGCTCGGCGAGCTCGGCTTCGGTGAAGCCATGCTCGACGGCACGCCGCAGCTCCTGCTCGACCACGGCAATCCCGTCCTGCCACTGGTCCGGCCGCATGATGGCCAGCACCGTGGCCCGGTCGGCAATCTCGAAATCGGAACCGTGATTGGCCGAGGCCTGGATCAGCGGCGAAGTGCCGGAACTGGTCAGCGTCGCAAAGCGGCGCGACAGGATGGCATCGCCCAGATTGGCCAGATTGTTCTCGAAACGGGCCTGGGTGGTGTCCAGCTCGTCCTCGTGGGGACGCACGGCGTCGACCGTAAAGATGGTGTAGATTTCCGGGTCGTGGAAATAGCCCACCGAAAGCGGGCGGCCCTCGGTGACGGATCCGATATCCGGATCGCCGCGCGGGTCCTCGATGGACTGCCAGTCGGCGAATTCATCGCGGATCTTGGCCTCGATCGCGTCCGGATCGACATCGCCGACGACGACCAGCATGCCGCGCTGCGGCACGTAGAAATTCTCGTAATAGTCGACAAAGCGCTCGCGCTGGGCCGTCTCGATCACATCGACCGTGCCGATGGCATCGCGGTCGGGCACCAGCGAATCCGGCAGGCGGAAGCGCCACAGCGCCGTGTTCCAGCGGCGGATCGGCGTGTTGCGGAAACGCTCCTCGGACAGGATGACGCCGCGCTCGCGATCGATCGCCTCGCTGTCCATCAGGAGTTCGCTGGCGGTCTGGCGCATCAGGAAGAGCGCCGTATCCAGCGTTTCCTCGTCCACCTCGGGGATGTCGAGCTGATAACCAACCGTCTCATAGCCGGTGAAGGCATTGGTATCGGGGCCGAACTGCAGGCCATGGCGCTCGAGCAGCGGCACCATCTCGCCCTCGGGCACTTCGGCGGAGCCGTTGAAGGCCATGTGTTCGATGAAGTGGGCGAGACCGCGCTGGTCCTCCGCCTCGGCAAGCGAACCGGCGTTGAAAACCAGACGGACGGAAGCGACATTCGGCGGCGTGTCGTTCTGGCGGATGGCATAGCGCAGCCCGTTGTCGAGCTGACCGTAGCGCACATCCGGATCGGCCGGCAGGTCGGAGACCTCGTGGACCCAGGTGTATTCCTGCTCCTGCGGCGTCTCGGCAGACGGCTGGCAGGCCACAAGAAATGCGGCCATCGCGATCAGCGATACGCGCTTGAATACTCCGGACACCGGACCTTGCGACATGAGGCTCCCCCTGTTTGCAGCCGACCGAGCCTAGCGATCTGCAGCCGCAAGTCGAGTGAAAGCCCCGTCAGACTGCAGTCACGTGATGCCGGTCACGCCTCGACGGGATCGTGTTCGGCGACCCAGTGACCCGGCACGACCTCGACCAGCTCGGGGCGGTATTGCTCCGCATCCGGATCGTCTACCAGCTTCGATTTCATGAAGCGCAGCTGGGCCCGGGTATCCATCGGCGAGGGCAGTTCGCCGTCCAGCTTGATGCGGACCTTGTTCTTCTCGACCTTGGGATCGGGCACCGGCACGGCAGAGATCAGCGCCTGGGTATAGGGGTGGCGCGCATCCTCGTAGATCTGGTCGCGATCGGCCATCTCCACCACGCGGCCCAGATACAGCACCATCACGCGGTGCGAGATTTCGCGGACGACAGACAGGTCGTGCGAGATGAAGATCATCGACAGATCCATCTCCTGCTGCAGCTTGATCAGCAGTTCGACAATCTGGGCCTGGATGGACACATCGAGCGCGGACACCGCCTCGTCGCAGATCACCAGTTTGGGTTTCAGGATCATCGCCCGCGCGATACCCACGCGCTGGTTCTGGCCGCCGGACAGTTCGTGCGGATAGCGGTTGATCATGTTCGGGTCGAGCCCGACGCGCTTCATCATCTCGCGCACGGCCTCGGTCCGGGCCTTCTTCTTCATCGACTTGCGGAAGATCAGCATCGGCTCCTCGATCGAGGCACCGATGGTCATGCGCGGGTCGAGCGAGGCGAGCGGATCCTGGAAAACGATCTGCAGGTCTTCGCGCGCCTTGCGCATGTCGTTCTTCTTGAGCCCAAGCAGGTCACGGCCGATCCACGATACCGCGCCGTCCGTCGCGGGCACCAGACGCAGGACGGCGCGCGCGAGTGTCGACTTGCCGCAACCGGATTCGCCCACCACGCCCAGCGTCTCGCCGGGTTTCAGGTCGAAGCTGATACCGTCGACGGCACGCAGCGTCTTGTATTGCGGCTGCAGCCCGCCGGAGACGCGGATCGGGAACTGCACCTTGACGTCGGACACCGACAGCAGCGGCTCGGCATCGGCCCCCGCGGCGACCGGCGCCAGCGGTGTGTGACCGGGCCGGTTAGGCTGGTCGAGACGCGGCATCGCATCGAGCAGCATGCGCGTATAGGCATTCTGCGGCGCGTCGAAAATCGCCTCCGCCGTGCCTTCCTCGACATAGACGCCGTCCTTCATCACCTGGACGCGGTCGGCCATGCGCGCCACCACGCCCATATCGTGGGTGATCAGGGCCAGCGCCGCACCGGTATCGCGCTTCAGCTCGTCCATGATGTCCAGCACTTCGGCCTGGACCGTCACGTCGAGCGCGGTGGTCGGTTCGTCGCAGATCAGAAGGTCCGGTTCGCACAGCATCGACATCGCGATCATGACGCGCTGGCGCATGCCGCCCGAGAGTTCGTGCGGGTATTGTTTCAGGCGGCGCGCCGCCTCCGGGATGCGCACCCGGTCGAGCCATTCCAGCGCGCGTCTTTCGGCGTCTGCGCCGTTCATCTTCATGTGAATGCCCAGCACTTCCTGCATCTGGGCGCCGATACGCATGTGCGGCGTGAGCGAGGTGAGCGGGTCCTGGAAGATCATCGTCATGTGACGGCCGCGCACACTGTTGAGCTGGTGCGGCCGCAGGCCGAGGATTTCCTTGTCGCGATACTTGATCGAGCCCCTGGCCTGGCCATTCGAGGCCAGAAGCCCCATCGCGGCGAGGAAGGTCTGGCTCTTGCCCGAGCCCGACTCGCCGACCACCGCCAGGCACTCGCCGGGGTCGATCTTCAGCGACACGCCCTTGACCGCATTCACAGTTCCATCCGGCGTATCGAAGGCCACCGTCAGGTCGGAAACCTGCAGTATAGGCGCAGTATCCTTGTGGACGCCTCCTGTGTCGGACAAAGCACAACTCCTCAAACACACACTCGAAACGGGGGAGCATATCGACGGAATTCGCCTTGACCAGTACCCGCATCATTGTCGAATGCAGCGATCCTGCGGCGGAACTTGCTGCCTTTCGACGCCCGCGACGGAAAGCCTTCCCATGATATACGCGATTGATGCAAACTGAGACCGATGCATGGCACGATCGGGCATTTGGGACGAAGATCTGACCGGATGACAGGATGACTGCGAACGCTGCGGAAATGCTGCGCGCGCTCTACAGCGCTGCGCCGGTCGCCGTCATCATGCTCGATACCAGGGGCCGGATCGACAGCGCCAATCCCGCCGCGACGCGCCTTTTCGGACAGACCGAGGCAAGTCTTCTGGGCCAGCGCGGCGATGTGCTGTTCGCCTCGCCCCGTGATTTCGACGCCCTGGCCGAAACCGGCTTCGGGCTGGATACAGACCGCGAGACGCACGAATTCACCGCCCGCTACCGGGCGCGCGGCGGGCGCGTTCTCGATGGCGAGACCGTTGCCAGCCGCATCGCCGGCGATGACGAAGCCTTGCTGGGCACGCTGCTAATCATTCGTGATGTTTCAGCGGAGCGTTCGCTCCAGGCGCGGCTGGAAGCCAGCGACATCCAGCTCCGCGCTGCCCTGGCTTCGGCCAATGAGGGGGCGTTTTCCCTCAATCTTGCGACCGGTCTCGGCTCGTCGCGCGGCTTCATCAACGAGTTCCTGGGCATCCAGACGTCCGATGCCACGATCCGGCTGGAGCGCCTCCTGGATGTGATCGCTGCCGACATGCGCGACACGGTCGCCGGCGCGATCAACCGGCTGTCCCGCGCGCCGGGCGAGGCCCTGCATGTCACCTTCCGCGCCGAACGGGCCGATGGCGAGACCCGCTGGCTGGAGATGCGCGGCCGGGTATCCGAGTTCGCGCGCGACGGGTCCCCGCTGCGCCTGTCCGGTGTGATCGCCGATGTCACCGAACGCCAGTCGCTGGAGGAACAGCTGGCCGAACGCGAGCGCCAGCTGGCCAACGCCATCGATGCCGGGTCCTGCGGCGTCTGGGAGCTGGATACCGAGACGGGGCGCGTCACGCTGATCGGCCCCATTCGCGACATGCTCGGCCTCGAGCCCGGCCAGACGCAGATCGATACCGCCTACTGGCTCGAGCGGATCCATGCCGATCAGCGCGACAGCGTGATCGCCCGGATCGATGCGCTGGCGGCGGGGGAGTCCGACCGGATGGATGTGGAATACCAGCTGCGCGACGCCCGCACCGACAGCTGGACCTGGCTGCGCTCGCGCGGCCGGCGGCTCAGCGAGGAGTCCGGCGGGCGCCTCGCAGCCGGCATCCTGACCGACATCAACGAACGCAAGGCCCTGCAATCCCGGCTCGCCGCCAATGAACGCATGCTGCGCGAGGCGGTCGACTCGGCCAATGAAGGGGTCTGGAGCCTCGATATCGAGGCCGGAACGCTCAGGGCCTCCGGCCTGCTGGCGAGCCTTCTGGGCACAACCGGCAGCGACGAGGCCGTGCCGGCCCGGCGCTGGGCCGATGCCATTCTGGAAGACGATCTGGAAGATGGCCGCAAACGCTATCGCCGCCTCTTGCAGGTTCGCCGGCAGTCGCCGTCCGGACCGCCGAGTTCGCGGATCTGGGAGTTCCGGATGCGGGGCCGCGACGGCGAGGTTCTCTGGCTGCGGGCTGGCGGACAGATCGTCGGCTGGACCGCCGAAGGCAGCCCGGCCCGTATCGCCGGCACCGTGATCAACATCACCGAGGAGCGCCGCCTGCGCGACGAGCTCGACCAGAGCGAGGCCCGCCTGCGCGAGGCACTCGCCGGCGCGCGCGAAGGCGCCTGGCATTTCGATCTCCAGACACGGGTCGGCGAGGTCACCGGGATCATTTCGGAAATGATGGGCCTGCCGCCGCGCGATGCCCGCATCACCTATGACGACTGGGCGGCCCGGATTCACCCCGACGACATGGCCGATGCCCGGCGCATCGTCGATTCGATGGCAGACGGCGAGACCACGTCCATCGACACGGTCGTGCGCTACCGGTCCGAGGCCGACGGCTGGATCCATATCCACATCCGCGGGCGCGTCTCCCGGCATGACGAGCGCGGCGCGCCGCGCGTCGCCGACGGTTTCATCACCGACATTTCCGAACGCGTGCGCACCGAGCGCCGGCTCAGCCAGCGCGAACAGCAGCTCGCCGAAGCGGTGGACGCGGCATCGGTCGGGCTGTGGCGGATCGAGACCGGGAGCCAGACCGTCTCGCTCCAGGGCACCATCGTCGCGGAACTCATCGCCGATGGAACCGAGACCACGATCGCTCTGGAGGACTGGTTCTCCCGGCTGCACCCGGACGATCTTCCGGCCGCCGAGATGGCCCGCCAGGCCTTCCGGGACCCGTCACACGGTCCGGTCGATGCCGAGCACCGCGTGCGTGACCGCAATGGCGACTGGATCTGGTACCGCTCGACCGGCAGCGTCGTCGAACGCGATGAGGACGGGCTGCCCAAAATCATCAGCGGCGTGATCTGGAATATCGATGCCGCGCAGCGGGCCGAGGCGGAACTCGCCGAACGCCAGACGCGGTTCGAACGCATCTTCCGCGCCACGCCGGCGATGATGCACACGATCGACAGCAACGGCTATATCGTCGAGGTCAGCGATTACTGGCTCGCCCATCTGGGCTATCGCCGGGAAGACGTGATCGGCCGCAAGTCGATCGACTTCCTGGATGCCGAGTCGCGCAAACGGGCCGTGGAAACCAACCTGCCCAACCTCTTCCGCACTGGCGCCAATACCAATATCCCCTATCGCTTCCTGCGGTCTGACGGCAGTGCGATCGACGTGCTGCTCTCATCCTTCCTGGAGCGCGACGGCGAAGGGCAGCCGCTGCGCAGCTATGCCACGCTGACCGATGTGACGGCGCTGCGCGAGGCCAACCTGCTTCTGGAACGGTCCAACCGCGAGCTTGACCAGTTCGCCACGGTCGCCTCGCACGACCTGCAGGAACCGCTGCGCAAGATCGCCGCCTTTTCCAGCCTGGTCCGCCGCCGCTATGGCGAGCGTCTCGACGAGGACGGGCGCCGCAATCTGGAATTCCTGGTCGATGCCGCGCACCGGATGCAGCGCCTGATCGACGATCTCCTGACCTATTCCCGTCTCGCCAGCCAGCCCTTCGAATACCAGCCCGTCGACCTGGCCGGCCCTGTAGCGCAAGCCCTGGAAAACCTCGACGCCTCGGTGTCGGAGAACCAGGCCCGTATCGAGATCGGCGACATGCCGACCGTGCGCGCGGATCCCGTGATCCTGACACAGATATTCCAGAATCTGATCGGCAACGCGCTGAAATACCGCAGCTTTGCCACGCCGGAAGTCGATATCAGCGCGCGGCGGGACGGCGATCGCTGGATCATTGCCGTCAGCGATAACGGCATCGGTCTCGATATCAAGTTTGCGGAGAAGATCTTCGCCCCCTTCCAGCGCCTGCATTCGCACGAAGCCTATCCGGGCACCGGGATCGGGCTGGCCATGGTGCGCCAGGCCGTGGAACGCCATGGCGGCGAGATCTGGGTGAAGAGCGCGCCGGGCAGCGGCGCGACCTTCTATTTCACCCTGCCCGCCGACCGGTCCATGCCGGCACCCGAACCGGTCAGTCTCGACAACGCCGCCAAATAGCGCGCCTTGAAGGAGCCATTTCGAACCCAAAGGGTTCGCAAGCGCGACCGCGCGCCGGCCGGTCAGGCCGCCCCATCGGAGACGTTCGCGAAGCGAACTGTCGTGAGATCAGAAAAATGGCGCGCCTTGCGGGATCAGGTTCAAACCCCGCAGCCCTGAGCGCGTTCCATGCGAGCATCGACCCCGGCACCGAAAGCGATGACAGGCCCGGGTCGGGCGGAGCGGGAACAAAGAAAAAAGCGCGCCTCGCGGGATCAGGTTCAAACCCCGCAGCCTTGAGCGCGTTCCATGCGAGCATCGACCTCGGCACCGAAAGCGATGACAGGCCCGGGTCGGGCGGAGCGGGAACAAAGAAAGAGATGGCGCGAGCCAGGCCCGCTATTCGAAGCGCAGCGCCTCGATCGGATCGAGACGCGAGGCCCGGTGCGCCGGGTAGAAGCCGAAGAAAACCCCGACGAGCGCCGATGCGCCGATGGCAATCGCCACGATCAGCGGGTTGATGGCAATCTCCAGCTCGCCGACCTCGGCATAGACGAGCGTGCCGCCGACACCGACCACGAGCCCCGCCAGACCGCCGATCAGGCACAGAACGATACTCTCGATCAGGAACTGGTTGCGCACGTCGCGCCGCCGCGCACCGACGGCCAGGCGCAGGCCGATCTCGCGCGTGCGCTCGGTCACCGAGACCAGCATGATGTTCATGATGCCGATACCGCCGACCAGCAGCACGATCCCCGCCCCCACGGCGAGCAGCAGGCCCAGCTGGCTCTCCGTCTCGTTCTGGGCGCGGATGAATTCGGCCAGATTGCCGACGAAGAAATTGTCTTCCGCACCGGGCTGGATATCCCGCCGGATCCGCAAGAGGTCCTGGATGTCCTCGATGACGCGCGCATTGTTCTCGCCCGGGGCGATATCGACGAACACCGTCTGCACGCCGTCGCGCTGGGTGACACGCACGCCGGCGCCGAAGCGCTGGCGGATCGTGTTCAGCGGCGCAAAGATCACATCGTCCTGGTCCTGGCCCCAATTATTGTCGCCGCGCTCCATCACCGTGCCGATCACCTCGAAGGGCTGGCCGCCGATGCGCAGGGACTGGCCGATCGGACTGGCGCCGTCGAACAGTTCGGAAATGATGGTCTGGCCGACGATCGCATAGCGCCGGCCGGCCGCTTCCTCGGCGGCCGAGAAGCTGCGCCCCTGATCGATCTCCCAGCCGCGGGCCGACAGGTAGTCGGGATTGATGCCGACAATGCGGGTCGTCCAGTTGGCGCCGCCGAACACCACGGCAGAGGATGTCGTCACTTCGCCGGACGCCCCGGCCACACCGGCAATCTGCGTGCGCAGGGCTTCCACATCGCCATCGGTCAGCGGATCGGCCGTACCGGCCCCGCCGCGCCGTCCGCCGAACATGCTGGAGCCGGGCCGGATGATCAGCAGGTTGGCGCCGAAACTGGCGATCTGTTCCTCGACGGCCTGCTTGGTGCCTTCGCTGATCGAGACCAGCACGATGACCGAAGCGACGCCGATCACGACGCCCAGCATGGCCAGCGCGCTGCGCAGGGCGTTCACGCGGAGCGCGATCAGGGCGATGCGCAGGGAGGCGGCGAGATTCATTGGCGGTCCTCCACGATCCGGCCGTCCCGGAACACGATCTGGCGCCGCGCATGATCGGCGACTTCCTGTTCGTGGGTCACGATGATGATGGTGATCCCCTCGCGATTGAGCTGGTCGAAGATCGCCATGATGTCGGCCGAGGTCCGCGAGTCGAGCGCGCCCGTGGGTTCGTCGGCCAGCAGGATTTTCGGATCGTTGACGAGGCCGCGGGCAATCGCCACGCGCTGCTGCTGGCCGCCGGACAGCTGGTTGGGCTGGTGGTCCGAGCGATCGCCCAGCCCCACCTGTTCCAGCCGCGCCATGGCCCGCTTGCGCCGTTCCGCAGCCGGCACACCGGCATAGACCAGCGGCAGCGCGGCATTTTCCAGCGCCGAGGTGCGCGAGAGCAGGTTGAACTGCTGGAAGACGAAGCCGATCGTGCGGTTGCGGAAAGCGGCGAGCCGGTCGGCATCCAGCGCCAGAAGATCCTCGCCCGCAATATGCAGCGAGCCGGAGTCCGGCCGGTCCAGCGCGCCCAGCATGTTCATGAAGGTCGACTTGCCGGATCCCGATGCCCCCGTGACGGCGACATATTCGCCTGCGGCGATATCGACACTGACCCCGTCCAGCGCCCGCACGGTCTGGTCGCCCATCGTGTAGACGCGGACAAGGTCGCGGCAGGCGATCAGTGCGCTCATTCGCGCACCTCGCGGGCGCGGGTCACCACGGCCTCGCCGGCTTCCAGTCGGCCGCCGACCACTTCACTTTTCTGGCTGTCGGAAATACCGACACGGATCGGCCGCTCGACCAGCGTGCCGTCCGCCTCCTCCACCCAGACCGTGGCCGAGCGGGTCTCGCGCATCTGGCGCTGGAAGGTGCGATAGCGTTCCAGCTGGTCCTCGTCGAGCAGCGGGCGGATCTCGCGGTCGATCTCGGCCTGCAGGGCCTCGCGGTCGAACTCGCCGCCGGCCTGGGCCTGGCTCATCGCCCGTCCCATGGCGGCGCGGAAAATGCCGCGAATCTGGTCCTGCTGGGCGGCATCGAGACCGACAGCCTCGCTGAGACGCGTCATGGGATCATTGCCGCCGCCCGGCCCGCCGGGAACGCCCCGGCCGCCGCCTTGCGGACCACCGCCGCCTTCGGCCAGCGGCTGTGTCCGCCCCTCCAGCGCCGGTGAGGGCCGGAAGCGCAGGGCCGCATTGGACACGGTGAGAACGCCGGTCCGCTCGCCGGTGATGATATCCATGTTCGCCGTCATGCCGGGCAGCAGCAGCTCGTCCGGGTTCGCGGCCAGCACGACCACCGTGTAGGTGACGACATTGTTCAGCGTCTCCGGCGCCAGGCGGATCTGGTCGACCACGCCTTCCATCTCGGTGTCCGGATGCGCGTCCACCGTGAAGCGCACCGGCTGGCCGGCGCGGATCTGGCCGATATCGGCCTCATCGATCTGGGCGTCGATCTGCACCTGGCCGAGATCCTGGGCGATGGTGAACAGCACGGGCGCCGTCATGCTTGCCGCGACGGTCTGGCCGACATCGACGGCCCGGTCGACGACAATACCGTTGATCGGCGCACGGATCGTCGTGCGCTCGAGATCGATCCGGGCACTCGCCAGCGAGGCATCGCGCTGGGCCAGCACGGCCTGGGCATTGGCGATCTGGGCGCGCGCCACCTCGACATCGGCCTGGGCCGCGTCGAGCGCGGTCTGGGCGGTATCGAGCGAGGTCTGGGCGACCGTGCCGCGTTCGCGCAGCGTCGCCATGCGGTCGAATTCCAGCTGGGCCTCGCGCAGCGTGGCCTGGGCCCGCGCCAGCGAGGCGCGCTGCAATTGCAGGCTCGCCGCCGCCGTCGCACGCGCAGCCTCGGCTTCGGTGACACGGGTCTCGTAGGTCTGCGGATCGAGCCGGGCGATGACCTGGCCCTCCTCGACCTCATCGTTGAAATCGACATGCAGTTCGGCGATCTGGCCGGACAATTGCGAGCCGACCTCGACCGTTACCAGCGCGCTGACCGCCCCGGACGCCGCCACGATGCGGCGCACATCGGCCGGGGCCGCAGCCTCGGTCTCGATCGTCACCTCGCCGCTGCCGCCTTCGCCGCGGCCGAACATCCACCAGCCGCCGCCGGCGATGACGACAAGTGCAACCGCCCCGGCAATCCAACGCCTGTTGTCGAGCATTCCGTATCCCCTTCACGATCCGGCCCTTGCGGCCCCGCCACCCCTGCGGACGGTGCAACGCGGCACGGCGGATAATCCGTCGCGGCAGATGCAGGTCATCGCATGTAGCTCACGGGCAGGGGAAAGGCTATGACAGGACGTATCGAGTTCAGCGGAAGGCGCCGCGCGTGGAGGAAATCGAGTTCCTGCTGTCCGTCCCGGGCATGCCGCTGGCCTTGCGCCTCGCGCCGCTGGTTGCTGTCGTGGTGTGGATCTTCATCACCGTCAATCTCTGGCGCGGCGGCTTCACCGACCTCACCGAACGCCTCAGCCGCCCGCGCTATGCCGGTCCGGAGCGGGCCCGCGCCGTGATGATGATCCCGCTGCGCGCGCTCATGCTGGCCGGCGTCGCAGGCTTTGCCGCCGTGATGACCGTGCTCGGCCTGCTGTTCAACGCCGCCGTTATCCTCAATATCATCCAGGCTGTGCGCGGGCTCTGAGCTCCGCTGAAAAACAAGGAAACCCTGTCATGAGCGAGCTCCCGCCCTGTCCCGAATGCGGCTCGGCCTTCACCTATGAGGACGGTGCGCTGCTCGTCTGTCCGGAATGCGCCCATGAATGGACGGCCGGCGCAGCACCGGCAGCGGCAAGCGGCCCGGTCTGGCGCGACGCCAACGGCACCGAGCTGGCCGATGGCGACACGGTCACCGTGATCAAGGATCTCAAGATCAAGGGCACGTCCCAGGTCGTGAAGGTCGGCACCAAGGTGAAGAATATCCGGCTCGTCGAGGGCGATCACGATATCGACTGCCGCATCGACGGCGTCGGCCAGATGGGCCTGAAAAGCGAGTTCGTGAAGAAGGTCTAGAAGCTCAGCGTCACCTGCCCGTAGCCGAGCAGGGTCGTTCCGGTGCCCGGCCCGCCGGGAACATTGTCCGGAAACTCGCCCGCCAGGAAAGCCGACGCGCCGATCTCGAATTCCAGCCCTTCAGGGCCGGGCCGGTAGCGGGCGCGCCCGTCGATCGCGTGTCCGAGAAAGCGGCCGGACCGGCCGGACGGGTCCCGCAGTCCGGCAATCACCCAGCTGTCGGTCGCACTGGCCAGCGACGCCGCCGACCAGGCGATGCGCGCATCCCAGCGCGGCCCCGGCTCGACCTCCAGACGCAGGCCCGGCGCGCTGAGATTGGCCGGGGTCAGCGGTCCGTGCAGGCTGGTATTGTTCAGATCCGTGCGCCGCGAACCGAACAGCCGCTCATACTGGTCGAACCGCCCGTCATCGGGTTTCTCGTCGCCGCTCGCCCAGTAGTATTCCGCCGCCAGGCGGGGCTGCCAGGGCAGGTCGAATGTGTATCCGACGGCGGCAAACAGCATGGTGGCGCTGACATCCAGGTTTTCCGTGTCGGTAGCCGCCCGGCTGGCCCGGCGGCGGCCGAGACGCCAGGCGCCTTCCACATCGACATCCCAGCGGCCGGCCTGCGGTGCACGATAGGCCCGCACGCCGGAGGTCACATACTGCCGGTTCGGCGTGGGTGTGCCGGCGGTATCGCGCTCCGTCAGCCCGTAGACGAAGACCTCGCCGGTCAGGCCATCGGCGAGTGCCGGCGCCACATCCTTGCGCCGGTAGTGGACGGCCCAGATGCGCCGGTTCCACTCCTCCTCATCGCCGGACATGCGGTTGTCCGCGATCTCGGCCCGGTTGCCGGGCCGCCGGGAGACCGGGACCACCGCAACCAGGTGCAGCTCGTCGCCGCGGGCATTGTCAGCGCGATAGTGAAGACCGGTATAGCTCTTGATCACATTGGCATAGCTGATGCGCTCGATCTGCCGTTTCGAGCCGATGCTCACCGTCTGCCGGCCGACTGTCAGCGTTGCCGATCCGTCGGCGCCGAGAAGCGAGGGCAGATCGGCGCGGGCGTAGAGCTGCAGCACGTCCAGCGGATTGACATAACTCGTGCTCAGCGGCGTGCCGCTGTCGTCCAGCCAGGCGCGGCTGTCCTGCAGTTCCAGACCGAAAGTGACCGGCTGTATCTCGTATTCGGCGAGCAGCAGATTGCGCATGAACAGCGCCTGGTCGCCGCCGGAACCGCCGGCGCGGAACTGGCCGTCCAGCGTTTCATAGCGCAGGCGCGTTTCCCCCGACACGGACAGGCGCGACGGTTGTGCATCCTGGGCCAGTGTACCGGCGCTGACGATCGTGGCCGACACAAGGGCGGCACTGAAAGAGGCAGAACGCGGAAGGCAGGATTGGCCATGGCAGCGCGGCGCATGCATGATAGGTCTCCGAAACGATGCCCGCTCCGCCTATACGATACGGTTCAATTGTTCAATGACTGTTGAAATGAATGACAGCCCGGCCGATGACGAAGCCGCCGCCCGCCTCTCCGCACTCGGTCATCCGACCCGGCTTCGCGTCTTCCGCACGCTGATCACGGCGGGCCCCGACGGCATGCCCGCCGGCGAACTGGCCGCGCGCGTCGGGGTAGCGAAGAACAATCTGTCCTCGCATCTCAACGTGCTGCGGCAGGGTGGGCTGATCGTCATGAGGCCGTCAGGCCGGTCCCGCATCTATGCCGTCGACCTCGACACGATCGCCGCCACGATCGGCTATCTCGTATCCGACTGCTGCCAGGGCCATCCCGAAGTGTGCGAAGCCCTGTCTCCCGGCATGGAACGTGCCTGTTGATTCAATAATACATGAACTATTGTATCATTTGGCTGACAGGATCATACTCCCCGGACACACAACCGGGAGGTCATCATGAGCATTGCAACACTGAACGGCATTCTGGCGGCGGCGCTTGCCGCTGCAGTCCAGACAGGGGTCGAACCGTCGGACGTCAGCATCCGCATCATCGGTTCGGGCACGCTGGAATGCACTTTCCAGACGGCGGACGGCGAAGTCAGGCGGCAGCAGCGGGCGCGCCGGTCCGGCAGTTTCGAGACCGTCCGCGCGAGCGACGTGCTGTCGGGCCAGTGCATCTACAGCGTTCCGGAGAACCGCGAGCTGCATGTCCGCATCATGGAAGCGGGACAGTTCGCCTGCCCGTTCGAGCCGGGCATCACCCCCGAAGAATGCTCGGTAACGTTCAATGGCGAGGCAAGCGGCACGTTCGACCTGGCCCCGGCGGGATAATCAGCCGGCCATCTCGTCCGGAAAGTTGCGGGTCCAGACATCGCCGAAACGGTCATGCGCCCGCACGGCACGGCCGATCGCGGCGAGGCGCGGTGTTTCGGCGTCGAACCAGTCACGGCCAGGCCGCCAGAACGTCATCGCGCCGAGATAGATGTCGACCGCGGTCAGACGTCCGCCCAGGAACCAGGGTCCGGCGGCGCGGCTGCCGGAGGCCTGTTGCTCGAGGATGCGGTAGAGCCGCTTGCCATGGGCATCGACCGTCTCGCGGAAGCCGGCCCGGCCTTCCGGAGCGGGCACGAAGCGCGCCGGCACATCGCCATAGGTGTAGGTCGGGTAGACATTGGCCACCAGAAAGACGAGCGCGTTGAGGAAGTCCGCCCTTTCGTGCGCGTCGGGACCGGGCACGAGCGAGGTCTCGGCGGCCAGGTCTGCCAGGTGCAGCGTGATCGCCGCGCTCTCGGTCATCACCGTGCCGTCATCGAGCACCAGCGTCGGGATCTGGGCCAGCGGGTTGATGCCCTCCAGCGCGTCGCGCGCACTGTCGTCGGCAAACAGGTCGCCGACCGGCTCGAGCGTGTGCGCCAGCCCGTACCAGGCCAGCTGTGCCTCGGCGATCACCGATCCCCAGCCTGCACGTGCATAGAGTTTCATCATCCTCTCCCGTCTCCATCCCCCGCCGCACTGTCACCGGTCTGGCGGCAAACGCGGCTAACTGGTAAAAACTAGTTTGGAGGTTATCGATGAGTCAACTTGTAAAATGCATTTTACCGGTTAGCCGGGCCCTGCCGTGACGGATTTCGGGCCGGAACACTTCATCGGCGGCCGGCTGTGCGTCGATTTCTGCAACACCGCAGACGGCCGCGAGACCGCCTTCGTCGACGCGCTCACCGAACCGGCGGACGCCGTGCGCTGGATGACGGTGTCAGGCGCATGGCACGACGGCGACGCTGCAGCCCTGGACGCGCATCTGGCCGATACCGGCGCCTGGGAACGCTTCCACGCAACCGCCCATGATCTGCGCGAAGCGATCTATGCCGCCCTGACCACCCGCATGCATGACGGTCAGCCCGCCGCGCAGGCGCTCGACCGCCTCGCCACGCACTATCGCGCGATGGCCGGGCGGGCCGCCCTCGTCACCCGGGCGAATGGCCAGACACAGCCGGACTGGTCCGGCGCGGATGCGGCGACCCGCTTTCTCGCGCCCATCGTGATGGATGCGGTGGCGTTGCTGGCCGAAGACAATGCCGTGCGGCTGAAACAGTGCGACGGCGAACGCTGCGGCTGGCTCTTCCTCGACACCTCCAAGGCCGGACGCCGCCGCTGGTGCGACATGGCGACCTGCGGCAATGTCTCGAAAGCCCGCCGTCATGCGGCCCGGAAACAGCCTTCGAGCTAGCGCCAGACGGCCTCCGGCGGCGCCGGAAACCTAACATTACGGGAATTTTACTTAACCGGGTGGTGTCCGGCGTTGCACTTTGCGACCATAAATCCTGCATCACAGGTTAGGGGTACACCATGAAACGACTACTCACGGCTGCGCTCGCTGCGGCCGTCTCGCTTGGAGGTCTCGCGAGCGCACAGACGCCCGAGATCGACATTCCTTACGAGAGCTTCGAGCTCGAGAACGGCCTGACGGTCGTTGTCCACGAGGACCGCAAGGCGCCGATCGTCGCCGTGTCCATCTGGTACGGCGTCGGCTCGGCCGACGAACCGGCCGGCCGCACGGGCTTCGCCCACCTGTTCGAACACCTGATGTTCAACGGGTCGGAAAATTACAATGACGATTATTTCGGTCCGTTCGAACAGGTCGGCGCGACCGGCATGAACGGCACGACCTGGTTCGACCGCACCAACTACTTCCAGACCGTGCCGACACCGGCCCTGGAAATGGCGCTGTGGATGGAATCCGACCGGATGACCCACCTCCTGGGCGCCATCGACCAGGAACGCCTCGACGAGCAGCGCGGCGTTGTGCAGAACGAGAAGCGCCAGGGCGACAACCAGCCTTACGGCATGGTGGAATACTCCCAGCTGCGCGCGCTCTTCCCGGAAGGCCATCCTTACGCCCACTCCACGATCGGTTCGATGGAAGACCTCGATGCCGCCTCGCTGGAAGACGTGCAGGACTGGTTCCGCCAGTATTACGGCGCCTCCAACGCGGTTCTGGTGCTCGCCGGCGACATTGACGCCGAAGAGGCCCGCCCGCTGGTGCAGCGCTATTTCGGCGACGCGCCGGTCGGCCCGCCGGTCACCCGCATGGACCAGTGGATCCCGGAGCGCGAGCGCGACACGACCGAGACCATGTATGACGACGTGCCGCAGGCGCGCATCTACCGCACCTGGGTCGTGCCGGGCCGCATCACCGAGGAACGCGCCCAGCTCGAACTGTTCGCCACCGTCCTGGGCGGCGGCCGCACCTCGCGCCTCTATCGCGACTTCGTCTTCGACCGCCAGGTCGCGACCCGCGCCGTGGCCTATGTCGAGGAACACCAGCTCGCCAGCCAGTTCCACATCGAGGTGACCCTCAATCCGGGTGAAGACCCTGAAGCCGCCTCGGCCCGTATCGACGAGATCGTCGCCGAACTGCTCGCCGAAGGTCCGACCGATGACGAGCTGGCCGCTGCGCGCACGCGCATCAACGCCTCCACCATTCGCGGTCTGGAACAGATCGGCGGGTTCGGCGGCAAGGCCGTCACGCTTGCCGAAGGCCAGCTCTATGCCGGCGATCCGGCGTTCTGGCGCACCCTGCTGGACCGTCTGAACACGGCCAGCGCCGAGGCGATCACCGCCACGGCGAACGAGTGGCTGTCCACCGGCTATCACGAGATCACCGTCCTGCCCTTCGGCGAATTCCAGAGCGTCGCCACCGACGCCGACCGTTCGGCCCTGCCGTCGGTCACGGAAACGCCGGAACTGGTCTGGCCGGCCGTCGAGACGGCCGAGCTGTCCAACGGCATGGATATCGTCTTCGTGCGCCGCGACGCCGTTCCGGTCGTGGAAATGCAGATGGTGTTCGATGCCGGCTATGCCGCCGACAGCGTCGAAGGCGGCCAGACGGGTCTGGCCAGCTTCACCATGAACATGCTGGACGAAGGTGCCGGCCGCATGGACGCGCTGGAGATTGCCGCCGAGGCCGAACGCCTGGGTGCCAACCTGTCCACCGGTGCCGGTCTCGACCAGTCCACGGTGACGCTTTCGGCCCTGCGCTCCAACCTGCGTGACTCGCTCGATCTGATGGCGACCGTGATCACCGATCCGACTTTCGCCGATGACGATATCGAGCGGATCCGCGAGCAGACGCTGAACGGCATCCGCCAGGAAATGGCCAATCCGATTGCCATCGCCCTGCGCATGCTGCCGCCGGAAATGTATGGCGAAGGCCATGCCTATTCGGTGCCGTTCACCGGTTCGGGCACGATGGAGAATGTGACGGGCTTCACCCGTGACGATCTCGTCGCGCACCACCGCACCTGGATGCGTCCGGACAATGCGACGCTGTTCATCGTCGGCGACACGACGCTGGACGAGATCACGCCGATGCTGGAGCGTGCCTTCCGCCGCTGGGATGCGCCGAGCACCCCGCTGCCGCAGAAGAACATGGCCCGCGCGGAAAATGCCGACAGTGCCCGCGTGATCATCGTGGACCGTCCGAACTCGCCGCAATCGCTCATCCTGGCCGGTCTGATCGGTCCGGAAGGCACGGTGGAGAATCCGGAAGTCTATTCCGCGATGAATGACGCCATCGGCGGCTCCTTCACCGCCCGGGTCAACATGAACCTGCGTGAAGACAAGGGCTGGTCCTACGGTGCCCAGACCCTGCTCTGGGGCGCCCGCGGACAGCGTCCGTGGATCGTCTATGCGCCGGTCCAGACCGACCGCACGGCGGACAGCCTTGCCGAACTGCTGCGGGAGTTCAACGAGTTCACCTCCACCAACCCGGCCACGGCCGAGGAGCTGGAGCGCTCGATCAACAACTCCACCCGCTCCCTGCCCGGTCAGTTCGAGACCGCCGCCGCCGTCCGCGGCAGCCTCGTCTCGAGCCAGAATTACGGCCGCGACTGGGACTATCCGGCGAGCCTGACCGAGCGCTATCGCTCGCTCGACCTCGAAGAGGTCCGGGCCGCGGCGCGCGAAGTGGTTCACCCCGAACAGCTGGTCTGGCTGATCGTGGGCGATGCCGCCCAGATCGAGGAAAGCATCCGCGCCCTCGACATGGGTGAAATCGAGATCCGCCAGCTGGGCCAGTAAGCCCCGGCCCGCCGGCCGCAAGGCCACAGGCGAAACAGGACCGGGCGCCGGAGCTATCTCCGGCGCCCGTTTCTTTTTGCGTTCACCCCGGCCCGGCGCAGTTGCCAGCACCGGGACACACGCCTAGGCTTCAGCCAACCTTGTCCTGCAGACAAGGCTGTGCGGAGCGCCTCTCGTGCTTGAAACCCTTGCGGACGATATCTGGATTGCCGGCGGCCCGACGGTAACCGGGGCCGGCGGGTTCCGCTATCCCACACGCATGGCGCTGGTCCGGCTGGCCGATGGCGGATTATTCGTCTGGTCGCCGGTCGCGCTCGACGACACGCTGCGGGCCGAAGTGGACGCGCTCGGCCCGGTGACGCACATCGTGGCGCCGAATTCCCTGCACCATCTTTTCATTGCTGACTGGGCCGCCGCCTGGCCGGAAGCCCGGGTGCATGCGGCGCCGGGCCTGGCGAAAACCCGGCCCGGCCTCACCTTTCACGCCACGCTGGGCGACACGCCCGATCCGGCCTGGGCCGGCACGCTCGACCAGGTCGTCATGCGCGGCAATGCGATCACCACCGAGACGGTGTTCTTTCACCGGCCCAGCGGCACGGTGATCGTGACGGATCTGATCCAGCATCTGCCCGATGACTGGTTTTCCGGCTGGCGCAGGCTGATCGCGAAATGGGACCGGATGACCGGGCCCGAGCCTGCCGTGCCGCGCAAATTCCGCCTCGCCTTCACCAACCGCAAGGCGGCCCGCGCCGCGCGCGACCGCCTTCTGGCCTGGCCGGCCGAACGGCTGGTGATGGCCCACGGCGCCCCCGTCACCGAAGACGCCGCCGGCCTCCTCCGCCGGGCATTTTCCTGGCTCTGAGCGGAACCCGGAGCCCTACGAGCCGCCGCGCGTATGGGCGACGCCGCCATCGACGATCAGGGTCGAGCCGACGACATAATCGCCCGCCCGCGACGCCAGGAAGATCGCCGCGCCCGCCATGTCCTCCGGCGTGCCGATCCGGCCAGACGGTACATAGTTGGAAACGAGGTCGGCATGGTCGCGCGCCGCCTTGTTCATCGACGAGGCAAAGGCGCCCGGCGCGATCGCCGTCACCACCACGTTCGACTTCACCAGTTCCAGCGCCATGCGCTTGGTCAGATGGATCAGGCCGGACTTGGAGGCGGCGTAGGAATAGGTCTCCATCATGTTGACCGACAGGCCGTCGATCGAGGCGATATTGATCACCTTGGAGGGGCGCTCCGGCGAGGCCTTGGCCTTCAGCGCGCCGAACAGGGCCTGGGTCAGGAAGAAGGGGGATTTCACGTTGAGATCCATCACCTTGTCCCAGCCGCTCTCGGGGAATTCCTCGAAGGGTGCGCCCCAGGCAGCGCCGGCATTATTGACCAGGATATCCAGCGAGTTCTCATGCTCGAGATACTGTTTGGCCAGCGCCTGCGCCCCATCGGCGCCCGACACATCGGCCGGCAGGGCGATACACGTGCCCAGTTCCGACAGGCGTTCCGCCGTCGCCAGGCAGTCCGGCGCCTTGCGCGAGGAGATATAGACCTTCGCCCCGGCCCGCACATAGCCCTCGGCAATCATCTCGCCGATCCCGCGCGACCCGCCGGTAATCAGCGCCGTGCGCCCTTCAAGGGAAAACAGAGTATCGAGCATGGGGACCTCCCGCTTTGGATTATTGTGTTGCGGGAAGAGTTAGCGGGTGGGAGCAAACCTGTCGAGGGGGCGGTATGGAAGATAGCACGTTCTTCTCCCCTTCCGGGGAGAAGGTGCCGCGAAGCGGCGGATGAGGGGCGCGCGGCAGCGCCGCCAAGAGTCTTGATTGGCCGCTCCGCGGCCGCCCCTCACCCTGCCCTCTCCCCAAGAGGGGAGAGGAAGGGCTGGAGAAAACTTATCCCCGCCCGGCCGGGCCGGGTTAGACTGGCGGGGCTGTTTCTCATTGCCGGTTTTCCGCTTTCGCGCCCCGCCTTCCGGGCTCTGGTGCAGCCTTGTCACCCCGTGGCACCGCAATGTCGCACCGATGGGGCCGTTATGATGGTGCTATGGGGCAGGCATGCGACAGGTCCGGCACATCAAAGGCCGGGCAAATATGCCTTAACCCATTTGATTTTATTAACTTTTCCGGACCACCCCGGCAAAATCAGTCCCGGACCCTTATCAGACCTTCCTGGGCCGCCGAGGCGACCAGCTTGCCGTCGCGGGTGAAGATCTGGCCGCGGTTGAAGCCGCGGGCACCGCCGGACCAGGGGGCGTCGGTGGCGTAGAGCAGCCAGTCATCCATGCGCACATCGTCATGGAACCACAGGGCGTGATCGAGGCTGGCGGACTGCATCTTGCGCGTCATCCAGCTGACCCCGTGCGGCTGCATGCAGGTCGACAGGAGGCCCATGTCCGACGCGAAGGCGAGCACGGCCCGGTGCATCAGCTGGTTCTCGCCGATCGAGCCGGAGGCGCGGATCCACAGATTGCGCACCGGGGCGCGCTTGTCCGGATTGACCGGGTTCCAGATCTCGACCGGGCGGATCTCGATCGGCCGCGAACGGGTGAGAAACTTGTAGAGCGGTTCCGGGATCTCGTCCTTGTAGCGCTGGAAGATTTCCGCTTCCGAGGGCAGGTCGTCCGGCGCCGGCACATCCGGCATCTCCGCCTGGTGCTCCAGCCCTTTTTCCTTGCGCTGGAAGGAGGCCGTCATGTTCAGGATCGGCTTGCCGCGCTGCATGGCGATGACGCGGCGGTTGGAGAAGCTGCCGCCGTCATAGTCGCGCTCGACGCGATAGATGATGGGGAAATCCTCGTCGCCGGGCCGCATGAAATAGGCGTGCAGGGAGTGGACGACCCGTTCGGGTTCGACCGAACCGACCGCCGACATCAGTGCCTGGGCAATGACCTGGCCGCCGAAGACACGCCCCCGACCGCCGGGGTTACGGGGACCGCGATAGAGGTCGACATCGATCTCCTCGACATCGAGCAGGGTGACGAGGCCTTCGGCCAGTTCCTGCGGCGTCGGGCGGCGGCGTTTCTTCGCTTCGCCGTGCGGGTGTTCATCCCCGTCCATCATGCGGCCTCTTTCACGATTGCGTGTTGCACTGCGGCAAGTCTGGACCGTCCGGACGCAAATTTCCAGCTTCCGGTACGCCGCAATGCAGGAGGCAGACCGTCTAGGAGGCGACGAGCTTCAGCGACTTGGTCGGCGCATCCCAGGGCAGGTGATTGTCTTCGAGCATCACCATGTTGTCGCGATTGATGATTTCCGGGCGCGCGTGATAGCCCAGCAATTCCTCGACATCCTGGTCGGCATGGCGGGCAAGCACCATGGTCTCGTCGGACGAGAAATTCGTCAGGCCGCGGGCCAGCTCCTCACCGTCCTCGTCATAGACGTGCAGCACATCGCCCTTCTGGAAGTCGCCATGGATCTTGACGATATCCTCGTGGCCGACGCCCGCCTTGCTCTCGCGCAGCTTGGCTGCGGCGTCCTGGCGGATCACCAGACCGCCGGCACGGTGCAGGCGGTTGGTCAGCCAGACCGCCCAGGACGAGGCCGGCGTGCCCTTGGCGATGCAGCGCGTGTGACGGCGCTCGCCCTTGAGGATGCCGGACACGGGGCGATCGATGACGCCCTCGCCGATCAGCGTGTTGACGCCGGCATTCTGCGCCATGTTGGCGGCGCGCATCTTGGTCAGCATGCCGCCCGAGCCCAGCGAGCTGGTACCGGTGGTGACCTCGAGATACTCGCTGACATCCTCGACCGTCTCGATGAACCGGGCCTCCGGATCCTCCGGATTGCGGTCATAGAGCCCGTCGATATTGGTCAGCAGGATCAGATGGTCGGCCTGGATCATCTGCGCCACCTTGGCCGCCAGGCGGTCATTGTCGCCGACGCGGATTTCCTCGGTCGTGATCGTGTCGTTCTCGTTCACGATCGGCATGATGCCGTGCTCGAACAGGCGCTGGATCGTGTTCTTGGTGTTGAGGAAGCGGCGGCGCTCCTCCAGATCTTCCAGCGTGACGAGAATCTGGGCGATGTCGAAGCCGTGCTCGTGGGCGACCTGCTTGTAGGCATTGAGCAGCAGCGGCTGGCCGCAGGCGGCAGCGGCCTGCTTGTCCAGCACGCCGGCCTCTTCCGGCGACTTCTTGATCGAGTTCAGCCCCAGGGCCACCGAGCCCGAGGAGGCCAGCACCACATCATATCCTTCCTCGCGCAGCTGCGCGATGTCGGCCAGAAGGCCATGCATGAAGGCGTATTTCAGGGTCAGCCGGCCATCATTGGCCAACAGGCTGGACCCGATTTTCACGACGATGCGGTTTCGAACACTCACAAGAGGCTCCTCGGTGGCGCGGAACGATGCTGCTCCGCAAAAAGACTGTGCGCAAAATATTTTGCGTTCAAATTTTTTCAACCCCAAAACCCGGACACGGCCATGCAATATCGCCGCGTCCGCGTCATAACTTATAGCGCAAAGCTGAACGATTGCTTGCCATCCCGGTTTTCTACGCCTTCGGAAATATAATTTGAATTCGAAATATATTTTGCTATGTATCCGGTCATCAGCGGCTCGATGCGCTTTCCGGCGCGTCGAGCGCATTTGTTGTGAGCCTGTCGCAATCGCGTCAACACGTGCGTATTCTGGCGCCGGGCCTCGACAGCGCAGAAGGATTGGCGATGGACATTCTGATGATCGGTTGCGGGAATATGGGCGGTGCCATGCTGCGCCGCTGGGTGGATGCGGTTCCGGCCAGCTATACGGCCGTCAACCGGACACCGTCCGCGATACCCGCCGGCGCCGGTCATGCAGGGTCTCCGGACGACCTGTCAGGGCGGACATTCGACGCCATCGTCATTGCCGTCAAACCGCAGCAGATCGCCGATATCGTGCCGGCCTACATGCCTTTCCTGAAGGATGATGGCTGCGTCATCTCCATCGCTGCGGGCTTCTCGATCGCCTCGATGAAGGCCACCCTCGGCGACCGGCCGGCGATCCGCATCATGCCCAACCTGCCGGCCCAGATCGGCCGCGGCGTGAACGGGCTCTATGCCGATCCGTCCTGCTCTCCGGCCCATCGCGACCTGGCCGACCGGCTGGCGAAGGCCACCGGCTCGGCCATCTGGCTGGACACCGAGGACGAGATCGACCGGATCACGGCGGTTGCCGGCTCCGGCACCGGCTATGTCTTCGAGATCGCCCGCGCCTATGTTGCGGCCGCCGAACGCCTGGGCTTCGCCCCGGACACCGCCCGCACCCTGGTCCTCGAGACCCTGGCAGGTGCGGTGGAAATGGCGGCGCAGAGCGAGACGAGCCTGGAAGATCTGCGCAATTCCGTGATGAGCAAGAAGGGCACGACCGAGGCGGGCATCCATGCGCTGCGCCGCGACGGGCTGCTCGAGCAATTGCTCGTCGAAACCACGGAGGCGGCGTACGCACGCGCCTGCGAATTGCGCTAGTTGCCGCGCCTCCGAAACTCACCGACACTCCAGACCCCGAGCGAACGAGACATGTCAGATCGTATGCAAGCCTATATCGAACAATTGGGACGCCAGGCCAAGGAGGCGGCGCGCCAGCTCGCGACAGCCTCCACCGAGCGCAAGAATGCCGCGCTGAACGCCGCGGCCGCCTCCCTGCGCCTTCACGCCAACGACCTCATCGAGGCCAATCGCAAGGACGTCGAGAGCGTGCGCGAAGCCGGCAAGCCGGACTCCTTCATCGACCGGCTGAT
Source organism: Maricaulis virginensis (assembly GCF_027922185.1). NCBI lineage: Bacteria > Pseudomonadati > Pseudomonadota > Alphaproteobacteria > Maricaulales > Maricaulaceae > Maricaulis > Maricaulis virginensis. Next base: position 131,926 of record NZ_BSFE01000005.1, on the reverse strand, counting down.
GCTGGACGAGGCGCGCATCGAGGGCGTCGCCCAGGCCATCGAGGCCATCGCGACCCTGCCCGACCCGGTCGGCCGCCAGCTGATGTCCACGGAACGCCCCAACGGGCTGCGCATCGAACGCGTCGCCGTGCCGCTGGGCGTGATCGGGATGATCTATGAGTCGCGCCCGAATGTCGGCGCCGATGCCGGCGCCCTGTGCCTGAAATCCGGCAATGCCGTCATCCTGCGCGGCGGTTCGGAGAGCCTCAACTCCACCCGCATCATCGTGGAGTGCATGAAGGAAGGCCTGCGCGAGGCGGACCTTCCGGAAAACGCGATCCAGATGGTCGACACCACCAATCGCGCCGCCGTGCAGCACCTGCTGCAGTGCACCGATTATGTCGATCTGGTGATTCCGCGCGGCGGCAAGGGCCTTGTCTCGCTGGTGCGCGACCAGGCCAAGGTGCCGACGCTGCTGCACCTGGACGGCAATTGCCACACCTATGTCCACCAGCGTGCCGACCTGACCAAGGCGGCCGCCATCGTGAAGAATGCCAAGCTGCGCCGCACCGGCATCTGCGGTGCGACCGAGAGCCTGGTCGTCGACCGCGCGGTCGCCGGCGATTTCCTGCCCGGCCTGGTCGATAGCATGGCGGGTTGCGAATTCCGCGGCGATGCCGATGCTGTCGCCATCGACAGCCGCATCAAGCCGGCCAGCGAGGAAGACTGGGACACCGAATATCTCGACAGCTGCCTGTCGGTGAAACTGGTCGACGGGCTGGAAGAGGCAATGAACTGGGTGTCCGATCACTCCTCGGCCCACACCGATGCCATCGTCACCGAGGATCCCGATGCCGCCGCCGCCTTCCTGACAGCCATCGACAGCGCCGTCGTGATGCACAATGCTTCGACGCAATTCTCCGACGGGGGCGAGTTCGGCATGGGTGCGGAAATCGGTATCGCGACCGGCAAGATGCATGCCCGCGGCCCGGTCGGGCTGGAGCAGCTCACCTCCTTCAAATACCTCGTTCACGGGGACGGCCAGACCCGCGCCTGACGCACCCGTGTCCGGCCGCCCCTTCCTGACCATCAACCCAAGGCAAGCTCATGGATATTGAAGCTCTGATCTCCCTTGCGCTCTATTTCGTCCTGATGATGGCGATCGGCCTCTACGCCTATCGCAAGTCAACGGACGACGTGTCGGGCTACATGCTCGGCGGGCGCCAGCTGAACCCCGCCGTGGCCTCGCTGTCGGCGGGCGCCTCGGACATGAGCGGCTGGATGCTCATGGGCTTGCCCGGCGCGATCTTCGCCACCGGCATGTCAGAGGCCTGGATCGCCATCGGTCTGATGATCGGGGCCTATTTCAACTACCGCCTGGTGGCGCCGCGGCTGCGCGTCTACACCGAGATTGCCGACGACGCGATCACCATTCCGGACTTCTTCGAGAAGCGTTTCGCGGACCATTCGCGCATGCTGCGCGTCATCTCCGCCGTGGTGATCATCATCTTCTTCACCCTCTATACCTCGGCCGGCGTCGTGTCGGGCGGCAAGCTGTTCGAGGCCTCCTTCGGCCTGGACTACCGCCTCGGTCTGTTCCTGACGGCGGGGGTCGTCGTCGCCTATACCCTGTTCGGCGGCTTCCTGGCGGTGTCGCTGACCGACTTCGTGCAGGGCTGCATCATGTTCGTCGCGCTGGTCCTGGTGCCGGTGGTGACGATCATGCAGCTCGGCGGGTTCGGCCCGACGGTGGATGCGCTGAGCACGCTGAGCGTCGATGTCGGCGGATGGGAGAAATCCTATCTCTCCATGATCCCGCAGGAGAGTCTCGGCCTCGCGGCCATCGGCATCATCTCCACCATGTCCTGGGGCCTGGGCTATTTCGGCCAGCCGCACATCATCGTGCGTTTCATGGCAGTGCGTTCGCTCAAGGACGTCGCCGTCATGCGCCGCATCGGCATGAGCTGGATGCTGATCACCGTGCTGGGTGCCGTGCTGACCGGTGCCGCCGGCCTGGCCTATGTGAAGAGCCAGAATATCGACGTTGCCGACGGCGTTCCGATCGCCCGCGTGATCGAGGCACCGACCGATGCGACGACGTTCAGCGAGCTGGACAATATCGACACCACCGGCGCCTTCTCGGACGGCGATGTGGTTCTGGGTGACCAGGAGACGATCTTCATCCTGCTCTCGCAGGTGATCTTCCACCCCTATATCGCCGGCTTCCTGCTGGCCGCGATCCTGGCGGCGATCATGAGTACGATCTCGTCCCAGCTGCTGGTCTCGTCGAGTTCGCTGACGGAGGATTTCTACAAGATCTTCCTGAGGCGGGGGGCCAGCCAGAAGGAGCTGGTGCTGGTCGGACGCCTGTCCGTGCTGGCGGTGTCGCTGGTGGCGATCGCCCTGGCTTTCGACCCCGATTCCAACATCCTCAACCTGGTCTCCAACGCCTGGGCCGGTTTCGGTGCCGCCTTCGGCCCGGTCGTCCTGATCAGCCTGTTCTGGCGCGGCATGACCAGGCTGGGCGCGATTGCCGGCATGGTGACCGGCGCCGTGACGGTGCTGGCCTGGATCTACGTCTTCAACCTGTCGGGTGTGATGTACGAGATCGTGCCGGGCTTCATCGCCGCGACGATCGCCATCATCGTGGTCTCGATGGTGTCGAAGGATCCGGAAAGCCAGGTCACCGATTATTTCGACGAGATGACCGGTATCCTGAAAAAGGGCGAACTGCCCGGCAAGGAATAGACCCTTCGGGCCCAACAAACGGCAACGGCCGGCGGAGCGATCCGCCGGCCGTTTTCATTCCGATGACAATGCCGATCAGGCGGGAAAGCGGATGGTCACGCAGGCTCCGCCCTCCGGCGAAACCGACCGGGCGAGCTCGCCGCCCAGGCGCTGGGCCAGCGCTTCCATCAGCGAGGAGCCCATGCCCTTGCCGGCCCCTTCCGCATAACCCTTGCCATTATCGCTCACCGAGACGGTCGCCTCGCCCTCGCTGATCCGTTCAAGGCTGACCGTCACCAGGCCCGGCTCGGACATGCCCGGTTCGAAGGCGTGCTTGTAGGCATTGGTCACGGCCTCGGTGATGAACAGGGCGGCCGGAATGGCGATGTCGGGGTCAAGCTCGACATTGTCGGCCTCGACGCGGGTATCGACATCACAGCCATAGACCGTGCTGGCCTGGCGCAGATGGTAGAGCAGCTGTTCGAGGAAGGGGGCCATCTCGACGACCCGTAGATCGTCATTCTCGTAGAGCGTCCGGTGGACGAGGGCGAGCGCATTGATCCGGCCGCCGGCCTCGGAAAGAACGCGCCGGGCCTCGGCGTCGCTGGTCCGGCGGGCCTGGATATTCAGGAAGCTCATCGTCACCTGGAGATTGTTCTTCACCCGGTGATGGATTTCCCGCAGCAGGGCGCCGCGTTGTTCGGCCTCGTTTTCCAGCTCCGCCGTCCGGGCTTCCAGATCATTGGCCATCGAGGCCATCGTCTCCGCCAGGGTGCGGATTTCCGCCGGCGCGCGGCTGGCCCGCACAGGCTGCAGGCCCAGCCGTCCGCTGCCGTAGAGACGGGCCATGCGGCCGAGATAGGAAAGCCAGCGCAGCACGAAGAAATCGACCGCCAGCGAGACACACAGCAGCGCCAGCAGCCACATCAGCGACGGCACCAGCACCGTTCCCACAATGTCGAAGCCCGCCCAGCTGCCGAGTATCAGCGACGGCGCGATCAGCACCAGCTGGATATCGCGGCCGGCCAGCGGCGCCACCAGGAGTGCCCGGCCAGCCAGACCGCTGACATTCTCCAGCATGACCGGTTCACCGGTTTCGCGCACCCGGGCGAGAACACCGTCGGGCAGGCGGGAAATGCGCTCCTCGCGCGGACCGTCGGGAATATAGGCGAGATTGCCGTCGGCATCGCTCAGCGCCAGGCTGGCCTCCGGCGGCAGGGCCTGCATCTGCAGCAGGCTGCGGGCCGGGCGGGTGTCGATATCGACCGCGACCGCGCCGGCGAATTCGCCATCGGCGACGAGCCGGCGCGCCACCGTCATCACCGGCCGCTGCACCGTCCACCAGTCCAGATAGACGTCGCTGAAAACCTCTTCCTCGCCCTCTCTGAGACGCACGAACCAGTCGAGTCCCGCCAGCTGGACGCTGTTGGAATCGACCGTTTCCACCGCGGCGCAGACAATGACGCCATCCCGGTCGATCAGCTTGATATTGGAATAGATCGGCTGGGCCGCCCGCACGGCGGCCAGCGTGTCGACGCAGCGGCGACCGCTCAGACTGCCGATATCGGGATAATTCGCCAGCGCGGTGACCACGCCGGACACACGGTCCAGTTCACCGGCCAGATCGGCAGACGCCTCGACCAGCGCGGAATGCAGGCTGTCGCGCTGGCGGGCACTTTCCTCGCGGAATTCGATCACACCCTGGGCGACGGAGAGAACAAGGAGCGGGCTCAGGCTGAGCGTCAGAATCGCCAGCAGCTGCAGCCGCAGGCCCCGTCCCTGCTCCCGCCCCCCGTTTGATCTGGAAGACCCGCTCAGCCGGCCGACGGGCATTCGGATATATGCTCAAGCTCGTTGAGAATGGTGTCCAGCGCGTCGGACGCCGAAACGCCGTCCCCGCCCGCAGCCAAAGCCGGACCTTTCTCGAGCACTTCAAGCAATCGAGCCCGGGCGCGGTTGACACGGCTCTTCATCGTGCCCACTGCGCAGCCGCAGATATCGGCCGCCTCCTGATAGGCATACCCGCCCGCACCGACCAGCAGCAGCGCTTCGCGATGCTCGGCCGACAGCTCGTCGAGCGCGCGGCGCACATCGTCCAGCGCCAGCACATTGTCCTGGTCGACCGCCGCCGGCAGCGTCTCGCGCGCGGTTTCCTCGTCCAGCTGGACCTGGCGCCAGGAGCGGCGTTTGTCGGAATAGAACTGGTTGCGCACGATGGTCAGCACCCAGGCCTTGAAATTCGTGTTGGCGCGGAACTGGTGCCGCCGGTGCCAGGCACGCAGCATGGCATCCTGGGCCAGATCGTCAGCGGCCGTCGCATCGCCGGTAAGGCCGCGCGCAAACGCACGCATATGCGGAATCATGTCGTGGAGCAGGGCCTTGAACTCGGTCTCGGGCACCTGCTCGACCGGACTGCCGTCAGCCATCCGACACCCCCTCTTCCGCCTTGCCTGCCGTCTTTCCGGCAGGCTCGGCCGCATCGTCGCCGGTCTCGTCCAACGCGCTGAGGAGTGCTGCGAAATCGTCCGGAACGCCTTCGTCCAGGACGCTGTCATACATGTCCCGCAACCGGCGCCCGATGAGCTGCTGCCGCGCCCGCGCCGTATCGGCGTCGACGGACCTGGGCGGACGGGAATCTGAAGAATCGTCTCTCATGATTTCCATGTTTTCTATGCCGCACGCTTTCACAAGCCTAACACGAACCGGCGGAAAAACACCGTCTCGGCGCATGAAACGCCCCAAGCTGCAATGGGTTCCATCTTTTTTCAGGGACGCTGGAACCGCTCGCGCGGGAATGCGTTATGCTGAGGGCTGGACTGTTGATTATCGGAGGGACGAGGGCCAGATGCCGTTCTCGGAAAACGTAAAACCCCACATTCCCTATCTGCGGCGCTATGCGCGCCTGCTGACGGGTGATCAAGGGTCGGGCGACGCGATTGTGCGGGCCGCTCTGGAAGCAGCGGTCGCCGGCGTCACGCCGATCGACCGGGACCTGCCGCCGCGGGTTTCGCTCTACAAGCTGCTTCACGACAACTGGAAACAGGACGCGGCTGCGCCGGCCGGCGGAAGCGCCGCCCAGGAACGCCTGACGCGCATTCCGACCAAGGCCCGCCAGGCGCTTCTGCTGACAGCGGTCGAGGGCTTTTCCGTGCGCGATGCGGCGATCATACTTTCGGTTTCCACCGACGATATCGACCGGCTGACGGTCGAGGCGCAGGGCGCGATCGAGGACGGTCTGCGCACGCGCGTCCTGATCATCGAGGACGAGCCGGTTGTGGCGCTGGATATCGAGGCGATCATTGCCGAGGGCGGCCACGAAATCGTCGGCATTGCCCGCACCCGCCAGGAAGCCGTCGATCTGTATCGCACCAATGACGTGGAACTGATCCTGGCCGATATCCAGCTGGCGGACGGCTCCTCCGGCATCGACGCGGTCAATGACATTCTCGCCGAGTCGGACGTGCCGGTGATCTTCATCACCGCCTATCCGGAGCGCCTGCTGACGGGTGAGCGGCCGGAACCGACCTATCTCATCACCAAGCCCTTCATGCCGGAAACGGTTGCCGCAACGATCGGCCAGGTCCTGTTCTTCTTCGAGCCGGCCGAACCCGCGCCGGCACAATAATCGCAGCGCATTTGAACTCGACTTGCGGGAGGCTCGTCCCGGGCCTCCTGCTGCTGCGTTCAGCTGAGCTGAACGAGCAGCAGGATCACCGAAAGGCTGAACAGGGTCAGATAGATCACGACCCGTGACGGTGTTTCTCCGGGCTTCATCCTTGCCTCCGTAGTGTTTGTCTTATCAAGGCAGTAAAGCAACGCGCCGCTCCGGCTTCTGTTCCCCGTCACTGCTCGGATTCCCCTTGTGTTGCAGGCGATCCGGGGATTTTTCTCAACACCCCCTGCCCCGCACAAATGAAAACGCCCGCCTCTTTCGAGGCGGGCGCTTCGCAACGTACCGGGAACCGGATCAGCCGTTGTACGGCTCGGTCTCGGTTTCCGTGTCGTCCTCGTCGGTCGACGCATCTTCGCTGCTCTCTTCCGGGTTCGCCATCTTCCAGGTGTCGAACTCGTCCTCATTGAGTTCGCCATCGGCGTCGGCGTCGTAGGCATCGAAGCCCTCGGACGTCACGTCCGGAGCGATCGCCTGGACTTCGGCGAGGCTCAGGCCACCGCTCATGTCCGTGTCGGCATCAGCAAAGGTGGTATCCTGGGCAAAAACCGGAGCGGCCAGACCAAAGGCAGCGACGGAAGCGATCAGAACAGTCTTTTTCATCTAGGTCTCTCCATTGTTGACCGGTGCTGCGGGCCTGAACCGGGGGGATCTTGTGGCCCGTGCACTTCATCAACGCACCGGTCTCGACTTCGATCCATCGCCGGATGCGAAATTTCGCGGAAATCGTCATGACAGCGATACCGCATGCTGGATTTGCGCGACGGCAGCCGGTATCGCTCACAAAGTTGATAAGGAAAAGCAGGAGCCTCCCATGAGTTCACTGACCGGACGCGTGGCCGTTGTCACCGGCGCATCGAGCGGCCTCGGCCGCCGGTTTGCCCATCTTCTCAGCGATGCAGGTGCCTCGGTTGCGCTGATGGCCCGCCGCGAGGATCGCCTTGCAAGCGAAGTCGAAGCCATCAAGGAAAAGGGCGGCAAGGCCATCGCGCTGCCCCTCGATGTCGTGGATGCCGAGGCCATCGGTCCGGCTCTCGACAAGGCCCAGGATGCACTCGGTCCGATCTCGATCATGGTGAACAATGCCGGCGTCGGCGGCGACGGTGCCGCCCTGACCATGCCGGTGGAGCGCTTCGACAACACGTTCGACGTCAATGTGCGCGGCGTTTTCTATGGCGCGCGCGAGGCTGCCAGCCGCATGATCAACAGCGGCGTTGCCGAACGCGAAGAGGCGCGGATCATCAATATCGCCTCCATGGCCGCCTTCGCGACCCTGCCCGGCCTGTCCGTCTATTGTGCCTCCAAGGCGGCCGTCGTGGCGATGACCAAGAATCTCGCGCGCGAGTGGGCGAAATACCGCATCGGCGTGAATGCGATCTGCCCGGGCTATATCGAGACCGAGATCAATTCGGACTGGTTCAAGACCGAGGGCGGACAACGCCAGATCCAGGGCTTCCCGCGCCGCCGGCTGATGGACGCCTCATCCCTCGACGCGACCTTCATGATGCTCGCCGGCGACGGGTCGCGCTTCATGACCGGAACCGCCATCACCATCGACGACGGACAGACGCTCTGACGCGCCGCCCGGCACCTGACTGATGACGGATGGAACGCCTTCGCATTGCGCGCGTTGGTTTAGTGGACCAATCAGAAGGAGAGTTGGGTATGAAATCGAGTCATTGGCTTGTTCTGCTGTCCGCCGCCGGCATCCTGGCTGCCTGTTCCGACGGGCCGGCCGAAAACACCGGTGAGGACGTCGATTCCGCCATCGAGGACGTGACGGGCGAGGATACCGACGCGTTCGAGGAAGCCGGCGAGAACGTCGACGAAGCCACCGAAGACGTGGACGACGAACCGCAACGCTTCTAGATCAATCCCATCGCAGTTGGGATCGATGAACTAGGAGATCGGCCGGGCCAGAAGGGTGTTCACACGCCCTTCGAACGCCCGGCCGACCCGTATTTCGGTACCATCGTTCAGGCGCAGCGTCTTGCTGCCCGTCGGCGTCGCGGCGGTCCGGGCGACCCGGCGCAGATTGACGATCGCCGACCGGTGCACCCGCGCGAACTGGTGATCGTCGAGATTTTTCTCCATCGCCGTCATCGTCGCCCGCATCAGCCAGGACCGCGCTCCGGCGTGGATGCGCACATAATCGCCCTCGGCCTCGATCCAGTCGATGCGGTTCTTTTCCAGACGCATGCGGCCATTGCGATCGCGGATCCACAGATCCGGATGCCCCTCCCCGTCATGACCGCGCAGTGTGTGGACCAGCGCTTCCAGCTCGTCCGCCCGCGCCGTCGCATCGCGGCTGGCCAGTTGCGTGCGGGCCCGGCCCAGCGCCTCGTCCAGACGCTCCATCTCGACAGGCTTGAGCAGATAGTCGATGGCCGCGGCCTCGAACGCCTTTACCGCGTGAGCCTCGTAGGCAGTCACGAAGATGATCTCCGGCCGCACGGTCTGTGACAGGATGGACGCGATCTCGAACCCGTCGAGCTGCGGCATCTGGATATCGAGGAAGACGACATCCGGGTTGAGTTCCCGCGCGGCTTTCGCGGCAGCGTGACCGTCCCGGACGGCGGCCACCACATCGACCCAGGGCCGCCGCGACAGCAGGATTTCCAGCCGGCGCAGGGCCAGCGGTTCGTCATCGACCAGAAGTACGCGCATCGCTCTCCTCCTCCCGTTCCGTGATTTTCGGCGCTCTCGATCGCTCCAGCGGCATCGTGATCACCGCTGCAAACCCGCCCTCCGGCTGCGGCCCGGCCTCCAGTCGCCCGGTATCGCCGTACAACACGGCCAGACGGGCGCGGATATTGCTCAGACCCACGCCTCCACCGCTGTAGGCGCGCGTGGAGACCCCGCCCGACCCTGTATCCGTCACCCGAAGCTCCAGGGTATCGTCCGACAGTGCCTTTGCCTCGACAGTCACGCGGACCGCACGGGTTGTCTGGGACACCGCGTATTTGACGGCATTCTCCAGCAAGGGCTGCAGGATCATGGTCGGCACCAGTGCATCCTCCACCACGGGATCGATATCGACCGCGATTTTCAGACGGTCGGCAAAGCGCGTCTGCTCGATCTCCAGATACAGGCGCTGAGCATCAATCTCCCGGCGCAGCGGAACCCGGTCGTCGGGCGCGGCATCCAGGGTAAAGCGCAGGAATTTGGACAATTGCGTGAGCATCTTGTCCGCTTCGTTGGCCCGGGCATCGAGCAAGAGCGAGGAAATCGCATTGAGCGTGTTGAACAGGAAATGCGGGTTGAGCTGGAAGCGCAGCATTTTCAGCTGTGATTCCTGGGCCAGCATGATCGAATTGTAGAGCTGGCGCTCCTGCGAACGCAGCCGCTTTGCTGCGTCCAGTGCCAGATAGAAGCCGATCCAGCCGACAAAGACCGGGAAGTTCAGGAACATCCAGCGCGGCGCCAGATAGAGCAATAGCGGCAGACCGGTATCGACAGGTTCGCCATTCCGCATCGGCGGCTCACCCGGCAGAACCTGGAAGTAGGAAAACCAGATGGCACAGACATAGATCATCGTCAGAATGATCGCGACCCCCAGCGCCAGGGCGGCGCGCCGGTATAGCGGCCAGAGCCGGGTCGGCTTGAGGACGAGGAAGTGCGCCACGGACGAGGCGGTCATGCCGATCCCCTCGCCAAGAACGACACGCCAGGCCGTGCTGATGCTGTCGCCGCCATTGATCAGATTGGCCGTCGAGAACACGACCATGGCGGTCCAGAACACGCCCTGGAACGTCCAGAACCAGCGGGCATTCAGCCCGTCCCAGACCTCGGTCCGCCCGAACAGCCGCGTACGCAGCCATTCCTGTGCATCATCGTCTTCCGACACCCCGCCGGGTGCGGCACGCCCCTGGTCGAGCAGCAGGTAGAAGCCGCCATAGGCCGCGAACACCCAGTAATGCACCAGCATAATGCGCAACATGCCTTCGGTGCCGCCGTCCGGCGTTTCGGGGGGCGGCATAAGCGGTCCGACAAGCACCAGCACCACAGCCGAATAGATCGCCACGCCCACCAGGGCGAGAGCCGCGGCGAGGGCAAGGCGCGCGGCGGGCCCCCAGCGGCGCACCTCGGACAAAGCCAGCGCCATGCCGATCGACAGGCCGGCCCCGACCGTATCGCTGAGCAAGGGGCGCCAGGCCGTCACGGCCGACCCGCCAAAGGCGTCCCAGCCATAGGCCAGCGTCACGAGGCTGAAACAGCCCCAGAAGATTCCCGTGAAGACAAGCAGTCCGCGGAAGCCCAGCGCCGTACTCGGTGCCCTGTGGTGCCTCTCTGGAACAAACGCGGTCTCGATATCCCTCTGCATCGCGCCAGTATATGCAGGACCGCGGCCACACTGGAAACGCCCGTCAACGTCATTGATCGCGCTTTTCAGACCGTTCACCGAAGAATTCCGGACTTTTCGCCGCGACCAAGCCCGCTAATCGCGTTTTACACGATGATCGACGCTTTGCCGGCGAAGTGTCGCACGCCCCCATGACAGCGTGGATGGAGACGAGCGGGGGGACCGCACGTCGGGGCGCGAACGCGCCTGTCTCAATCCATGCCTAAGAGGGAAAAATGAGCGGACATTACCGATACTTGCCCAGATTGCGCAAAGCGCTGCTGGGCGGCGTTGCGCTGAGCCTTGCCGCCGCCGGCGCGCCTGCACTGGCGCAGGACGAGCCGAACTCCGGCAATGATATTGTCGTGGTCACCGGCACGCGTATCCAGTCGCCCAACGTGGTCTCCAGCAGCCCGGTGACATCGGTCAGCGAAGTCGAACTGGAATTCCAGCAAGAGGCGAATATCGAGCGGATATTCCGCAATCTTCCATCGACGATCCCCGGCGATGGCCAGAACGTCAACAATGGCACCTCCGGCGCCGCATCGATCAACCTGCGAGGCCTCGGGACCAATCGAAGCCTGGTTCTGGTCGACGGCAAACGCCTGACGCCGTTCTCGCTGGCCGGCACCGTCGATACCCAGACCATTCCCGTGAACATGCTCGAACGGGTCGACGTGGTCACCGGCGGGGCGTCCGCGGTCTACGGCTCCGATGCCATGTCCGGCGCGATCAACTTCATCCTGAAGAATGATTTTGAAGGCGTGGAGTTGAGCTATGAGGGCCGCGCGTCGGAACAGTCGGACGGCGAACAGCACAATCTGTCCGTCCTTCTGGGCACCAATCTCGACAACGGTCGCGGCAATGTCATGGCCAGCCTGGGCTATACCCAGCGCATGGGCGTGCAGTTCGGCGATCGCCCGTTCGGGCTTGTCGGCGTCTCGTCGACCAACGGCTCCGGTCTGGGCGGCGCCCCGTTGCTGCCCGAAGAGGCGGACTGCCAGTCACCGAACGGGGTCGACAACACGGCCTCCGGCTCCACCACCGCCATTCCGACCGCGCTGGACCTGCCGGGACAGACCCTGCAATTCCGCAATGACGGAACGCTGGGACCGCGCTGTTCCCGCTTCAACTTCAATCCGTTCAACTACTACCAGACACCCCAGGAGCGGTTTAATCTCGATTTCGTCGGCCGCTACGAGATCAACCGGCATTTCGAGCTCTACGGCCGCGGCAATTTCACCGCGACGAATGTGACCCAGCAGATCGCGCCCTCCGGCGTGTTCGGCAATGTGTTCACTGTGCCGCTGATGAATCCCTTCCTGTCGGCCTCGGCCCGCCAGTCGATCCTGGACCAGATCAACAGCTTTGCAACGAATGCGGGCGTCGGCGTGTTCGATCCGACGACCGGCGCGATCGACAATAATTCCAACGGCGTTTTCGATCTCAGCGACTCCATTTCGGTGCCGATCCGCCGCCGCACGCTGGAACTGGGCACACGCTCGGAAGCCTTCGATGCCAACCAGTTCCATCTCGTTGCCGGCCTGCGCGGTGATCTGTGGGGCGACTGGAGCTATGACCTGTCCTACCAGCACGGCGAGTCCGACCGGACCCGGGTGCGCGCCGGCTACACGAATGTGACCAATATCGCGACGGCGCTGAACACGGTCGACGCGACGACCTGTATCACGCCGAACGGACAGGTCGGCCCATCGACCTGCGTGCCGCTGGATCTGTTCTCCGGCGGTTTCGGGACCATCACCGACGCCATGGCGGGTTATGCCTCGGTCACCGCCTTGCTGCAGGAGAAGACGACGCAGGACATCCTGTCCGCTTCGGCAAGCGGGCCGGTGTCCGGCTGGCAGATGCCCTGGGCAGACCATCCGGTCGACGCGGCGTTCGGGATCGAATACCGCCAGGAAACGGCATCGACCCTGCCCGACAACTGCCTGCAAACCCCGCCGACCAGCTGTCAGGGCGGCGCCGGCGGCAATGTGCTGCCGGTCTCCGGTTCCTATGACGTCTACGAGGCCTTCGGCGAGATGTTCATCCCGCTGGCCGAGGGGCGGCCCCTGTTCGAGGACCTCAATGTCGAGCTGGGCTATCGTCTTTCGGATTATTCCATCTCCGGCCAGTCGGCGACCTGGAAGGCCGGTATCAACTGGTCTCCGGTCGAAAGCCTGCGTCTGCGGGCCATGCTGCAGCAGGCCAACCGGGCCCCGAACATCGGCGAGCTGTTCAGCCCGATCACCACGGGCCTGTCCAACGCGACGTTCGACCCCTGCTCGGCCGGCAATCCCAACCCGATCGACGCCAATCTGCGCGCGCTGTGCGAAGCGACCGGCGTGCCGCCGGCGCTGGTCGGTGTCGTCGGCGATATCGTGTCGGGACAGGTCAACCAGTTCGGCGGTACCCAGCCGAATGCACTGCCCGGTCCGGAAACGGCCGAGACCCTGACGCTGGGCCTGGTCTGGTCGCCCAGCCTCAACCTGCCCCGCCTCACCGATCCGCTGATCTCGATCGACTACTACGATATCCAGATCGACGACTTCATCGGAACGTTCTCGGGACAGGAGGCGATGGATGCGTGCTACGTCCTGGCGGATCCGGCCGGCTGTGCCGGGATCGTGCGGATCAATGGATCGCTGGCAACGTCGGGGGCCGGCCTTCCCGGCTACAACACCAATCTGTCCTTCCGCCGGGCCGAAGGGATCGAGATCAGCGCCAATACGGGCTACGACCTGGGCAACTGGGGCAATCTCGATATCAACGTCAACGCCAACTACTACCTGACCAACGAGCTGCAATCGGCGCCCTTCTCGGCGGTGGTCGACTGCAACGGATATTACGGCACGACCTGCGATCCGGTGCCGCAACTGCGTATCGTGCAGCGCACGACGTGGCGCTTCGATGATGTCGAACTGTCCTACCTGTGGCGTCACCTGTCCGGCATGGACGCGCAGACAGGCGAGGCCGCAAACCTGTTCCCGGCCTTCCGTTCGATCGAAGCCTACGACTATTTCGATCTCGCCGGGTCCTACCGGCTGAGCGACAATGTCCGTTTCAACGCGACGGTCACCAACATCTTCGACGAGGATCCGCCGGTCATCGGCAACTCGACGGGGACAACCTCGTTCAACTCCGGCAACACCTTCCCCAGCCTCTATGACGTGCTGGGCCGGGTCTACACGGTGGGTGTGACGGTCAACTTCTAGGCCCCGACCAGCCGCCACATCCCTGTGCGGCGGCCCGGTCTTTCGGGCCGCCGTTCTTTTTATTCCGGATCGCGCAGCTCAACACGGACGCCGTCGGACAGGCCCGCGCCGGGATAGAGGATGATGCGGCGGCCCGGCTCGATCCCCGACAGCACCTCTGCGGTCTCGCCATTGTCGTGGCCGATCTCGACCGGCGTCAGACGGGCCCGGCCGTCCTCGACCCGGTAGACGGCCCAGCTGCCATCCTCGCGGAACAACGCCGCGACGGGCACCTGAACCGCCTCGCCCGTTTCCCACACCGTGATCGCCGCCTCGATCCGGTAGCCATGGCCCAGCCGCCGCCAGCTGTCGGCCGGCGCGTCGAAATCGAGGATCACATTGACCCGCTGTTCCTCGACCCCCAGCGCCGAGACCTTGAGGAAGCCATAGGGCTCGACCCGGCGCACGCGCGCCGGTAACGGATCGTCTCCCGCACCCCAGTCGGTGATCCGGGCGGCGGCACCCGCTTCAACCTGCACGGCTTCGGTGGAGAGAAATTCCGCCACGACCTCCAGATCCGCCGGATCGCCGATCTCCATCACGACAGCCCCAGGTGCGAGCGGCGTCTCGCTTTCCTGCAGCACACGCAGCACGACACCGCCGACGGGAGCCCGGATATCCAGCACACTGCCATTGCCGCCCGGCGCGCCGTCCGGCCCGAGCAGCCGGACACGCGCGGCTTCCACTTCCGCCTGCCGCATATTGACCGACGCCCGCGCCCGGTTGTCCGCTGCCCGGGCCGCGCGCAGCTCGCTGGCCACGCGATCGAGTTGTGCCTGGGAGGCGATGCCGCTGTCGAACAGCGCGCGGATACGCGCATGTTCCGACCGTGCAAGCTCCAGCGTGGCGGCGGTACTCTCGGCATCGGCGCGGGATGCGGCCAGGCCGGCCTCGGCGAGATCGACCGCAGCGCGCGCCTCGGCTTCGGTGCGGGCGTCCAGGAAGGCCGGTTCGCTGGGCAGGAGACGGGCGACCACATCGCCCGCCGCAACGGCATCGCCGGCTTCGGCCGCCACCCGCAGCAAGCGGCCACCGACCGGGGCTGCGACGGCATAGACATCGCGGATCCGCGTCCGCCCCTCATCGCTCACCGTGACCGACATGGGCCCGCTCATCACCTCGCCCATATCGACCGGCACCGGCCGCGGGCGGAAGGCCAGGACCAGAAGGACGATGACGATCAGGGCGGCCGATCCCCAGAACACGGTCCGGAAGCTGAGTTTCATGCGAGCGATCTCCTATTCGCCGGACTTGAGCACGGCGACCATGTCCAGCTTGTCCAGCCGGGAGCGGATCATGAGGGCAGATGATATCGCGATCACCAGCACGACACCGGCCGCATAGCCGTAGGTGCGCGGGCTGATCACGAAGGGCAGGCGGAACAGGTCCGAGCTCATCGCCTGGGAAAAGCCCCAGGCCAGCCCTGTTCCCAGAAGTGCACCGACCGGCAGGGCCAGCAGCGTCAGGATGGCAATCTCGCCAAGCAGCACATAGGCGACCTCGCCGCGCGTGAAGCCCAGAACGCGCAGCACGGCGAGTTCATGCTCGCGTTCGGAAAACGAGATCCGCACACTGTTGTAGACCACGCCGATCGCGATCAGGGCCGCGAACCCCGTATAGATGATGATCGAGGTGCCCAGGCTCTGGTCCAGCAGTTCGACGAAGCGGTCCTCGGCCTCGCTCTGCAGCGAGACGCCGGCAATGCCCGGCGTATCCTTGAGCCGGGCGTAGAGGGCGCGGGTTTCATGGGCATCGACCCGCAGGGACGCGCCCGACAGCACGCGCCCTTCGCCCAGCAGGCGGTTCAGGTCGCCGATCTCCATCTGCAGTCCGGAACCGACGAGGGTGGTGGTGACGGCCGAGACCGGCAGTTCGAAAACCGGGCGCCGCCCTTCTGTGACCTCGACCTCGATCCGGTCGCCGGCGGCTATGGACAGCTTGTCGGCCAGGTCCTGCGACATGACCAGGGCGCCCGGCGGGGCCTCGACGCTGCGATTGTCCAGATCGACCATGCGCGACAGGCGCGCCCCGCGCGGCACACCGGACAGCGCCGTGCGCTCCTCGGCGGCACCGTGCCGCAGCCGCACCGCCACCTGCCGCACAGGCTCGGCCTCGATCACGCCCGGCATGCGGCGCAGCGAATGAAAGGCCTCCCGGGAGCGCGGCTCGACAAAGGACACGGAGACGTCCTGCCGGTTGGCGCTGTTGAAATAGACGTCGATCATCACATCGACACTGTCGAGGAAGAAGAGTGTTCCGATCAGCAGACCGCCGGACACGGACACGCCGGCCAGGGTGAAAGCCGAGCGTCCCGGCCAGCGCAGGATCTGCCGGAACACCATCCGGGTCTGGCGATCGAGCATCCGCCAGCGCGTCAGGCCGGCGCCGATGGACTTGGAATAGTCCGGCGGCGGCGGGGCCCGCATCGCCACGGCCGGATCGAGCCGGGCCGCCCGCCAGGCGGCCAGGGCGCCACCGCCGCCCACGGCGAGCGCCGTCACGAGGCAGGCCGACAGGTAGACCCCCGCCTCGAGACGGAAGATCAGGAAGGGGAAGTGGTAGTATTCGGTATAGAGCACCGCCATCTGCCGGCCGAGCCAGGTGCCCAGGCCGAGCCCGATCGCCAGGCCCAGCACCCCGATCGCACCGGCGAACTTCACATAGTGCCAGACCACGTCGCCATCGTGATAGCCGAACGCCTTGAGCAGGCCGATCTCGGTGCGCTCCATCGCCACGAGCCGGGTGAGGACGACATTCACCAGAAAGGCGGCCACGGCGAGAAAGATCGGCGGCAGCACCCGCGCCATGGTCGATAATTGGGTGATCTCGCTGGAGATGAAGGCGTCCGAGATCTGCTGCTCCCGCCCGTAGGCACCCGGCGCACCATAGGGCGCCAGCAGCCGGTCCAGGGCGCCGGTCACTGCGGCCTCGGGATAGCCCGGTTCGAGCGTCACGACGGCCTCGGTAAAGGCGCCGTCGCGGTCGACGGCCTGGGCAAGGGCCTCGCGCCCCATCCAGACAACGCCGAACAGGCGGGCATCCGGCACAAGCTGCCCCGGCGCCACGGCATAGACATGCTCCGGCGACAGGGCGATCCCGACAATCCGCAGCGACTCCCGTCCGCCATGCAGCGTCAGGGAGACTGTGTCCCCGACTGCAATGCCGTGTGCCCGGGCGAAGGCATCGAGCAGAACGGCCTCGTCCCGCTGGCCGCGGCGCGGCAGGCGGCCCTCCGACAGATGGATGTGATTGACGGCGGGGCGGCCGCTGTCCGGCAGGGAAATCGCCTGGCCGCTGGCCGGGGCGTCCATGCCGGGAATGTCGAACAGGACATGCGAGGTCACCCGCGTCTCGGCCGCAGCCACGCCGGGAATGTCGCGGATATCGGCCAGGAGCCGGTCGGGCGCCCGCACCACCGGCGCCCAGACATCGGCAAACCGGTAGCGGTCGTAATAGGCGCGCCGGGTTTCCTGCAGCGAGTCGAGCATGCCGGCCGCCACGACGTGAACCGCGATGCCGGCGGCGACGACAAAGGCGATCGCGATGGCCTGCATCTTGGTTGCCCAGAGGTCACGCAGGAGTTTGCGGTCGAGCTTGCGCGGCACGAGGCGCGCCATGTCGAACCGCCCGCCGCCTACCATGCCAGATCCTCCGGATTGGCCCGTTCGGTGTTGACGCGGACATTGCCGACCTGCCCGTCGGAAAAGGTGATGACGCGATGCGCCATGTCCGCGACGCCGGCATTGTGGGTGATGATGATCGTCGTCGCCCCCAGCGTCTCGTTGACCGTCTTGAGCGCCTGCAGCACGCGGATGCCGGTCGCACTGTCCAGCGCGCCGGTCGGCTCGTCGCACAGCATGACCTCGGGCCGCTTGGCGATCGCCCGCGCGATCGCGACACGCTGCTGCTCACCGCCGGACAGTTCGGCCGGGAAATGATCCGCGCGCTTTTCCAGCCCGACCAGTTCGAGCGCCTCGCCGGCGGACAGACCGTTCTGCGCGATCTCCGTCACCAGTTCGACATTTTCCCGGGCCGTCAGGGAGGGCATGAGATTGTAGAACTGGAAGACGAAACCGACATGCCGGCGCCGATAAAGGGTCAGCGCCCGGGTCGAGGCCCGGGTGAGATCTTCGCCGCGGAACAGGAATTCGCCGCCGGTCGGGCGGTCCAGGCCGCCCAGTATGTTGAGCAGCGTGGACTTTCCCGACCCGGACGGCCCCAGCAGGACCACCAGATCACCCTCGGGAATCTCCAGATCGACCCCGCGCAAGGCATGCACGGCAGACGCACCGCTGCCATAGACTTTCGTCAGGCCGCGCGTGCGAAAACACGCCGTGTCTCGACTGCTCTGGCCCCGCGTGTCCTGCATGGGCTCCATCCACCCTTCACCGGCCCTCTATACCACGACGCGGCAGGCAGGACGTGCGCCCGGACGCCGCACAGCCCCGCTCGCACCGGATGATGGCACACGCTGACGGGCCCGACGTATAAAATATCGAGCACAAATTGCGCCTCGCCCCTAGCCGAGCCACTGAAAGCTCTGTTAATATTCTCTTAACAGGGTCAAGCGAACGGGATGTCCATGAAACGTCAGTTGTTGAGCGGCGCGGCCGCAACCGCGCTCGTCATGTCTTCCGCCATCTTCAGCCAGGGTGCCCTGGCCCAGGAAACGGCCAGCCAGGGTCCTGTCCGGGCCATGGGTGGCGACATCAATCCGTTCGGCGGGGACATCAATCCCTTTGGTGGCGACATCAATCCGTTCGGCGGGGACATCAATCCCTTTGGCGGCGACATCAATCCGTTCGGCGGGGACATCAATCCCTTTGGCGGCGACATCAACCCGTTCGGAGGGGACATCAATCCCTTTGGCGGCGACATCAATCCGTTCGGCGGGGACATCAATCCCTTTGGCGGCGACATCAATCCGTTCGGCGGGGACATCAATCCCTTTGGTGGCGACATCAACCCGTTCGGCGGGGACATCAATCCGTTCCAGGCGTCGCAGAGCCCGTTCTACGGTTTCGTCAGCCCGTTCTGGGGCAATGTCGAACCCTATTGGGGTGACATCAATCCCTTTGGCGGCGACATCAATCCGTTCGGCGGGGACATCAATCCCTTTGGCGGCGACATCAACCCGTTCGGTGGCGACATCAATCCGTTCTGGGGCGATCTCTCGACCGTGGGCGGCGACATCAATCCCTTCGGCGGGGACATCAACCCGTTCGGCGGCGACATCAATCCGTTCTGGGAAACCGCCGGCGGTGTCTGGGGTGTGATGAATCTCGGCTGGGACCAGATCGATCCGGAAACCGGCGACTACCAGCCGATCGCCGATGGCCTCAACCTGATCTTCGACGAGGCGGAAAACGTCTTCGGCGAGGCCATCCAGAGCGCGACCGGAAAGTCGATGAACGACGCTTTCCTCAACGCGCTCCTCGACGACTTCGGCATCGATCCGGCCGATCCGGCGTCTCTGGCGAGCATGGATGCCGCCGACCGTTCCGAGTTTTTCCTGACCTTCTACGACAATCTGATGTCCTATACCGGCATCGACCATGTCGATCACTGGATGGCCGCGGCGAACTGGTACCCGGCCCTGTCGCAGATGTATGGCGGCGGCGATCGCGTCCGCATCGGCCTGATGGATTTCTCCACACGGTCCGGCGACGGCTATTTCCAGCTCAGCCAGGGCGATTTCGGTTCGCGTGACTTCCATCACGGCGCCGCGGTCCGCAGCCTGATCAACGCACCGCTCGACGGTAGCGGCGTGATGGGGGTGGCCCAGAATGCCGACCTCGTCTCCTTCGACCCCTATGACGACACCCAGACCACTGACTGGGGCACGGTCGAGCTGGGGATGAGCTATCTCGCCCTGATGCAGACGGACATCGTGAACCTGTCGATGGGCGTGTCCGGCTGGACGCTGGCGCCGGAATGGGAGCGTATCTTCACGAGCCCCTTCGTGCGGCTGTTCGGCGACGACACGCTTTTCGTTCTGGCCGCCGGCAATGACGGCGCCGCCCAGACGGTCGATGTGGACTGGACCGGCGTCAACACCGTCGAGAACCTCCTGATTGTCGGCTCCGTCGATCCGGGCGGCCACATCTCCAGCTTCTCCAACCGTCCGGGCGAGGCCTGCCTGACGGTGCGGGGCAGCTGCCAGCCCGGCCATCGCCTGATGGACCGTTTCCTGGTCGCTCCGGGCGAGCTGATCCTGGTCGATGATGGCGATGGCGGTGTGGTCCGCGTGTCCGGCACGTCCTTTGCCGCACCGCTCGTTTCCGGCGCCGCCGCGCTGGTCAAGGGTCATTGGGGCTGGCTGGAGGGTGCCGATCTTGCCGATGTCCTGCTGCAATCCGCCACCGATCTGGGCGATGAGGGTGTGGACGCCGTCTACGGCCACGGGCTTCTGAACGTGGCCGGCGCCATGGCGCCCATCGACGCCGGCGATCTCTACGTCGTCGACCGCCGCGGCCGCCAGGTTTCGGCCAGCGACGTGATGATCGATGGCGGCCGCCTGCGCTTCCGCTACGGTTCCAGCGATACGGTCGTGCTGTTCGAGAACGTCAACGACACCTTCCGCGATTTCGAGATCTCGGTGGACGCGCTGACGGCGGGCTCCAGCCTCTCCGACAATGTTTCCAGCATCTATGCCGAGACCTATATCTACGAGCGCACCACAGGCAGCTCGGGTGCGAGCTTCACCGATGCCGGCCTGATGGACCGTCCGGTCCTGCGCCGCGGCAATCTGGAAGTCACCGCCTTTGCCGGCGCCACCGATCTGCAGGGCCGCGGCCTGTCGCGCGAGCTGGGCTTCCAGACCGGGCTTCGCTTTGCCGACCGCAGCACGGGTCGCGATGTCATGCTGGGTGTCGGCGAAGGGGCGCTCGCCCTGACGGGGAATGACGGGTTCGGCCTGTTCTCGGATCACCGCCCGGAGACCGGCGGCGTGAACCCCGTCCTCGGCTTCGCATCGGGCGGCGTCTTTGCCGCCAGCGGCTTCCAGCTCTCCGAGCGGGCACGCCTGACAGTCGGCTCGACGATGAATCACGAAGAGCGGACCTATCTCATCCCCGGTACGGGCGAGGAGCGGCCGCTGCATGACGGTCTCGCCGCCTACCAGGCGATGGCGCTGAACGTGGCGATCGAACACCGGCTGACGGATACCACCACCCTGCACGGCGCCGTGACACAGCTGCACGAGAGCACCGGCCTGCTGGGTGCCCAGGGCACCGGACCGCTCGACTTCTCCGGCGGCGCCGATACCAGCGCCTTCTCGATGGGTGTGGACACCGAGCTTACGCCGCGCCTGCGGCTGAGCGCCTCGACCACGGCCGCCGTGACCCGTCAGACCGCGTTCGACAGCGGCCTTCTGGACCTCGACGACAATATCGTCTCGACCGCCGCGCAAATGAGCATCCAGTATTCCGGCATCGCCGGTGAGGCCGACGCCATCCGCGTCAGCCTGATGCAGCCGCTGCACGTGGAGACGGGCTCCCTGCGTTACACGGCAGCCCGTGTGACCGACCGGGAGACCGGAGCGCTGGGCTTTGACAGCCAGGTCTGGGAACTGGGTGGGGAACGTCCGCTCTACACCGAATTCCTCTATTCCACGCCGCTGCCCGGCATCCAGGGCGAAGCCAGCCTGTTCGCCCGCCAGCAGGTCGCCGGCAATGCCTTCGACCGGGCCCGAAACGATCTGGCCGCCGGTGCCAGCTTCCGCATGCGCTTCTAGCCCGTGCTCCTCCCGCTCGGGCGAGCCTTATTCGCCAGCTAAATCAAGGCCCTTTCGCAATCGCGAAGGGGTTTTGGTTTATATTAACTTGCATGCCCTAACCTCCCGCGCGGTGGACCTGCCGAGTTGGGGAGGCAAGTAAGTCAATGCAGCGGCTAATCCTGGCGATCGCAGGCGCGTGTCTGCTGCTCGGTGCAGTGTGCGGACCTGCGTCCGGTCATGTCCGCACGGACGATGTGCCGCCCGCAAACAGCTATCGTCAGGCCGTTGAATCGGCCCAGGCGGTCATGATGGCCTCGCCGCAGGAAGCGCTCGAACGCGCCCGCACGGCCGAAGCCCTGATCCCGACCATCACCGATTTCACCGATCCGGCCACGGCCCAGGCAACGGTCTGGTGGCTGCAGGCGGAAGCCCTTCTGCGCCTGGCCCGGTTCGAGGACGCCCTGCCCGTCGCCGAACGCGCGCTCGAGGCGCTGGGCGAGACCCCGCCGAACAGCAAGCTTCACGCAGATATTCTCACCGCGCTGGGCCGCATCAACAAGATGCTGGGCGGCCATGGCGAGGCGCTGGAAAACTACCAGAATGCCTACGACATCTACCGCGACATCGGCGAGCCGCGCAGCGAATCCATTACCCTGCAGGGCATTGCCTCGCTCTATACCGATGCACGCCAGTACGAGCGCGCGGTCGAGTATTTCCGTCATGCTCTGGAACGCTATCAGGACCCGGCGCTCGGCCTGTCGGCCAACAACAATATCGCCAATGCGCTGACCCAGCTGGAACGCTATGACGAGGCGGAACTGGCCTTCGAGGCGGCGCTGACCCTCGCGCGCGACATGGAGAGCGCGTCGCTGGAGGCCCGCATCCTCGAAAACCTGGCGATCATGCAGGTCGAGGCCGGACGCTATGACAACGCCACCGCCAGTATCGACCTGGCCTTCGAACGTGTCAGCGACATGCCGGATCTGGAGTGGACGCGTTTCTTCTGGGGCGTGCGCTCCGAGATTGCCTATGCGCGCGGCGATATCTCGACCGCGATCAGCCATATGGAACGCGTCTTCGAAGGACGCGACCTGACCACGACCACGCAGGCCTACATCACCTATCACGAGATGGCGGCGCAGCTCTACGAGTCCGAAGGCGACTGGCGCCAGGCGATGGCGCATCTGCGCGCTTTCAAGCGCCTCGATGACGACCGCGCGGAATTCGCTGCCTCGGCCAATACGGCCCTGATCAATGCCCAGTTCGACTTCGCCATCCAGGAAATGGAGATCGACCGGCTGCGGATCGAGGGCCTGCAGCGCGAGCTCGCCCTGCAGAGCTCGCGGGCCAGCCAGCGTGTGATCGTCGCGACCGCGGCGCTGGCCCTGGTGTTGATGCTGCTGATCGTCGCCGTCGTGCGCCAGCGCTCGGCCAAGGAACGTGCCCGCATCCTGGCCCGCACGCTGTATGAGGACTCCCAGACCGGCCTGCCGTCACGCGCCGCGCTCGAGCGCAGCCTTGAGGAGCGGGCCGTGCGTTCGGACGTACCGCCCAATGTGATCGCGCTGCAGCTCAATCGCCGCAAGCATCTGGAGAGCGTTCTGGGCTTCACCAAGTTCGCCGAGATCCAGGCCCGCATGGCCGCCCGCCTGCGCGAGATCGAGCTGGTCGACACGGTCTACAGCATCTCGCCCGGCATGCTGGGCATTCTGGCGACCTGCCGCACCGCCGACGACGCCCTGGCGCTGGCCCGGACCTGCGTGGAGCGGCTGGCCGAGCCCGTCCGGATTGCAGATCTGGATATCGATGTCTCCGTCCGCGGCGGCGTCGGGATCGGCGACGATCCGGAATTGTGCATCCGCCACGCCACGATTGCCGTTCACCAGGCGCAGCAACATCGCGAGGCCGCAGCCCTGTTCGACGCCGGCCAGTATGGCGATCCGTCGCGCAATCTGACCCTGATGACCCGCATGCTCCAGGCGACCCGGTCGGGCGATATGAGCATGCATTACCAGCCCAAGCTGAACCTGCGCACCGGCCGCTACCAGTCTGCCGAAGCGCTGTGCCGCTGGTTCGACCCGCAGCAGGGCTTCATTCCGCCGGCGGCCTTTATCCATCAGGCCGAAGAGATGGGGCATATCCGCGCGCTCACCGAATGGGCGATCCAGCGGGTGATCGACGACCAGCGGCGGCTTGCCGAAGCCGGTCACGATATCTGCGTTGCGACCAATATCTCCGGCGCGCTCGTCTGCGATACGGATTTCGTCGATATCGCCCTCGACCTGATCAGGACCGCCGCGGGCCGGATCACGTTCGAGATCACGGAAACCGCCGTGATGGACGATCCGGAACTGGCCATCGCCAACCTGAACCGCATCAACGAGGCGGGCGTGCGCCTGTCGATCGACGATTATGGTTCGGGTCTCTCGTCACTGGCCTATCTGCGCACACTGCCCGCGCGCGAACTCAAGCTCGACCGCGCCTTCGTGCAGCATGTGGCGACGTCGGAACGCGACCGCATGGTGGTGAAGTCGACCGTCGACCTCGCGCACAATCTCGGCCTCGACCTCGTCGCCGAAGGTGTCGAGGACGATGCGGGCCTGGCGATCGTGAAACTGCTGGGCTGCGACTGGGCGCAGGGCTTCGGCCTGTCCAGGCCGCTGCCGGTACCGGAGCTGGTGGCCTTCCTCGACGCGGCCAGGGCGGCGGGAGCGGTCGAACTGCCGGCCCCCACCTTCACCCCGCGCCAGATCGGCACGCGCTAGTTTTCAGCGGTCGCATTTTCGAACCGCAAAACCGGTTCCCACTTTTGCTGAAAATGCTCCGGACACGCGACCGGTCAATCCTCCTCATCCTCCGGATCGACGGGCAGGGGCTGCCATTCATAGGCTTCCCGCCCCAGATGCCGGGCATACCAGTCCAGTTCGGCATTGATGCGGAACAGGCGGTGCGACAGGTCCGAGAAGGAATGCCCCTCGCCCGGCGCCAGGTAGAGCCGCGTCTCGACACCCAGATTGCGCAGCGCCTGATACAGCATGATGGATTGTGACGGGTGCACCCGCTCGTCATCCTCGCCGGCAAAGATCAGCGTCGGCGTGGTCACGCGGTAGAGGTCCCGCAAGAGGGATTGCGGCTGGAACACGGACTCCAGCGCCCCCTCGGCCCAGGCGTCGGCGCCGAACAGCAGACGGCGCGCCTGGCGGGTATCGCTGGTCAGATGGTGCACCGCCCAGTCGACGGCCCCGGCCCCGGACGAGGCCGCGCGGAAGCGGTCGGTCGTGGTGATCAGCCGGTTGGTCATGTGGCCGCCGGCGCTCCAGCCCGACATGATCAGCTGATCCGGATCGGCACGGCCGGTTTCCACGAGATAGTCGACCCCGCTCATCACATCGCGGTCGGCATGGGCGAAATAAGTACCGTGCATGGCCTGCATGAAGGCGTCGCCATAGCCGGTGCCACCGCGATAATTCACCCACAGCACGCCATAGCCCTGTGCGGTCATGACCGGCACATAGCGCCCCCATTTCCACATGCCGAACTCGTCCGCCGAGCGCGGCCCGCCATGGGCCTGCACCACCAGCGGCGGCGGACCGTCGCCGGTGTGGACCAGGGGCGGGAAGTAGAACCCCTCGATCACCTGGCCGTCATGGCTGTTCCAGCGGATCAGCTGCTGTTCGGGCAGGTGATAGGGCGCGACGGTGGCCGCACCGATCGTCGTCAGGCGGGTTTCCGCGCCGTCGGCGGTGATACGCCAGAGATCGCCATTCGTCGCCGGTGTCTCGAAGAGGGCAACGGCATTGCCCGCCGCATCCAGTGACCAGTCGGCCAGGTGCCGGTCGTGCAGCGACAGCGCCGTCACCTCGCCGGTTTCCGCATCGATACGCACCAGGCCGGAGCGCACACCGGCCTGCACCGCCACGACCAGCGTCTCGCCATCGGGCAGCCAGGCCATGCCGTCGACCTCGAAATCGAACCCCTCGGTCAGGATCCGGCTCTCATCGGTCTCCAGATCGATAACGACGAGATTGTTCTGTACATAGTCGAGCCCGTCACCGCTGACCCGGGCCTTGTAGGCAATCCGCCGGCCATCGGGCGACAGGCGGGCATTGCTTTCCATCCAGTTGTTGGCGGTGATGCGGCGGAACTGGCCGCCCGGCTCGGGCGTCTCGCTGATCCAGAGCTCGCTGTCATAGGCGGAGTCCAGATCGGCGGCCGGCGCGATCCGGATCAGCACGGCACCGCTGGCGGCGACATCATAGCTGCGCACCGACCAGTCGCCCTGCGTCATGCGCTGGCGTGCGCCGCTGTCCACATCGACCCGCCAGAGATGACGGTGACGCGTGGTCTCGAAATAGGGCTCGATCAGCTCGACCCGGTCACGCCGGTCGCGCTGCTCGTCGCTGAGATCGTCGGTCGCCAGGTAGTAGATGAACTGCCCGTCCGGCGACCAGGACATGCTCTGCACAGCGGTGGGGTGGCGGGTCAGCCGGCGCAGATCGCTGCCATCGGCATTGGCCAGGAAGACCTCGTCTTCCTTGCGCCCCTCCGGCGGCTGGTCCGCCGCCAGCATCCGGCCGTCGGGCGAGAAGGCCACCGTATCGGCCTCGTCGAAGCCGGACAGGTAGCTCAGCTGGCCGGAGGCGATATCGAGCACCCAGTAACGGTCGGCGCGTTCGTCCTCGGCCCAGTCGGCATGGGTCATTGTGACAATGGCGCGCTGACCGTCATCGGCCAGCGAGACTTCGCCGATACTGCGAAGCTCGACCATATCGACCGGCGTCATATACCGGTCGGCCGCCGGGATGTCCGGCCGGGCGGCAAGCCTTGCAGGCAGCGGGTCTTCGGCGAAGGCAGGGTGCAGGGATGCGCTCGCGGCCAGCATCGCAGCCACGGCGGAAAAAGCGAATTGGCGGAACATGTTATCCTCGCAGCGCCGCGCCGGCGCCGTCCAGTCAAAGCGTTGGAAGAGTGCCCGGCACCCTGCCCTGCCATAAAGACAGGACAGGGTGCCGGACCCAATCGTCTCGGAGGAAGAGACTTAGAAGCGTGAGCGGAGGCCGACGTAGAACTGGCGTCCGATCGGATCGTTCTGCGGCCCCTTCAGGTTGGCCGTGCTGCCCGAGTTGAAATTGCTCGGCAGGAAGGTGCCGTAATCGTCGAACAGATTGTTGATGCCGGCATAGACCGTGGTGCGGTAATCGTCGCCGAAACGGTAGCGGGCATAGATGTTCGACACGAAGCGGTCGTCGGCCTCGAAGTAGTAGGGATCGCTCGGATCCACATCGAGATCGTCGATGCCGCCGGACTCGTACTTCAGTGTATAGCTGGCGTAGAAGTCGCCGCGGCTCCAGGACAGGCGTGCCCGGGCTTCGTGGGTCGGATCGTACATCGAGCCGTTGGAGTCCTCGCGCACCGGCGTGCCGGCTTCACCGATGAACTCGTACTCGTCGGCCAGCGAGCGCGAATAGCGCAGGTCCAGGCCGAACTCGCCCGGCACGGACTGCACTTCAAAGTCCCACAGCACCGACACGTCGATGCCTTCGGACAGCAGCTCGTTGAGGTTTTCCTGGCGGTTGATCACCTCGATCACCCGGCCGTTCGACGTGTCGCGCGTGACGACGTCGCAGAAACGGTTGTCCGGGAAGTTCGGCGAGCCATAGCACAGGTCGACCGTGGTCTGCGTCGAAACCGAGCCGATCGCGTCCTCGACCTTGATATTGTAATAATCGACGATGAAGACGAGATCTTCGGCAAAGGACGGCGCCCACACCGCACCGATGGTGAAGGTGTCGGCGGTTTCCTCGGTCAGCGTGTTGTTGCCGGCGTTCGGCGCATTCACCGAACCGTCGAACTCGAAGGGCTGTCCGACATTGTTGGGATCGGCGAAGAAGGCCTGGATGCCAGGATTGCTGAGACAATTGGCAGCGATCACGGCCGGATCGAAACCGGTACCCGGCGGGGCGGTGACACCCGAACCGTCCGGCCTCAGGCCGTCACACGGATCGCGCAGATCGTCGGCGTCCTGACGCGGCGCCGAGTAGAATTCGGTGATCGTGGGGGCGCGTTGCGAGCGCGAATACTGCGTACGGAAACGCAGCGTGTCGGTCGGCTCCCAGTAGCCGCCCACATTGTAGGACGAGATCGTGCCGATCGTGGAATAGTCGGCCACCCGCGCGGCAAGCTGTGCGGTGACGGTTTCCAGCAGCGGGATCTCGACCTCGGCAAACGCTTCCACCACATCGAAACTGGCTTCGATTTCCGGGATCACCGACAGGCTGGTGGTCTCTTCCAGGATGATGGCGTCAACATTCGTGTCCTGGGTTTCTTCCCGCCATTCCAGACCGAAGGCGGCTGAAACCGCACCGGCCGGCGCATCGAACAGCTCGCCATCCATCGAGCCGCCGATCACGGTCTGCTCGCGGATCTGCTGCACGTGACCGTCGATGCGGATGTAGTCGGCCATTTCCGGCGTGATCGAGCCCTCACCGAAAATATTCAGCGGGATACAGCCATCCGCACGGGCACCGGCATCGGCACATTGATAGCCGCCGGCGCCATCGGACTCGACATCCAGCGCGTAGTGGATGTTGAGATAATTCAGGTTGTTGCCCTGGATCTGGTTCTGCTCGAACCGGCCATAGGTGGCAAAGGCGTTCCACTGCCAGGTTTCACCCAGCTCGCCCGTCAGACCGGTGGCAAGGCGCATCGTCTCGCGCTCGTTGTCACGGGTTTCCTGACCCACTTCGACAAAACGGCGATACCAGCTGACCGAACCGGAACGCGTCTCTTCGACGGCTGCCGGGATAAAGGGGTTGCTGCTGGAGATCTGGCCGATATCGAACGTATTGCCGATCGGGCCGATGTCCGTCGAGTAGATGGCGGACTCGTAGGAGCCTTCATACAGGCTGTCCACGCGCGACCAGAGCAGATCGGCGAACACCTCGATCCGCGGCGTCAGCTCGTAACGGCCACGGGCAGCGGCGGTGTAGGCCGTGACTTCCGGGGACAGGGTCCGGCCGGGACGGTAATTCCAGCCATCCAGCGCGGTTTCGAAGCCGACCGATGGATTGCGGCCATCGTCCGGCGCCAAGGATTTGTCATTGTACCAGACGCCATCCACGTTCCAGGCATCGTCGCTCTCGAAACGGCCGCCCGGAATGTAGGAGGTCAGCGAGTAGTCATTGTACTCGCCATTGCCCGACCAGTCGTCGGTGCGCAGCGAGTCCGGACGGGTCTCGTCGGCATAGACCGCTGTCTCATGGTCATAGCTCAGTGCCACCATGATGTTGCCGCGGTCATTGTCAAAATTGCGGCCCATGGTCAGCTCGAGCGTGGTTTCCCGTTCACCGCTCGCATCGGCCCAGCCATAGCGGGCATCGACCTCGACGCCTTCCATGTTGCGTTCGAGGATGATGTTGGCGACGCCGGCAATGGCGTCGGAACCGTAGATCGCCGAGGCGCCGCCGGTGGTCACTTCGATACTGTCGACGAAGCCGGCCGGAATGGTCTGCAGGCTGACGCGTTCGCCATTGCCGGAGTTCGACACGGCGCGGCGGCCATCGATCAGGACCAGCGTCCGCTCGGAGCCGAGGCCACGCAGGTTGATGGTCGAGAGACCGGAATTCTGGATGCTCAGATCGGTGCTTTCCGGCGACAGGCTGGAATCGACGCCCGGAATATCAACCAGGATTTCACCGACATCCACCGTGCCGGACTCGTCGATATCGTCGGTCGTGAAGATCTGTGTCGGGATCGCCGTGGTCGCGTTGGAGCGGCGGATGCGCGAGCCGGTGACCACGATCGTGTCTTCGCTGGACGCTTGCGGATCGGCCGGGGCGTCCTGCGCGACAGCGGCGCCGCCGAGCAGCATGGCGGCGGCGGACACACCGCCCATCAGCATGGCCCGGCCCGTGGTCCATGCGGTTCGATTACCCAAACTCATTCGAAGTCCCCTTGTTTTTCGCACCGTCCCCTCGACCGCGCGTAGCGTTGGTAGAGGGGAGACACGCAAGGGACCGCATCGGGTACCCGGGCTGTCACAAATTTTGAGAAAAAGATGCCGGCGGCCTACCAGCGCGCCCGGATACCGGCATAGACACGCCGCCCGGCGGCGTCATAACCCGGGCTGAAATTGCGCCGCCCGCCGCTTTCCGTGCCGCTTGGAAGGAAGGGGCCGTAATCGTGGAAGACATTGTTGATGCCGCCGAAAATCTGCAGCCGGCCCTCGGCACCGGCGAGATAACGCACATGCAGGTCGTGCTGCATCCACGGGTCGATCTCCAGAAAGAGCATGTCTTCGGCATTGGCCTTTGCGGCGCGGTCATGCCCGTCGATCGCGGCGCCTTCATAGCGCACCCGCCACTGCACCAGCCAAGGGCCCCGCGTCACACCCAGCCGGGCTGTCCAGCGATGGTGCGGCGCGCCGACCTCGCCATCCCAGACCGATCGGCTGACCTCGCCGTCCGAGCCTTCGAACACCTGCTCGAGACGGTCGGTATAGGCGTAGAGAATCCGCAAGTCCCAGTCACCGGCCCAGATCGAGGCCGGTGACACCTGCCAGGCATAGTCCAGCGTCACGTCCGCCCCGGCAGACCGGATCTCGTTGAGATTGGCGACCCGGTTCCGCATCTCGAGCAGCTGGCCGGTCTCGCCACGCTGGATGTCATCACAGTAGCGGTTGGCGGATATCGCGACCGGCGCGCCATAACATTCGGACAACAGGGCCCGGCTGGACAGGGACGAGATCGCACCGGACACCCGGATGTCGTAAAGATCGACCGACAGGCTGAGCCCTTCGGCCCGCACAGGCGTGTAGACCAGCCCCAGCGTCACGGCATCGGAGCGCTCTTCCTCGAGATCCGGATTGCCCGAATTGGGCGCATAGACGCTGGTGATCGTCTGCTCGTAGACGCCGTCTTCCGCGATCGCCCGGGCGATACCCGGCTCGGACCGGCAGTTCTCGGCAAGCTGGCCGACGCTCGTGCCGGTGACGCCGTGACAGGGATCGCTGACGGTGTCGTAATCGCCGCGCGGACCGGAATAGAGCTCGGTCAGGCTGGGCGCGCGCTGGGCCCGGGAGACCTGCCCACGGAAGGCCAGCGCATCGCTGGGCGACCAGACACCGCCGAGACGATAGCTGCCGACAAGGCCCACCCGGTCGATATCGTAATGGGCCAGACGCAGCGCTGCGGTCACATCGAACCGATCCGGGACGACCGGCACCAGCGCCTCTGCAAAGACTTCGCTGGCATGGCCGACTGCGTCCAGATCGGGCACCCCGACATAGCCGGTCTCGCGGTTGAGAGCCGCCGCATCGCCACGCGTGCGCTGGCTGTCGACACGGTGCTCAAGCCCCCAGGCGAGCGACATCGCACGTCCGTCCGGCAGTGCCAGATCGCCCACCGCCGAACCGCCCAGCGTCCATTGCTCGACCTCCACCTCCAGCCGGTCGGTGGCGCGGATATAGTCAGCGGCCTCTGCCGAGATCGCATTCACGCCGAACATGTCCAGGGGCGCGCACCCGGCCGCGCGCGCAGCGGCGCTGACACAGCGATATCCGCCGGGGGTCGCCGGGTCGGCCTCGATGTCCAGGGCGTTGCGGATGCGGGCGTAATTCACCTCGCCGCTGCGCAGCTGGTCCTGGTCGTAGCGGCCATGGCCCAGGGCGACATCCCAGCTCCAGATCCCGGCCTCGCCCTGCAGCCCGGCCCAGAAGCGCTGCGTCGTCCGGTCGTTCCGACGGTATTCCTCACCCAGCTCGCTGAAGCGGCGGCGCCAGGTGATGCCGGTCAGGCCCTCGGCCAGCGCGGCCTGCCGGATCGGTTCCGGCACGAACGGATGGTCCACCGGAATCGCGCCGATCCGCTCGTTCTCCAGTCCGAAACGCTCATTGTAATAGGCGGTCTGGGCTTCCCGCGAGGACAGGCTCTCGCTGTGCGAAAGCAGGCCCGTGAAATAGGCCGACACGCCGCCGTCGAAATCATAATCGAGCTTCAGCGCGAACAGGTCGCGCTCGCGCGGCACCGAGATCGTGGCGAAGGAGCGGGTGTCATAACCATCGACGGCGATATCGAAATCCGTCTGCAGCCCGGCCTCGTCATACCAGAAGTCATAGCCGATGAAGCGGCCGCCCGGCGTGTAGCTCGACAGGTCCGCTTCCAGCGTCTCGCCATCGCTGGACAGGCTGACCGGAACCTGCGCCCAGTCGCGATCCCCGGCACCGATACGGCGCGTGTGGTCACGGGTGACGTTGAACAGGAGGTGCCCCCGGCCCTCGCCGAAGCGCCAGCCCTGCGTGGCGCCGAGCACGTGATACTGGCCGCCGCCATCCTGGGTCATGCCGGCCTGGGCAAGCAGGCGGCCGCCTTCCAGATCATCGATCAGGACGAAATTGACCACGCCCGCAATCGCATCCGAGCCATAGACCGCGGAGGCACCGCCGGTGGAGATTTCCACCCGCTCGACAAACTCCGCCGGGATCGTGTCCGAGCCGAAGCGGCTGGCATTGCCGCTGTTTGCCACCGTGCGCCGCCCGTCGATCAGCACCAGCGTGCGCGTCGTGCCCAGACCACGCAGCCCGATCGAGGACAGGCCGGCATTCTGGGCGCTGAGATGCGTCGAGGCGTTGGAGAATTCCAGGGTTGCCGGCGACTGGCTGGCGATCATCTCGCCGATCTCGATGGCGCCCGAGGTTTCCAGCGCCGCGCGGCCGATCACCTGTACCGGCAGCACCGCCGCCCGCCCGGCCCGCTCGAAGCGCGAACCGGTTACCAGGATGACTTCCTGCGGATCGATATAGGCCGACGCCACCGGCGTTTCGGCGGGTTCATCGCCCACGCGATGCCCGGACAGGCGGATGACGCCGGGGCGCGCCTCGCTTGCCGCATCCGGCCCGGCCGCATCGGCCCGCCGTGCGAGGACATGGGTCCGGGTATCGACCGTGCTGAATTCCAGCCCCGTGCCGGCCAGCAGCAAACGCAGCCCCTCTTCCGCCGCATAACGGCCCTCGACGCCGCGGGTCCGCACGCCGGCGACCAGATGCGACTCCGCCAGCAATTGATGGTCCGTCACCAGCGCAAAACGCGACAGGGCCGGCCCCAGCGGTCCGGACGGAATATCGAAGCTGAAAGCGTCAGGCGCGGCGGTTTGCGTCTCCTGGGCCACAGCGCAGGCGTGCGGCGTCATCACCGGAAGCAGCGCACCGAGGAGGGCTGCCCGGACGCCTTTCATCCTGACCGATGTCCTGCCGCTGAAACGCATCCCCGCACCTCGATACGGGGACGCCCGATCCCCCTCATGTGACAACTTGCCAGAAGCCGTGTGACATCGCTGTTACCGAAATGTCGCATTGCTGCCGGAAGATGCACGCGCAGGCCAGTCAGGGTTGTATATTTCCCTCGGACGCGTGGATCCGGATGCCGTCGCCGACCCGCTCGATCCGCACCGACTCGGTCGCCGACAGGGCCGCCAGGAAAGCCTCGCTGTCGGACGGGTCGAAGGAGCCTGAGATCTGCAATTCGCCCAGCTGCCCGTCGGCGAAGGCGATGTCGAGATCGTTGTAGCGCCGGAATTCGCTGACCACTTCGCTCAGACGGCGTCCGTCGAACACAAGCCGCCCCTGACGCCACGCCGTCGCAGCAACAACATCGACCCGCGCCGGTTCGGGCGCCGGCTCACCCGGCACCAGCTCTACCTGGTCGCCGGCGCGCAGCAGCGCCGCCGAGGCCGGGCCGCTTTCGACCCGCGTCTGCACCAGACCCTCGACCACCGTCACAACGGTGCGGCCATCATCGCGCGAATAGACATTGAACGCAGTCCCCACGGCCCGCACCTCATGCCCGCCCGCCTCGACGATGAAGGGCCGCGAGGGATCGTGGGAAACCTCGAACAGGGCTTCGCCCGCTTCCAGCACGACCCGGCGCTCATCGGCGGCGAAAGCGGTGGTCACCCGGGAGCCGGTGTTCAGCGTCATCACCGACCCGTCCGGCAGGGCGATCTCCTGGCGGTCACCCCGCGCCGTGGAAAAGGTCTCCAGAGCCGCCAGCTGCACCGGCGCATCGCTGTCCGTCGCCCGGTCCCCGCCCAGCATGCCTGTCCACACAGGCAGGGCGATCGCCAGGGCGAGCATCGCCGCCATGCCGATCACGGCCGGCACGATCCAGGCCGGCCGGCCGGGCGCCTCTTCTGCTGCCAGTTCCGCCTCGGTGGCGGCGATCAGACCGTCGGCCCAGTCGCTGCCATGCGCGGCATCGATCATGCCCTCGAGCTCGAGACAGGCATTGAGTGCCGCCTGGTGCTGCGGATCGGCCTGCAGCCAGGCCTCAAGCTCGGCTTCCGCGGCCGCATCCAGCGCGCGCTCGGCGAGCAGGCGTTCGGCCCAGACAGAGGCGGTGTCGAAGATGTTCATGTCGCGATCAGCCGGCATCGTTCGCCGCCCTTGCTGTATCCCCGTTCCCGTCCGGCATCCCGTGCAGATGCTCGGCCAGACGCGCCATGCCGCGCTGAACGTGTTTCTTGACCATGTGGATCGAAATACCCATCCGCTCTGCGGCCTGCTGATAGGTCATCCCCTTCAGCTTGCAAAGCACGAAGGCGTGCCGGCATTTCGGCGGCAGCTGCCCGATCGCCTCGGACAGGGCCGCGCGCCGGGCTGTGTCACGCTCTTCATCCGTTATGGTGTCCGCAGGTGAGGCAAATGGGGCAACAACGTCACTGTAATGATGCGCCACCGCAGCAGAATGGCGCCGCACCGTATTGCAGTGCCGCAGATGATTTCGCGCAAGATTGGTCGCGATCGTCGTGACGAAGGCACCCTCGTTCCGCACCGGACCGGAATCGCCATCAACCTGGAGCAGCCGCTCGAATGCAGCGTGGGTGATATCGTCCGCGTCCTGGGCATTGCCGACAATGCGCCACACGATCCAGCGCACGCGCCGCCCGTGCACGCGATACAACTCTTCCACATCTACGGCATCACTGACGGCCGCCACCATTCTTACGCTTCCCCGCAGCCGGCCGCCCCCTCTGGCGCCCTGTCCCAGGACAGTCCGGCATGCTCTCCCAGAGCCGATGAAGGCGCAAGGTACCCGATCCGGAGCTTCAAGTGTCTCATATCGAATGCGGTGGAGTCTGTCAGTCGACGGACGGGTCCGTCTCGCGCGCTGCCCGCGCTGCGGCGACCACGGCATCGACCTGCTCGCCCGCCAGGCCGAGATAGGTTTCCGGGTCCAGCAGGGCATCGATTTCCGCCTCGCCAAGCGCTTCGCGGATAACGGCATTTTCCATCACCGCTTCCCGAAGGCCGGCACCGCTTTCATGCGCCTCGGCGGCCAGGTCGCGGATCAGCTCCTCCGCCTCGGTCCGGCCGATATGGGGTGCCAGTGCGAACACGAAACGCTGTGACAGGATCCAGCCGCCCGACCGGTCGAGATTGCGGCGCATCGCCTCGGCATCGACATGCAGCCGCCCCACAAGGCGGTTTGCCGCAGACAGCATGTCCCCGGCCTCGATCGACAGTTCGCCGATGGCGTCATTGGGCCGCGAAGTGTTGTCGCGCTCGAAGAAATTGATCATGTCGTCGGCGACGATATCCGACAGGGCGGGAATGGTCCGGGAATAGTGGATCAGCGCCTCGGACAGGGATGGATTATTCTTGTGCGGCATGGTGCTCGACCCGACAGCCGTGCTGCTGCGCTGTTCGATAACCTCCGCGACATCCGTCATCTGCAACAGGAAGACCTCCTGCCCGACCCGACCGTAAAAGCGCGCGAGCAGACCGAGGTTGACCGCATATTCGGCAAACACGTCGCGCGAGGCGTGCCAGTCATCGGCATAAGGCTCGGACAGGCCCAGCTCTTGCCCGAACCGGCGCTCGACCGCCTGCGCCCGGTCGCCCAGACCGACATAGCTGCCGACCGCGCCTTTCATGATGGCCGACCGTTCGACCCGGTCGAGCAGGTCTGTCAGGCGCTCGATATGGCGTCGGTTTTCGCCAATCCAGCCGGATACCTTCTTGCCGAACGTGATCGGCAGGGCGTGCTGGCCCAGCGTGCGGCCGATCATCGGCGTGTCACGGTGCGTCTCGGCAAGATCGATCAATTGCAGCTCGATCGCCCGCAAATCCTCGATCAGAAGCAGGATCGACCGGCGCACCTGCAGGATCGCCGCCGTATCGTAGATGTCGACCGTGGTCGCACCGTAGTGGAGATAGTTGGCCGCGTCGGCGTCGAGCGAGCGCGAAAACACATTGAGGAAAGCGACCATGCGGTGCCGGACAATCGCGTATTCCGCCGCCAGCGCGTCTGCCGGAACCGCTTCCGGCCGCGCTGCAGCCGTGATCGCGTCGGCCGCCGATTGCGGGATCACGCCTTCCGCCGCCTGGGCGCGCGCCAGGGCGGCCTCGATCTCCAGCACATAGGCGTTCAGTCGTGCATCCGAGAAGACGTCCTCGATACTCTCGGACTGTGCGCCCGCGGCGCCGGGGGCCAGTCCCGCAAACAGGATGACGGCTGCGCAAACCGCCTGCCGCAGACGGCTCACTGCCCGGCTCCCAGACCACGCATGAGAATGTAGACATAGTCGATGGTCGCGGTGAGCGGATCTTCGGATATCCGCCAGTCGGTGAAACTGTTCGCCGCCGCGATCGTGTAGCCGCCGTTCAGGAACACGGCATGCGTAAGAATGCGCTCGGCCGCCTGGATGTCCACCGGCCGCGCCTCACCGGCCTCGACGGCATGCTCGAGCGCATCACCGAAGCGGCGGGCGATGTTGCGCAGTCTGGCCGCGTGCCGGCGCTGCCGCGCCTCCGGCAGGGCTGCGGCCAGCGAAGGCCGCAACAGCGGCGTGACGCCACTGGCCTGCTGGTAGATCAGGTCGCGAATGGCGTGCTCGATCACGCCCAGACCGGAACGGCCACCGCCCTCGGCCCGGTCCAGCGCCTGCTCGACCGTGGTGAAGGACCGCTCAAGACATTGCTCCAGCAGCTGCTCCTTGTCAGGGATGTGGTAGTAGAAAGCGCCGCGGGTGACCCCGAGCGAGGCAGCCACTTCCGACAGGGCGACACCGCCGAAACCCTTCTTGTTGAAGAAGCGCGTGCCTGCCTTGAGGAAGGCTTCCCGCTTCATGCGGTTGCGCGCTTCGCGGTCAAAGACCTGCGGCACGCCGACATCCGGTATTCCCGGCTGAAGAGGCGCCGGCTGCCAGTCGCCACCCGCCGTGAGCCCTCCTGCGAGGATATCGAGGAGCGTGTCTGCCGCCGTGTCGATATTCCAGTCGCGCTTGCGCCGCGGCCAGGATCCCATCCAGTCGAGAAGCTCGAAAACGAGGAAGGTCGCCGGTTCGGGCCGTCCGAGCGGCGCACCGCTTTCGCGGGCCCAGCGGGCGATCATGCCGTTGACGTCCGAAACGCAGCGCGACAACTCCGCCGCTATACTGGCGTGAAGTTCGTCCCCCAGCGCGTCAAGATCATTGATCGCCGCAAGATTGTGCCGCCGGCCTTCCGACACAGCCCGCATGTGATCGGCGAAAACCTCGAACAATCTGCGCAGCTGGGCGGCGGCACCGTCCGCCGTACGGGCAATCTCGACCGCCTCGGCCAGGGCCCGCGCCGATGCGCGGTAGACCTCACCGGCCAGGTCTTCCTTGGACGCAAAATAATAGCTGATCCCGGTTTTCGTCAGGCCCAGATCCGCGGCGATATCCTCAAGCCGCGTCGCGTGGACGCCTTCAGCGTCGAAACGCCGCGCGGCCGCGGACAGGATGGCCGCCTCCTTGCGCTGACGCTCCTGTTCGCGCGAAAATGGCGAAGAATGATCGGGGAAGTCCGGACGGAGTACGCTCATAGATCGTGCCTCTTTCCTTTGAGTACGGGACCGGAAAAGATCGATCCCGCGGGCATTTGCGACACGCCACCGTACCGGCAGCCCGCCTTGCTCCTCCCCATACAAGCCCAGCCCGGCATCGCTGACAAGCCCGAAGGAAGGCAATTTGAACAGCGTGTACGTTTTTTATTGACACCGTCGGAACTTCCCCGTCACTGTCACGGAAACGCAAAATGCGGGGAGGGTAGCATGAATTCCAGGGCACGCTCGAAGTGTGACCAGTTCGCCCGCATGCACAGCAACCGGGCGATCTAGCACACCGTCCATCCAGCCTGCCCTCCCGGCCCGAATCCGGACCGTCTCACATGCGATTTACCCACATTGTCACGCTCGCCGCCCTGTCCATGATGACAGGCACCGCCCTTGCGCAAGGCACGGACGCGAGTTTTGCCATCCCTTCGGGCCGCGCCTCGCTGATCTATTCCGGATGGGGCGGACCCGACCTCACGGTCGAGACCTATCGTCCGGAGAACCTGCCCGCAGACGCTCCCGTCATCTTTGTCATGCACGGCGTGAACCGAAATCCCGACGATTATCGCGACGCCTGGATCGAACTGGCCGACGCCTGCGGGCTGGCAATCATCGCTCCCGGTTTCGACCGGAACGGCTTTCCGGGATCTTCCGGGTATAATCTGGGCGAGCCGCTGCCGGGCACGGATGCGGTGTCCGCGTTCGACGCCATCGAGCCCCTGTTCGCCACCATGCGCGCCGGACTGGGCTCGACGCGCAGCGGCTACTCGATATTCGGGCATTCGGCCGGCGCGCAGTTCGTCCATCGTTTCCTGATGCTGACGCCGGACACGCATGTCGAGGCCGCGGTCGTCGCCAATGCCGGCTGGTACACCTGGCCCGATACCTCGGTCGAATGGCCGTACGGCTTTGCCGGCGCGCCGCGCACGCCGCTCGATCCGGGCGTTATTGCCGCCCTGCCGGTCACATTGCTTCTGGGCGAAGCCGACAATGATCCGAATGCATCCAATCTGCGCCAGACCCCCGAGGCCCGGGCCCAGGGCGCACACCGGTTCGAGCGCGGCCTGAATACTGCCGCCCTGGTGGATCGATTGGCCGCCGATGCCGGACTGGAACACGGCTGGGCCGTCGCGACCGTGCCCGGCATAGCCCACGACAACACCCGGATGGCGCCCGCCGCCGTCCGCCATCTTGTTCCCGAACACATCTACAATACAGCCGCCTGCCAGCTTGCCACGAACGGAGACTGACATGACTGACGCGACGCATGACGACGCGCCCGCCCTCTATCAGCGCATCGGACTGGCCGCCGGCCCGCTGGCTGCAATCCTGATCGGGCTCTTCCTGCGCCCGGAAGGCCTGTCGAACGAAGGCGTGTTCGTCGCCGCAATCGGTGCCTGGATGGCGATCTGGTGGGCAACGGAAGCGATTCCGGTTGCCATCACCGCCTTCCTGCCGCTGGTCCTCTTTCCCATCCTGGGCGTCTCGACGATCGGCGAGATCTCGTCACCCTACGCCCACCCGATCATCTATCTCTTCTTTGGCGGCTTCGTCGTGGCGCTGGCCATCGAGCGGTGCGGCCTGCACCGGCGCATCGCCCTCGGCGTCTTCCGCATGGTGGGCACGAATGCGCGCGCACTCGTCGGCGGATTCATGCTCGCCGCGGCAATCGTCAGCATGTGGATTTCCAACACTTCGACGACGCTGATGCTGCTGCCCATCGCGGTTTCCGTAGTGACCGTGATCGGCGAGACCATGCCCGATCTCGACGTTCGCCAGCGGAGCAATTTCTCGATCGCGCTGCTGCTGGGCCTCGCCTACGGGGCCACGCTGGGCGGTGTCGCCACCCTCGTCGGCACGCCGCCGAATGCGTTCATGGTCGGCTTCATGTCCGACAGCTATGGCGTCGAGGTCGATTTCGCGCGCTGGATGCTGGTCGGTGTTCCGGTAAGCGCCGTGCTTCTTCCGATCGCCTGGTTGACGCTGACCCGTATCATCTTCCCTGTCAGCTTCACCGCCTCCGCAGACGCCATGAAGCATATCGGCCAGATGCGCACGGCCCTTGGCCCGATGAGCACGGCCGAGGCCCGCACGGCCATGCTGTTCGCCTTTCTGGTGATCGGCTGGGTCGGACGCGGCGTCCTGTCGGGCGTGCCGGTGATCGGCTCGATCTCGGATACGGGCATCGCCATGATCGCCGCGGTTGCAGCCTTCCTCATTCCCTCCGGCAAGGACGGGCAGGCGCTCATGGTCTGGGAGGATATGGGCAAGCTGCCCTGGGGCGTGCTGATCCTGTTCGGCGGCGGCCTGGCGCTGGCTTCTGCCGTCGCCAGCTCGGGCCTTGCGCTCTGGCTGGGTGAACAGCTGGCCCCGCTCGGCGCCCTCAACCTCGCCCTGCTGGTGATCGCCGCGACGGCGCTCGTCATCTTCCTGACCGAGCTGACCAGCAATCTCGCGACCACCGCGACCTTCCTGCCGGTCATTGCCGCGATCGCCGTTGAAACCGGTCAGGACCCGCTGGTCTTCGTCATTCCGGTGACGCTGGCGGCCAGCTGCGCCTTCATGCTGCCGGTCGCAACACCGCCGAATGCCATCGTGTTCAGCTCGGGCCTGGTCTCGATCCCGCACATGGCCCGGGCCGGCTTCCTGCTGAACATCGTCGCCATCGCCGTCCTGGCCATGGCCGCCCTCTGGCTCTCGCCGGTCGTATTCGGAGGGTAAGGCGTGGATAGCGCGGAGACCTCAAGCTCCGCGCTCCCGTCGCTAGAACCGGCTGTAAGACAGGTCTTCCCTGCCGCGCTTGCCCATCACCATTTTGGGGTCGTCGGGATTGAACAGGCCCAGGCACCAGGTCTCGTTGGCGGGGGCGTCGCGGTTCCAGTCGAAGGCCATCTTGCGGTGGGCGATCCGCCAGATCCCGCCGCGGCGCTCGAAGCGGTCGGCCAGCCGGCCACCGGTCAGTGTATCGTGCGCCTGGCCCGACTTGTCGTCGAAACGCGCAAAGGTCAGCACATAGCTTTCGACCCAGGCCGTCTCGCCATCGTCCGAGAACTCGACATGGACATTGCTGACATAGTGCGCCATCGGATGGCTCAGCTTTGCCAGACGCTCGACCGCGCCCAGCACGTATTCGTGCGCGGGTCCCTTGTAGGTGCTGCCATGCTCCTCGATCGCATCGGCGTGATAGCAGGACAGGAGCAGGTCGGCGTCGGCCCGGTCCACACCCCGGGCATAGCGCGCGAGGACGTCCTGGATGTCCTGCTTTGCGATCAGGGTCTCAAGCGTGTTCGGCGGATAGCTCATGTCCAATCTCCGTTCAGGCTGCTGACTGGGCTGCACGCACGGTCGGGCCGTCGGCCCAGCATGCGTGCGTACCGCTGGAAATCCGGTGGGGCAGGATGATCCGGCACACCGGGCCGTCGGCGATGTTCTGCGCGTCGATCAGCACGCATTCCGAGCGGTTTTCGACCATGTCCGTGATGAAGGAGACGATATAGCCGTCATCCTCCGACCTGGCGCCGACGCGCGGTGCAAACGGCGCCTCGCTGCCGAAGCGGCCCTCGCCGAAATTCAGGGTCTCGCTCTTGCCGGTCTCGAAGTCGTGCTTCACGAGACCCTCGAACAGGAACCAGCCCGGCTTGGTGAAGGTGGAGTAGAGATAGCGCGACTTCTCGCCGCCATACATCTGGTTGAAACTGCCGAATTCGAGCAGCCGGTCGTCGAGATGGCTTTCGCTGACGGCGCCGGTCTTCAGGTTGAAGCGCCAGCGGTGAAGCTTCGGCTTGAACGAGTTCTCGTCCAGATAGGCCATCAGCTGGCCCAGCCGCGGATCGCCACCGGGCGCCTCGAGCGGCTTGGGCGCCGGATCCTCCTGGAAATAGCCGTCGAGCACGATCTCGTCGCCCTCTTCCCAGGCATTCATCCAGTGCAGCACATAGGTCGGCTCGGCCTCGAACCAGCGGATGTCTTCCGGCTGACCATAGCGCGGCACGATGGCGAAACGGGTCGGGATGTCGCGGTGGAAACGCGCCGCGTGCCGCCCCTTGGCCAGGATGTCGGCGTCCCAGAACAGCGGCAGATCCGCGATGATGGAATAGTTCTTGGTGAAGGCCATGTCGTGCGGCAGGCGCGGGCCCGGCACGGGGATCGGGATATAGTGCTTCAGCTTGTTGTCCGGCCCGACCACGCCATAGTGCATGTAGGGCGCATGGGTGGAGTAGTTGAAGAAGAGCAGCTCGCCCGTGTTCTCGTCCAGCTTGGGGTGCGCCGAAATGCCGTCGAGCGGCACCCAGCCTTCGGTCCCGAACTGTTCCATCGTGTAAGGATCAAGCCGGTAGCCCTCCCCGCATTGGTAGAAGGTCGACAGGATCTTGCCGGCATGCACCACGACATCGGTCGATGAGGAGTCCTTGATGCCACCATGCGCGCCCCAGCCCGGCCGGGTCGACAGGCGCGGATCCTCGGCGATGCCCGCCCAGAGCGGCTTGCCCGCCTCGATCTCGGCCATCAGGCCCTTGGTGCGCACAAAGCGGTTCTTGTAGCTCGCCTTGCCGTCGCGGAAGGACATGGTGTGGATCATGCCGTCGCCGTCGAACGGGTGATAGAGACCGATCGATCCGAAGGCCGGGTTCTCGCTGTTCCGCACGTAGATCCCGTCGATATCCTT
Organism: Maricaulis virginensis; assembly: GCF_027922185.1. Lineage (NCBI taxonomy): Bacteria > Pseudomonadati > Pseudomonadota > Alphaproteobacteria > Maricaulales > Maricaulaceae > Maricaulis > Maricaulis virginensis. The sequence goes on along the minus strand of NZ_BSFE01000005.1, from coordinate 89,723 downwards.
CGGGATCTCGCCGATCACTTCGAGACCGTCGGCGTCATACTCGTCGAACACCGGCGTCCAGGCACCGGACGTATAGGGATGGGTCGGATCGGGATCTCGGTGCGGGACCGTGCCGAGCTTCACAACAGACATCGGGGACTCCTGTGATCAGGCCGTTTCGCCGGTATCGCGGCGCGGCGGCATCGGAATGAAGGAACTGGTGCGGCGGATATAGGCCTCGTATTCGGGGCGCGACCGCTTGAGGCGGCGCTCCAGAAGCGCGGCACCGCTCCACTGGACGAGCAGGAAGGTCAGCAGGATCGGACCGGCGATCGCGAACAGGCCCAGCGTGGTCTCCGCCGCGATCAGGAACAGGCCCCACCACACACAGGCATCGCCGAAATAGTTGGGATGCCGCGTATAGCGCCACAGGCCCTGGTCCATCACCTTGCCGGCATTGTCCGGATTGCCCTTGAACCGCGCCATCTGCCAGTCGCCGACGCTCTCGAAGAAGATACCGATGATCGCCAGCGCAGCGCCGGCCCAGGCCAGCCAGCTGACGCCGGCCGGCTGCGCCGGCACCTGGCCCAGCTGGACCGGCAGGGAGACGATCCACAAGAGGACGCCCTGCAGCAGGAAGACCTTGGTCAGGCTGGTGATGTGCGGATTGCCCTTGGCCTTGCCGAGCAGTGCGACATAGCGCTTGTCCGGCCCCTCCTTGCGCCAGCGCCAGAGGAGGTAGCCGGCCAGCCGCAGCCCCCAGACCGTCGTGATCGCCAGCAGCAGGAGCTTGCGCTGGGCGTCGCCGTCCGGCGTCAGGAAATGGGTCACAAAGGCGACCAGCACAAAGCCTGCTGCCCAGAATGAGTCGATGAAGCTGACATCGCCGATGGCGACGCTGATCAGCCAGAGGGCCAGCATGGTACCGATCAGGACGGCGAAATTGACGCCGATCACAAACACAAATTCAGGCATGTCTTGCTCCGTTGGTCAGGCAGGTCGTCAGCGTGCGACTTCCACCACGCCCGCATCGGGCGTGTCGGCATAAAGACGCTCCACATCGGCGGCGCGATGCCGCCGGGCCGCCTCCTGATTGATCGTTCCCTTGTCAGATACTTCGTGCCGCTCGGCATTCGGCGGGTCCGACAGCAGCGCAAACCGGCGAATGCGTTCGCTCGAGCCGGAACACGCGGCATTGTGTGCTGCAAGACGCGCTTCGATGGCGGCCAGGGCACGCGGATCGCGCACCAGCTCGGCGGGCGGCATGTCCGGCAGTCCGGCCTCGGCCGCCAGGGCCCCCGCGTTAGGCCAGATCAGGGCGGACAGGTAGGGCCGGTTTTCACCACACAGTACGAGATCGGTGATCAGCGGAGCCCCGACACGCACCAGTTCGGCCCGCAGCTCGCCGCCGCTGACAAATGTGCCGGTGTCGAGCTTGAATTCCTCGGCCAGCCGGCCGGCAAAGGCGAGGCCCTGGTTGGGATCGGCCGGATCGTGAAAGCGGGCGGTGTCGCCGATCCTGTAGAAGCCGTCCTCGTCACGGATCTGGCTTTCCAGGTCAGGCCGCCCGAGATATCCGGGCGTCACCATCGGCCCCTTCATGCGCAGCTCGAAACGGGTCTCGTCCAGCGGGACAAGCTTCACCTCAAGGCCCGGCATCGGCAGGCCGATCCCGACTTTTTCCGAGTGGAAATAGATCGACATACAGCCCGATGTCGTCTCGGTAGCGCCGTAACCGGTCGTCATGAAGACGCGTTTTCCGGTCTCTTTTTCGGCAATCGCCTGGAGCCGGTCATAGACGGGCTGCGGCAGACCCGCTCCGCCATAAAGCATCAGGCGAAGCTTCTCGAAGAAGGTCTTGCGCAGCGCCACATCCTTCTCGAGCGCCTCGGTGAGCATTGCATAGCCTGCGGGCACATTGGTGAAGTAGGTCAGCGGGACTTCGCGCAGATTCTCGATCGTTTCGTCAAACAGGCCGGGCAGCGGCTTGCCGTTGTCGATATAGAAAGTGCCGCCGAAAATCGCGGCCGCCATCGAGGAAAACGCACCGGAGACATGGCTCCAGGGCAGCCATTCCAGCAGCACATCGTCCCAGCCGGCGGCACGCCCGAGCACCTGCCAGCCCTGGTAGAGATTGGAGGTGATCATGCGCTGGGTGTGGATCACGGCCTTGGGTTTTCCGGTCGAGCCCGACGTCAGCATGTAGGCGGCCGGCGCATCGGGATCGAGCGCAGCGATCCGGTCTTCGATGTCGTCGCCCGCGGGCGTGGACAGCACATCCGCAAGATCAACCGCCGGCACCCTGAAAGCTTCGGGGGCACGGCTCAACACCACCGCATCGGCCGGCGCGGTCGCGTCGACTGCGGGGGCATAGGCCGCCGTTTCCGCGAAAACGAAGCCCGGATCGACCATGTCCATCACGTGGCGCAGACGCTCGAACCCGCCGGCTGCGCCCAGCAGGGCATAATTCGCACTGACCGGACACACCGGCACACCCGCCCCCATTGCGCCGTAGCGCACGACAGCGTGATCGATCGAATTGCCCGAGACAATCATCAGCGGCCGCGTGGGGTCCACGCCCCTGTCGAGCAGGAAACGGGTCAGCGCATCGGCGCGTGCCTTCACCTCGGCAAAACTCGCCGTCACCCAGGGCTCGCCCCGCCCGGGACGGGCCGCCAGATGCACCTTGTCCGGCTGCAGCCGCGCCTGACGCGCCAGACCCGCCGGGACGGAGGCATCCCTGACATCAAGCGGCTCGCGCGGCGTCATCACCATCGCCCCGTCGGGGCGGCGGTCTATTTCAAGGTCAACCGGCGGGAATTCCACGGCGCGGTAGTCTGCGGGCATGACGATATCCAGGTATTATTATGCAATTCATGTCACGTTAGAGCGCTCTTCGCGGCACTGTCAATCGATGAACGGACAAACCCGGAATCCCGTCCCGTGTTATGACTTGCATTACATTACCTTAAATGGCTAGGCTGCGCTCGCAACTCACCGAAAGGCGGCGGCATGGCGCATATCGACACCGTTCATCGCATCATCGAAGCCTGGAAGCGCGGCGATATCGAAGCCGTGCTGGACGCTGTCTGCGAGGATGTTGTCTATCACTATCATGTCGGCTCCCGCCCGCTGGAGGGCCGCGACGCCATCCGCCGCTTTCTCGAAAAATTCGGGGCCGGGCAGACGGAGATCGCCTGGTCGATCACCCGGCACAGCGAAACCGGCGACCTGCTGATGGTCGAAGGGGTCGATGATTATGTGAATGCCGATGGTGTGCGTATCCGCACCCCCTATGCCGGCGTTTTCGAATTCCGCGACGGCCGCATCTGGCGCTGGCGGGACTATGTCGACAGCGCCGCGATTGCTGCGGCGCGCGCGGGCGAGCCTGTGCCGGCCTGGGTCGAGCCCCTGCTGGCCGGCGAGTCCGGTTCTGCTTGACGCGCCGGACTTCTCCCGCTCTTATGACTTGCACAATAAAACCTATGGGAGGAATTCATGCGCAATCTTGTCGTCGCTCTCGCGCTGAGCGTAGCCATGCCTACCGGGGCCGCGCTTGCCGACACCGGCACGCAGCAGACCTCTGACAATCCGAAAGTCCAGGTCGTTCTGGACATGGTCGATGCCTGGAATACGCAGGACTGGGACCGCGTCGTCTCGATGTTTGCCGAGGACGGTTCGCTGCATTCCATGATGGTCGACCCGATCGTGGGCCATGAAGCCCTGGCGGCCCGGATCGGCCATATCGGCGCCGGTATCGAGGAGATCACGCTGAATGTCCGGAATATCGGCCAGGTCGGCGATGTTGTCTTCATCGAGCGGGTCGACGAGTTTGTCTATAACGGTCATGCGGGTGCCGTACCGGTGGTCGGCGTCATCGAGATCAATGATGACGGCTCGATCCAGGAGTGGCGGGAATACTATGACCGCGCCGAGCTTCTCGAAGCCATGGGCATTCACACCGACTTCGACGCAGAAGCCCGGTGAGTGACGCGACGGCCGGCGGCCCGGGCGGGGCCGCCGCCAGCGAGGACGGTTACCCCGCGCCGGCCGTGGCCTGGGCGATGGTGGCCGTACTCTTCATCGCCTACATCTTTTCCTTCATCGACCGCATGATCATCGGTCTTCTGGTTGAGCCCCTCAAAGCCGACCTGGATCTGACGGATACGCAGGTCAGCCTGCTGCAGGGCTTCGCCTTTGCGATCTTCTATACCGTGATGGGCCTGCCGCTGGGCCGGCTGATCGACCGCTCGACACGCCTGCCCATCGTTGCCGCCGGTGTGGCGCTGTGGAGCGTGATGACCGCGTCCTGCGGCCTGGCCGTACACTACTGGCAGCTCTTCCTGGCACGCATGGGCGTGGGGGTCGGTGAGGCGACCCTGTCGCCGGCCGCCTATTCGATCATCTCGGATTCCTTTCCGCAGAAACGCCTGGGCCTTGCCATGGGCGTTTACGGCCTGGGATCGGCCGTCGGCGCGGGCCTGGCCTTCCTGATCGGCGCCGTCGTGATCGAGATGGTCGCCAATGCGGGGTCGATTTCCCTGCCCCTGTTCGGCGAACTCAGCGCCTGGCAGGCCACCTTCATCATCGTCGGAATGCCCGGCCTGCTGATTGCGGGCCTGTTCATAATCCTGCCCGAACCGCCCCGTCACGGCGTCGCCGCCGGGACTGTGCGCGAAGCCGTGCCGATGCGCGAGGTGATGAGCTTTATCCGCAAACGCGCCGGCGCCGTGCTGGGACTGTGCTTCGCGGTCGGCATGGTGAATTTCGCCGTGTTTGCCGCGGTTTCCTGGTTCCCGGTCTTCCTGATCCGCGTACACGGCATGGACCTGGCATCAGCCGGTCACCTCGCCGGCGGCGCGCTGATCATCGGCGGACTGATCGGCCTGGTGGGCGGTGGCTGGGCGACAGACCGTTTCGGCGGCGGGACGGCGGCAGGGCGCCTCGCCTTCTGCGGCTTTGCGGGCCTTGCGGGGACCGTGTTTGCCGTGATCTTCCCGCTGGCCGGATCGCCCGCGCTGTCGGCCATCGCCTTCGTGGTCTTCTTCTCGGCAGCAGCCGTGCCCATCGGCGCCGCCGCGAGCGCACTTCAGCAGCTCACACCCAACCGGATGCGGGCCACCCTGTCGGCGATCTACCTCTTCGTGGTGAACCTGATCGGCCTGGGTGCCGGACCGACCGCCACCGCGCTGGTGGGCGACACCTTCTTCCCGTTCGATGACGGGGTGCGTTATGCCATCGCGATCGTGTCGCCGATCGGCTTTGCGATTGCCACCGGCCTCTTCTTCCTGTCGGCCGGCTATGCCCGGCGGGAGGTCAACGTCTGAGGTCTGTCCGGCCGGTCTGATTGTCGCAGACCGGCCGGCAGCCTTGCGATGGCGGGCCATGGCGCTTAACAGGTATCACTGCGCAAGCGGAGCGCGGATTCGGGCTCCGCATCAGATCAACAGGAACCCATCGCGCCTCACGACATGTCCGACCGCAAATTCATTCGTACCTGCTCGATCTGGCGTGCCCTCGAAGTCGTCGGCGACACCTCGATCCTGCTGATCCTCGAGGCAAACTGGCTCGGTGCCCGCCGGTTCGAGGAGCTGCGCAACCGGACCGGCCTGCTCAAGCCGCTCCTGTCCGACCGCCTGAAACGCCTCATGGCGGCCGGCGTGCTGGAGAAGACGCCCTACAGCACCTCGCCCAAACGGTTCGAGTACCGACTGACCGAGAAGGGCCGTGGTCTCTACTGGACGGCACTGATGATGCTGCGCTGGGAGCGCCGCTGGGGCCCGAGCGAGGGCAAGATCTCGATCACCCTGCGCCACACAGGCTGCGGCCACGAGTTCGAGCCCGTGCCCGCGTGCGGCGATTGCGGCGGCGAGATCCATGCGCGCGAGATGGCCTGGAGCGAAGGCCCGGGCCTGGGCTGGATGACGCCGACCTATTCACGCCGGCGCCGCCACCGCGACACGGCAACGAACCGCGAGGCCGACTCCATCCTGCTGGACCATGTCGCCCAGATCACCGGCGACCGCTGGGCGAGCCTGGTCCTGCGGTCGATCTTCACCGGCCTGCGCAAGTTCGACGAGATCTGCGAAGACACCGCGATCGCGACCAATATCCTGTCCGAGCGCCTGAACTGGCTCTGCCAGATCGGGATGCTGGAGATGCACCCCTATTCAACGCGACCCAACCGCTATGAATACCGGCTCACGGAAAAGGCGATCGACTATTACCCGATCCTGCTGATGCTGCTGCAATGGGGCGACACCTATTACGTCTCTCCGGAGGGCCCGCCGTTGCTGTTGACGCACAAACCCTGCGGCCATGAGCTGACCCCGGTCGTCGTCTGCTCGCATTGCCGCCAGCCTGTCGCCCCGGAAGAGGTGACCTTCGAGATCGCGGAAAGTCCGGGCCGCGCCCCGGACGCGACCGGCAGGGCCTGACCAAAAACGGTCACCGCGCCGAAACTGACTTGCACTATAAAACCATCGTTTTATAGTTTGCTTATGCAAGCTTCAAATCCCTCTCGACGGCCGCTCGAAGGCCGGGTCGCAATCGTCACCGGCGCCGGCAAGGGGCTGGGGGCGGCATTCGCCCGCGAGCTCGCCCGCCAGGGCGCCCGCATCATCGTCAACAACCGCCTCAAGCCCGGCCGCGCCGACGAAGCCGCAGCCGTCGCTGCGGAAATCCGCGATGCCGGCGGCGAGGCCGTTGCCGAACACTCCGACATCACCGATCCCCAGGCCGGCGAACGCCTCGCCAAGGCCGCGCTCGATGCGTTCGGACAGCTGGACATCGTCGTCTGCAATGCGGGCATCACCGGACCGGCCGCCAAATTCTCACCCGAAGGGCCGGCAACGATCCGCGCGGTCATGAACACCAACCTCTTCGCCACGGCCGATATCCTGGCAGCATGCCAGCCTGCTCTGGAAGCCTCGTCTGCTGCGCGCGTGCTGATGGTCTCGTCCTCGGCCGGGCTCTATGGCGTGCGCGGCCGTGCTGCCTATGCGGCCTCCAAGGGCGCCATGAATGCCTTCGCGCTGACCCTGGCCGACGAATGGCGCAAGCCGGGCATCCTTGTGAACGTGCTGTGCCCCTATGCGGCCACCCAGATGACAGCGGATGTCAGCCGCCCGGACGAGATCGATCCGCGCCTTCTGCCCGAGCATATCGCCCCCGCGGCGGCCTGGCTGGTCTCGCCCGACCTCACCCGCACGGGCGAGATCTGGCTTGGCGGGGCCGGCTGGCTGCGCAAGATCAGGATCGTCGAAACCGAAGGCGGGCCGATGCCACAGACCCTCGACGCGTTCGACGCCTTTGCCGAGACCCAGTCCGGCCTGGAAACCGCGCGGGGCTTCCCCGGTGCGGAGCCGGCCTTTGCCGACCTCTACAAGACCATGGCGCGGCACAATTCGGAGCCGGGCAAATGACCCTGCGTGTGATCCAGTGGGCCACCGGCGCCATGGGGCGGACCTGCCTCCAGGCGGTCATCGACAGTCCGGAAACCGAACTCGTCGGACTTTATGTCTATGGCGACCGCAAGGCCGGCCGCGATGCCGGCGATATCGCGCGCCGGGATCCGGTGGGCGTGGTGGCCACCCGCGACATCGAGGACATCCTGAAACTGGACGCCGATGTCGTCATACACGCGGCCCGGCTGGACCCGCCTTTCGAGCGCCATGACGAAGACATCCAGCGCCTGCTGCGCTCGGGCAAGAATGTCGTGAGCATCAATGGTGGCACCAATCCCGACTACTGGCCCAAGGCCCGCCGGGACGCGTTCGAGGCCGCCGGCCGTGAGGGCAATGCCACCTTCATGGGCGCCGGTCTGAATCCGGGCTTTGCCGCGGAAAAACTGGCCGTTCTGGCGACCGGTGTGTGCAGCGATGTCAAACGCGTCTCGATCCACGAGATTGTCGACTGCCGTGCGGTCAAGAGCCCGGAATACGTCTTCGACGTGATCGGCTTCGGCGCCGAGGTCGACACCGTCGATCCCAATTCACCGGACTGGGCACCCGCCGGCATGATGAATGCCCTGTTCGAGGAAGTGACGGCCTGCGTCGCGCAGCGGCTGGGCTGGACCGCCGAACGCGTCATCAAGGCGCACAGCCTGCGGCCGGCGCGGGTAGCCCTCGAGATCGCAGCGGGACGGATCGAACCGGGACGCGCGGCGCGTATCGACTGGCTGTGGCAAGCCGAAGCCGACGGCGCCGTACGCGTCGAACTTGGCGTGTCCTGGACCATGGAACCGCCCGATCCGGCCGAAGCCGAGCCGGGTCTGTGGTCGATCCGGGTCGACGGCACGCCCAGCGTTGCATTGAGCTTCGGTCTGGAACCGCCGGCGGGCTGGACCGATCGCACCACGCCGGAAATGCTCGGCGTCGCCGGCGCCGTCCTCAATACGCTTCGCCACGCGGTCGCCGCTGAACCCGGCATTTCACAAACGCCGCTCACCCTGGCCTGGCAGGCACCGGGCGCCGAAAGGAAGGCCCGCAAATGAGCCGAAAAACCGAGATTCTCCAGTCCATCATCGATGTCTGGTGTCGCGATCAGGATATCGACGCCGTGCTGACCCATCTCAGCGATGACCTGGTGTGGCACTACTCCGCGATCTCGCAGCCACCCAAGCATGGCAAGGCCGGCGCCCGGGAATTCCTGGAGGCCTACAAGGCGAAGGTCCGCAATCCGCACTGGCGCATCTTCAGGATCGCCGAGACCGAGGACGCCCTGTTCGTCGAAGGTGTCGATGCCTTCGACACGGCAGACGGTCACCATGCGGTCGTTCCCTATATGGGCATCCTGGAATTCGACGGCGATCTGATCACCGGCTGGCGCGACTATTTCGACCGCGGCTCTGCCGATCGCAGTGCGGCCGGAATGCCGCTGCCTGACTACACCAGAGCGCTGACGGCTCGTCCGGCAGTACTCGAACCGTCCCGCAAGACAAGGAATTGACCATGTCCGACACGATGCCCGATGACGACAGTACCCTGATGACCGAGCTCCGCGCCCTGCTGGACAAGCAGGCCATCTACGAGGTCCTTGTCAGCTATTGCCGCGGAGCCGACCGGGGCGATGCCGACCTGATCGCTGCGGCCTATCACGACGACGCCATCGAGGATCATGGCGGCACGTTCAAGGGCCCGGCCGCGGACTATGTGGCCACCATGCGCAAAGTCCTGCCCAAGGCGCCGCGCATGACTCACGCAATTACCAACATCATGATCGAGCTCGACGGCGATCGCGCCCTGACCGAGTGCTACATCATGACCTTCTCCCGCCGCGACACCGGCGTCGACGATCCGTTCGACAGCCTTACCATGGCGCGCGTCATCGACCGGTTCGAGCGCCGCGACGGCCGCTGGGCGATCGCCCATCGCCGCCTCGCCTGGGAGTGGAACCACGAAATGCCGCTGCATGAGAGCTGGGGCCGCGGCGCCATCGCGCCAGACCCGGCGGCTCTCGTTCGCGGCGCCAAGAAACCCGACGACATTCTCTACAGCCAGGACTGGAGCTGACATGAAGATCGAAGGCTGCACAGCGATCGTTACCGGCGGCAACCGGGGCATCGGCCTCGGCTTTGTCGAGGAATTGCTCGACCATGGCGCGGCACGCGTCTATGTCGGCGCCCGCAAGCTCGCCGATGCTGAAGACGTCGCGAAGACGGATCCCGCCCGGATTGTGCCCGTCGAGCTCGACGTCACCCGTCCCGACCAAGTTGCCGCTGCCGCGGACAAGGCGCGCGATGTCACGCTCGTGGTCAACAATGCCGGCGCGTTCGAGATGCAGCGCCTCTACGGCACTGACGACCCCGATGCGGCCCGGCGCGAGATGGAGGTCAATTATTTCGGCGTCCTGTCGATGAGCCGGGCCTTCGCGCCGGTCATCGCCGCGAACGGCGGTGGCGGCATCATCAATGTGCTCTCCGCCGGCGGTATCGTCGCCGTTCCCGACATGGGCGGCTACAGCCCGTCCAAGTTTGCCGCCCGCGCAGCGTCAGACTGTTTGCGCGCGGAACTGGCGCCGCTGGGCGTGGGCGTGACGGCCCTGATCGTCGGCTCGGTCGACACACGCATGGCCGCGCATGTGAAGGTGAAGAAGTCGCAGCCGCGCGATATCGGCAAGGCCGGTCTCTGGGCCATCGCGAACGGCGTCGCCGAGCACGACACCGATCCGCATTCCATCGCCGTGCGCGCGCATCTGGCGCGCGATCCCCATGGCCTGGCCAAGTCGATGGCCGACCGGATGGCGCCGAAGACCTGAGCCGGGCAAAAAACGAGCCGGCCCGTCATTGACGGCCGGCTCAGGCGGGAGTGCAGCCCCGGCGCCATGGCGCCGGGGCTTTTGCATGTCTAGAAGGTCGTCGAGAGCTCGATCCCGTAGGTGCGCGGCGCGCCCAGGCGGGACACCTCATCGCCGAAGAAGGCGATGATATTGGTGCGATAGATCTCGTCGGTCAGATTCTTGCCCCACACCGAGACGGTCCAGTCCCGATCCGGCGGCGTCAGAGTGACACGGCCGTCAAGCAGGCCGTATGCGTCTTCCGTCTGGGCGTTGTCCGGTGCCCAGAACATCTCGCCCTGATAGCTGTAATTGCCACGGATGGAGAGCGCGTCCCGCCAGGCACCGACATCGAGCGTCAGCTCGGCACCGACATTGAACTGGGTCTCCGGGGTCCGCTGAAGCGTGTTGCCGGACGTGTCCAGACCGTTGCTGTCGACAAAGTCGACATATTCGGTTTCCAGCACCGTGGCGCCCGCCCACATCATGAGGCGGTCGGTGGCGGCAAACTGGAACTCGGCCTCGATACCCATGATCTCGGCGTCGGCCGCATTGTCGGTGATGTTGCACAGGCAACCGTCATCGGTCTGCGTCACCTGCAGGTCCTGATAGTCCATCATGAAGGCGGCGATATTGAGCCGGGCGCGCCGGTCGAAGAAGTCCAGCTTGGCGCCGAACTCGATGTTCTCGACCGTCTCCGGATCATAGCCGGCCTGGGCGGCCGCCGGATTGGCGGGATCGTCCTCGAAACCGCCACCCTTGTAGCCGCGCGACCAGGTCAGGTAGAACAGGGCATTGTCATTGGGCTCGTATTCCGCCGTCACCTGCGGCGTTACTTCTTCCCATTCCATGCCGTAATTCGCCGAGAAGGTGTCGCCTTCCACATAGGTGCCGGCGAGCGGCGTCAGGGCCACCTGGTCGGTCGGGTTGAAGGCGTCGCCACCTTCCACAGCCCGCGCAAACACGGTGCCGGACTTTTCATCCCGCGTGTAACGGATACCCGCCACGACCCGGAAATTCTCGGTGAACTGGTAGCCCAGCTGACCGAAGACCGCGGCAGATGTGGTTTCCGCGAAGTTGTCCCAGTGCGATTCACCGGAGAGGGTCGCCAAGGCCGGGAAGGGAACTTCCGCCCAGAACCGGTCGTACTTCTCGACTTCGTCATGCTGGTAATAGGCACCGACGATCCAGTCGAAATTGCTGTCGCCCAGATCGGAGACAAGCCGGAATTCCTGGGTGAACTGGCTGATCTCTTCGCGTTCGTTGACCGGGAAACGGAACAGGAGCGGCGAAACGATGCCATAGCCGCTGTTCGGCCCCATGCCGGTCTGGTCATAGAGATTGTAGGCGTGCCCCTGGCGATAGCCGGTGATGCTGGTCAGGGTGGCGAGATCGCCGATATCCCGGTCGATGTCGAGCGAGACACCCCAGGCTTCACGCCGCAGTGCCTGCGGGGACTCCACCGTGTCGCCCGCATAGATCGGGTGTTCCGGGAAGCTCTCGCGGATGTCCAGCGGCCGGCCACGGGCGGTACCGATCAGCTCGCGCATGGCGCTCCACGGCCCTTGCGTCGCCGGATCGGGGCCGTCGATCGCCACGGAATGGAAGCCGTTCGACTCGTCGTCCATATAGTCGATGACGAGGCGGGCCGAGACATTGCCGTCGATCGGCTGGAACAGCAGCTGTGCCCGGGCCTGCAAGGAGCGCAGATCGTCCAGCTCGCGGTCATGCAGCAGATCGTGGTTGAAACCGCCCCGATCGCGGGACGAGAAGGAAATCCGGCCTGCGAGCACCTCGTTGATCGGGCCGGTCACATGGCCCCGCACGAGCGTTTCATTGTAATTGCCCAGGGACACCGACAGGGCACCGCCGGTTTCGAACTCCGGGCTGGCCGTCACGATGCTGATGGCACCGCCAACCACATTGCGCCCCAGAAGCACACCCTGGGGGCCGCGCACAACCTCGACCCGTTCGATGTCGTACATGTCGGCATTGAACAGCCCTGACCGGCCGACATAGACGTCGTCCAGGAAGATGCCGATCGACTGGTCGGCCGACGGTGAGTCGAGGCGGGTATTGGTGATGCCGCGGACGTTGAATTCCTGATCCAGCGGCGACAATGCGGTGAAGGACAGCGATGTCACGCTGCCCGCCAGGTCCTCGAAGCTGAGGATCCGGTCCTTTTCGAGATTTTCCCCGCTGATCGCCGAAACTGCGATCGCGGAATCCTGGACGCTTGCCGCACGGCGTTGCGCCGTGATCTGGATCACGTCGAGCTGCGGGCCCGAACCGGTGTCTTCCGGCTCGGGGGTCTGGGCATAGGCTCCGGCCGCCCCGGTCATTCCGAGTATCAGAGCCAGCGCCGTCATTTGTTTGAACTTATTCACGGTATTCCTCCCCTTCGGTGCACCCGAAGCTGCCTTGCCAGCGCTATTGGTTTGAGGGCCGCACCGGAGGGAACGCTACACGCAGCGAGTTAGGTTCGTCAATGCAAGTTAGTACGGATTCTTCTAACGGGGCGATAAATCGCGATATATAAGGGACTTGCCGCCATTGTTCGGCGAATATGCACTTGCGCACTGAAACCAGAAGATCGGCTGTCTGACCGTGCACGCTGGACGTCCCGCACCCGGAACGAACTTGCGAATCCAAACCGGGGTGGTCCTGCGCAGACGCCGCAACAGGCCGCACGGCTTCGCCTTTATCGCGCCTGCAGACAGACTTGCACAGGCCACCAGCAGCAGGCTCACAGCTCTCCACTTGCTCCATGATCGTAGCATCGATAAAGTGGGTTTGACTACGCAAGTTAATTCATTGTCAGATTGCCCGTCGAGATCATCATCGCCTGACGGCCAGAGTGCCAAAAGCCGCCGAACACCGAAAAGGGGACGCCATGACCTATCGATCGACCGCCCGGACCAGCGCCCCGCCCGTCTTCATTCTCGGCGGCGCCCAGAGCGATTTTGCGCGCAACTGGACGCGCGAGAACAAGGGCCTGTTCGACATGATCGCCGAGACCACGGCTGCCGCACTCGAGGATGCGCGGATCGATGCCGGCGATGTCGAAGTGCTCCATGTCGGCAATTTCGCGGCGGAACTCTTCTGCGGCCAGGGGCTGCTGGGCGGGATGGCCGTCCACGCCAATCCCGCCTTTGCCGGTCTGCCGACCAGCCGGCACGAAGCGGCCTGCGCGTCCGGTTCGATGGCGATCCTGGCGGCCATGGCGGATATCGAAGCCGGCCGCTACGGCCTGGCCGGCGTCATCGGCGTCGAGATGATGCGCAATGTGCCGGGGCAAACCGCAGCGGAGAATCTCGGCGCCGCGGCCTGGGCAGGACGCGAGGCTGTCGGCGCCCGTTATCTCTGGCCGGCCATGTTCTCCAGCCTCGCCGCCGAATATGACCGCCGCTACGGGCTGAACCCGGAACATCTCGCGGAAATTTCGAAGATCAACTTTGCCAACGGACGCCGCAATCCGAATGCCCAGACCCGGAACTGGGAGTTCACCGAGCGCAGCTTTGCCCAGGACGATGAAGCCAATCCGGTTATCGAGGGCTGGATGCGCAAGAGCGATTGCGGTCAGGTTACCGACGGTGCGGCCGTGATCTTCCTCGCCTCCGAGGCGGTTGCCCGCGAGTATGCCGACGCCCGCGGCCTCGATCTGGAAGACATTCCGCGACTTAAAGGCTGGGGCCACACCACGGCGCCGCTTCTGCTTGAGTCAAAGCTGGCGGAGAGCGCCGGCAGCGACGGCTATATCTTCCCCTGGGTGCGCAAGGCGATCACCGACGCCTACGCCCGGGCCGGCCTGTCAGGGCCGGACGATCTGGACCTGGTGGAGACCCATGACTGCTTCTCGGTCACCGAATACATGGCGATCGAGCATTTCGGCCTGTCGGCTCCGGGCGAGGCCTGGAAACCGGTCGAGGACGGCGTCATTGCGCCGGGCGGCAAGCTTCCCTTCAACCCGTCGGGCGGCCTGATCGGCCTCGGTCACCCCGTCGGCGCAACCGGGGTGCGCATGGCGCTGGACGCGGCCCGCCAGACCTCGGGCAAGGCCGGCGACTGCCAGGTCGAGGGCGCCCGGACAGCGGCGACCTATAATGTCGGCGGATCGACGACCGCCAGTGTCAGTCTGGTGATCGGGGTCTGATCGGGCATGGAAGTCTATGTTTACGACGCGGTGCGGACACCGCGCGGCAAGTCGAAGGCGAGCGGCGGGCTTGCCGAATTCACACCGCAGGAACTGGTCGGCCAGCTGATCGGTGCACTCAAGACCCGGAGTGGCGAAGACGCGATCGAACGGGCGGCCGGGCTGACGCTGGGCTGTGTTGGCCAGATCGGCGCCCAGGGCGGACATATCGCGCTGGTCAGCCGGCTGCACGCCAATCTGCCGCCGCAGATGCGGGCGCTTTCGCTTAACAATTTCTGCGTTTCCGGCCTGACGGCCGTCGGCCTCGCCGCCAGCGACGCCCTTGCGCTTGGCGACGACCGGCTGCGCATCGCCGGCGGCATCGAGATGATGTCGCGCGTGCCCTTCATGGGCGATCACGCCTTCTATTACGACGACCCGGAAACCGCCGCACGCCTGCGCTATGTACCGGTCGTCCTGTCCGCCGATCTGATGGCCACGATGAACGGCTATGACAAGGCGGCCCTCGACGCCGTGACGCTGCGCTCGCACCAGCGCGCCGCTGCCGCCTGGGCACGCGGCGAGATGGACGGGGTTGTGCCGATTGTCCGCGCGGATGGATCGGTCGCCCTCGCCCATGATGAAGGCATACGCCCCGACACGACGGCGGAAAGCCTCGCCGCGATGGAACCGGCCTTCGCCGGGCTGGGCGCCAAAGGGTTCGACGCCATCATGCTCGCGGCGCGTCCGGAACTTGATGCCATCCGGCACGTGCATTCCGTGGCCAACTGCCCGCCCACCTGCGACGGCGCCGGACTGGTGCTGATCGGGTCGCGGGCGGCCGGCGAGGCGGCCGGCCTCACCCCGCGCGCACGGATCCGCGGCTTTGCCGAAGCCACCGCCGACCCCGTCCTGCAACTCACCGCCGGTTTCGCCGCGATGGACAGCGTTCTCGCACAGACCGGACTGGCGATCGGCGATTTCGACCGGATCGAATTCATGGAAGCCTTCGCCGCCACGCCGGTCCGCTTCGAGCGCGAATACGCACCCGATCCCGACAGGGTCAATCCCGATGGCGGACACCTGGCAATGGGTCACCCGATGGGGGCATCAGGTGCCATCCTGCTGGGCACCATTGTTGACGGTATGGAGCGCCAGGGGGGCAGTCTTGGACTGGTTGTGGTGCACGGCGGTTCGGGCGTTGGCAGCGCCATGGTGGTCGAACGGGTTTAATGCGGGCCGCCAGCAGGCGCCGGGTCAGTTCTGCCAGACGATCGTGTCTCCCGGCGCAACACCCTCCCCCAATACGACACCGGCCGGACCGGTTGCCCGGATCTCCACCTGTACGCGGCGCGGCGGCGCGCCGGGCGCGTCCCTGACATGAACCCAGGCATCCCCCGGCGTGCCCTCGACGGCCTGTGCCGGCACCAGGAGAGCCGCATCATCGGCAAACACCACCACATCAATGTCGGCCGTCATGCCGATCCTTACCGACTCAGCGGCTGAGTCCGGCAGGGGATCCAGACGGGCCGTAGCCGTGAACTCGGCCAGCTGCCCCGCGGCCGACACCTCCGCCTGACCGGCAACCGCCGTGAGCGTGCCGGTGAGCTCCACCCCCGGAAAGCCGGGCCCCGCGACCCGCACGGGAGCACCGGGGCGGAGCGCCGTCACATCGCCCTCGTCGAGCCGGAAACTCACATCAAGCGCATCCGGACGCGCAATAATCAGCAATGGCCGGCCGCGGCTGACCCGGCTCCCGGCACGCAGCGGCTCGCCCAGCTCACCGTCGGCATCAGGCGGCCGCACCACAAGACCGGCGACCGGCGCGCGAAGGGTTGAATTGGCCAGCTCGGCCTCGATCCGCTCAAGACGCTCTCGAGCCAGATCGCGCTCGAGCAACGCGATCCGGCGCTGGTTTCCCGTACCTCGCTCACGCGTCGCGTCCAGCTGCTCAAGCGCCTGGTCCAGCTGCATGCCCAGATCGCGGCGCTGCTGAACCAGCCCGTCATACTCCCCGCGGGGGACCAGCCCACGCTCCAGCAAGGCCGCGGTTTCCTCGAGACGCCGCTCAAGATCCGACAGGTCTGCCCGGGCGCCTGCCACATCACGGCGAGCCCGGGACATTTCCGGACCGTTCTCCCAATCCTCCAGCTCCGCGGCGTCGGCCTCGGCGCGGAGAAGCGCCGCTTCGGCCTGGGCACGTTCGCGCTGCAGGTCTGCCGGATTGAGCGTGACAAGCGGGTCTCCCGCAGCAACGCGGTCGCCGACATGCACGTGCAAGGTCTCGATCACGCCTTCATAGGGTGCGAGCAGATCTGCACGGTCACCGGGACTGATGCGGCCGGTGAAACCCAGCACGATCTCGACGGGACGGGGTTCCAGGACCAGGCTTTGCGTCGCACCGGTCACAGGTGCACCCGCTCCCGGGCCGCACCCGGGGGACAGCATGAGCAGCGCCGCAGCTGCAATCAGGGTTCGAGCGTGATGCGCCATGTTTCAAGCGTACTCCCGATTTGCTGGTCCAGCGCGGTCAGCGCGTTGAGGTAGGCGATCTCGGCTGCAAGCGCCTGGATGTCGGCCGTGCGCAGCCCGGCCTGCAGCGAGAGGATCTCGAAGTTCGAGGTCCGGCCGGCCTGCAGCTTTTCCTGCTCCAGTTCCAGGGCACGTTCGGCGAGATCCCGTGCCCGGCGTGCGGTCTCCACCTGACGCCATCGCGCCTCGACCTGCTGCACCGCGTCGCGCACCTGGACCTCGACGGCCTGGGCCAGATCCGCCGATCGCAATTCCGCCAGATCGAGACTGGTGCGGGCACGCACCACGCCCTGTTCGGCCGACACGTCGCCCAAGGGAATCTCGACGCGCAGGCCAGCCGTTACATCCGTCTCATCCTCATAGACTTCCGCCAGTCCCTGTTCGGCGCCCCGCTGCGTAACCGCACCGAACAGCGAGACATCCCAGCGCCGGCGATCCCGCGCCAGCACAAGGGATTGGCGGGCCTGCTGGACGGCAATGTCCTGCGCCAGCACATCCACGCGATTATCCAGGGCCAGTTGGATCGCGCGAACAGTGTCGACGGCGACATATTCCGCATCGACAGGTCCGGCGGCCTGGATGTTCGTTCGCGGATCGAGTGCAAGAAGGCGGGTCAATGCAAGCTGGGCACTGTTGAGGGTCTGCTCGGCCTGCAGGCGGGCAACATCCTGGGCTGCGACGGCTGACTCGGTCTGCACGATATCGGCAGCCGCCATCCGGCCCGCCTCGACGAGGCGGCGATTGGTCTCCAGCAGGGCCCGCGCACGCTCCAGCGATATGTCGGCCAGCCGTACCTGTTCCTGCGCCTGCATCAAGCTGCGATAAGCAAAAACGATAGCGGTAATCGTATCCGAAACCGTGCCCTCCAGCCGGAGACGGTTGATCCGCTCCTGCAGCCGCGCAATCCGGACCGGGGCAAGATTGACTTCGGGCCCGGCACCGCGGACCAGCGGCTGGCTGACACTCACGGTCGCCGATTGGGACAGACCGCCACCGGCACCGCCGAGCCGTTCGGTGAGCTGCCAGGTAAAATCGATCTGCGTGCCCAGTGGCGTCACAAGGCCTATCCCCGGCGAGACCGATGCCTCGGACCGGGTTACACCCCTGGAAACCCGGCGAACGACTTCCGCACGCAATTCACCGCGCGGCGCAAAGGCCCGCTCGGCGACATAGAGATCGAACCGTTCGGCCGCGCGCTGCAGATGGGCAGCCTGCACCGTCCGGTTCCGGCGAAGCCCCAGCGCGACAGCCTCGTCGAGCGTGATCTCGATGACCTGTCCGCCCGGAACGGGATTGTCCGGCGGCGACGGCACACCGGCGAGCGGGTCCGGTTGAGGCAATCCTTGCCGGGCCTCCGCCGGAACCCAGTGCACCGCCAGGGCGGCTACCGCAAGGAGAAGGGCAAGACTATTCCGCACGCAAGGCCTCGATCGGATCGACCCGGGCAGCAGCGAAGGCGGGATAAAGACCAAAGGCACCACCGACCAGAACGGCCACCGCAGGGCCGAGCACGGGTATCCACCACGCCGCCACATAGTCCCAACCGGACAGCAAGGAAAACAATACTGTAACGCTCATTCCCAGTGCCGCCCCCAACATCCCGCCACCGAGTGACAGGATCGCGGCCTCGATCGCGAACAGGGTGCGTATATCGGCCGGGGTGGCGCCAAGCGCTGCCCGCAGACCGATTTCGCGGCGGCGTTCCATCACACTCATCAGCATGACGTTCAGTACTCCAATCCCGCCGACAACCAGCGATATCCCTCCGATCCCCGCCAGCAAGCGCGCAATGAGGCCCGTTTGGCGCTTCATGGCCGCGATCATCTCGCGCGCACTGCGCACGGTCACCGTCGCGGTGGCATTGCCCAGCGCCGCCGCGAGACGCGGCCCTGACCGGTCAGGATCGGCTTCTGGCTGCAACCTGACGAGTGCCACGGTGGGGTCCCCGGCAGCCAGGGCGCGCCGGGCGCAGGAGAGGGGGATCAGGATCGACCGGTCATAATCGACGGGGCTGAGCGCCTCCAGCGGCGCCGGTTCAAGCACGCCGACAAGCGTGAAGACATAACTCGCCAGGCTGAGCCGTTCGCCCGGTTCGAGGACGGCCTGACCGGCCGTCAGATCACGTGCGACGACTGAGCCGGCAACGGCGACAGGGACACAGGCATCGAACGGACCCAGCGCGCGGCCGCGCGCGACGTCCAGCCCGGCAACCTGGAAGATGGCCGGGGTAACGGCAACGATCATGGCGTCTTCTTCCGCGACCTGCCGCCTGTTCAACGGCCGCACCCCGTCCCGCCCGATGGCCAGCGGTGTGGCTTCAACCACATCGGGATCGCTCGCAGGAAGCCGCTCGATCGTTTCACGATCGAGACGGACCGGGCCTTCGCCGGCCGGAATGCCGCGCAGGACCAGCATGTCGACCCCCATCTGCTCGAACCGCTTCAGCGTCTCGGCCTGGGCGACATGTCCGAGATTGGTCAGCGCCACGATCGCAGCGGCACCGATGACGATGCCGAGCAGCGCCAGCAGCGAGCGCGCACCCTGACCCCGCAGATTGGTCAGCGCTTCGAGGGCAAGCGCTGCCGGTGGCGGCCCCGCCCTCATGCCGCCTCCCCGGCCACCCGGCCGTCCCGGATGTTGATCGTGCGGTCGCAGCGGGCGGCCGCTTCACGGTCATGCGTGACCATGACGATAGTGACACCCAGACGCACATTCACATCGCGCAGGAGATTGAGCGCGGCGGCGGCACTGACACTGTCCAGGCTGCCGGTCGGCTCGTCTGCCAGTACCAGTGCGGGCTCGCCGACCAGCGCGCGCGCCAGCGCAACGCGCTGACGCTGCCCGCCGGACAGGGCATCCGGCCGATGCGCGGCCCGGTCCGACAAACCGACCTTGTCGAGCGCAGCGAGTGCCTTTGCCCGGCGCTCGTCCCTCCCGACGCCGCGATGAAACAGCGGCAGCGCGACATTCTCCCAGGCTGTCAGGCGGGGCAGAAGCTGGAAGGACTGGAAGACGAAGCCGATGAGCCGGTTGCGAAGGCGGGCGGCCTCTGCCCGGCCGGCAAGCACGACCCGCTCGCCACCGAGCGACACATCCCCGGCATCCGGCTTGTCCAGCAAGCCGATGATGTTGAGCAAAGTACTCTTGCCGGACCCGGACGGTCCGCGCACGGCCACGAATCCACCGGCTTCCACATGGAGCGACACATCGTCGAGCGCGGTCACACGGCCTGCGCCGTCGCCATAAGTTTTCGTGACACCTGTCAACGCCAGCAAACCGTGTCCTCCATCACAGATGCTACCTCCACTGTGCTCCACATCAAGCCCAAGTACGAACGACGAAGGAGCCGGGCACGCGATACGTGCCCGGCTCCCGTCGTGTTCCACCAGTAGCGGAGGCCGAATTCAGCTCAGCGAGCCATCAACGTAGCAATCGCTCGGCGTTCCCGACACGGTCACATTGTTGAAGGTGAGCGTATTGGTGGTGTGGTTGAAGTCGGCCACCACCGTATCGAAGCAGGAGCCAAGGACAGAGGACGCACCGATCGAGAGCGTCACTTCATTGGCTCCGGGGCCCCAAGCGGCCGTCCAGGTACCAGACGGCGAAACCACGCCGCCGCACAGGAAGCTGCCCGGCGCAAAGCTGCGGCCGGTAATCGTCGGGTCGCCGGATCCATCGATGCTCAGATTGACGGTGACAACGCAGTCGATCTGAATGCTCTGCTCCAGGCTGAGCGTGCCGGAAATCGTCTGGTTGGTATTCGGCGGCCAAGCAGCCAGAGCCGGAGCGGCGGTGGCGGCCATGCCGAATACGGCTGCCATGAGCGTGGTCTTGATTTTCATCGTATTTCCTCCATTTGAGATGCGGTCAGCGCGGGCCCGTCTGACGATTGATTTCACTGAACGCTTGAACAGATCCGGCACCGCGCCTTCCGGGCCCGGGAAAGGCGCCGGGCGCAGAGGGGCGCGCCCGGCACGAGGTGCAGGAGGAGAGGCAGACCTGCCTCTCACGGTCGCACGCGCCTCACGGCACGGGCGATACGGACAGCTCCAGACACACGCTCCGGAGCAATTCACGCAGATGGGGTTCGCGACCTCAGTCGCTGATGACGCAGGACGAATGCACCCGTCCGGCTAGCCTTCATCTGCCCGTTGGCGAAACTTTGGGTAGCATGCCAACACAGCGCGCCGGAGTCAAATTATTATTTGAAAACAAACTCTTATGTAAATTTGTATATAGATTCCTGCCCCACGGAGACGCCCCGAAGGAAGTGAAGGCCCGCACCGCAGATGGCGGCCGGAGCAGCACTGGTTCACACGCCAGATCCGTCGGATCCGGGCATCACCACTACGCGAGCCCATGCCTTGCGGCAGGCTCGCCCCCCTATCGGCTAACTGTCTGCGGGCCCCGGAACGGGTCCGCTGCTCTTGCATGGCGACCGCAAGGCCGCAGGAGCGTCCCTCTCCCGCTTTCGTCGCGGACCGTCTGGCGGACTCAGGCCCGGCATCGTTTGAAGGAAGCTGGGCCGGACACAGTGCAGGGCGGGCACCCGAGGTGCCCGCCCCTCACCTGACGGCTAAAAGGCAGCCCGTACGCTGACACCCCAGATCTGGGGATCGAGCGTGAACACATTGGTCGAAAGACCCGTATCGTCGCTGTTGGTAAAGGCGTCGACGATCGGCGCATCGTCGAACACGTTCTTGATATAGCCCTCGATGACAAAACCGTCGCGCGGCCGCATCAAGGTCACCGAGACGTTGAGATTCTCCCAAGACTCCAGCTGGTCGTATTCGGTGTTGTAGACCCGGAAGTAGCTTTCACCCTGCCAGTAGTAGTCGGCCCGCGGGGTCAGCTCCCATTCACCGAGATGGAAGGTGTACTGGGCACCGACATTCAGCGTCCAGTTGGGCGCATTGGGCAGCTCATTGCCGCTCAGGTCGGTTTCGAAACCACGCCCACCATTCGGTGCATCTTCCAGCGGATTGTAGGTGAAGCCAAAGAACTGCCAGTACGGAAAGGACGTGTCGAAGTCCGGATCAAACGCACCGAACCGCGACGCACCGCCACACAGAGCCGACAGCGCCCAGGATGACAGAATGCCGAACGCGGGCGCCATCTGCAGCACAGTCTCGACATGGTCGGTCGGCGCAATACAGTTCGACGGGACCTGAACCCACGGCCTGACGAGGGTCCAGTCCTCATTCCCGGCCGTCCGGTTCATGACGTCGATAGACCCTTCGCCATCGGCAATGCGGGTGTTGAGGTAACCGAGATTGCCGTCGATCTGGAAATCGGGCGTCGGACGGTACATCGCCTCCAGCTCCAGCCCCCAGATCCGGGCGTCGAAGTTTTCGTTGAGCGAAATACGGTCGACGATCTGCGACACCTGGTAATCTTCGTAGTCGTACCAGAATCCCGTGAGGTTCAGCATGCCGCGCCCGTTGGCGAAGGTGTTTTTGGTGCCGATTTCGAAGGCATTGACATATTCCGGCTCGAACGTGCCTTCGAGCGGCTGGTACTGGATGACCTCGGGGTTGATCTCGGCCCGCGGCGGATTGGTGCCGCCGCCCTTATAGCCCCGCGAATACGATGCGTAGATCAGCGTATCCTCGGTGAAGGACAGGTCCGGCATCCAGTCGATCACGGCCCGGCCGGTCAGGGCCTCCCAGCCCAGTTCGACATCGGGGTCGGCCTGATAGCCGCGACGGGTATAACCGCCGGACGACAGCCCCGGACCGCCATCCGACTGTGCACCCAGCAGAAGCTGGCTGGGATAGGGGGTCGAGATTTTCTGGTCGTCCGTGTAGCGCAGACCGAGCGTCAGGCGCAGCTCGGGGCTGAGTTCCCAATACCCCTCGCCGAACACGGCCCAGGACCGGGTCTCCACAACATTCCGGCTGCGGAAATAATTGTGACCGTCGCCAGCCAGATTATCTATCGGTGTCGGGTCGATATAAACACATTCCGTCGCACTTGGAGGAGACCCGGCCTTGTAGTTTTCGTCACAGGGACTCGAAAAGCCGATACCGCCTTCCTGATTGTAGTAGTACTCTGCCAATGACGTGAAAAGGTTGTTGAAAACGAAGTAATCGTCTTGCGATTCGAATTCCAGATAGTTGGCACCGACGCTAAAATTGAAGCCTCCATCAAAGTCGGACTGCAGCCGGAATTCCTGGTACCATTGAGAATTGTCCGACCGGCTCAGATCGGCTGACAGCATTCGGGACGAGGCCCCGAGTTGCGGATCGGTATAGATTCCCCCCGGCGACATCGGGGTCGGTGCCGGGTTGCCCCCGGCGTCAACGCGCAAGCTTGTGTCGGGAAAAACGGGGTCGGAGAGGAACCGCCCATAATCCTGGGTCGACCAGAAGTCATCTTTTGCATACGCGGTTTGCGAGTACAGCGTCAGCCCGTCGTTCAGTTCGAAAGCGAGATTCAGCTGGAACACATCATTTTCCGCCCGGAAGCGCGGGTCGATTGCAGCCTCGATCTCGCGCAAGTCACGAGACACGACCGCTCCCGCGAATGGATCCGTTCCGACTTGAGGAATATCGAGACGCGTTCCGTCAGCCGTAACCCCCTGACCATTCAGGAGGCTGGAGGCCCGCACGATTGTCAGAGAACCACCGTTCGGTGCGTCGTATGAGGCATCATCGAACAAGGAACCTGGCAAGCAGCCCTGGCTCAACTGGTTCTGGAACAGGTCGCCCATGTCGGCCCCGCCGAGAAGCCCACTGGGTACCGTCGTGCTACCCACCTGGGTCGGACCCGGATCGGTCGTGCACAACTGTTTGCCCGTGCGCGACCGGTTGTCGTCCTCCTCGAAATGCTCCCAGATCAGGCTGGCGCTGAAGCGTTCCGTCGGCTCCCACAGGGCAGAAAACCGCGTGGACCACAGGTCGCGGTCATTCACATGCCGGTCCGTGAAACTGTTGTAGTCGAAACCCTCGCGCTGGGTTGAGGCGCCGGCCACCCGGATCGCGAACGTGTCGCCGACCGGAATGTTGATGTATCCGCGCAGGCGGCGGCTGTCATACCCGCCGACCTCTGCCTCGATCGAGCCACCGAACACACCGGTTTCTGGCAGGTTGGGGAGCATGTTGACCACACCGCCCGTCGCGTTGCGGCCGTAGAGCGTGCCTTGCGGCCCGCGCAGCACCTCAACGCGCTGCACGTCGAAATACTCCTGCTCGAACAGCCGGTTACGGATCAGCGGCGTATTGTTGAAGCTGATCGCGACGGCCGGATCGCTGGCCGCGGAAATGGCCTTGGTCCCGATCCCGCGGATCGAGAAGTTGAACATCGAAAAGTTGTTCTTCGAGAAGGCGACGTTCGGGATGGCCCGAAGCAGTTCCGACCCGCCCTCGATGCCGCGCAGGTTGAGATCCTCGGCCGTGAAGGCCGACACCGCAATCGGTACATCCTGGATCACTTCCTCGCGCTTCTGCGCCGTTACGGTGATGACGTCACCGGAAAAGCGGCGCTCATTCTCGGTTTCCGTCTCGTCCGCGGACTGCGCGAAGGCAGCACCCCCCGCCAGAACAAGAACAGCAGTCGATACGCCGGCCTTCAGACAGGCGCGCCCGGTTGCGATAGCTCGCATTTATCTTCCTCCCTCTTGCCGATTCCCGGCAGCCACTCTTCAGGCGGCCTTGGCGGGTACACGGCGATCCGCCGGTTCTTTTCCTCGCAGACAGCGGCGGCTCTGCCTCGCGTGCATATCGGTGCAGTTATTCACGGCAGTGTCAATACTATTGATACCAATGTCAGTAAGATTTTTTCTATCGCTACGTGCTCAAGACCACACCTCGCGAAAAGGTTCCGCTGCGCGCAAGGCTTCCTGGCAAGGCTTCAGCCCCTCGCCGCTTGTGTTAACCCGGTGTTCAGTCTAGGAGACAGCCGCTATCTACATCGAAGTAACCAACCGACATGCCAAAAGAAAAGACCGTTCAGAAACGCCGGCGGCGAACGCCGGACGAGGCACGAAGCGAAGCCCTCGCCGCGGCGCGCTCCCTGCTGCTCCAGGCCGGACCGGATGCCGTCACACTGTCGGCTGTGGCCAAGAAGATCGGCGTGACCCACGCCAACCTGATCCACCATTTCGGATCGGCTTCCGACCTGCAGGCCGCTCTGATGGGGTCGATGGTGGACGATCTGCGCGATGCGCTCGACGCAGCCGTCGCACGGCTTCGCACGGACCAGAGCGCGCCCCGCGAACTTGTCGATGCCGTATTCGACGCCTTCGGCGAAGGCGGCGCAGGCCGGCTTGCGTCCTGGATCGTGATGACCGGTGACACATCCCGGCTCGAGCCAGTCCGGCAGGCTGTACTGGGCGTGGTCGATGCGGTCGACGAGATGGCCGGACACGATCCGCAGCTGCCCCGCGAGCGGATCAAGGCAGCGGTTCTCTTCATTGCGCTGACCGCCTTCGGCGATGCCCTGATCGGTCCACCGCTGCGCGACATTCTTGGCCAGGATGACAAGGCCAGCCGCCGGATCATGGCCGACTTGCTGCCGGCCTTCCTGGAGCGCCCGAAAGGTACGGGCTGACCCTCAGTCGACCCTTGTCCAGACCCGGGTCCGGCAGAAGAAGGCAACACAGCCCTTTACTTCCAGACTTCCGTCTTCGCGCAGGCGCAGCTCGCCATTGCGGGCACCGTCGCCGGACTGGGGATCGTAGACAGGACCGCCTTCCCACTCGCGCGGCCCACCGGAGAAGTCCTGCAGCACGACCAGCCCGTCCAGAGGCCGGTCGCGCAGGCTGCGATCGGAGTTGCGCACATCCCGCTGGTCAGGATTGTCCCGCAGCGCGTCGGCATCGACAAGCCGGCCGCACAACGCCTCGTCGCAGCGATAGATTTCAACCTTGCCGCCTTCCGAGCCGGTGGCCCAGACGCCGGTGATGTCCGGCATGTTGTCAGCATCGGCGGCCGGTGCAGCCATCAGCAGACCGGCCAGCAGAGACAGGTATCCGGATATCATGCAGGACTCTCCTGCTCATTGAACATGTTCAGTGACTCCAGGGCGCCTTCGACCAGTTCGCGATCGTCCGTGTGCCAGGGGTGAAAGCCGGGGCGCATATATCCGAAAGCACCCTGCACCAGCACCCGCATCGGACCGGGACGACCATACAGGAAACCGAGCAGACGCATCCAGGTTCCAAAATTGTTGAGCCCGTCCTGCTTGAGCAGATCGGCGGTGTTGCGAAAGATAACCCAGTGGAACCGGACGGTCGCCGTCGCCATCACGACACAGCGCCGGGCCCAGCGGCGAATGCCGGGCAGGTTGCGGGTTACGCTGTTCCACGTATCGAAAGCCACAGCCTTGTGCTCGATCTCCTCTATTGCATGCCAGCGCCACAGACGCAGCGCCTCCGGGCTGACCCCGTCGAGATATTTCGGGTCGGCCAGCACGCCATGGGCCAGCACGGCCGTGAAGTGCTCAAGCGCGCACGTCGCGGCCAGCTGAATCTGGTGCGGTCGCGACTTGGCCCAACTCACTGTGACCCGCGTGCGCTCTTCCAGCGGCCGGATGTCGTAACCGGCATCCTCGGCCTGCCGGTTGAAGACGGCATGTTCCCGCGAATGCATGGATTCCTGGTACATGAAGTCGTCGATCTGGCTGCGCAGCGGCTCCTCGGTGCGATCGCGATAGCGCTTGATCGACTGCATGAAGAACTTCTCGCCAAGCGGGAAGGTCGAGGACAGCGCATTGAAAAAGGCCGTACGTCCCGGATCCCCCCCGTGCCACCAGCGCGGGTTGGGCGTGTCGCGGCCAAACCGCATGTCGCGCCGCTGGATAACCAGATCGCTGGGAGTTCCGGAATTGGATGCCATGGGTGTCTCTCTTGTGCCGCTATTTACATTGACGTTAATGTAAATAGCGGCACAAGCAGCCTTTGACAAGGCCCACAGGGCATTACAAATGCGACAGAGGTGCGTTCAAATGCGGTCGAGGAGCGGAAGTATCTCGACCGGCTCGCCGGCGGCTAGCGCGGAAGCGCCCGCCGGCCGCCGGATCAGGCAATCGGCCTGCACGAGCGCCGAAAGTGCCGAGGAATCCTGGTTGGACAATGGCGCGGCACGGCCGGCTTCGTCGCGCGTGGCACGCAGATAGGTTTCCCGCCAGTCATTGGCTTCAAGCGCGACGGCAAGGGGGGCCTGTGCGAAGACGGCATTGGCAACGCTGCCGCCCAGTCGCGCCAGAGCCGGACGGAGAAAAAGGCGCGCCATGACCAGGGCCGAAACCGGATTGCCCGGCAAGCCGAGCAGCGGATGCCCCTCCAACGTACCGAACCAGGTCGGCTTGCCCGGCCTCGCCGCAATCCGCTCGAATGCAAAGCGGCCGCCATCGGCCTGGAAGACCGCGCGCAGATGATCATGCCCGCCGACCGACGCGCCGCCGACCGTCACCGTCAGGTCGCAGTCACGCCCGGGGCGAAGCGCGTCCCGTACCGCACCGGGCCGGTCTCGGGCGATACCCAGATAGACCGGTTCCCCGCCCCAGATACGGACCAGTTCCACGAGCCCGGGCGCGACCGAGTTGACGATCTGCGAAGGGCCGGCGGGTTCACCGGGCTCGACCAGCTCGTCACCCGTCGCCACGATCGCCACGCGGGGGCGCGGGTGAATATGGAGGGCCGCAACGCGGGCTGCGGCTGCCAGCGCGACAGCTTCCGGCGACAGGCACCGCCCGGCCTCTAGCAGACGATCTCCGTGGGAAAAGTCCGTACCAGCCGGCCGGATGTTCGCCATCGGGCGCGCTGTGTCGGTGAGACGGACGGCGTCACCCTCGCGCGACGCCTTTTCCTGCATCACGACCTGGTCGGCCCCGTCCGGCACCGGCGCTCCGGTGGAGATCCGCACGGCCTTTCCCGGCCCGACCAGGCCGTCGAAGGCATGTCCGGCAGCCGCCTCGCCAACCAGGCGCAGCGCTTCGGATCCTGAAGCGAGATCCGCCGAGCGGACGGCATAACCGTCCATGGCTGACGCGGCGAAAGGCGGCTGTGTCCATTGCGCGACCAGCGGCTCGGCCAGAATAGCGCCCCCGCAGTCCGCGAGCGGTCGCCTTACCGGAGCCAGCGGCGACAGAGCGGACAGCATCGCGTCCAGGGCTGCATCGACGGTCAGCATGGCGGTGTCTGGCATCTCAACGCTCTGTCAGCCGGGGGATGAGCTCGACCAGGTTGCAGGGCCGGTGCGTCCGGTCGAATTCGATCCGCAGCACTTTCTCCCAGGCGTCCCGGCAGCCGCCGCTCGAGCCCGGCACGGCAAACAGATAGGTGCCGCCGGCGATGCCGGCCGTTGCCCGCGACTGGATGGTCGAAACGCCGACCGAGGCATAGCTGACCTGGTGAAAGACCGCCGCGAACCCGTCCATCTCCTTGTCATAGACACCGCGAAAGGCCTCCGGCGTGACGTCACGCCCGGTCAGACCGGTTCCGCCCGTAGCAATCACAGCGTGAATGTCGGGGTTGGCGATCCAGACGTCCAGCTGCGTGCGGATCGCCGTCACATCGTCCGGCACGATGGCATGGTCCACGACGCGGTGACCATCGGCCGAGATGGCCTCGCGCAACCAGGGACCCGTCTTGTCCGTTGCCGCATCGCGCGTATCGGACACTGTCATGACGGCAAAACCGACCTGGTCCGGAATGACACCCATTCACCCGCTCCCTTGTTCCATCACCATCGAAGTGGGCCTGTTCTGCCACCAGCACAAGTGGCCTGGCAAACCCGGACGCCGCAGCAGGCGCAAATGACCGTCACAAGGTCGCGAGCGGCCATGACAGTGAAACAATCTATGGCTCCGCCTGATAAAATCGATTTGATTCATAAGGCCCCGCCCGTCATCCTTGCCGCAGTATTGATGAGTAAATCGGCATCCACGCATTCAAGACATGATCGGAGACATCATGGACGGCAATGATACGCAATCACTCGGCAAATGCCCGGTGATGCACGGAGGAATGACATCTGGCCGCGCATCGGTGATGGATTGGTGGCCCAACGCGCTGAACCTCGACATCCTTCACCAGCACGACACCAAGACAAATCCGCTGGGCAAGGACTTCAACTATCGCGAAGCCCTGAAAACCCTCGACGTCGAGGCCCTCAAGAAGGACGTCACGGACCTCATGACCGACAGCCAGGACTGGTGGCCGGCCGACTGGGGTCATTATGGCGGCCTGATGATCCGCATGGCATGGCACGCAGCCGGCTCCTACCGGCTGGCTGACGGCCGCGGCGGCGGCGGCACCGGCAATCAGCGCTTCGCTCCGCTGAACTCCTGGCCGGACAATGTCAGCCTCGACAAGGCCCGCCGCCTGCTCTGGCCGATCAAGAAGAAGTACGGCAATGCCGTCTCCTGGGCCGACCTGATCATCCTCGCCGGCAATATCGCCTATGAATCCATGGGCCTGAAGACATTCGGCTTCGCCTTCGGCCGGGAAGACATCTGGCATCCGGAAAAGGACACCTATTGGGGCGCCGAAAAGGAATGGCTCGCCCCGAGCGATGGCCGATATGAAAATGTCGACGACCCGTCGACGATGGAAAACCCGCTCGCTGCCGTGCAGATGGGCCTGATCTACGTCAATCCGGAAGGCGTAAACGGACAGCCGGACCCGCTGAAAACGGCTGCGCAGGTACGCGAGACTTTCGCCCGCATGGCGATGGACGACGAGGAGACCGCCGCCCTGACCGCCGGTGGTCACACCGTCGGCAAGACCCATGGCAATGGCGATGCCGGCGCGCTCGGCCCCGATCCGGAATCCGCCGGTGTAGAGGAACAGGGTTTCGGCTGGAGCAATCCCAATATGGGCGGCAAGGCGGCCAATGCTGTCACCTCGGGCCTGGAAGGTGCCTGGACGACCCATCCGACCACGTTCGACATGGGCTATTTCGACCTGCTGTTCGGCTATGAGTGGGAACTGAAGAAGAGCCCTGCCGGTGCCTGGCAATGGGAACCGGTCGACATCAAGGAAGAGGACAAGCCGGTCGATGCGAGCGACCCGTCCATCCGTCACAACCCCATGATGACCGATGCCGACATGGCGATGAAAATGGACCCGGCCTACCGGGCGATCTGCGAGAAATTCATGGCCGATCCGGCCTATTTCCGCGACACCTTCGCCCGGGCCTGGTTCAAGCTGACGCACCGGGACATGGGGCCCAAGGCCCGCTATGTCGGCCCGGACGTGCCGGCGGAGGATCTGATCTGGCAGGACCCGGTTCCGGCCGGCCCGACGAATTACGATATCGGCGCCATCAAGTCGAAGATCGCCGCGAGCGGCCTGTCGACGGCCGAACTCGTCGCCACGGCCTGGGACAGCGCCCGCACCTATCGCGGGTCGGACATGCGCGGCGGCGCAAACGGCGCCCGCATCCGTCTGGCACCCCAGAAGGACTGGGAAGGCAATGAGCCGCAGCGCCTCGCCAAGGTGCTGGGTGTTCTCGAACCCATCGCCAAGGAATACGGAGCCAGCCTGGCCGACGTGATCGTGCTGGGCGGCAATGTCGGTGTCGAGCGTGCGGCCGCTGCCGCGGGTGTCGGCATAACCGTGCCCTTCGCACCGGGCCGCGGCGACGCCACCGATGAAATGACCGACGCCGACAGCTTTGACGTTCTCGAGCCCATTCATGACGGCTACCGGAACTGGCTGAAGAAGGACTATGCGGTCAGCCCGGAAGAGCTGATGCTTGACCGGACCCAGCTGATGACACTGACGGCGCCGGAGATGACGGTGCTGGTCGGCGGGATGCGGGTGCTCGGTACCAATCACGGCGGTACCAAGCATGGCGTCTTCACCGACCGCGAAGGCGCGCTGACAACCGACTTCTTCGTCAACCTCACCGATATGGCAAATGCCTGGAAACCGGCAGGCGACGGGATCTACGAGGTCCGCGACCGCAAGTCCGGCCAGACGAAATGGACGGCGACCCGGCTCGACCTGGTGTTCGGATCCAATTCCGTCCTGCGGGCCTATGCCGAGGTCTATGCCCAGGACGACGCCCAGGAGAAGTTCGTGAAGGACTTTGTGGCGGCTTGGACCAAGGTGATGGACCTCGACCGGTTCGACATCCACTAGCACAGGTGCAAAGACGCCCCGAAACAGCAAGGAGCGGACCCGGCAGGGCCCGCTCCTTTTTCTTCGCCGTCTTGCCGGATTAGCGGCCCAGGGACAGCGGGACGCGGAAATTGATCCGCGCCGAACTGGCTTCGAAGTCTCCGTCTCCGATGCCGGCGAGGCTGACTTCCAGGCCGAGCATGGCGCCATTGGCGAAGACCGCGCCGGCGCCGAAGCGGCCATCGGCGCGCAGATCGCTCTCACCGCCAGTCAGCAGCCCCGCCTCGCCGAGCAGCTCGGCAGGATGGTAGTCCCAGACGGCCCGCATCCGCGTGCTCAGCTCGAAATGACCGCCATTGGGCCGCGGACGGCGCCAGATCACCTCCGGTCCCGCCGCAAACCGGCCCAGCGTGATGCTCTGCCCGGGAATGGCGATGCCGAGAGCGTCGGTATAGGCGTCCTGGCTTTCCTCGAAATGGGTCAGCGTTGCCTGCGGGCGCAGGGTCCACGGCCCGCCATCGCTGTACTCGCCGGTCAGATTGGCGCGCAGCATCCAGCGATCGGTGTCGAAATCGTCCTCGTAAAGGCCGAGCGGATTGACCGTGTTCGCGCTGGTGCCGTAGAGCGCCAGGCCGTCGAAGGTGATGCCGTCGGCAAAGCGCCAGACCAGGTAGGGCCCGGCCATCCAGCCTTCACCGCCGACCACGGCACCGGCAACGGCGCCCGCCTCGACAAAGACCTCGCGCGCTTCCTCGTCCATCCAGTCATACTGGAGCATGGCGCCGATCAGCATGTCCTCGGACACGGCCCAGTCGGCACCGAGCTGGAACACGCCGAAATCGCTTTCGGCCCGTTCACCGGCACGATCATCGGACACACCGGACATTTCCGCAGACATCCAGACATCCAGCCGGTCATCCGGTTCGCGCTCCCAGGAGCGCACGCCCGGCGCATCCGGCTCGTCGGCCTTGGCAGCATTGCGCATGCCGGACAGCGAAGTGGACATGGAGAGATTGTAGCGCCCCCCGTCCACGTTCGCAGCCAACGCGCCCGGCCGGACAATATCGCGCGCGCCGAGGCGGCGTGACAGATCCGGTGCGGCCTCGATGATGCGGTCGGCGCGGCGCAGCATGAAGTTGCGGATCGCACGCTGGGTGGCCAGGCGCACGGCATCCTCGTCGCGGACATTCTCGAAGGTGCAGACAATCGCCTCGCTGACATCCAGATCGACGCGGATACGGCCGTTTGTGGTGTCGATCTGCGAGCCCTGATCGGCATCGCCTGTGCAGGAGATGGCATCGATGCGCCAACCCTGCGGCACGCTTTGCTGGATGTCGAACGTGCCACCGGTCAGTTCCATCACACTCGTCTGGGCGCGGCCGCCGGAGGTGGCCAGCACCTGCCCGTCGATCGCCGGCAGGTCGGACGCAAACGCAAAGCTCGCATCGCCCGAGGGACCGCCCGGTGTCGTCGACACCAGCTGCAGCGTACCCATCGTGCTTTGAAGGCTCAGCGAGACCGGAATTTCCACCAGCACGGCCTCGCCCGGTGCGGACGGCGCGGCACGGCTGCCGCCGGCCGTCGACGATGTTGTGGTCCGGAAGATCGTGACCTGGCCGGTATAGTCGCCCGGCGCGAGATTGCGCGCCTCTTCGGTGATACTCACCGTGAAAACGATTTCCGACAGGCCCTCGATCGTGCCGGTTTGCGGCGTGACCGACAGCCAGTCCACATTCGCCTCGGCGCGGAAATCGACGGGCAGTTCGCCCGGATTGCTCACCGTCGCCGTACCGGCAACACCCACCGGGTCATTGTCGTCGACATCGATATCGATCGCGACATCGACCTCAGGCGTCACCGCTTCAACAGTCAGGCTGGCGGCCAGCGAGCCGTTGCCGGCGGCGTCGGCGGCCGCATCGGCGCCGACGGAGACACCGGTCTCACCGAAGGTCTCCGGCGTGATCTCCACCGTGTATTCCGATGCGGAGACCTGCGTCAGCGTCTCAGCCGTCGCATTGTCGAGGACGAGATCGTCGAGCGCAAAGCCGGTGACCGCTTCGGTGAAACTGATCGTCACCGCGAACGGCCCGGTCACCTCGTCCTCACCGGCTGTCAGCGTGACGGCCGGCGCGGTATTGTCCAACGTGACAGAGGACTGGTCCGTGCCGGTCGGCGCCGTGTCGGCCAACGCATTGCCGGCGCTGTCGGCGATGTCCTGGCTGGCGGCAAAGCCGAACACGACCTCGCCGTCCAGGTCGGCGAGCGTGCCGCCGGACGCCGCAACCTCGAAAACAGTGTCGCCATCGGGCGAGACCGCCAGAGACGCATTCCCCGCCCCCGTGAGCGTGAAGTCGGACTCATCGACGCCAACCACCGCCTCGCTGAAGGTGACGCGCCAGACCGGCGTGTCGGTGTTTGTCACCAGAGCATTCAGCGCTTCGATGGAGACCACTTCCGGCCCCACACCATCAGCTTCCAGGGTCAGGACAGCGGATGCCGTATTGTCATTGCCGGCACTGTCAGTCGCGGCCCCCGCAGGCACTGACAGGCTCAGCGATCCACTGTCCGGCGGGGCAATGTCGATCGTGTAGACGGACGCCGAAACGGTCTGGAAATTGCCGGCCGTAGCATTGCTCACATCCAGTCCGGAGAGGGCGAAACCGCTGACCGGCTCGCTGAACGTCACCGTCAGGGTGAAGGGCGCCGTCACCGGGCCGGCCGTTCCCGCATCGAGCGTCACGCCGGGCCCGTCACCGTCAAGCAGATAGGTCTCGTCGGCCCCCGTCGGATCGGGATCGACCAGGGCATTGCCGACGGCGTCCTCGATTGAGGCCGCGGCATCGAGATCCAGGCCGACCTCGCCGGACAGCCCCGCCAGATCGCCGCCGGAGACCGTCACGGAATAGCTCGCACCGGAACCGTTCACACCCGTCACAGACGCCGTGCTGCCGTCGACCGCAAAGTCAGCCGCATCCACACCCGTCACAGCCTCGCTGAACGTCACGGCCCAGGTCAGACTGTCCGCATTGGTTGAGGCCCCTGGTGGCGCCTCGCGTTCGATGGCGCTGACCGTCGGCAGGGTGTTGTCGAGCGTATAGGTCTCGTCGGCCCCCGTCGGCTCCAGATCGGTCAGCGCATTGCCGGCCAGATCGTCGATCGACACGCCGGCGGCCAGATCCAGTCCCACGACGCCGGTCAGCCCCGCCAGATCGCCGCCGGAGACTGTCACGGCATAGCTGTCGCCCGAACCGCTCACGCCGGTAATGCCGGCCGAACTGCCGGCAACGGCAAAGTCAGCCGCATCCACACCGGTCACATCCTCACTGAACGTCACCGTCCAGGTCAGGCTGTCCGCATTGGTCGCAGCGTTCGCCGGCGTCTGCCGCGCAATAGACGCCACCCCCGGCGCTGTTGCATCGGTATCGTCGGTCCGGATCGTGCCGGTCCCGGCCGCATCGCCGATCGTGGCGTTCGACGGGTTGGAGAGGGTCAGGATCACGGTCTCGTCCGGCTCGACCAAGGTCTCGTTGAGCACAGTGACGGTGACAGTGCGGCTGGTCTGGCCAGGTGTGAAGTTCAGGGTGCCGCTGGTTGCCGTGTAGTCCGAACCGGCCGTGGCCGTCCCGTCGGAGGTCGCATAATCCACCGTCACGGTCTGGGCCGAAGCCGGAGCCAGTGTCACCGTGAAGACCAGGCTGGACGTCCCGCTATCGCCCTCGGTGACCGAGGGATCATCAACGCTCAGGCTCGGCTGGGTCACTGTGAGCGTGGCGCTCGCCGTGCCGCTATTGCCGAGCGAGGAGGTCAGATTGCCCGTCGTGTTGACCAGCGAGCCGGCCGCCGTAGCCGTTACGTCGACATCGACCGTACAGCTCGCGCCAGCACCGATGGAGCCGCCGGTATAGCTGACAACGCCCGCCCCTGCGACGGCCGTGAGGGTCCCGCCGGTGCAGGTCGTGGATGCGTTGGGCGTGGCCGCCACTTCCATACCAGCCGGGAAATTGTCAGTGAAGTCCAGCGCGGTCGCGCCGGCCGCCAGTGCGCTGTTGTCGATCGTGAAGGTCAGCGTCGATACATCGGCAACCAGGATCGAGGCCGGCGCAAAAGCCTTGGAGAAGCCCGGCAGGCCGGTGTCCTTGGTCACCGTATCGGTGGCTGCACCGCCGGCATTGCCCGCCGGGTCGGTCAGCGTCACAGACAGCGTCAGCGTCCCGTCGCCCAGGCCGGACACATTGATCCCGGTGATCTGGTCGGTCGCCGTTGCAATCGTGCCGGAACCCGTAACATCTGTCCCGCCGCCGCTCGAGGAGATCGTATAGGCATAGTCAGCCCCGACTTCCGCACCGGCGAAGGTGAAGGAGACGGCATTGGCATTGGCGGCCGTCACCGGGTCCTGGTCCAGCGCGACAGTATAGCCCAAAGGCGCCACCACATCCTTGGTCGCCGTGTCCGTCGCTGCCGAGCCGGTATTCCCGCCGCTATCCGTCAGCGTCACCGACAGGCTCAGCGTGCCATCCGGCAGGCCCGACACGTCGATGCTGCCGATCTGGTCGGTTGCCGTTGCGATCGTGCCGGAACCCGTCACCGATCCGCCCCCGCCCGAGGAGGTGATCGTATAATCATAGTCCGCACCCACCTCCGCGGAGGCGAAGGTGAAGGATATGGCGGCATCGTCCACATCACCGATCGGATCCTGATCGAAGGACACCGAATAACCCGAAGGCGCGGCCGCGTCCTTGGCGGCCGTATCGGTGGAAGCCGAGCCGGTATTGCCCGCCGGGTCGGTCAGGGTGACGGACAGTGTCAGCGTCCCGTCCGGCAGGCCGGACACATCGATCCCGGAAATCTGGTCGGT
Organism: Maricaulis virginensis; assembly: GCF_027922185.1. NCBI lineage: Bacteria > Pseudomonadati > Pseudomonadota > Alphaproteobacteria > Maricaulales > Maricaulaceae > Maricaulis > Maricaulis virginensis. The sequence continues at coordinate 53,882 of NZ_BSFE01000005.1, read as the reverse complement.
CGCGGTCGCAATCGTGCCGGATCCCGTTACCGATCCGCCCCCGCCCGAAGAGGTGATCGTATAGTCGTAATCGGCCCCGACCTCGGCGCCAGCAAAGGTGAAGGAGACGGCGTTGACATTGGCCGCCGTCACCGGGTCCTGGTCCAGCGCGACAGTATAGCCCGCAGGTCCCACCACGTCCTTGGAGACGGTGTCCGTCGCAGCGGAACCGCTATTGCCACCAGCATCCGTAAGCGTCACCGACAGCGTCAGCGTGCCGTCCGGCAGGCCGGTCACATCGATCCCGGATATCTGATCGGTCGCCGTGGCGATCGTGCCGGAACCCGTCACCGAACCCGCCCCGCCCGAGGACGTGATCGTATAGTCGTAATCCGCTCCGACCTCAGCCGCCGCAAAGGAGAAGGACGCAGCATTGTCATTGCCGGCATTCAGCGCAGCCTGGTCGAATGAGACACTGTAACCCGCCGGCGCGAGCGCGTCCTTGGATGCGGTATCGGTTGCGGCGGCGCCCGTGTTGCCATTCGTGTCCGTAAGGGTCACCGACAGGGTCAGCGTGCCGTCCGGCAGGCCGGTCACATCGATCCCGCTGATCTGGTCGGTCGCCGTGGCGATCGTGCCGGAACCCGTCACCGAACCCGCCCCGCCCGAGGACGTGATCGTGTAGTCGTAGCCAGCGCCAACCTCTGCCGCGGCGAAGGTGAAGGAGACAGCATTGTCATTGGCGGCCGTCACCGGGTCCTGATCGAGCGTGACGGAATAGCCGGCAGGCGCCACGGTTTCCTTGGCCGTCGTGTCAATCGCCGCTCCGCCCGTATTGCCGCCACCGTCCGTAAGGGTCACCGACAGGGTCAGTGTGCCATCCGGCAGGCCCGAGACATCGATACCGGAGATCTGGTCCGTCGCCGTCGCAATCGTCCCGGAGTTGGTGACCGACCCGCCACCACCCGAGGACGTGATTGTGTAGTCGTAATCTGCACCCACTTCTGCACCGGCAAAGGTGAAGGACACAGCCCCCGCATTGCCGCTATTAACCGGATCCTGATCCAGCGTCACGGTATAGCCAGCCGGTGCGGTCGTATCCTTGGTCGCGGTATCGGTCGCGGCTCCGCCCGCATTGCCGGCTGTGTCTGTCAGCGTCGCCGAGAGGGTCAGCGTCCCGTCCGGCAGGCCCGAGACATCGATGCCGGCGATCTGGTCCGTCGCCGTCGCAATCGTCCCGGAGTTGGTGACCGACCCGCCACCACCCGAGGACGTGATCGTATAGTTGTAGCCCGCGCCCACTTCCGCACCGGCAAAGGTGAAGGACACGGCGCCCTGATTGCCCGTCGTGACCGGGTCCTGATCCAGCGTCACTGTATAGCCCGCCGGCGCCGTAGCGTCCTTGGCGATTGTGTCGGTCGCAGCCCCGCCTGTATTGCCGGCAGCGTCGGTCAGGGTGACCGAGAAAGTCAGCGTGCCATCCGGCAGGCCGGACACATCAAGCCCGGTAATCTGGTCGGTCGCCGTTGCGATCGTGCCCGATCCGGTGACGGACCCGCCCCCGCCTGAGGAAGTAACCGTATAATCGTAGTCCGCGCCCACCTCGGCCGACGCAAAGGTGAATGAGGCAGCGTTGTCATTGGCCGCGTTCAGCGCGCCCTGGTCGATACTGATCGTATAGCCGGATGGCGCATCGCGATCGACTGTATGGACGGAGCCCGAGGAATAGGCCGCCGGACCGGAATTGGCGCTGTCATCGGCGATATTGGTGCCGCCGTTCAGATCGAGCCGGATCGTACCGGTACCCGTGATACTGTTTACCGTCACCGTGATCGGGTCGCCGCTGGCTGCAGAAACACTGGCGATCGTGCCACCGGCGGACCCGGTGGTCGTCAGGGAGAAGTCATCGGTCGAGACATTGTTGGCGTTCTCGTCAAAGTCGACGACGAAATCGATACTGGCCGCATTCGCGCCCGGGGTGCCGGAGATCGTGATGCTTTGAACGGCCGGAGCGGTTGAGTCGGCAGGCGGCGGATCGAACACGAAGCTGTCGATCTGCATCTCGATGCCGGCAGCGTCGGAAGTCAGAACCACCTCGTCGACATTGTCGAAGGCCGCGCCCATTGTCGCCGTGCCGGTGCCGGTCAGAGCCCCACCACTGTAGGTACCCTGGGATACGCCGCCCAGGAAACCTTCCACGGTCACGATCTGGCGGCCCGGAATGATGTCATGCCAGAAGGACACGAAATCGAACCGCGTTCCCGGCGTGGTGTGCGTGATCCGGATGGAACCGGCGCTCGGCGACGCATCATTGTGCCGCGCCACAACGACACCGGTATTCCCGTCACCGCCATTGGCGAAACCGATCCATTCGGCCGGCGTGTTGGGCGTGTCGTATTCGAAGCTGTAATTGCCGTCGGTGATCGTCAGTCCGGGATAGAAGATCGTACCGCCTATACCATTGAAGTTGGCCTCTTCGCGGACCGTGATGGCCTGCAGCACATCGGCATAGCCTGACGCAGCAATACGAGCCTGGACCGTGTTGCGGGCCAGCTCGCCCTGCGACCATTCCAGGGTCCAGTCGCCGCCGAGGGCCGAAGCGCCGGTCCGGTTGGTCGAGGCTGCCAGGTCGGCATCGAGCGCATCCGCGAAGGCGCTGGCAAAAGTCGCGCCGTCGGGGCCAGACGCGACATCACAGGCATAAAGACGCACATCGGCGCCATCGGCCAGCGCGGCGCGGATACGGGCCAGATAGTCGATTTCGGAGTCCAGCACGGCGCGGTCGATGCGACCGCCGGAGAATTGCAGCGCGCCCGGTGCACCGTGGGAAATCAGGTGAACACTGCGGATGCCGTGCCGCCCGTCCATATAGTCGGCGATCTGTTCAAGCGGCGCACGCAGGGCGTCCAGCCGGACGAACTCCGTGTCACCGGCAGCACGCTCGAACACTTCCGCGTCCGTAACCCCGGGATCGACGAATACCACTTCGTCCTGTGCCTGGACCGGTGCCAGGCAGGCCGTGGCCAGGATGGCGACGCCGGCGACGCAGTTGCGCGCACCCTCGATCGAACGGAACAACGACTTGAACATCTTTCCCCCCGGGGCGCGTCGCCCCCACGAATTCGCGCACAATTTATGGTCACATCAAAATATGACACAGCGCGTAGTCATACAGATGCGCCGGGGGCCGCTCAACGAAAATCTCTGAATTGCCACCAAACCCGAGAATGCTCTTTTCGCGGGAATTTTCTCGATAACAACTATGAAGAGCTTTTTTGTATCGAATGACCCCATTTTTCAGGAAATTTTCCCATCCTGAACGATTATTTTTCCAGGACACACTTGTAAGTTATGCGTTTTCTGTCAGGCTCACCGCCGGCTTGCAGGGGAGAGACATATGGAAGCCTACATGAGCATGATTACGCCATATGGTTGTAATTTCGTAATTCGAAGCTGGGGGCAGTGCGCCGGCGGCCTCATCGCGATCAGCCAGAACGATGCCCTTTTCTCGCTGCTCGGAACCAATTTCGGCGGCGACGGCCGCACGACATTCGGCCTGCCGGATCTGCGCGGCCGGGCCGCCATCAGCTGGGGCCAGGGTCCCGGCCTGAGCTTCCACAATATCGGCGCGAAGGGCGGCACCGAACAGGTGACCCTCACACAGTCCCAGATGCCGATGCACAACCACTCGCTCTTCATCACGACGGCGACACAACCTGGCGCAACGAGCCTGCCGGTAACGACGGGCGGCGGCGACGCGTCGACGCCGGACGGCAACTACATGGCCGCAACCAGCAGCACCAACCGCATCTACGGCTCCACCCTGTCCAGCCCGCCCGGCGAAATGGGCCCGATCCCGCTGCCCTCGCAGCAGGTCAGTGTACAAGGCAGCACGATGAATTCCGGGGGCAGCCAGCCCGTCTACACGGAGTCGCCCTACCAGGCCGTGAACTACCAGATCTGCATGTACGGCATCTACCCGTCGCGCGCCTAACCGAGCCAGGAGCCTTGTCATGAAGAAAACAGATCAACTGACCGCACAGGACTTCCAGGCCCTGGTCGGCGCCACATTCCAGCTCGCCCACAAGCCGGTCTCGCTCGACAGTGTCGATATCCGCGAAGCGCCTACGCCGGAACACCGTGCCCCGGCCAGCATCACCTTCGTCGCCGACGAGGAGATCGATGTGGATCACGGCACCCACCTGCTCTCCCACCCGGAACTGGGGGATCACCTGCTGCACATTCACCGCGTGAATGGCGGCGACAAGCCGACCTACGAACTCATCATCGGCTGATCATCCGGATTGTCGCGGCGGCGCACCCTTCGGGCGCCCGCCGCACTGCTCGAGGGAGATGGGCATGGAAGCCTATATGAGCATGATTTCAGCCTTCGGCTGCAATTTCGTAATCCAGAACTGGGGCGCCTGCTCCGGCGGTCTTATGGCGATCAGCCAGAACACCGCCCTGTATTCGCTGGTCCAGAACTTCTACGGCGGCGACGGCCGCACGACATTCGCCCTGCCGGACCTGCGCAGCCGGACCCCAATCAGCTACGGGCAAGGCCCGGGCCTGAGCAACAAGGTCCTCGGCCAGACCGGCGGCCGTGAAACCACCACACTGACGATCCTCGATCTGCCGATGCACCATCACGACATGTCGATCACCGGCCAGACCCAGGCCGGTACGGCCAGCTTGCCCGTGACAACGGGCGGCGGGGACGCCTCCACGCCGGACGGCAACTTCATGGCTGCAACCAGCAGCACCAACCGCATCTATGGCTCGACCCTGTCCAACCCGCCGGGTGAGATGGGCCCGATCACCATTCCGGCGCAACAGGTAACGGTGAACGGGATGACGAACATGTCCGGCGGCAGTTTGCCGGTTCACACCCAGTCGCCCTACGAGGCCGTGAATTTCCAGATGTGCCTGTACGGCATCTACCCGTCACGTAGCTGATCAGGGGAGGAGCCCCATCGTGAAATTGCTTGAAGATCTCAAACCGGAAGACTTCGAAACGCTGGTCGGCAAGGCGTTCGAGCTGGACGGTCACACTGTCACGCTGAAGAAGGTCGAGACACGCGAAGCGCCGGGCAAGAAGTTCCGGGCGCCGATGAGCCTGGTTTTCGCCGGACCGGAAGATACCGGCGTGATCGCCGGAACCCACACACTCTCTCATCCGGACATCGGCGAGCACGCCCTGCTCGTCCACCGGGTCACCGATCCGGACGAACCGACTTACGAGATCGTCCTGGGCTGACCGGTCCCGGCCGTCCCGGGCCAGAACCCGGGACGGCCGCACCGTCTGCCGCCGCAACCGCACGCCCAAAGCATCCGGTAAAACCATGTATCAGCCGTCCCAGACATCCAGTGCCGCGGTCAATCCGCTCGACCTCAATCTGCGTCCGGCCCAGGCAAAGGACGAGGCCTTCCTGCGCGCCGTCCACGATTCCGGTCGGGCCTGGGAGTTCGAGCCGCTCAGGGCGGCCGGCAAGGATGACTTGCTGGCGAAGATCTACAAGCAGCAATACGCCGCCCAGCACGACGTCTATTTCAACGCCTTCACCCTGGCCAAATATGCCGTGATCGAGTGGTGCGGCCAGCCCATCGGCCGGCTGTATGCCGATTTCCGCGACCACGAGATCCGTATTCTCGACCTCAATATCCTGCCCGCCTATCGCGGCCGGCGGATCGGCGAGATCATCGTGCGCAGCCTGTGCGCCCAGGCCGCGACCGAACACAAGCCGGTGACGCTGCAGGTCCATCCCCTCAACCGCGCACGGGCTTTCTACCAGCGCCTCGGCTTCGTGATTGCCGGTGAGCCCGCGCCGCACTCGCCAGGTGCCGGCGCTTTTGTCGAGATGGCCTGGCGCGATCCGGCCACCACTGCCACCCAGGCGTGACCCTGCGACATTCCGGCCGTGCGCCCGTATGCCGCGGGGGCGAGCCCTGTGACTTCGATTACCCCTGAAGACCGGACAACGACCGGACCGAGGGGGCTCCATGCATTCCACAACGACATCACCGCCGGCATCCTGGCGCCGTCCCGCCCGCCTGTTCGAACGCGCGCCCTTTGCGCTGCCCGCCGCGCCGCCCTGGCAGTCGCCGCAGGCCGCGAGGATTGCCCTGGCACCGCTCAGCGCGATGCTGACCCTGAGCCTGCGCCGGGTGCTGCGCCGTCATCCTGGTCTTCACGACCGGCTGGACGCCGCCCGCAATACGGTGATCCGGATTGCACCCGTGGAATACCCCGTCGCCTTCGAGATCGCGCTGACCGGTGCCGGCGGCACCGTCACGGCCCTGCCGAAATCCGCACCCGGGCCGGTCAATGTGCGGGTGGAAGCACCGCTGGAGTGTCTTCTCACCATCTTCCAGGGCGAGGATGACGGGGATGCGGCCTTCTTCTCGTCAGAACTGGTGATCGAGGGCGAGATGGCGCCCCTGGTTGCCCTGCGCAATGCAATCGAGGCGGCCGGCCTGGACTGGCGCGACCTTCTGCCCCTGCCGCTTCCGCCCGGCATGGATGCTCTGATCCGGAGGCTGGCCTGATGCTCGAACTCGTCTGCCCGGCCGGTACGCCGGCCAGCCTGCACGCGGCGGTGGAGAGCGGGGCTAACGCCGTCTATTGCGGCCTGCGCGACGCCACCAATGCCCGCAATTTTCCCGGGCTGAACTTCTCGCCCGACGAGCTGGCGGCATCGGTCGAGTTCGCCCATGCCCGCGGCGCAAAAGTCCTGCTCGCCGTGAACACGTTCGCCACGGCCGGCGACACGGCGCCCTGGACCGAGGCCGTCGATACGGCGGCCGCCTGCGGCGCGGACGCGATCGTCGTCGCCGACCTCGCCGTGCTCGATCACGCGGCAAACCGGCATCCGCAACTGCGCCTGCACCTCTCCGTCCAGGCCGCCGCCGGAACGCCGGAAGCCATCGCTTTCTACGCCGAACGCTTCGGTGTGAAACGGGTCGTCCTGCCGCGCATCCTGTCCATTCCCGAGATCGCCGCCCTGGCAAAGGAAATCCCCGTCGAGATCGAGGCCTTCGCCTTCGGAGGACTGTGCGTGATGACCGAGGGCCGGTGCGACCTCTCTTCCTACGTCACCGGCCGTTCGCCCAACCTGTCCGGCGTCTGCTCGCCGTCCGAATGTGTCAGCTATTCCAGCGAGGACGGCCAGCGCTCGGCGAAGCTGTCCGGACTCACCATCGACCGCAGCGCTGCCGGCCAGCCGGTCGGTTACCCGACGATCTGCAAGGGCCGTTTCGTCGACAGGGGCGAGGCCAGCCACATCTTCGAGGACCCGGTCAGCCTCAACACGATCGACGTCCTGCCCGACCTTATCCGCGCCGGCGTCAGCGCCCTGAAGATCGAGGGGCGCCAGCGCGGCAAGGCCTATGTCCAGCAGGTCACCCGCGAATTCCGCACGGCCATCGATGCCGTGCTTGCCGGTCAGCGCACCGGCACCGCAGACACACTGGCCGCTCTCACCGAGGGGCATCGCAGCACGACGGGGGCATACCGCAAGACATGGCGCTGACATCCAAATCCATCGGCCTCACCCTGGGCCCGCTCTATTTCAACTGGCCCGCCGGCCGCCTGGCCGACTTCTATGCCCGCATCGCCGACGAGGCACCGGTCGAGCGTGTCCATCTCGGCGAGATCGTCTGCGGCAAGCGCTCGCCGCTGGCCATTGACGCGATCGTGGCGGCGGCCGAGCGCCTGGAGCGCGGCGGCAAGACCGTCGTCTGGTCCGGCCTCATCTCACCGGTCAACAAGCGCGAGCGCCGGATGACGCGGGATCTGATGCAGGGCGACAGCATCGTCGAGATCAATGATTTCGGCGCCCTGAAAGACCGCCAGGACCGGCCCTTCGTCGCAGGCCCCTTTCTCAACATCTACAATGAAGCCGCCCTCGCCCTCCTGGCGTCGATGGGCTGCGAGCGCTGGTGTCCGCGGGTCGAACTGTCGCTCGACGCGATCTCGGCCATCGCCGCCGGCAATCCGGCCGTGGAGGTCGAGCTCTTTGCCTTCGGCCGCCTGCCGCTCGCCCATTCCGGCCGCTGCTATCACGCCCGCCAGAACGGGCTGACCAAGGACAGCTGCCAGTATGTCTGCGAGAAAGACCCCGACGGCGCCGGGGTCGAGACGCTCGATGGCATCCCCTTCCTCGCCTATAACGGCGTGCAGACCCTGTCCCACGCCCTGCATGTGTCGCCCTTTGCCTCCGCCGCCTTGCGGCAGAGCGGGGTGAGCGCGTTGCGCCTGTCGCCGCACACGGGCGACATGGTCGCCATCGCAAAGGCCTGGCGCGGCTTTCTGGATGGCCGGAGCGATCTGGACGCCCTGCTCGCCGCGATCCGCGGCGAGATGCCGGGTTTCGACCTGGTCAGCGGCTATCTTGCCGGCAAGCCGGGGCGCGAATGGGCCGCCCCGTAGCGCAGGACGTCCGGGCCCGGCGCCATCACCCCTCGCTCTCGCACCAGGCCAGCGCCAGGGCGGAGAGGGCGATGTACAGCACGACCAGGCCGAAGCCCGGCGTGTCCTGTTCGGCAAAATCGGCAACGACAGGCAGGGCGAAGCCGAGGCCGGCCAGCCAGGCCAGCAGGATCAGCGTCGACACGATCGCCCGGCCGTGACGCACCAGCCGCAGCCGGATCGACAATATCGCGGCCCGCCGCCGGGCCCGGTCAGTCAGACGGCTCATCTGCGTCCTCCTCTTGCGGGGCGAGCCGCGCCGCCAGCCGCTCCTTTGCGCGTTTGACCCGTGACTTCAGCGTCCCCAGCGGCACCTTGAGTGCCCGCGACGCCTCGACATGCGTCAGCCCGCCGATCTCGCACAGGATGGCGACATCGCGTTCTTCCGGAGCGAGCGCATCCAGCGCGGCGCGAATATCGATCGGCCAGTCCGGATCGCCGGTCACGAGCGGCCGCACCTCGCCGCGCAACCGGTCGAGAATGCGCCGGTGCGAGCGCTGCCGCCGGGTCAGCATCAACAGCTCGCGATAGCCGATGGCGAACAGCCAGGTGCGAAAGGCCGATCGTCCGTCATAGCGGCGGATATGCATGAAGGCCTTGATCAGCGCCGACTGGGCGAGATCCTCGGCATCCTGCCGGTGGCGGATCGAGGCGTTGAGAAAATCGGTCAGGGCCGCCTGGTGCCGGCGCACCAGCTCCTCGAACGCATCCGCATCCCCCGCTGCCTGGCACAGCGGGATCAGCTTGCTGTCGCTGAGCTGACGGAGCGGCCGGCGGGTCATCGGCCGCTAGCGCTCGTCCCGGCCGGTCAGCAGGAAATGGAAGAGAAGATGCACCAGTCCCAGCGTGAAGGGCAGGCCGGCAATCGCCAGCACGAAGAGCTGGGCCCGCAGGCTCTCCATCAGGAATGCCAGGGCGAGGCCGGGCAGGACCAGCGCCAGCAGGATCAGCCCGCGCCGCAGGTCGCGGAAGCGCCGCCGCGTCCCGCCGGCGATCTGCGCCAGCGCGGCCTGGTCGACCGTCTCGCAGCGCTCGACCAGCAGCCGGATCGTGGCGAGATCCGCCTTGCGTTTGCGGTAGGCGAAGAATTGCGCGCTGATCGGAATGGCCGCGAGGAATGCCACCACCAGGATCGGGATGAGTTTGGCGACGATATCGTCTTCCACGGCGACCTCCAGCCTGCCTGTTTGCGCTTTGATGCAGGCACATGCTGCCACGGATGACGGGCAGGCGATCTTTTTTCAGCGTCATCCGGATCGGGCGATGCCCGCATCCAAGGGCTCAGACCCGCTGCGATTTCCGCAGCCTGAAAACGCCAAGGAGCCCTTGCCCATGACGCCGTCCCGCCTCGCCGCCGCGACCCTCGCGCTTTGCCTGTCCACCGCGGCACACGCCCAGGACACGCTGCAGATCATCCATGTCACCGTGATCGATCCCGCCAGCCGCACGGTCCGGCCGGACATGACGGTCACCCTGTCCGGCGGCCTGATTGCCGCGGTGGAGCCTGCTGCCCTGGCGGCAGCGCCCGAGGGCGTCCGCGCCATCGACGGCCGGGGCCGCTTCCTCATCCCCGGCCTGATGGACATGCATGTGCACACGAATGTCGCGCCGGTCACCGAGACCAGCCTCGCCCTCTTCCTCGCCCATGGCATCACCTCGGTGCGCGACATGGCCGGCGATTGCTGGGAGCCGCAGACCCCGCCCTTCCTGTGCCGGGACGATCTGGTGACCTACAATGCCCGCATCGATGCCGGAGCGCTGGCCGGGCCGGATCTGGTACGCCTGTCGAGCGCCTTCGTGCAGAGCGACCGCACCGGCCATTTGCCGCCGGATGCCGATCCGATGTTCACGCCGCAAACGGAAGAGCAGGGCCGGGCCCTTGCCGATTATCTCGATGCGCGCGGGGCCGATCTGGTGAAGATGTATCACGCCATCCTCCCGGCCGCCTATGAGGGGCTGATGGACCGGGCCGGCGAGCTCGGCCTGGAAGTGTCCGGTCATATCCCGCTCGTGCTGTCCGCTGCGGAAGCCTCGGCGGCCGGCCAGCGCACGCTGGAGCACGCCAAGGATATTGTCACCGATTGCAGCGGGTTTGGCGCCGAATACCACGCCCGCATCCGCGCCGTGATCGGCGGCGACGAGACGGCGCAATGGCCGGACGATGCGGAACGGCTTTCGCGCACCGTGGCCAGCTTCGACGCGGACACCTGCCGCGCCCTGATGCGCGAACTGGCGGCCAACGGCACTTACTACGTCCCCACCCACGGCACGCGCGAGATGGATGCGCGCGCCGGCGACCCGGCCTATCGCGACCATCCGGCACTGGCCTACATCCCCGGCTTCCAGCGCCAGCACTGGAATGCCGATCTCGATCGCACGGCCGCGGAACCTGCCGAAGTCCGCGATCACTATGCCCGCTTCTACGCCCTGGGACTGCAGGTCACAGCGTTGGCCCATGAAGAAGGCGTCGCGGTGATGGTGGGCACCGACGCCAATGACACGATGATCATTCCCGGCATCAGCGCCCATGAGGAACTGGCCCGCCTGGTCGAGGCCGGACTGGGCCCGATGGACGCACTGCGCGCCGCGACCGCGACGCCGGCCCGGTACCTTGGCCGCGACGGCACGCTGGGTACTGTCCAGGCCGGAGCCGAGGCCGACCTTCTCCTGCTGGACGCGAATCCGCTGGACGACATCGCCGGCACCCGCGCCATCGCGGCCGTGATCGCCGATGGCCGGCTGCATGACCGGGCCGGCCTGGATGCGCTGCTCGACAATGTCCGCCAGCGCGCCGCGGAGGGCACGCTGCCGGGCGAGTAGGCGCCTGTCACGGTCAGGAGGGGCCCGCCGCCTGCAGCGGCGGGTTGCCCTTTTCGCGACACATGTAACATGGCGACTATATCGGGAGCACCGGAGTTCAACCATGTTCCGGCATGCCGTTGCGACAATGCTTGCCGCGGGTCTGGCCAGCCTTGCACCCTGCACTGCCTCGGCAGCCCAGCCCCCCGAGAGCCTGTCGGAGCCGGTGACGCAGCATGTGCGGACCGACAGTCCGCGTCTGGCGCTGACCGGTCTGCAGCTGATCGACGGATCGGGCACACCGGCGTGGCGGGACCAGACCATCCTGATCGAGGAGGGCCGCATCCGGGCCGTGGGTGACAGCGTCGACGTGACGGCCCCGAAGGGTTCGAGGTGGTAGCGCTAGACGGCCGGACGGCAATGCCGGGCATTGTCGGCCTGCACAATCACCTCCACCATCCGGGCGTTCCCGTCAGCCATTTTGCTGCGCCGCATCTTTATCTTGCTGGCGGAAACCGCCTATGCCGACCCGATCGCCGACATGCTGCCCGACACGCTGTTCAACGGCCAGGGCCGCGTCGCCGCCCTCGCCTACGCCGCCGGTCTGAGACCCGCACGCGAGATGATCCCGCCCTTCGAGGACGAAGCCTGGCTGGAGGCCGAATTCGCGCGCCGCGGCGTGTTCTCTGGCCGGGACTGAGGCGCCTTGGATTAGTCCCGATAGGGCTCGTGGCTGATCAGGCGCATTGTGTAGGCGGCATCGCCCAGCCCGTTCATATGCCGGTCCGAGGACAGCTCGCCTGTCACCCAGACCGGATCCCACAAGCGCTCGACCCGCAGCGGTTCGTCCAGCGTGACATAGACGATCTGGTTGGGCGGCGGCGGCGGGGTGTGAATGCAGGCGCCGAAATAGGGCACCAGCAGGAATTCGTCGATCGCGCCGCCGGGCTGATAATCCAGCGGCAGGATGAAGCCGGGCATGCGCACCGTCTGGCCGATCAGCGCCGGCTCGACATTGAACGTGCCGATCTGCTGCATCTGGCCGCCGAAATGATTGATCTCCATCGTCGCATAGGCCGAATTGTAAAGCTGTTCGATCCGCTCCAGCTCGCCTTCCGGCAGGAGATCGTCCCAGTTGATGGTGATGACGCCATTCTCGTCCGGCGGCGGAAAGTCCGGACCGGGCGGCGGCGGTGTTGCCCGCAGCGGCGCTTCGTCGTCCGCAGTGGCGGCCGCCTGCTCTTCGGGCTCGGCAGGCTCCTCGGCCTCTACGTCCTGCGGTTCCGGCTGCACGGCCTCTGCTGTCCGGGAACTGCCCGCCGCCGCGGCTTCGGTGCCGGGCGAGGCGTCGGCACCGCTGGGACTGGCGCCACAGGCGGCGAGCAGAAGAACGGGAAGCAGGTAGATGCGGATGGAAGACATGATGGACCTCACAAGCGGATGGACAGGCCGTCGGCCAGCGCATTGCGCTGTGCCCGCCAGGCCGGCCAGGCGCCCAGCAGCGCGCCGGCCAGGGTGACGGCCCCGAGGACAAGGATTTCGGTCAGGCCCGGCCCGCCGGCCAGGTCGAGGCCGTAGCGCGCGGCCACGCTGCGGGCGATGACGGCAAAGCCGACCTGCGCCAGGAGAATGCCGATCACGGCGCCGGCGGCCGCCAGCGAAGCGGCTTCCAGGATCAGCAGGGCAAAGATATCGCGCGGCCGCGCACCCGTCGCCCGCAACACCGCCATCTCGCGGCGGCGCTCGTTGAGCCCGGCCGACAGGGCGGTGAGGATGCCGGTCATGCCGACCACGACGACCAGCAGCGAGATCGCCTTGAAGGCCGTCTCGCCGGCCCCGATCACCTGCCAGAGCTGTGACAGTGCCACGCCCGGCATGATCGCGCTCAGCGCCTCGCCCCGATAGGTGTTGATCTGCCTTTGCAGCCCCAGAACCCGGATCGGCGAGCTCACCCCGACCAGGATCGCCGTGATGCTGTCGGGCTCGAGCGTGCCGGGATCGGAGGTCTCGCGCACCGCCTGCCCGGACGGTGGCGCGCCACTCTCCCAGCCGGCGTGAATCGCCTCGATACTCTCCAGCGAGACATGGACAGACCGGTCCACGGGCGTGCCGGTGGGCGCGAGAATGCCGACAATCTCGAAATCATGGCCTGAATGTTCGGCAAAGCTGACATCGCCGATCCCGTGCGACAGCCGGATGAAGCCGCCCAGGCCATAGTCGAGCTGGCGGGCCACTTCCGCGCCCAGCACCACCTCATGGGTTCCGTCGAAGACCCGGCCGTCGGCCAGCGTCAGCGGCTGGCTGCGGCCATAGCGGTAGTGCTCGAAATAGGCCTGTGTCGTGCCCACGACCCGGTAGCCGCGATGACTGTCGCCCAGGGAAATGGGAACGGTCCAGTCGACATCCGGCGCCGAGGCGATCAGCTGATACGTGTCCCAGCCGATATTCGCGGTCGGATCGCCCAGGCGGAAGACCGAATAGAGCAGGAGATTGATCGCCCCGCCGCGCGCGCCGACGATAAGATCAGTATCCGAAATAGTGGAATCGAAGCTGGCCCGCACACCGGTGCGGATCTTCTCCACGCCCAGAAACAGCATTACGGCGAGCACGATGGACAGGATCGTCAACGCCACCGAGACACCGCGATTGGCCAGGCTCTTCCAGGCCAGGGTGAGAAGCGACGCACTCATGCCGCCTGCCTCGCGGGATTGATGGCAGCGAGTTCGATCTGCCGGTCGAACCGCTCCGCCAGGGTGCGGTCATGGCTGACGAACAGCAGCGCGGCGCCGGACTTGCGGCACTCCGCGGTCAGCAGGGAGAGGAAGGCGTCGCGGGCATCCTGGTCGAGCGCCGAGGTCGGCTCGTCCGCGATGACCAGGCCCGGCCGGCCGATCAGCGCCCGGGCTGCCGCCACACGCTGTTGCTGTCCCACACTCAACGCCGTGACCCGGCGGGTCAGGCTGCCGGCATCCAGCCCCAGCGCGTCGAGCAGGCGGCGCGCCTCGGTGTGCGCGTCCGTCCCGTCCTGCTTCAAGCGCTCAGCCCGCGCCGCCGAAAAGCGCAGCGGCAGAAGGACATTCTCCAGCGGGCTGAGATAGGGCACGAGATTGAACAGCTGGAAGACGATCCCCAGTTGCGCCGCGCGCAGGGCATCGCGCCGGGCGGGACGGGCCGGATCCATGCGCGTGCCCAGGACGCAAACCTCGCCCTCGCGGCAGGGCGTGATCCCGGCGATCAGGCCGAGCAGCGTGCTCTTGCCGCTGCCCGACGCCCCGGCGAGGAAGACCGCCTCTCCGGCGGCCATCTCGAACCGGTCGATCTCCAGCACCGCCGGCCCGCCGGGCCAGGCGAAAACCAGGTCGCGGATACGGACAGCCGGTACCGTCATGGTGCCAGACGATGGTCCGGGGCTGACGGCGTCAGATCGAGGCCGATCTGCCGGTCCGGTGACACCAGCACCGCCTCGATCGTCTCGAACCGTTCGAACACCTCGAAGACACCCGTACCGATCCGGCGCAGACGTTGCGGTTGCGCGCAGTCGAACCGGTAGGTCACCCGGATATCGTGATAGCCGGTATCGGCGATCTCGCCGCCCAGATAGGCGCAGCCGGCATCGCGATCGAGCCGCAGAACCACGCCTTCGGCCAAGAGGCTGGACCGGGCCTCGCTGACGAGGCGCGCCTCGTCCGCATCGCGCGGCTCGCGCTCGAAACCGAAGAGATTATAGCCCGGCGTCTCGAACTCGGCCTCGACCCGCCCATCGGCATCGATAGCGACGCCCAGATGGCCGACCCCGTGGACATGGGCCGCGTGTCCCTCATGCCCGTCATGATCCGCGTGATCAGGGTGCGCATCGTGATCGCTATGTGGGGTCTGTGTGGCACCTGTGTCGCCCGTATGTAGCCCTGACGAGGCCAATACGGCGCCGGCAAGCATCAGAATATCCGGTCCCACTGCATATCTCCCTGCGAATTCGGCAGACCTGCCGTTGATCACATTTCGATACGTTATTATATAACACAAAGAGCGTTCAAGAGGGCCGCTCATGTCATTTTCGTTACCCGGGAGAAAACGCATGCGCCGCACTCAGGATGCCGCCGGGATCGCCCTTTCGGGCCTCTGCCTTGTGCATTGCCTGGCGCTGCCCTTCCTCATTTCGCTGGGGCCGGCGCTGGTCTGGATGGAGGATGAGCGTATCCACCTCGCCCTGGCAGGTCTGGCGCTTCTGGTCAGTCTCAACGCCATGCGGCGCTGGCCGGGCGGCATGCGCGGCATCGCCCTGCGGGGGCTGGCCGTGACGGGCCTGGCCCTGCTCTTCTTCGGCGCGCTGGCCGGGATTTCCGAACTGACCGAACGCGTCGTCACCGTCACCGGCGCCAGCAGCCTGGCCCTGTCGCACGGCGCCGCCTGGCTGACCTCAGCCGGCCGCCCCGCACACCGGCACTAGCGTCCGGACAGGCCTGAGCAGGCGTTTCAGGCGGGGGTATGCACCGGCGTTATGGCCCCTGTCCGAATATGAAGTGGCCGAAGACACGGCGCACTTTCTATGGTCTGGATATGCTTCAACCCCGTGCCGGAAAGAACCATGCACGCGTGCTCATGTCCTGACAGCCGGCCACCCGGACCGGCCCCTGCCCGCACAAGACAAGCGGGACCAAACGCGGCATGACGCGCACGCTGAAATCCGTTGCCATTATCGGTGCCGGCGTCGTCGGTGTGGCGACCGCCTATGCCCTGGCGCGGCGCGGGCTGGATGTTACGGTGATCGACGGCCGCGAGTCCGCCGGCCGCGGCGCGTCCTACGCGAACGGGGCTCAGCTGAGCTATCTCTACACGGACGCCCTCGCCAATCCGCGCCTGTTCCGTGACATGCCCGGCCTGCTTCTCGGCCGCAGCGAAGCCTTCCGCATGCGGTTGAGCCTCGACCCGGACTATCTGCGCTGGCTGCTGGCCTTTCTGCGCAACTGCACAGCCGGGCGGTTCAAGCGCAACACGCTTGCAGCCCTCGAACTGGGACTGGAGTCCCGGCTGCAGATGGCCAGCCTGCTGGCCACTCACGATCTTGATTTCGGCTATGCGGTGCGCGGCAAGATGCACCTCTATCACACCGAAGCCGCCTTCGCTGCGGCGCGCCGCGTGATGGGGATGAAGAATGTCGGGCCGGCGGCCCAGCAGGCCCTGAGCTTTGACGAAGCCCGCGCGATCGAACCGGCGCTCGATGCGGCGCCGGACAGGGCGGTCGGCATCATCTACACGCCTGATGAAGCCGTCGGCGACTCGTTCCGCTTTTCCAGCAACATGCTGGAGCTGCTGCAGGCGCGCTACGGCGTGCGGGTAATCTTCGACGCGACCGTCAGCGAGGTCAGCACGGCATCGGGCGAGGCGCTCCTGTGTACCGACGGCCAGGCTGTGAAGGCCGACATGGCCGTCGTGTGCGCCGGTGCCGATGCGCGCCGCCTGCTGCGCCCCTTCGGCGTCTCGATCCCGGTCATGCCGATGAAGGGCTACTCGCTGACCGCCCCGCCCGGTGAAGCCGCGCCGACGGTCAGCCTGACGGATACGACACGGCGGCTTGTCTTTACCCGGCTCGACGGCCGCATCCGCGTCGCGGGACTGGCCGATCTCGGCTGGCGCTCGGCCGATCCGGACCCGGCCCGGCTCAACACGCTGCTACAGCACGCAAGGGCCTCTCTGCCACAGGCTGCCGCCTTTGATGACGCTTCGAGCTTCTGGGCCGGACTGCGGCCGATGACGCCGAACTCCCTGCCCTGCATCGGACAGGCCGGCCCGGCGCTCGCCTACAATGTCGGGCACGGCATGCTGGGCTGGACCCTGGCGATGGGGTCCGGCGAGCGGCTTGCCCGCCAGATTGCACCCGATTTCGACCCGGTATCAGAAGGACACGCCCCTCATGACCTCAAAACCCTTGCCGCCACCCCTTAGCCCCACACGGGAAGCAGCGGGCCTGCTGTTCATATCCGGCCAGCTGCCGCGCGGCGATGACGGGAAAATGGTCGCCGGCGGGATCACCGAACAGGCAAGCCGGGCCATCGACAATCTGGCCGCGGTTCTCGCCCGGCACGACATGACGCTCGACGATGTCGTCAAGACCACGGTCTGGCTGACCGATGCCGCGCTGGCGGGTGAGTTCAACGCCGTTTATCGCGCGCGTTTCGCCGAACCCTTCCCGACCCGTTCGACGGTTGTTTCCGGCCTGCTGGCCGGCGACGCGCTGATCGAGATCGAAGCCATCGCCCACAAGGGCTGATCCCCGACCCTCCCGCCTGTCGGCGCCCTACCAGCGATAGCCTGGCAGGGTGCCGACATTTCTGACCCCGGCCGCCCGGGCGTCGGGACGCCGCGGATCCGCCGCGCCCTCGAACACTCCGTCCGCAATGCGGATGCACTGGGCGCTGCCGATCGTGTCGGAGAACTCGATCTCGTGGCCCAGGCTGCCCAGCAGGCGCAGCGTGTCGATCGACAGGCCGGGCTCCACTTCCAGCTCATCGGGATACCAGTTCTGGTGAATGCGCGGCGCCTGCACGGCCTCGGCAATATTCATGTCGTGGTCGATCACGTTCAGGATCACCTGCAGCACCGTATTGATGATGGTGGAACCGCCCGGCGTGCCGACAACGAGATAGGGCTCGCCATCGCGGAACACGATGGTGGGCGTCATGCTGGACGTCATGCGCTTGCCCGGCTCCAGCCGGTTCGCGACATTCGACTGCATCCCGCGCACATCATTGAGATGCGAGCGCAGGGCGAAATTCTTCATCTGGTTGTCCAGCAGGAAACCGGCCCCCTCGACAAGGGCGCCCGACCCGAAGGACGAGCCCAGCGTATAGGTGTTGGAGACGACATTGCCGGCGGAATCGGCAACCGAGAAATGCGTGGTATCCGGACTTTCGAAGGCGAGCGGATCGCCCGGCGAGACGGCGCTGGCCGGCGATGCCGACGTGCGGGAAACGTGGCTGACCCGTTCCTCTGCATAGGCCTTGGAGATCAGCGTCTCGACCGGCACCTGCACATAGTCCGGATCCCCCAGATATTGCGTGCGGTCGGCATAGGCAAGCTGCATCACTTCCGACAGGGTGTGCAGCGTCGCGGCACTGTTCGCACCCATCGCCGAGAGATTGAAATGTTCCAGCATGTTGAGCATCTGGAGCAGGGCGATCCCGCCCGAGCTCGACGGTGGCATGGTCACGACCTCATGACCGCGATAGGTCGTGCGGATCGGTTCACGCCATTGCGCTTCATACGCCGCAAGATCCTCCATCGAGATCAGCCCGCCATTGCGCTCCATGTCCGCGACAATCCGTTGGGCTATCTCGCCCTCGTAGAAATCGCGTGGGCCGGCCGTCATCAGCCGCTGCAGCGTCCAGGCGAGGTCGGGCTGAACCAGCCGCTCGCCGAACTGATAGGGGCTGCCGTCGGCATGGAAGAAGGCGGACCGGGCGGCGTCGGAACTCGACAGGCGCCGCTCGCCCCATTGCAGGGCTTCGGAGAGATCCCTTGAGACGACAATACCGTCCTGTGCGAGTGACATAGCGGGTGCAATAAGGTCCGCCCAGGGTAACACCCCGTACCGTTCGTGCACCGCGGCGAAGCCGGCGACGGTTCCCGGGACGGCGGCGGCGCGATGGCCGTAATTGGCCGCGTCATTGATCCGCCCGCGACGGTCGAGAAACATCTCGACAGTCGCGGCGGCCGGTGCGGCCGAACGGTAGTCGAGTGCCAGGACCCGGTCTTCCTCGGCGATATAGACCAGCATGTAGCCGCTGCCGCCCAGATTGCCGGCGCGCGGCAGGGTGACGGCGAGTGCGAAGCCGGTGGCGATGGCCGCGTCGACGGCGTTACCGCCGGCCGCGAGGATTTCTGCACCGACACGGCTGGCAATCTCGTTCTGGCTGACCACCATCCCGTCCTCGTCGACGACCGGATGGACGATGCTGTCATAGTCGAGCAGCGAGGACTGGGCAGCCGCCGGACCGGTCGCGGCCGGAAGGAGCGTCGCGGCACACAGGGTGGCGGTGCAGAGCGTACGAAGAAACGGCATCATGGCGGTTGTCCCCTGGATTGTCGGATTGGGTACGCGGTTATTCGACCGGCTTGGCCCGGTAGACCTCTTCGTCGATCTCGCCCTCCCAGCGCCCGACGACGGTGGCGACGCAGAGGTCGCCGGTGACGTTGGTGACGGTGCGGGTCATGTCGAGAATGCGGTCGAAGGGCAGGATGAAGCCGACCACAAGGGCGATCTGCTCCGGTGTCATGCCGATCGTCTGCAGCACGGCGGCGATCAGGAAGAGCGAGGCGGACGGCACCGAGGCTGTACCGATCGACACCAGCGTGGTGGTCAGCGCGATCAGCAGATAGTCCTGCAGCTCCAGCGGAATGCCGAAGGCCTGGGCTGCGAAGACAGCCACGATGGCCACATAGAGCGCCGTACCGTCCATGTTCACGGTCGCGCCCAGCGGCAGGATGGACGAGGCGACGGCGGGCTTGATGCCCAGATTGTGCTCGGCCGCCGACAGGGTGGAGGGCAGGGTCGCCGAGCTCGACGAGGTGGAGAAGGCGACCAGCTGGGCCTCGCGCACCCCGCCCAGGAAGGGAATGACCGGCAGGCGGGCGAGGAATTTCACGAACAGGGCGTGCGTGATGACAATGTGCAGGAAACAGCCTGCCACCACGGTCACGGCCAGAACGAAGAGATTGGCAAAGGCGCTGAGCCCGCTCGTGCCCATCACCCAGGCGACCAGGGCAAAGACCCCGAAGGGCGCGAATTCCATGACGATGCCGGTGACGTTCAGCATGGTCTCGGCGCCTGCGTCGAAGGCGGATTTGAGCGCTTTCGTCTTTTCCCCGCCGATCAGGATGCCGGTCCCGGTCATCAGCGCGAAGAAGATCACAGCCAGCAGGTCACCCTGGGCGAAGGCGGCAAACGGATTTTCCGGCACGATCGCCAGCAGGCGTTCGGTCAGTCCCATCGGCTCGGACAGTTCCTGCGGCGTCGCCCCGGACAGGTCGATCCCGTCGCCCGGCCGCAGCCCGGCCGCCAGCGCCAGACCCAGCAGGATCGCGAACAGGGTGGTGGCGAGATAGAGCGCGATCGCCTTGCCGCCGATCGAGCCGAGCCGTTTGGGATCGCTCATCGCCGTCACGCCCGAGACCAGGGTGACGAAGACGAGCGGGATGATCAGCATCCGGATCAGCCGGATGAAGAGATCGCCGATCCAGCGCAGGTGTTCGACGGCGTCACCCGCGAAATAGCCGGCCACGGCGCCGAGCGCGAGGGCCAGGAGAATGCGTTTCCAGAGGACGATGTTGAACCAGAAGGACAAGAGCTATTCCTCGCACAGATCGATATGGCTGGTGTCGCGCAGGACCGGCTGGCCGGCCAGCGCGCCGGTGGTCGCACCATTCTCGATGGCCAGCACGCCGTTGACGAGCAGATAGCGCACGCCTTCGGACAATTCCTCCGGCGCGGCATAGCTCGCGCGCGGCGCGAATGTGTGCGGGTCGAAGACCACGATGTCGGCGACAAGACCTTCACGCAGATAACCGCGCCCGGCGAGGCCGAACGTATCGGCGGTGAGGCCGGTGCTGCGCCGGACAAAGCGCTCCAGCGGCATCATCCCGCCGTCCACGACGAGATCGCGATAGGCCTTGGGGAAAGTCGCAAAGCGGCGCGGGTGCCCGGTCGATCCGTCGGACGCCGTCATCACCCAGTCCTGACCGGCGAAGGCTTCGATATCGGCCCCGTCCATGACGAAGGATGCAACGCGGTAGCCGCCGGAGCGGATAATGGCGATGGCAGTTTCGACCGGATCCTCGTCCCGCTGTCCGGCAATATCGGCCAGCGTGTGACCGGCCAGTGCCGGATCGGCCCCGCGCAACGGCCGCGTGAGCAGCAGGGCGTCGGCGCCCGCGCGTCGGCGCAGATTGTCATGCATCTCGGCCACCAGGCGCGGCCGCACCGCCGGATCATCCAGCCGGGCTATCAAACCGTCATGGCCGCCATCCAGCGCCCAGCGCGGCACCAGCGCATTGGTCAGGCGCGTGCCCGAGGCACGCCAGGGATACTGGTCGGCGGTGACACGAAGACCGTTTGCGCGCGCCGCCGCGACCCTTGCGATCACGGCTTCGCTTTGCCCCCAGACATCGGGGCCGAGCGCCTTGATGTGGGCGATATGGACCGGCGCGCCGGAGCGTTCGCCGACCGTGATCGCCTCGTCGATCGAGGCCAGCAACCCCTGGGAATAGCTGCTCTCGTCGCGAATGTGGCTGTCATAGAGACCGCCGCGTTCGGCGGCCACGGTGGCCAGCGCCACCACTTCATCCAGTGGCGCGAAATTCTGCGGGGTGTAGTGAAGCCCGGTGGAAAAGCCGATGGCGCCCTCGCACATTCCGCCCGCCAGCATGGCTTCCATGCGGGCGAGTTCATCAGCTGTTGCCGTGCGGTTCTCTTCGCCGATCACGGCAGTCCGGATCGGTCCCAGACCGACCAGGAAGCCGGCATTGGGACCGATGCCCCGTGCCTGCAGATCCTCAGCCAGACCGGCAATGCCGGGCTCGCCCCCACCATCATTGCCGACGAGGACCGTGGTCACGCCCTGGAAGAGAATATTGTCGCTGCGGCGGCGTTCGGCATCGTCAGCCGCGAGATCCGCCAGCGCGTGCGTGTGCGGATCGATGAAGCCCGGCGCGACGACCAGCCCGTCCGCCGCGATGACCCGGTCGGGCGTCAGCCCGCTTTCATCCAGCGCGCCGACAAACACGATCCGGCCGTCTTCTGTGACAACATCCGCCACCCGGCCGGGCGCGCCGGTTCCGTCGACGACCGTCCCGCCCGTGAAGGCAAGCGTCTGCATTGCCGCGGCCGGAGCAGCCGGGACAAGGACGGCCAGTGCAAAAGCACCGGCCGCCTGAAGCGTCTTTGCAAGCATGGTTCCTGCCCTAGAAGGACTTGCGGACCGAGGCGTAGAGGAAACGTCCCCGTGCCGAATGCAGCGTTCCCAGATAGTTGAACGTGCTGTCGGCCACGGGCGGATCCTCATTGGTGAAGTTGCGCGCCCCGACCCGGACCCGGGTGTTGTCCAGCACGTCTTCGCGATCGAACGTGTACTGGACATAGACATTGCCGTAATACCACTCGTCGACCTCGAACTGGGTACCGTCACCGAGCGTCGCCCCGGTGTCCAGCACGGAACTGGTGTAGCGGCCGAACAGACCGGCGCCCCAATTTCCGTTGCGCCAGGTGATCGAGGTCGTCGCACGCCATTCCGGATTGCCGTTCTGCCGCAACAATCCCGCCGCCCCGTCGACCACGAAGCCGCTGAAGATCTCGCCGGCATCCTGGGCATCGATGATGGCCTGGGCTTCCGGTG
This sequence comes from Maricaulis virginensis, assembly GCF_027922185.1. Lineage (NCBI taxonomy): Bacteria > Pseudomonadati > Pseudomonadota > Alphaproteobacteria > Maricaulales > Maricaulaceae > Maricaulis > Maricaulis virginensis. The sequence goes on along the minus strand of NZ_BSFE01000005.1, from coordinate 31,250 downwards.
AGGGCTCCTGGTCGAAGGTGATCAGATGGGCCGCCGTGACGGAGACCCGGAAGTCGCCGAGCGGCGTGTCGTCGATATCGTAGAGGACCGTGACGTCGACACCTTCGATCTGCCGCGGCAGGAGGTTCTGATAGGTGTCCTGCACCTCGATCACCTCGCCGACCGCATCGAGACCGGTACCGGCAAAATCGGCGATATCGTCGGCGCTCGGCGCCTCGCGGATCACCGCCGGGTTGAAGGAACCCTGGGTGCGCAGCAGGTAGTCATAGGCGAGGTGATTGTCGTCGCCGAAGATACCGATGACGTTTTCCTGCTGGATATTCCAGTAGTCGACCGTGACCGTCAGATCGCCGAAGCGGCGGTCCCAGAGCTGCGGCTGGAAGACGAAGCCATAGCTGTAGGTCGTATTGGTCTCCGGCTCCAGAGTGCTGGACCCTTCCCGCACGCTGACCGTCGACTGAGCCCGCAGGCATTCGTCGACATTGGCAATGCGGCCGGCGCGCAGATCGGCCTCGCAGAAGACGTAGTCGAGGCGGGTGTTGGACCGTTCCACGCCGCGCTCGTGGATCTGCGGCAGGTTCGGTGCGCGGAAACCCTCCGAATAGGAACCGCGCAGCATCAGCCAGTCGGTCACTTCCCAGCCGATCGCCGCCTTCGGCTTCAGCACGTCGCCGACGTCGGAATAGTTCTCGTAGCGCGCAGCCAGCTGGACATCGATGGCCTGCATCAGCGGGATATTCATGTCGCGGCTGACCAGCGGCACCGAGAGTTCGGCGTAGGAGGAGAACACCGAACGGTCGCCGGAGGAGTCCGGCGTCGGGCTGGAACCGAGCACGTCGGATCCGAAGAAGTCGCCGCTGATCGGGTTGGTGAAGGTGATCGTGCCGTCCAGGCGATCGTCGCGATCGTCCTCGAAGGCCTCGTGCCGCAGCTCGACCCCCAGCGCGACACCGACACCGCCGGCCGGCAGCTGGAACAGGTCCGGACGCGAGGTCTTGAAATCCCACAGGCCCAGCTCGGTGGAGTTTTCCCGCGTCACATCGACCATGAAGCTGTCGATCGTGGATTGCGGGTTGGGCGTCGAGTCGCCGTTGGAGAAGTCGACCAGATTGCCGCCGTTGAACGGATTGTAGGCATCCGGCGTTTCCAGTGCGAGCGACTCCTGGAGCAGCGTGTTGGAGATGCGGTTGGTGCGGTCTTCCGTGCTGGCCTCCGACCACAGCATCGCCGATTCCCAGTCCCAGGCGCCGAACGAGCCGCGCAGGCCCGCCAGCAGGCGGTAGCTGGTATTGTCGACATTGATCACTCGCGGGCCGGCATCGACGAAGCGGTAGTCATTGATGATGTTGGCCACGCCGGCATCCGGAATGTTCAGGCCGGGCAGACGGTTCGGATTGGCGCTGCCGTCCGAAAAGGTCACCGGACCGAAGGGATTCCAGTAATTGCTGGCCGGGACGATGATGTCGGCGGCGCTGAGCGGCGAAGCCTGCTCGCGATGGGTCATGTAGTCGGACAGGTAGAGCCCGGCCTCGGCGAAGAATTCCAGCCCGTTGCCGAAATCATGGTTGAAGAAGGAAAAGGCGTTGAACCGCTCATTGTCGCCATAAATCCAGCGGTCGAAGTTGGAATTGTAGCGATAGACGCGGTCCGAGGTGGAATTCTGCGTGCTGTTGTCGATGCAAAGCCCGGCACCCAGATCGGCCAGGCAGCCGGTCACGCTGTCCGGCTGGATGTGCCAGTAGTCGCCCGACGAGGTCAGCGCCGTACCGTTCTGCCGGATGGTTGCCGTGTAATCCCAGGTCTGGAACTCGCCGAAGGGCGAATTGGTCGAGCGGTTGTCGAAATCGGTGTCCCCCTCGAAGGGCGTGCCGATCACCTGGTCGCGCGCATCATAGCTGGCCGCATAGTCGCGATCCGTGGCCGGCATGCCGGCGCGATCCATATAGTCGACGAAGATCGACAGGTTCGACTGGCCATTGTTGAAGTCACGGCCGAAGGCGATGCTGCCTTCGAGCTCGCGCAGCGAGGTGCCCTCGGACCCGCCATATTCGACCTCGGCGGTCAGACCGTCGAAATTGTTGCGCAGGATCGTGTTCACCACGCCGCCCACAGCATCCGTGCCGTAGATCGCGGCGGCGCCGTCGCGCAGCACTTCGACCCGGCGGACGCCGTTATTGGGGATGGAATTCACGTTCACCGTCGTCACCGGTACCAGGTTCTCGGTCTGATAACCCGGGTGCAGAACCAGGCGGCGCCCGTTCAGCAGGACCAGCGTATTGCCCGAACCGAGCGAGCGCAGATCGACCGAGGCGACATCGCCACGGGCGTCATTGACGCCGCCCGCCGTGCGGCCTTCCTGGAAGGCGACATCGCCGGCTTGCGGGATGGAGCGGAAAAGCTCGTCCATCGACGAGGCGCCGATCGCGTCGAGATCGTCCGATCCGATGACGGTGACCGGCAGCGCGCCGGTGATCGGTGTGCCGGCAATGTTGGAACCGGTGACGACAATCACTTCGGTTTCGTCATCGTCCTGCGGCGGAGCCTCGGCTTCCTGGGCATTCGCCACCTGCGAAAACAGAACGGTTGAACTGAGCAATATGAGTTTGGAAACCCGCCCGACGGTCATAGCAATCTCCCCTGCATGACGGCGCCGACCCGCTCGTCCCTGTGACGAGGCAGCGCCCTGATCGCAAAGGTTTTCAGATTATGTCGCGCCCGTGAAGGCGCGCAGCCGTAGTCAGTTTTTGTGCGGCCATAGACGAAGGTTATGCCCGCAATGCATGCGCCCGGGCGCTCAGTGCACTGAGTGAGTTCGCGAAATCACCGCGCGCAGCACATCAAGGAAGCCATCAACCAGTTCCGCCTGGTTTGTGCGTTCGCCCGTACCCGTGTCGACGGAGTCCGCCGTGACGGCGTTCACCGAGTAGCGGATCGGGTCCCGGAAGCGCAGCAGACGGATCTCGGGATCCTCGTTGAAGGCCGCGGTGAAACTGTCGACCACGGCCACGCCGACGCCGTGCCGCACGAGCGACATCGCGACATAGTAGGTGCGCGCCGTCACCACTTCGCGCAGCGTCACGCCGGCGCGGGACAGCTGGTCGCTGAACAGGTCGCCGCACGGACCGCTGTCGCGCAGGCCGATGAATTCAACCCCGTCCAGATCGGTCAGCGAAATGCTGTCGCGCCCGGTGAACTGATCGTGCCGGGCCACGAGCAGCAACTCGCTGCGGCCGAGCTCCTGCGTGACCAGCCGCGCATTCATCGGCGCCCCGTATCCGATGGCAATGTCGCACCCTTGCTGGAACAGGGCTTCGGCGATCTCGCTGGAATGCAGCGTATTGATCTCGAAGCTGACCTCCGGCTGGACCCTGCGATAGGCCGCGATGGCCTCGGGCACGATGCTCAGCCCCAGCGAGGGCAGCACGCCCAGGCGGATATGCCCGCCCCGGCGCTCGCGGATATTCTTGGCCAGCTGGTTGAGCGCCCGGACATCGCCATAGACATCCTTGGCCTTGTCGAAGAGCTCGTGCGCCGCCGCGGTCGGGATCAGGCCGGAACGGCCGCGCTCGAACAGGGGATAGCCCAGCTGGTCTTCGGCATGGCGCAGCACCTTGCTGACCGAGGGCTGGGACACATTCAGCTCGCGCGCGGCGGCACTGATCGATCCGCAGCGGTAGACGGCATGGAATATCTCGATGTGGCGCAGGCGTAGCACGATGACGGTCCCGGAGATTGGCTGGGTCCAATAGGACCGGGCTTTTCCGGGCCGGACAAGTCCGCCGCATGCAGATCGAGCCGGCATTTTCAGCAAGAGTGGGGACCGGTCTTGCGGTTCGAAAATGCGGCCACTCGGAAAGCCGGAGCAATTTCATCGACCTCGATTGCGATGAAATAGATCTATTCGACGGCGTCGAAGAAGCCCGCCAGCGCGGTCCGGCTGTCCGGTTCGGACAGATCCGGCGTATGTCCCGCGCCCGGAATTTCGCGCGCACTGACCGAGGACGAGCACGCCGCCATGCGGGTTAGTGTCCGGCGCGACAGGATGTCGGAATGCTCGCCGCGCAGAACCAGCGCCGGGCGATTTCGCGCCAGGCGGCGGAAATTGCGCCACATGACGAAGCGCGCCAGCGGCATCAGCCAGGACGGGGCCTGTGCGGCCACGGCAGGATCATAGGTCGGCTGCAACCTCCCCTCGGGCGTCTCGACAAACATGCGGGCGGCAAAGCGCTGCCAGTCGCTATCCGTGTAGTGCGGAAAGACATCGCCCGCGATGTGCCGCGCATAGGCGACGGCGCCGTCCCAGTCGGTCACGGCCGGGGCGCTCGATGCATATCCGGAAATCCGGGCGATTCCGGCCTTCTCGATCGTCGGACCGATATCGTTGAGCACCGCGCCTGCCAGCCGGTGCAGATGCGTCCGCGCCATCTGCATCGCCACCATACCGCCCAGCGACGTGCCCAGAATGTGAAACCGGTCGATGCCCACATGGTCGGCCAGCGCGACGATATCGGCGGCATAGACCGGCAGCCGGTAGCGCGCCGGATCGCCGGACGCCGACCGGCCCCGCCCGCGCAGATCGACCGCCAGCGTCCGCCGGCCCCGCGCCGCCAGCCAGGGCGCGACGTCTTCATAGTCGAGGCTGTTGCGGGTGAGGCCGGGAATGCAGATCACCGGAATACCGGCCGCAGCGGCGGGACCGTAATCGCGCGCGAACAGGTCGAGCCCGTCCTGCGAGGTCCAGCGGATCCCGGCCGGTTCTGTTTTTGAAGTCATGATCAGTCCTGTTGCGGGACCGGCCGCCGGGTTGGCTTTCGGCGGCCGGTCCTTGCGGGGTCAGTAGCGGTATTCCAGCGAGGCAAAGACCGTGCGCGGCGGTCCGTAAAAGCCGATGATGCTGTCGCCATAGGCCAGGCCGGGGAAGTAGTAGCCGCCCGTGCGATAGCGCTCGTCGGTGAGGTTGCGGGCATGCAGCCCGGCCCGCCAGCGGCCTGAGCCGGACGTCCAGACCGCACTGGCATCGACGAGCGAGTAGGCCTCCTGGTCGATCTCCGGTGCGGGCGTCTCGAACATCGAGCTGTCACCCCGCCAGGACACCGCCGCGCGCAGATCGAGCATGCCGCCGATCACGTCGTCGGAATGGTGATTGAGCGCCAGCGATCCGTTCCAGTCCGGCGTGTTCTGGAACTGGCGTGCGTCGGAGACGTCGGCGAGCACGTAGGCCGGCGGCGGCGATCCGTTGGGCACATAGGCCAGATACTCGTCGAACGCGGCGTCGACATAGCCCAGCGCCAGATCGAGGCTGAACCCGCCGCCCAGCCGGGCCTGCGCTTCCAGTTCGGCACCGCGAATGGTCGAGGAACCGACATTGTCGATGAAGCTCACCAGGCCGGTGCCCACCGTGTTGACCTGCTGGCTGGTGACCTGCTGGCCGTCATAGGAGGCGTTGAAGATCGCGGCCGAGAACCGCACCCGGTCGTCGAACAGATAGCCTTTCAGGCCAAACTCCAGCGAGTCGACGGTTTCCGGGTCGTAGCCATCCATCGTCGCCGGCGTCGCCGCAGCATCGCCGCGCATGTCGAACCCGCCGGACTTGAAGCCCCGGCCATAGCTGACATAGGCGTTCAGCGTATCGCTGATGCGATAGCTCAGCCCGATACGCGGCGTGAACTCCTCGAAGGCGCGCTCGGCCGTGTAGTCGGTGAGGATCTGGATCGGCGTGTTCGGCGTACCGGAGACCGGCGACCCCAGCCCCAGATAATTCGCCTTGAACACGCGGCCGGTCTTCTCGTCGCGCGTCCAGCGCCCGCCGAGCGTCAGCGTCCAGCGGTCTGCGAGATCGAAGTCGAACTCGCCGAACGCCGCAAGCGATGTGGTGTCGACATGCCCGCTCGTGCCCTGGGTGAAATTGGGCGTCGGCGAGCCGGGAATGGCGGCAGCCCCGATACCCAGCACCGTGTCATAGCCGCCGCTGGCATAGGCATCGAGATAGTAGACGCCCGCCACGCCGCGCCAGCGGTCATTGTCGAACAGGAGCTGGAATTCCTGCGAGAACTGGTCGTCGTCATAGACGGTCTCGGGTGCCAGCACGTCGAGGATCGGCGCCGGTGTGCCGTCGAAGTCGATGCCCTCGCCATGAGTCTCGCCATCGCGCCAGGCCGTCACGGTCTTGAAGGTGAGATGATCGTTGACGGTCCACTCACCGGTCAGCGAGACGCCCTGGTTGATGACTTCATTGGTCTCGTCGACGCCCGCCCAGCTGTCATAGACATCGTCGGTTACCGGGAAGGCGCCGGCCGGCACGTTGATCCCGAAGGGCGTCGTGATGGGCGGCGCACCGAAAGCGGCCGGAACGGGCAGTTCGCGATGGCCGGGATTGGCGTTGCTGTCATCGTCCAGCCGGTCGGCCGTGAGGCGGAAGAACCAGTCCGGTGCCGGTTCGAACTCGACGGTCAGGCGCGCGGAAAAGCTTTCCCGGTTCCCGATATCGGCACCGTTCCACAGATTGGTGCCATAGCCGTCGCGCCGGTAAACCCCCAGCGCGCCGCCCACGCGCAGCCCGTCAGACAGCGGTGCCGAGCCCGAGACGATCAGGTCGCGCTGATTGTATTCGCCCAGATTGGTCCGCACGGAGAAGGTCGGCTGGTCGTCCAGCCGCGCCGTGACGAACTTGATCGCCCCGCCGATCGTGTTGCGGCCGTAGAGCGTGCCCTGCGGGCCGCGCAGAACCTCGACCCGCTCGATATCGAGAATGTCGAGGATCGCGCCCTGCGGCCGGGCGACATAGACATCGTCGATGTAGAGACCGATCCCCGGCTCGAACCCCCACAGCGGATCCTGCTGGCCGATACCGCGGATGAAGGCTGTCAGCGTGGAATTCGTCGCCCGTGCCACCTGAAGCGTCAGATTGGGCGTGTTGCGCTGGAGCGCCGTGATGTCCGTCGCGCCGGACAGGTCGAGCGCCTCGGCGCTCTGCACTGTCATCGCGACCGGGACATCGATCAGGCTTTCCTCGCGGCGGCGGGCCGTGACGGTGATTGTATCGACGGCGCGCTCACCTTCGCCGGCCGGCGCGCCTTCCTGGGCGGTTGCTGCTGCGGTCGCCAGCAATCCTGCCAGCGCCGCACACGACATCAAATAGGCCCGCAAACACGAGCCGGTCCCCTTGTTCATGCTCTCCTCCCTCGGCGCTTTTTTGCGCTTGCCGGCACGTTGGCGCCGGATCGGAAGACATAATCAATATATTTATTTATTGGTCAATAAATTTATCGATGCGCAGGCTTGCGCCTTGGCGGAGCAGGGAAAACGGTGCAAGACAGAAGGCCATGAGCAAGAGCATGATCGCAAAACCGGACACAGGCACCGCGGGTCCGTCCCGACGGCGACGGCGCCAGGCCGACCGGCGCGAGGAATCGCGCGAACGGATTCTGGATGCCGCAGAAGCGCTCTTCGCCGGAGCCGGCTTCGAAGCTGTGTCAATGCGCCAGATCGCGACCGAGTCGGGCGTCGATACGGCTCTGATCCACTATTATTTCGGCACCAAGGCCGGTGTGATCGACGCCGTTCTCGAACGCCGCGCCGACATGGTGAATGCCCGCCGGACCGCATCGCTGGACGCCTATGCCCGCGAGCAGGCGGGACAGATGACCGGCCCCGGCCTGGTGCGCGCCTATCTGGAACCGACTTTCAGCTTCATTCTCGACGGCACACCCGGCCATCGCCACTACGGCGCGGTTATCGCCCGCCTCAACAGCGCCCCGATCCCTGCCGAGATCGGCCATGATGCCTCCCCCTTCGACGCCGTGACCCAGCGTTTCGTGGAGTTGTTGCGGGAAGTCCGGCCAGACTGCGCGCTGGCCGACCTCTACTGGTTCTACCACATGATGTCCGGCGCCATCACGCTGTCGCTGGCCCAGACCGGCCGTATCGACCACCTCTCCGGCGGACTGTGCAACTCCGCCGATGCCGCAACAATCCTGGAGCGGATGTGCGAGGTCTTCGGTCAGGGGATCGAGGCTCTGCCCGCATCGACAGACAGGCCCGCCCCCTGACCAGGATCGAGCCGCAGCAGCGGCTCTGTCGACGCAATCAGTAGTCAAAGACCAGGCTCAACCAGATCTTCGTCCGGTCTGCCGGCCCGCCCGCACCACCGTCGAAGACGGCGGCCTTCGCTTCCGCCGACAAACGCCCGGTCAGCGCCAGGCCGGCCACGAAGTCGATTTCGGAGCCATAATCGATATCGCCGTCATCGGACGCGAAGTCATGCCAGGCAAGGCCCAGGCTGACCGGTCCCGGCGCGGCGTCCGGAAAGCGCCAGCTGCCGCGCACATAAAGGTCGCGCAGCCCTTCAGCCGGGGTCGACAGGAAGACATCCGCCGCGCCCTGGAATTTGTGCAGCGTGGCGAGCGGCGTCTGGAAGCCCTGCACCCCGTCGCCGCCGAGCACCTCGATCCCGCCACCGACGGAGAGATTTCCGGACCGGTAATCCGCCTCGGCCCGCAGATAGGTCAGGTCGAAATCGCCGGTACTGGCACCATAGTCGGACTGATTGGCCAGCTCGAACCGGTAGGCGATCGCCTCGTGCGTGCCGGTCAGGCGCAGCCCCAGCGTCTGCGAGGACAGGGCCGGTGCATTGTCGAAGTCGAGCAGAAGCGCGAAGGCAGCGACCTCGCCCAGCGGTGTATCCACGCGTGCCTCGCCGGCATGGGATGCACTGTCCAGCTCGCCCAGCGGGTGATCGTCGCCGAAGATGCGATGCACGCGATCGATATAGGTGTAGTCCAGCGTTACCGGCCAGGCATCGCCACTGCCGATCCTTATCGCATCGACCGACTGGCTGTTCTGCCGGAAGCCGACCGGCCCCGCAAAACGCTGATCGCCCAGCACGAACCATTGCCGCCCCAGCGTGACGCCGGCACCGGTTTCGCCAGTCCAGGAAATCTGCACCCGGTTCAGCTCGGTGACTTCCGGATCGGCGACGACCGGATAACCGGGATTCGGCGTAATCGTGTCGGCGAAGTCGTCGATCAGATGCGTTGTGTTTTCACCTTCCAGCAGGACGGAAAACCCGTTCCGGCGCGGCGTCTCGAAACCGAAACGGGTACGCAGGGTCAATGCAGAAGCGGTCTCGGCCAGACCATCCTGGTCGACGTTTTCATAGCGCAGGCGCATGTTGAGAATGAGGTTGTCGGCCAGTCCGTCGTCTGCGAGGGCGGATGCCGGCGCCATCGCCGGAACGGCGAGCGCGGCCGTGGCAAGAAGCAGGGCTTTCATGATGGGAACTCCCGGGATTGTGACCCGTACTCGATAGTCCCGTTGCCAGCCGGCCCACTTGCGCCAGCGCAAGCGAGCGGCGCAAAGCCCTGGTTTGACCTGCGTCAAAAGGCCGGATGCCCGGCCGTGCGAAAAAGCGCAGCCTGCACCGCCGGAAAAAGGACGATCCATGACTTCACGCGACAACGCCGTGGGCGCAAAGGCCTACTTCCCGGGCCCCAAGTCGGAGAATGAGGCCTGGGTCCGGGCCGAATTCCAGGCCATTCTCGATGACTGGTTCGACTGGCGCAAAAGCGACCGCACCGGCGATCCTGCCGCGATCAGCCGGGACGACCGCCTGTCCGCCGATTTTCTTGCCGAACGCGAGCGGTTGAGCCAGGAGCTCGATACGCTCAAGACACTGATGCGGCGGGAAACGGCGACCTACTCGCCGCGCTATGCCGGTCACATGGTGTCGGAGCTGACCCTGCCGGCCCTGTTCGGCCAGCTGACCGCCCTGCTGCACAATCCGAACAACACATCCAAGGAAGTCTCGCGCGTCGGCACCGTCATCGAAGCCGAAGCCATCGGCATGCTGGCGGAGATGATCGGCTATGACCCGGCCACGGCCCGGGGGCATTTCACCTCCGGCGGCACGGTCGCCAATTTCGAAGGGGTCTGGCGGGCCCGCTACCGGCTCGATCACTGGCTGTCTCTGGCCCTGTGGATCGCCGAAAGCTCCGGCGAGCCCCTCAATGTGTTTGAAGCCGCACATATGGGCTGGACGCGCTATGCCGCGCTCGTGAAACAGCACGCCCCGGACCCCGGTGCGCTGCGCAATTGCAGCGCGGTGGCGGGCAATCCGGCCGACGTATTCCGCCGCCTCTCCAAGGCTGCCGGGCATGATTATCTCGGCCCCGTGGTGCTGGTACCGGCCAGCAAGCATTTCTCCTGGCGCAAGGCTGCCAATGTGTTCGGACTGGGCGAAGAGGCCTTCTGGGAAATCGGCCTGGATGACGAGGGACGTTTCGATATTGCGGATCTCGAGCGCCGGGTGACCGAGGCGGAAGCCGCGGCGCGGCCGGTGCTGGCTGTCGTTTCGGTTGCCGGTACGACGGAGACCGGCGAGATCGATCCCGTCGACCGCATCGCCGACCGGCTCGATCAGTGGCGGGCCGAACGCGGCTGGCGGATATGGCACCATGTCGACGCCGCCTATGGCGGTTTCCTGTGCACCATTCCGGACGGCCCGCACGAAACGGTTCTGCAGCCCGCGACGATCGCCGCGCTGAAAGCGGTCTCACGGGCGCACTCGGTGACGATCGACCCTCACAAGCTGGGCTTCGTGCCCTATGCCTGCGGTGCGTTTCTCGCCCGCGACGCCGACCACTACACGGTCTCGGTCTTCGACGCGCCCTATCTGGAGCGGCCGCAGATCTCCGACGATCCCTGGACATCGACACTGGAGGGGTCGCGCTCGGCAGCCGGAGCGACGGCCGTCTGGCTGACCGGCCGCACGATCGGCTTTGCGCCCGACCGGTTCGGCGCCCTGCTGGCCGGGATGATCCGGTCGGGCGATGTTTTCCGCAACGAGGTGCTGGGCGGTCTCGACGGCGTGCATGTGCTCGAACCGGTCGACGCCAATATCGTCTGCTTCTCGCTCGGCGCACCCGGCGAAGCCCTGAGCGCGGCCAATCGCCGGACCCGGGCCCTCTACGACGCCTTGTGCGAAGCCGGCGATTTCGTCGTCACGACCACCACGCTGGGCAGCGTCAATCACCGCAGCCAGATCGCCCGTCACATCGCGAGGTTCGACGGAGAGGCGGACGAGGCCCGGCTGGTGCTGATCCGCTGTGTCTTCATGAACCCCTACTGGGCCAGCGAGGCCATACGCGACGCGATGGTGCCGCAATTCGCCGCCACGATCCGGCAGGCGCTGTCGACGCTCGATTGAGATCCGCCGCAAAAGAAAAAGGGCCGCGATGTCCCGCATCGCGGCCCTTCCAGTTTCCCGGACTGTGCGGTCAGAAGGCCGCGCTGATCCGGGCGTAGGCGCCGCGCCCCTGACCTGGCAGGCGGTCACCCACGGCCACGTCGCCACCGGCGACGCGATTATAGCCGGACAGGTGTCTCTCATAGGTCTCGTCGAACAGGTTCTCGACGCCCAGCGTGACGAGGACATTGTCCCGGGCATACCAGTCGAGATTGGCGCCGAAGACTGCATAACCGTCTGTCGTCTGCTCCGAATTGGTCGCCGAAACGCGATCCTGCTCGGCCACGAACCGGCTCTCCAGCGACACGCTCCAGTCCGCCTGTTCATAGGTCAGGTCGAGCAGCAGACGCGCCGGCGCCATCCGGTAGAGCGGCTCGTCGATATCGCGGCGGTCGCCCCTGACCAGGGATGCAACGCCGTCGATGCGCCAGGCGCGGGACAGCTGCCAGCCGAAATCGGCATCCACGCCGAAGAACTCCGCGTCGACATTGGCAAAGCGCAGCGGCGTGGCATCGCCATTCATCATCGAGACCATTTCCACGGGGGTATCGATCACGCCCGGCGTGGCGTCCCAGGCAACGCCCTGGATGAAATCGTCGACCCGGCGGTAGAAGACGGTCGGGCGGAAATAGCCGCTGTCGCCGCGCCAGTCGAAACCGGCCTCGATACTGTCAGCCGTCTCGGGCTCGAGATGCAGGTCACCGACATAGGTATTGCCGTCGGCCAGGCCGCCGCTGGCGCCCGTGGGCAGCCAGGCATAGCGCTCGACATAGGACGGCATGCGCGTCTTGTGGGCCAGGGTGAGACGCCAGGTCAGCGGGCCGTCCGTGTGCCGCCAGAAGCGCGCCACCGCATCGACCGTCGTGTCGTCATGGGCGCGATCGGCCATGTTGAACATGCCGGCCAGCATTTGCGCCCCCACCGGAACCGCAGCGCCCGTACGGGCAAGGCCGGCATCGTCGGAATGCCAGTCGGCGCGGATGCCCAGCTCGCTTTCCAGCGACAGGATCACGCCTTCCCACTGGGCATAGGCGCCGGTGCGTTCGATGGAGATGTCCGGCAGCGAGCCGAGGAAGAAGGCGGCATTGTCCGGATTGGAGATCAGGACATCGTGTTCGGCCTCTTCCCGGTCGATCCCCAGTTCCAGATCGCCGCCCAGGGCCTCAAATCCGACGGTCAGCTCGGCAGAGACCGTGTTGGCCGTTGCCACCGTATAGCGGTGCCGCATCGGATCGGGATTGGGGCGCTGGGAGAAATTGTCCATGCCATGGCTGACATCGGTCCAGCCAAGGGCAGCGTCGATGGCGATGTCGCCGGCCATGCCTTCATAGGCCAGACGCGCAATATCGGTTTCGACATGCTCGATATCCATCGCCAGGGCCGCATTGCCGGTCGGCCCCGTATCGAGACGGCGATAGTCGAGCGACACGGCATGATCGCCGCCCGCCAGCCCGCCGCCGAGGCCGTAGACCGTGCGCTCGTGATGGCTGTTGGGAATGTCACCACCGGAGAAGGCGATATCGCCGCCCTCTTCGCGCGAGAACAGAAGCTGGAAGCGCCGGCCTTCGCTGGCGCCACCCGCCACGCCGCCCACGGCGTAGGATCCGTCTACACTGCGCACGGAGGCCATGGTCTCGGCTTCGTACTCGATCTCGTGACCGGACGCGAAGTCGACGCCCTTGAGGACGACATTCATGCCGCCGCCCATGCCGGGCCCGCGGCTGACCGCGGCCACACCGCGATCGACCTCGATGCGCTCGACCAGCGGCATGGGCGCATAGTGAAGCGGGGGATCCATCAGGTTCGGACCGCCGGAAGTGACGACCGCACCGTCGATCGCGACCGGCGCGCGCGGGCCGAACAGGCCGCGATACTGGACCTGGCCGGAGATCGAACCATTGTCGACGAGTGCCGCACCGGGCAGGCGTGCCACAAGGCTGGCCGCATCAGGACCCAGCAATGGTGCCTGTTCCGGGGAGACGTGCTCTTCGATGGTCACGTTGGTGGTGATCCGGAAACCGGTGACCACGATGACGTCCTGGACAGCGGGCGCCGCCGGTTCTTCAGGGCGTTGATTGACGTGTTCGGAAGCGCTGGCTGCACTTCCCAGGGCGATCGCCGCAGCGAGTGACGCGCTGGCGAGATAAAGCGATTTGCGTGACATGGCGGGACTCCACGCGGCGAAGGGGGTCAGGAAGGAGAGTGCGGACGGCAGCGCAAGAGAGGGAAGGAGGACGCGCCGCCGCCCGCGGAAGATCAGTCGTCGATCTGCTGGAAGAGGGCTTCCATGCGCTGGCGGGCACGGCCCGGCTGGCGCACACCGGCAGCCGCGTCCAGGTTCGGGGCATCGCCGTCGCCGACCTTGATCAGGGCTACCATGCCCAGACCGTAGTGCGGCAGGCATTTCACGCCATAGACGCCTTCGGCCGTGAAGGTGACGGAGACGTCTTCGTTCATGCGGCCGCGGAAGGTTTCACCGCCTTCGGGCACCATGCCGGGAATGGTCTCGGCATTGTGGGCCCGGTCCGTGGCGACGAAGGTCACCGTGTCGCCCGGGGCGACTTCCAGATAGGCCGGTTCGAAAACCATCGACTGGCCGTCGGCACCGCGGTTGAGCATCAGGATTTCATGGTCTTCTGCCAGTGCGGTACCGGCCGGCAGGGCGGCGGCGAAGATGGCGGCAGCGAGGGGGAGGAAAGCGCGTTTCATTGGGGTCAGGCCTTCTTGGTTGGGGACTAAGGTGATGAAGCGGGGCGGCATGGGGAGGGAGGCCCGCCCCGCTTCCTCGAGATCGGGCCTAGTGGCCCGAGTCTTCCGAGACGCCGCTGAGCGGCTCGAAGATTTCCGGGTTTTCCGGTCCTTCGACGTGGAGGATGCCGGCCAGGCCGCGTTCGACGCGCGACAGGGCGTGGTCGACCAGGATGTAATTGCCCGGCACTTCCAGTGCGAAGTCGACGGCGACGGCACCACCCGGTGCGACCGTCACGGTCTGGACGTCGCTGATGGTCTCCGAGGTGAAGGAACCGAAGGGGTAGATCTCGTCAAAGATCTCGCCGATCACGTGGAAGGACGATGTCTTGTTCGGACCGCCGACGCCGAAGAAGATGCGGACGGTCTCGCCGACCCGGGCCTGCAGCGGATTGTCCCGCAGGGCGCCGGCCGCGCCGTTGAAGACGTAGTATTCCGGCTCTTCGTCGAGCAGCTTGTCGATGCTCTCGGTCAGGTGGCCCGGCGTACCGAACTCCTCTTCCGTGTAGATCTCGCCCTGCATGACGTAGAATTCGCGATCGACTTCCGGCAGGCCGTCTTCAGGCTCGACGACGATCAGGCCGTACATGCCGTTGGCGATGTGGCTGGCGACCATCGGCGTGGCGCAGTGATAGACGTAGACACCGGGGTTGAGCGCCTGGAAGACGAAGGAGCGGGTCTCGCCGGGGCCGGCCAGCGTGGCCGGGGCACCGCCACCGGGGCCCGTTACCGCGTGGAAGTCCACATTGTGCGGCATCAGGCTGTCTTCGTGATTGGTCAGTCGGACTTCCACCGTGTCACCGACGCGGACGCGGATCATCGGTCCGGGGACCTGATGGTTGAAGGTCCAGTAGGTGTAGGTCGAGCCGTCGGCCAGCTGGCCTTCCAGCTCCACCGTTTCCAGTTCCACCAGGTGGCGCTGCGGCTCGCGGGCCGTGATCGGCGCCGGCACTTCGTGCGGGTCGCGGACGATATTGGCGACCGGAGCCGCATCGTCCTGGCCATAGGCCAGCGGCTGGTAGATGAAAGCCGCCGCAGCGGCCACCAGTGCGGTCGCGGTGCCAGCGATGAGGACGTTTTTCAGGCTGCGGGTTTTCATGTCTTGCACTCCGTTTGAGCAGCGTTGTGATGATTGGGGTTTAGAAGGTCCGGACGGTTCGCGACTTGCGCTTGAACAAAAGAAACGGGATTTCCGCACCCGGACTGGGGAGAAAGGTCAGGCGGCCAGTGCGCCTTCGATGCGGTAGGTTCGCTTGCCGGTCACGACGAGGCGGCGTTCGCGCATCCAGCGGGAAAACAGGCGCGAAACGGTCTCGATGGTCAGGCCGGTATAGTCGGCGATTTCCTGCCGGGTCATCGGCAGTTCGATATCGCCGATCGGCGTCGACAGGCGGTCCGAGACGATGATCAGGAATTCGGCAAGGCGTTCCGCCGCCGACTTCTGGGCCAGCAGGGTGACATGGCGGCGATCACGGTCGAGCCGTCCGCGCATCTGCTGGAAGATGTATTCGGCCCAGACCGGATCCGACAGGGCGGCATCGCTCGGCGCCGAAACCAGTTCGACCTCGGTGATCGCCTCGGCATAGTGATCGAGCTCGCCGTCGAACTGGAAATGGAGGAGTTCACCCGCCGTGACGAAGTCGACGATCTGGCGGCGGCCATCCTCGAACAGGTTGAACACCATCACGACACCGCGCTCGACCCTTACGAGATCGGTCGCGCGGTCACCGGCGAAATAGACCGGGGTGTGGCTGGCCAGTGTGCGGCGGGTTTCCTGGATCATGGTTCGGGCTCCGGCGGGGTGCGTTCGTGAGCCCTTGTTTGTCAGACCGGCCGCCGCGAAAAAATTCGCATCACCGCGTACGGGATTTCCCTTATGCGCCGCGCCGGGGGTCCGTGACGGCGTTAAGGGCATCCAGGAGTTCAGCCGCCGCGACCGGCTTGCGCAGAACCTTGATGTCCCGCGCTTCAGCGAGCCGGCGCTGAAGCAATGCCGGGGATTGCTGTGTCAGAAGGATGATTGCCGGACGCGCGCTCAGCGTGCCCGACCAGGCCAGCAGACGGCGGATATCCGCTTCAGTGGCCAGGTCGGCAACAAGAATGTCGGTTGCCGGCGGTCTCGCGCCGGCAATGGCCGTCTCAACGGTCTCGAAAACCGTGAGCGCAAAGCCCAGCGCCTGTGCGAGCGCCTGGAAGGCCTCGCGCACTGACGGGTCGGCTTCGACGAGTATGATGGCCAGCGGGGTCATGACCCGGCAGGCTCTAGCGCGGATGCACCTCGCGTGCTTTGCGCGAAATCAATCGCTCGCTGTCAGCGCGACATCAGGCGCACAAGCTCCGCCACATTGCGCACACTCAGCTTGGCGAAGACACGCGCGCGATGGATCTCGACCGTGCGCGGACTGATATCCAGCTCGCGCGCGACTTCCTTGTTGGTCAGACCCCGATTGAGGGCATCTGCAATGTCACGCTCGCGATCCGTCAGGGCCGACAGCAGAGCGTCCGCATCCGCCGACGGCTGACGTCCCGCATCCAGCGCATGCGCCATTGCCGCCTCGATCGCGGCGGGCCTGAAGGGCTTCTCGACAAAGTCGTACGCCCCGAGCCGGATCGCCTCGACCGCCGTTGCGATATCGCCATGCGCACTGATCATGATCACCGGAAAGGATACCGGCGCCAGGCGCCGCAGAACGTCGAGACCGGAGAGCTGGGGCATTTTCAGATCGAGGAAGGCGATGTCGGGCGGTGCATCAGTGACCTGCTCGATAAAGGACAGACCGTGCGCGTGCAGCGACAGCCGGCGGCCGGGACCATCGAGTACCGCTGCCAGCCCTTCGCGGACGGCATCGTCGTCATCGGTGATGGCGATCGAGATTTCGCCTGCAGGCATACGGCTACTCCATGGGTAGATTGAGACGGAAGCAGGCGCCGGGCAGACGGTCCCGGCGCGCCGGATCGACAAGTTCGAGGCTGCCGCCATGCGATTCAGCAATCGTCCGGCAGATGGACAGGCCGATCCCCAGCCCGTCCTTCTTGCTTGTCACGAATGGTGAAAACAGGTTGGGGGCGAGGTCGTGGGCGATGCCGGGACCATTATCCTCGACCTCGATTGCAGCCATGCCGTCATCGCCCGCCGACACGCGGACACGGATGATACGTGCGTCCTGCTCGCTCGTTGCATCGATCGCATTCTTGACCAGATTGACCAGAACCTGGCGGATCTGGGTCGGATCGGCGAAGACTTCCAGTGTCTCGTCGACACCGGACAGATCGACCCGCGCCCGCCCGCCATCGTCGACGACGCTGCAGAGTTCCGCGGCATCGACGACGATGTCGGCAAGCCGCACCTCACGGCGCTCGTCATCGCCGGGCTCGACCATCTGGCGGATGCGGCGCACGATCTCGCCGGCGCGCAAGGCCTCGTCCTGGGCCCGGGCGAACAATTCCCGCGCCTTCGCGGGATCAGCCTCGAGCGAACGTTCCGATGCCGTCAGGAAAAGCGAGATAGCCGTCAGCGGCTGGTTGAGCTCATGGGCGAGGGCCGAGCCCATCTCCGCCACAGCTCCGACCCGGCCCATATGCGTCAGCTGGCCCTGCAGGTCGCGCAGACGCCGTTCGGCTGCAACACGCTGGGAGAGATCACGGACAATGCCGACAAAGCAGCTTTCCCCGCCAGTCTCGAACTCCCCGACGGAGAGGTCCATCGGGAACTCGCTGCCATCCTTGCGCAAGCCTTCGACCTCGCGGCCGATGCCGATAATCCGCGGCGTTCCGGTGGTGAGATAATTGGTGATGAAGCCGTCATGCCGCTCGGCATAACGCGGCGGCATCAGCATCGAGACATTCCGGCCAAGCACCTCGTCCGCCGTCCAGCCGAAAATGCGCTCGCACGCAGGATTGTAGAGGCTGACATGACCCGCACGGTCGATACAGAGAATCCCGTCGACCGCGGTGTGGATCAGCGCTTCAAGCTGGCCTTCCGCAAAGGTCTTTTCTGCCATGGCGCGAGAAATCCTGCCGAGCGTGTCCGGCACGCCAGACTGCGCCAACGCGTCCGCTCTTGCAAGTCAATCGCCGTATTCTCTCGTAAATTCAGGTAAATAATACCATATTAGCTGGCCGCACCCGGCATCTCACCGGCACCGATCGCCTGCGCCAGCTCTCCGGCAAGGGCCGCGGGATCGAGTCCGTATTCGTGGGCCGCCTCGCGGACGGTCATGAAGGGCGCCATGACACATCCCGGACAGGCCATGCGGTGACGGATGAAGACCGGAACCGTGTCCGGCCACTGGGTCATCAGCTCGCCGACGACCATGGTTTCGATCCGATCTGTCATGGCAATCTCCTTCCAGGCACGGCCGCAGTATGGCCGCCATGCCGGGAGGCGATTTGTCACGCCGCAAATCACGGGCGATCTGTCTCAGGCCTGCTCGGAAATCTCCACCAGGCGGTGCGGCCGGCAGATCACCAGATGGCTGGACCGGCGGCCTTCCAGAATGCCCTCATCGATCCATCCGGACAGGGTCCGGCTGACCGTATGCAATGTAGTGCCCGTCATCTCGGCGAGATCCTGGCGGGATAGCGCGAACGGGATTTCCACACCGGCCTCGGTCTTGCGGCCCGACTGGCCGGCGATCTTGAGAATGGTCGCGGCGATCCGCCGCTCGACCTGCTGGGTGGCGACCTGTTGCAGGCGTTCCTGCAATTCCTCGATCCGCCCGCCCATCATGTTCATGGCCTTCATCGCGAGCGGCGGATGCGCCTGCATGAGCTCCATCATGCGCGCGTCGCTCCAGACCAGCAGCCGCGTCTCCTCGACCGCGAGCGGCGTGGCCGGATAGGGCACTTTGCGCCAGACCGCGACCGAGCCGACGAGATCGCCGGGCCCCATGAAGCGTAATACGATATTCTTGCCGTCGGGCGTGGTCTGGTCCAGCCGCAGCCGGCCCCAGGCAACAATGAAATGGTGACCGGCCTCGTCTCCCTGCCGGAAGACGACATCGCCCTTGTCGACCACACGCACCTGGGCGGTCTCGGCCGCCTCCGCCAGTGTTTCCGGCGGCAGGCCGGCAAACAGTTTGGCGCGTTCGACAATGGCGATCCTGGCAGTCTTGTCCATGAAGCGGCCCCATCCCGTGCTGAGAGTTTGCGTTACCTCAAATCGCGGCCGCCGCCAAACTGCTATCCGGCGCGCATGAGAACCGACACGATCCTGAAATATGCCGGCGAGCGGATACCGCGCTATACCAGCTATCCGACTGCGCCCCACTTCACGCCCGATATCGGTGCCGTCAGCTTTGCCCGCTGGCTGGGCGAGCTGGATCCGGCCGAGCCGGTTTCGCTCTACCTGCACATCCCTTTCTGCCGGACCATGTGCTGGTATTGCGGTTGTCACACCAAGGCGACCCGCCGGCTGGCACCGGTCGAGGCCTATGCCGAGGTTCTGCTCAAGGAGATCGACACGATCGCCAACCGCACGCCGGGGCGGCTGAAAGTCAGCCATATCCACTGGGGCGGCGGCAGCCCGACCTATCTGCCCGCGCCGTATTTTACCGCGCTGATGGACCGGCTGCGTCACCGTTTCGATGTGCTGGACGATGCGGAAGTGGCGGTCGAGGTCGATCCCCGCATCTTCTCACCGGAGATGGCCGCGGCCTTCGGCGAGACCGGCGTCAACCGGGCCAGCCTCGGTGTGCAGACCTTTGACGAAGAGGTGCAACGGGCGGTCAACCGGGTGCAGGACCGGGACTGCATCGAGGCTTGTGTGAACCTGCTGCGGGCGAGCGGCGTCACGGGAATCAATTTCGACCTGCTCTACGGCCTGCCCCTTCAGACGGTCGAAAACTGTGTGGCCAGCGCCGAAACGGCGCTGGAGTTTGCGCCGGACCGATTCTCGGTCTTCGGTTACGCGCACGTGCCGCACATGAAGCCGCACCAGAAAATGATCCGCGACGAGACGCTGCCGGGCGCGGCGGAGCGCCTTGCCCAGGCCGATGCCATCGCCGAAGCCCTGGCACGGGGCGGGCATGTGCAGATCGGGCTGGATCACTTCGCCTATCGCACCGACCCGATGGCGATCGCGCTGGCGACCGGAAACCTGCACCGCAATTTCCAGGGCTACACCACCGATGCTGCAACGGCGATCATCGGCATGGGCGCCTCGGCGATCAGCTGGATGCCGCAGGGCTATATCCAGAACACAACGAACAATCATGAGTGGGAAAGACGCGTCGAGGCCGGCGATCTGCCGGTCGCCCGCGGCTATTGCCTGACACCGGACGACCGGCTGCGCCGGGCCATCATCGAACGCCTGATGTGTCACCTCGATGTGGATGTCGATGCGATCGCGGCGGCAGCCGGTACCGCGTTCGACATGCCCGACCTGTCGGCGTTCGAACACGCCGGCATCATCTCGCGCGAGGGCAACCGGCTGGCGATGAATCCCGGATACCGGCCGCTGCTGCGCAGCGTCGCGGCGGCTTTCGATGCCTATCTGCCGACATCGACCGCGCGCCACGCGGTGGCGGTCTGACACCCGAGTGCGCGGCCACTTGCGCAAGCGCAAATCGCGCCCGGACCCTTTCGGCTATCGAGGTCGCATCATCGCTCCCGGAATGCGGGAGCGCGGCCTTACGCTCAAGCCGAGGGAGAAAACCATGCAGGAGCGCTCCATGAGAAAGATGTGGGCGGTCCTGGCGTTGATACTGATCGTGTCGTTCAGCTGGCTTGGCCTGCTGGGCAACGAGATCCACCGCCAGGCCCCGCCCGTCCCGTCCGCCGTCGTGACGCGGTCGGGTGAAACCGTATTTACCCGCGACGACATCCAGACCGGCCGTCAGGTCTACCAGTCCATGGGCGGCCAGCAGGTCGGCTCGATCTGGGGCCATGGCGGCTATCTCGCACCGGACTGGTCGGCCGACTGGCTGCACCGGGAATCCCTCGTGATCCTGGATGGCTGGGCCGAGGCCGAGTACGGCCGGGCCTATGGCGCGCTGGCAGCGGAAGACCAGGCACGCCTGCAGACGCGCCTGCAAGCCGCGCAACGCGAGAACACCTACGATCCGACCACCGGCCATATCGTCATCAGCGACGACCGCGCCGCGGCCATCGCCGTGGTGTCGCGTCACTATGTCGACCTGTTCGGCGACGCGCACGCGCTGGAAGGCCTGCGGGAAGACTACGCGATCGCGAACAATGCGATCCCGGATCCTGCGCGCCGGGAAGCCATGACGGCCTTCTTCTTCTGGTCGGCCTGGGCGACCACGACACAGCGCCCGGATGAAGAGGTCACCTACACGAACAACTGGCCGCATGAACCGCTGGTCGGCAATGCGCCGTCCGGCCCGAACATCATGTGGTCCATCGCCTCGGTGATCCTGCTGATCGCGGGCATCGCCGCGCTGGTCTGGTGGCATGCCGGCCGCAAGGAAGAAGAAGCACCGGTCCCGCCGAAGGAAGATCCCTTCACGGGTCTGAAGCCGACGGCCTCGATGAAGGCAACCCGGAAGTATTTCTGGACCGTCATCGCCCTCTTCCTGGCGCAGATCTTCCTGGGTGCCGTCACCGCGCACTATGCGGTGGAAGGCCATGACTTCTACGGCATCCCGATCTCCGACATCATCCCCTACGCCGTCACCCGCACCTGGCACACCCAGCTGGCGATCTTCTGGATCGCGACCGCCTGGCTCGCCACCGGCCTCTATCTGGCGCCCGTACTGGGCGGCAAGGAGCCGAAATTCCAGGCACTGGGCGTCAATGTGCTCTACGTCGCGCTGCTGATCGTCGTGGTCGGCTCGATGGCCGGCGAATGGCTCGGCGTGCAGCAGGTCTTCGATCTGGACATGAATTTCTGGTTCGGACACCAGGGCTGGGAATATGTCGATCTGGGCCGTTTCTGGCAGCTGCTGCTGTTCGCGGGCCTGATGATCTGGCTCGGCCTGGTCGGCCGTGCCCTCTGGCCGGCCCTGAAACAGCCGGGCGAGGGCCGTCCGCTGACGGTGATCCTCTTCCTGTCCACCATCGCCATCGGCCTGTTCTATGGCGCCGGCCTGACCTGGGGCAAGCACACCCACCTGTCGATGATCGAGTACTGGCGCTGGTGGGTCGTCCACCTGTGGGTGGAAGGCTTCTTCGAGGTCTTCGCCACGGCGGCGATTGCCCTCCTCCTGGTCAAGCTGGGCCTCGTGCGCGCCCGCACCGCCAATCACGGCGTGCTGTTCGCAACGATCATCTTCCTGACCGGCGGCGTGCTGGGCACGCTTCACCACCTCTACTTCACCGGTGCGACCACCTCGGTCATCGCCGTGGGTGCCGTCTTCTCGGCGCTGGAAGTGGTGCCGCTGGCCCTGATCGGTCACGAGGCGCTGGAGAATTACCGCATGACGAAGGCGGCCAGGTGGGTCCAGAACTATAAATGGCCCCTCTACTTCTTCGTCGGCGTGTGCTTCTGGAACCTCGTAGGCGCAGGCCTGCTGGGCTTCCTGATCAATCCGCCGATCTCGCTCTATTATGTGCAGGGTCTCAACCTGACCGCCACGCACGGCCACGCCGCCCTGTTCGGCGTCTACGGCCTCCTGGGCATCGGCCTGATGCTGTTCTGCTTCCGCGGCCTGTTCGCGAAGTCGGCCTGGTCGGACAAGATGCTCGCCTGGTCGTTCTGGCTGCTCAATGGCGGGCTGGCGATGATGGTCTTCATGAGCCTCTTCCCGGTCGGCGTGCTGCAGGCCCATGCCTCGATCACCGAAGGGCTCTGGTACGCCCGCTCGGCCGAATTCCTGCAGCAGGAGATCATCCACTTCCTGGTCTGGATGCGGGTGCCCGGAGACATCGTCTTCAGCGCCGGCGCCTTCGTCCTGGCGGCCTTTGCGGCCCGCCTGGTCTGGGCCGGCTTCCGCGGCCAGCGCGAGGATAACGCACCGGTGGCGACACCGGCGGAATAATCGACCAACCGGCTGCCGGGGCCTCCCCAGAAGCCCCGGCAGTTCCATCCGCCCCCCGGCCTCCCTCTGGCCGGGGGGCGTTTTTTTGGGCAGCACCTCCGGGTGCGACAGGGCGTCCCTGCGACCATCTGTCAGTTCGACGAAACACTACATATAGAGCTCAATTCTCTCGCAAACACCAAATATTGATTCGCGAAGGAAGTTTCCGATGCTCGACACAACCCCGACCCAGGACGGCGAACCGGCTGTCCGCGGCACCCAGATCGATGTGGCACACGCCGTCGAGGAATATCTTGGCGGCGCCGACTGGCGCATCAAGGCCAATGCCAATCAGGGCTATTCCCTGGGCGGCCTCATCCTCAACGTCTCCGGCAAGGTGATCGCCAATTACTGGCTCGACCAGGTCTATCCCGCCGCCATCGGCCGGGCGCACCGCGAGGCCGACATCCACGTCCACGATCTCGACATGCTGTCGGGCTATTGTGCGGGCTGGTCGCTGCGCACGCTGCTCAATGAAGGTCTCAACGGCGTCTCGGAGAAAGCCGAAGCGGGGCCGCCGAGACATTTCAGCGTTGCCCTCGGCCAGGCCGTGAACTTTCTCGGCGCCCTGCAGAACGAATGGGCCGGCGCCCAGGCCTTCTCCTCTTTCGACACCTACATGGCGCCCTTCGTGCGCGTCGACGGCCTGGACTATGACGCCGTGCGCCAGGGCCTGCAGGAATTCGTCCACTCGCTGAACGTGCCCTCGCGGTGGGGCACGCAGACTCCCTTCACCAATCTCACCTTCGACTGGGTCTGCCCGGAAGACCTGCGCGAGCAGACACCGCTGATCGGCGGTGAGGAAGCCGACTTCACCTATGGCGATCTGCAGGCCGAGATGGATCTGATCAACCGCGCCTTCATCGACGTGATGACGGCCGGCGACGCCAAGGGCCGCGTCTTCACCTTTCCCATCCCGACCTACAACATCACCGAGGACTTCCCCTGGGAGAGCGAGAATGCCCAGGCCCTGTTCGCGATGACGGCGAAGTACGGCCTGCCCTACTTCCAGAACTTCATCAATTCCGACATGAAGCCGGGCCAGGTCCGCTCGATGTGCTGCCGTCTCCAGCTTGACCTGCGCGAGCTCCTCAAGCGCGGCAACGGCCTGTTCGGCTCGGCCGAGCAGACCGGATCGATCGGCGTGGTGACGGTCAATTGCGCCCGGCTGGGCCATCGTTTCCAGGGCGACTGGGACGGGCTCATTGCCGAACTCGACCGCTTGCTGGAGCTGGGACGCGACAGCCTGGAGATCAAGCGTGAATACGTGCAGGCGCTGATGGACAAGGGGCTCTTCCCCTACACCAGGCGCTATCTGGGCACGCTGCGCAATCACTTCTCGACACTGGGCGTGAACGGGCTGAACGAGATGGTGCGCAATTTCACCGGCGACACGGACGACATCACGACCGAAAACGGCGCATCCATGGTGCTGGATCTGCTCGATCATGTCCGCGCGCGCATGCTGGAATTCCAGGACGCCACCGGTCACATGTACAATCTGGAAGCCACGCCGGCGGAAGGCACGACCTACCGCTTCGCCAAGGAAGACCGCAAACGCTTCCCCGGCATCCTGCAGGCGGGCACCGACGCCAATCCCTACTACACCAATTCCTCGCAGCTGCCGGTCGGTTTCACCGACGATCCGTTCGAGGCGCTTTCCCGCCAGGACGAGATGCAGACCAAATATACCGGCGGCACAGTGCTCCATCTCTATATGAGCGAGCGGATATCCTCGGCCGAGGCCTGCCGCCGCCTGGTGCAGCGCTCGCTGTCGAATTTCCGCCTGCCCTACATCACCATCACGCCGACCTTCTCGATCTGCCCGACCCACGGCTATCTGGCCGGCGAGCATCATCACTGCCCCAAATGCGATGCCGAGAAGCAGGCCGCCCTGCCGGAGGGAAGCATGCTCGCCGAGGAAGACCGGCAGCCCTGCGAGGTCTGGACCCGGGTGATGGGCTATCACCGGCCGGTCGCCGCCTTCAATCCGGGCAAGCGCGGCGAACACGAGGAGCGCACGCATTTCGAGGAGCGGCGGGCCCGCCTGACCGCCGCCTGACATGACGAACCGACCGCTCCGCGTCGGGGGAGTCGAACCGTTCTCCACGGTCGACTTCCCCGGTCACCTCGCCGCCGTGGTCTTCTGCCAGGGCTGCCCGCTGGCCTGCGGCTATTGCCATAATCCGGATCTCATCCCGGCCACGGCCGAGCGCATGCTGGATTTCGAGGCGGTGCTGTCGGCGATCGCGGCGCGACGCGGCTTCATCGACGGCGTTGTCTTCTCCGGGGGCGAACCCCTGGCACAGGCGGCGCTGACGGATGCGGTCGACCGAGTGCGTGCAATGGGGCTGGCCGTGGCGCTGCACACGGCCGGCACCGCGCCTGGCCTGCTGCAGGCCCTCCTGCCCCGGCTGGACTGGGTCGGCTTCGACGTGAAGGCCCCGTTCGCCGATTATGCCAGCGTCACCGGCGTCGCGCCGGCCGGAGCCAAGGCATTGCGGTCGCTGGAAATCCTTGCCGCCTCGGGCGTGCCCTACGAAGTCCGCACCACGGTCTGGCCGGAAAGGCTTGATGCCGCCGCCCTCAGATCGATCGCATTTGCGCTGGATCAAATCGGCGTGTCGCGCTTTGTGCTCCAAGAGTGCAGAACCCCGGACCGCGTGGCCTGGCCGGGAAAGACCGCGCTCGACGATACGGCCCTGATGGCCGAGCTGGGCGCAAAATTCCAGGACTTCGAGGTTCGCCGTGCCCAGCATTGACAAATCCGCCCTCCGACGCGCCATGCCGCAGGATCCGATCAGTGCCCGCCGCGACTATGCCGGCCCCGCCCTGTTCAGTTTCGGCTTTCGACCCTTCTTCCTGTTCGGCGCGATATGGGGCGCCCTGGCAGCCCCCCTGTGGATCTGGAGCTATCTGTCCGGCAACGCCATGATCGGCGCCGCTCCGGCGCTGGCCTGGCATGTCCATGAAATGCTGTTCGGTTTCATCGGCGCCATCGTCGCCGGCTTCCTGCTGACCGCCGTACCCAACTGGACCGGGCGGCTGCCCGTAAGGGGCTTGCCCCTGATCACGCTGTTTGGCCTGTGGGCAGCCGGCCGTGCCGCCATGCTGGCCTATGATGCGCTGGGCCCGATTGCAGCCGTGATCGACAGTACTTTCCTGATCGTGCTCGCCGCAGTCCTCGCCCGCGAAGTCGTCACCGGGGGCAATACGCGCAACCTGCCGGTCTGCGTGCTGGCGACGCTGTTCGCTCTCGCGAATGCCGGCTTCCACCTGGCCCTGGCGACCGGTTCCGGCTGGCGCCCGGCACAGGGTATCGCGATTGCCGTCATCACCCTTCTGATCGCCCTGATCGGCGGCCGGATCGTGCCGAGCTTTACCCGCAACTGGCTGGTGCAGACCGGCCGCGGTGACAGCCTGCCCGCACCGATGGACCGGTTCGACGGGGCCACCCTGGTCTTTGCGGGTCTCGGCCTTGCAGCCTGGATCCTGGCCCCGCAGGACTGGTTCTCCGGCGCCCTGCTGCTGGCTGCCGGCGCACTGCACACGCTCCGGCTGGCGCGCTGGAAGGGCTGGCGGACGGGGGCCGAGCCGCTCGTCCTCGTCCTCCATGCCGGCTATGCCTGGGTACCGGTCGCGCTCGTGCTGATGGGCCTGGGCGCCCTGCTGCCGGCGATCGTGCCGGCATCCGCCGCGCTGCACGCACTGACAGCCGGCGCCATGGGCACGATGACCCTCGCCGTGATGACCCGCGCCAGTCTCGGCCATACCGGCCGCGCACGGACCGCAGACGGATGGACCAGCCTGATCTATCTTCTGGTTATCGCCGGTGCGCTCGTGCGCACGTTCGCACCGATCCTGCTCGGCACGCTCCAGTACCCGGCCCTGGGCATAGCCGCCGCCCTGTGGAGCGGCGCCTTCGCCCTGTTCGCGATCCGCTACGGCAGGATGCTGTGGACGCGTAGCCGCTAAGGTGTCCCGGCAAAGGGATGCCGGTCGCTGAACATCCACATCCCGCCGGCATTTCCAGCCTAAGGGGAGCACGAAGAGAGTGCCGTCATGGACGGCACTCTCTTCGCCTCTGTCTGCCTAGAAGACCTTGCGGATGTCGAAATAGACCTGGCGGCCACGGATGCTATGATAGGCGGCATCATAGCCATTGGTCTCGTCGGCGAGCGGCGGGTCTTCATCGAAGATATTGTTGGCACCGACGCGGATGCGAAGATTGTCGAGCGGACCCTGGCGGTCGAACTCGTACTCCACATAGGCGTTGGTCTGGGTCCAGGATTCCACTATGAACGGGTCGCCGTCCGGGTTCAGACCGGCCCCGGTGTCGATGAACTCGCTGGTGTAGTCGGCACGGATACCGGCACCCAGACCGTTCGGATGCGACCAGCTCAGGCTGGCACCGACCCGCCATTCCGGCTGGCCGTCCTGCATGATGATGTCGCCTTCCTGGGAGACGGTGATCTCGTCGGCAATCAGACCGCTGTCCACGGCGTCCCGGATCTGCTGGGCCCCCGGGGACAGGGCAATGAAGTAGGTATCGAGATAGGACGCGTTGATCTTCAGATTGAAGTCGCCGTAACGCGTGTCCTCGAGATCGTAGTAGAGCGCGTAGTCGATACCCGCGACCTCGATCTCTTCATTGTTGTCGTAGGTGTCCAGGATGTAGAGGATGTCACCCGCCGGATCGAGCCCCGCCGCAGTGAAGTAGTCGATATCATCCTGGTCGGGCGTGTCCCGCACGACGTTGGGATTGGACGACCCCTGCAAACGGAGCAGGTAGTCGAGGCTGATGTGGTTCTCGGCACCGAACACGCCAACCACGCCTTCGCGCTCGATTTCCCAGCGGTCGACCGTGACTGTCAGCGCATTCAGGAAGCTCATCGGCCCGCTGAACCCGCGCGGTTCCAGCACCACACCGAAGGTAATGTTGGTGTCGTCTTCCGGACCGATATCGTCGGCCACAGAGCGACGCTCCGTCCGGCCGACCGAGAAGCCGGTACAATCGGCGAAGGTGGCAAAGGTGCCGTTGCGCACGCCGGCTTCGCAGAAATAGCTGTCTTCACGGGCGTTCGACCGGTCGACACCTTCATTGATGACGATCAGGTTGGGTGCCCGGAAGCCCTCGGAATAGGCGCCGCGGAACATCAGCCCCTCGAACGGCCGCCATGCAGCCGCCACACGCGGCTTCAGACCGCTGCTGCCGAAGTCGGAATAATCCTCGATACGCGCCGCAATCTGCACATCGAACGTATCCACCAGCGGGATGTTCATGTCCGGGCTGACCAGCGGAATGGACGCTTCCATGAAGGCGCCGAGCACGTCGCGCGATCCGCTGGAGTCCGGGGTCGGGCTGGTGCCGTAGATGTCGGTCTGGCTGACCTCGCCCGTCACCATGTCCGTGAAGGTGATCGTCCCGTCGACCCGGTCATCGCGGTTCTCGTCATAGGCCTCGTAACGCGCTTCGACTCCGGCCGCGATGCCGATCGCACCGCCCGGCAGAGAGAACACGTCGCCATTGGAGACCTTGAAGTCGATCAGGGCGAGTTCTGTCGTGCTTTCGCGGACCACATCGACCAGGAAGGGATCGATCAGGTCACGGGAATTGGCCGTCGCATCGCCGATCGACGGATTGTCCGGATCGCCGCCATTGAAAATGTTGTAGACATTCGGCGTTTCGTTGAAGAGTGCCTGCTGGAAGAGAGTCCGCGAAATCGAGTTGTTCACGGTGTCTTCCGCATAGCCCCGGTTATAGAGCAGCGCGCTGTCCCAGTCCCAGCCATTGGCAAATTCGCCGCGGGCACCGCCCAGGGCACGCCACTGGGTGTTGATGACCTCGATGTCCCGGAAACCGACATCGACAAAGCGATAGCGGCCGCCATCGGTGAAGACCGGCAAGCCTTCGGCGGGCACATTTGTCAGGCCCGGCAGGCGGTTCGGGTTGATTGAACCATCCGAGAAGGTGATCGGGCCGAACGGGTTGTAGTAATAGTTCGCCGGCACCGAGATATTGGTCGCCGCAATCCCGTTGCGCGGTTCGTTGGTCGACCGGGTTTCGGCATAATAATAGCCGAACTCGGCATACAGACGCACGCCATTGTCCAGATCGTGATTGACGAAAGCGAAGCCGTTGAAACGATCCCGGTCGGAAATGATCGAACGATCATAGGCGCCGTCAAAGCGCAGGTTGCGATCGAGACTGCCATCATCGATACAGAGATTGGCGACCGAGAGGGCACCGGCCGTGTCGGCGCGGCACCCCGCGAAACTGGTTGGCTGGAAGTGGAAGACACCGGCCGTCGATGTCAGGGTCGTTCCGTTCTGGCGGACGCGGGTGCTCGATGTCGTGTTGAGCGTCCACTGACCCCAGGGCGACTGGGTCGCCCGGTTGTCGAAGGACACATCGCCCTCGAAGCTCGTCCCCACCAGGAAGGGCCGCAGGTCTTCGCTGGCTGCCAGCGGAACTTCCGACGCGAACAGGCCATCACGGCGCGAGTACTCCGCCGAGATGGAGACATTGGTCCGGCCTTCGTTGAAATTGTCGCCGGCCTTGACGGTCAGCGTCTGCTCGTCGAGGCCGTTGCCGGTCGCGAACAGATGGCGCGCCCGGACATAGAGCCCCTCATAATCGTCATCGAGAATGGTGTTGAACACACCGGCCACAGCGTCGGTGCCGTAGATGGCCGAAGCGCCGTCATTCAGCACTTCGACGCGCGAAATGCCGGCAACCGGCAGGGCGTTCACATTGGTCGTCGTGACCGGGGTCGACAGTTCGGCCTGGGTCGACGGGTGATTGACCACGCGGCGGCCGTTCAGCAGCACCAGCGTACCGCTCGAGCCGATCGAGCGCAGATTGATCGACGCGACGTCCCCGCGCGCATTGTTGTTGGTGGTGTTGTTGTCCGTACGGAACTGCACGCTGCCCTGGGCCGGAAGGGCGCGGATCAGATCCTCACCATCCACGCCGCCGATCGCGGCAATGTCCGCCTCGCCGATGATCGTCACCGGCAGAGCTTCGTTGATCCGGGCACCCTGGATGTTGGTACCGGTGACAACGATCACATCCTCATCCTGCTGGGACGGCGCAGCGTCCTGAGCGAGCGCAGTGCCGCCGATTGCCAGCGCACCCAGCGCGATTCCCGACCTTAAGATTCCCCTGAACGACATTCCTTGCCTCCCGTTCTTTATACAGACGACGAGAGCAATCGTGCTGAACAGTGTCAACAAAAAAAGATACACGCCGTTCAAATTTCATACGACAACTGGAAACGACATACGAGCAAAGGCTGATGCTGGTCGTTTAAAGAGACGAGGCCGCGCGCGAGCGACGTTCACGCTTCATGCCCTGAAACCCGCAAGACGCGGACGGGTCAGCAGCCACAAGTGCCGCTGAGGCCGATGCGCCAAGACCGGGCCGCGGCCGGCGCCAGGGCGTTCAACATACGTGAGAACAGGGAAAGCTGGCGGAGAGGGAGGGATTCGAACCCTCGGTACCCGTAAAGGCACAACGGTTTTCGAGACCGCCCCGTTCGACCACTCCGGCACCTCTCCGCACGGGGAGCGGGGGTTTTGACTGAGTGGTGGGATAAAATCAAGAGGAGAACACTGGCAAATGCCAGTGTCGCTGCGACAGCGGCCGGCCTAGCGAAACGGATACTTTCTGATCGGCAATCGGGCACGCCCGGCCTCGCACACCGCGCAGACGTATTCCCTGCAGCGCGCTCCGGCGCGTTTGCAATCTAGACGGTTGTCAGGTTACAGTTTTCAAGGCCAGATTTGTTCGGCTGACGATGGTATTGGGGGATCAGAGCAGGTTTCAAACCCGGTTCTCCCGAGATGGAAGGGATACTGACAATGAAACGTGCATGGATGACCGGTACCGTTAGCTTGGCCGGACTGATTCTTCTCAGCGCCTGCGCGACGACCTCCGACGACAATGTCGCTCTGGCCGATCAGGGCGTTACTGAAGAAGGCACCGAATATACCTGCCGCCGCATTCAGGTAACCGGGACGCGCCGCTTCGAACGCGTCTGCACGAGCGACGCCGAATGGGATGACCAGGCTCGCCGCACTCAAGATGGCGTCGATCATATCGGTGCCGCCGACCGCAGCCCGGTGCGCCCCGAGACACCGTCCGGTTTCGGCGTCCCCAATCACACCGGCCCCAACCGCTAGCTGTGATTTCTCATGAGGTTGTTCATCCGGGCTGAAGCCCTGAAGCTGGTTGTTGCGAAACGATCAGCCATCGAGGAGAGCCCGGATGAACGTTCACA
>NZ_BSFE01000004.1:0-328794 GCF_027922185.1 Maricaulis virginensis | reverse complement strand
GTCACCCACCAGGCGCGGACGAGCTCCGCACGCTCCCGGGCACAAGGGACTGAGCTCATGCCTCCCATCCCGGAAACCGATGACGAGCATACGCGCAGTTGAACGGGCGGGGACAAGTTTCCCTTGTTGCCCCCACGCACCGTCATCCTGACGAAAGTCAGGACCCAGATCGCAAAGGGAGATTTTCGCCAGGCGGGCTCGGTCTGCGTAATGGCGATGTGCGGGATAAGTGCGCGATCGCGACCACCCGGCTCTATGAACCGGGCCCTGACTTTCGTCAGGGTGACGGTGTTTGGTGCGGCGCTCTCACTCTCTCTTCCAACCGCCTCACTTTTTCCCGGATGAAAGCCTGCGCAGGCAGGCTGCAGATCCGGGATCTACCGAAAGTCACTTCAAGCGATGTGTTTCCCGTCGATCCCGGCGCTTCCGCCCGGCTTTCGCCGGGCTTCCAGCCGGGAAAACGGGAGTGTTTGGCGGGTTGAGTGTGGCGTTGGCACCTCGTCTCCCTTGACGGGGAGAAGAGGAAAACTCAGCGCTTGCCGGTGATCTGGCGTTCGGCGCGTTCCTTTTCGACGCCGGGCAGGTGGGCATCGAGATAGGCTTCCACGTGGCGCTGCAGCTCTTCGAGATGGTCGGAGAAGAGGTGGTTGGCGTCGGGCACGACTTCGGTGGTGATCTCGATACCCTTCTGGACGCGCACCTTGGACATCACGCGCTCGACATCGTCGGCCGGCACGATCTTGTCGGCGCCGCCATGGACGATGATGCCCGAGGCCGGGCAGGGGGCGAGGAAGGTGAAGTCATACATGTTGGTCGGCGGCGCGACCGAGATGAAGCCGGCGATTTCCGGGCGGCGCATCAGCAGCTGCATGCCGATCCAGGCGCCGAAGGAGTGACCGGCCACCCAGCAGAAGCGGGCGCCCTGGTTATACCCCTGCACCCAGTCGAGCACGGTGGCGGCGTCGGACAATTCGCCCAGGCCCTGGTCATAGCTGCCCTGGGAGCGGCCGACACCGCGGAAATTGAAACGCAGCGTCGCGAAACCGCGCTTGCGGAACGCGTCGTACATCATGTCGACGGTGGGATTTTCCATATTGCCGCCGCCCAGCGGGTGGGCATGCAGTATCAGCGCAATCGGGGCGGTCGGGTCTTCGCTCGGGCTGTAGCGCCCCTCAAGCCGGCCGGCGGGGCCGGGAATGATCACGTCAGGCATTCACACTCGCCTTTTTGGTCGTTCCAGTTCGCGTCCTGCAAATATGCGGCAATTCGTCCATTGCAACGCGGCGGACGGCAGCCCATATTCCTGACTGTTCTACTCGGTTATTGGCCGAGCGCCGCATTTGCGAAGCCCGTCCGTTCCGGAAAGGCGGGTCTTAGCATGATCGGCACGCGGGATGCGAGCGTTTAAGGAGGTAAACGCATGAAGCTGAGCACAAAGGGACGTTACGCCGTCATGGCGATGGCCGATCTGGCCCTGGCCAGCGAGGACGGGCCTGTGACGCTGAGCGACATCGCCTCGCGCCAGTCCATCTCGCTGTCCTATCTGGAACAGCTCTTCGCCAAGCTGCGCCGGGCCGATATTGTCTCCTCCATCCGCGGTCCCGGCGGTGGTTACCGTCTGAGCCGCAAGCCGACGGAAATCCGCATCTCCGACATCATCGTCGCCGTCGACGAGCCGCTGCGCGCCACACGCTGTTCCAGCGCCAAGGGCTGCCTGGCCGACGGGCGCCGCTGCATCACGCACGATCTGTGGGACGAGCTGGGCCGGCACATCTATCTCTTCTTGTCATCGATAACGCTGGAAGACGTGCTCGAACGGCGCCTTCTGGGCGCCGCGAGCGGTGCCCTGGGCCGCATGGAACGGCCCAAGCCTGTTGCCGAGCCCGCCACGGTCTGAGCCGATGCGGACATATCTCGACCATAACGCGACCACGCCGGTGCGACCGGACGTGATCGAGGCGGTGGCGCACGCCATGCGCCTGACGGGCAATGCCTCCTCGGTGCATGCCGACGGGCAGGCCGCGCTGCGCCTCGTCGAGACGGCGCGGCGCCAGGTGGGCAAGGCGCTGTGTGCGCGGGCCGAGGATGTGATCTTCACCTCCTGCGGCACCGAAGCGCTGAACCTGGCGCTGCACAGTGCGATCCGGGCCGGCGGCGCAGGCCGCATCCTGCATTCGGCCATAGAGCATGAGGCCGTCGCCGATACCGCGAAGGCTTCCGGCCTGCCGGTCGAGGAAATTCCCGTCACGGCGGCCGGCCTGGCCGATCTGGGCTGGCTGGAAGACCGGCTGGGCCATTGGGACCCGGCGCGCGACGGCCGTCCGGTGCTGGCGCTGATGCTGGCGAATAACGAGATCGGCACGATCCAGCCGGTCGCCGAAGCCGCCGCCCTGGTGCGCGAGCATGACGGTCTGGTCGTGGTCGATGCGATCCAGGCCGTGGGCAAGATCGCTGTCGATTTTGCCGGTCTGGGCGCCGACTACATGGCGATTTCGGCCCACAAGTTCGGTGGCCCGCAGGGCGTGGGCGCGCTGATTGCGGCCTGCAACGCCCCGCTGGAGCGGCAATTGCGCGGCGGTGGCCAGGAAAAAGGACGCCGTTCGGGCACGCTGAATGTCGCCGGTATTGCCGGGCTTGGCCTGGCGATCGAACAGGCTGTGGCCGGACTGGACGATTTCGCGCGCCTGGCAGACTGGCGCGATGCCATGGCGGCCGGGTTGAAACAGGCCGCACCGGATATCCACATCCCGGGCGAGGGCGCGCCGCGCCTGCCCAACACGCTCGGCATCGCGGTGCCGGGATGGAAGGGCGAGACCCAGGTCATGGCGCTGGATCTGGCGGGTTTCTCCGTCAGCGCAGGCTCGGCCTGCTCGTCCGGCAAGGCACACGGATCGAAGATCGGCAACGCAACCGGGCTGGACGCGGATGCATCGCGCGGCTTCCTGCGTGTCTCGCTGGGTTGGAATTCGACGGCGGATCAGGCAGACGCCTTCGTGAAAGCCTGGAGCGAGGCTCACGGGCGCGCCCGACCCGAACATTCAAACGCATTGAAGGCGGTGAGCTGACATGGCTGCGGTCAAGGAAACCATTGAAGACGTCAAGAAGCTCGAGGCCGACAAGTACAAGTACGGCTTCACGACGGATGTCGAACAGGAATTCTCGCCCAAGGGTCTGGACGAGGAGACTGTGCGCTATATCTCGGCCAAGAAGGGCGAGCCGGCCTGGATGACCGAATGGCGCCTGAAAGCGCTCGAGCGTTTCTTCCAGATGAAGGAGCCGGACTGGGCGAAGGTGAAATACCCGCCGATCGACTTCCAGGACATCTATTACTACGCCGAGCCGAAATCCGGCGCGAAATACGACTCGATCGATGATGTGCCGGAAGAAATCCTGGCCGATTTCGCCAAGCTGGGCATTCCGCTGAAAGAGCAGGAAGTGCTGCTGGGTGTGAAGGGGTCGGAGAACCGCGTCGCCGTCGATGCCGTGTTCGACTCGGTGTCCGTCGTGACGACCTTCAAGGCCGAGCTTGCCAAGGCGGGTGTGATCTTCTGCTCGATCTCCGAGGCGCTGCGCGAGCATCCCGAACTGGTGCGCAAATATCTCGGCTCGGTCGTGCCGGCGTCGGACAATTACTTCGCAACGCTGAACACGGCGGTCTTTTCCGACGGTTCCTTCGTCTACGTGCCGCCGGGCGTGCGCTGTCCGATGGAGCTGTCGACCTATTTCCGCATGAATGCGGAAGGCACGGGCCAGTTCGAGCGCACACTGATCATCGCTGACAAGGGGGCCTATGTCTCCTATCTGGAAGGCTGCACGGCGCCGATGCGCGACGAGAACCAGCTGCACGCGGCTGTCGTCGAGCTGGTTGCCCTGGACGATGCCGAGATCAAGTATTCCACCGTCCAGAACTGGTGGCCGGGCGACGAGAACGGCAAGGGCGGCGTCTACAATTTCGTCACCAAGCGCGGCGATTGCCGGGGCAGGAATTCCAAGATCTCCTGGACCCAGGTCGAGACCGGTTCGGCGATCACCTGGAAATACCCGTCCTGCATCCTGAAGGGCGAGAATTCGCGCGGCGAATTTTATTCCATCGCCGTCACCAACGGACATCAGCAGGCCGATACCGGCACCAAGATGATCCATCTGGGCAAGGGCTCGACCAGCCGCATCATCTCCAAGGGGATTTCCGCGGGCCGGTCCGACCAGACCTATCGCGGTCTGGTCTCGATCCACGCCAAGGCGGAAGGCGCGCGCAATTTTACCCAGTGCGACAGCCTGCTGATCGGCGATCAGTGCGGCGCCCACACCGTGCCCTATATCGAGTGCAAGACGCCAAAGGCCGTGCTCGAGCACGAGGCGACGACGACGCGCCTGTCCGAGGACCAGCTCTTCTATGCCCGCCAGCGCGGGCTGGATGAGGAGGCCGCCACGGCGCTCCTCGTCAACGGTTTCGTGCGCGAGGTCCTGCAGGAACTCCCGATGGAATTCGCCGTGGAGGCCCAGAACCTCCTCAAAGTGTCTCTCGAAGGCAGTGTCGGCTAGATTTTGCGAGAAAAAACAATGCTCAAGATAGAAAACCTCCACTGCAAGGTCGAAACTGCCGATGGCGAGGAGAAGCCGATCCTGAAAGGGCTCTCGCTGGAGGTCCCGGCGGGCGAGGTGCATGCCATCATGGGGCCCAACGGGTCCGGCAAGTCGACCCTGTCCTATGTGCTGACCGGGCGCGAGGGCTATGAATGCACCGCCGGGTCGATCGAGTTCCAGGGCGAGGAAATTTCCGAGCAGGCGCCCGAAGAGCGCGCCGCGAAGGGCCTCTACCTCTCCTTCCAGTATCCGGTGGAAATCCCGGGCGTGCCCACCATCACCTTCCTCAAGGAAGCCCTCAACGCCCAGCGCAAGGCGCGCGGCGAGACGGAGGTCTCTGCGCCGGAATTCATGAAGCTGATCCGCGAGAAGGCGAAACAGCTCGGCGTGTCGATGGACATGCTGAAGCGGGCGGTGAATGTCGGCTTTTCCGGCGGCGAGAAGAAGCGGATGGAAATCCTCCAGGCGCTGGTGCTGGAGCCGAAATTCCTGATCCTGGACGAGACGGATTCGGGCCTCGATATCGACGCGCTGAAAACGGTGTCCGACGGTGTGAATGCCCTGCGGGCGCCTGACCGCGGCATGCTGGTCATCACCCACTATCAGCGCCTTCTGGACCATATCACGCCGGACCGCGTGCACGTCATGGCGAACGGCCGGATCGTGAAGTCCGGCGGTCCCGAGCTTGCCAACGAGCTCGAGGCGGAAGGCTATGACAAATATCTCGGCGAGGCGGCGTGACCGATGACGGCGCTACTCACCCATACACCGGCCGAAGAAGCGCTCATCGCGGCTCTGCAAGGCGCCACCGGCTGGCGCGCGCAACTGCGCGAGGCCACCCGCGAACAGGGCCTGCCGACCAAGCGCAACGAGTTGTGGAAATGGTCGGACCTGCGGCGCGCCGCCAATGACGTGTCTGCTGCCGGCGAGCTTGTCGTCGACGGGCTCGAAGCGGCGGTCCTGCGCCCGGATGACGGGGCACGGCTGAACCTGACGCTGACGGCGAAGCCGGGTGCCAGCGCGGCCGATGCGGAAATCACCGTGCCGGCCGGCCACGCGGTGACGCTGGTCGAGCACTACCGGGCCGAAGCCGGGGCGCTGGGCAACTGGCATCTGAAAATCACGCTGGAAGCGGGCGCGCGGCTCGACCGTGTGTGCATTGCCGCCGATGCGCCGGACGGTGTCTTCGTGTCGTCGGCCGAGATCGTGCTGGCACCGGGCGCGGCCCTCAATCAGCGCACGCTGGATTTCGGCGCCAGGCTCTCGCGGATCGAGACGCATATCACGCATCCGGGCGAGGGCTCGCAAGTGGATCTGGGCGGGGTCTATCTGCTCGACGCCAAACACCATGCGGACACGACGACGGTCGTGCACCACACGGGGCCGGGCGGCCAGACGCGCCAGCTGGTGAAGGGTGCTGCGGCCTCGCACGGCCATGGCGTCTTCCAGGGCAAGTTCATCGTCGACCGTGCCGCCCAGCAGACCGATGCGCGCATGACGCACCGGGCGCTGATGCTGGACGACCGCGCCGAGATCGACGCCAAGCCGGAACTGGAAATCTATGCCGATGACGTGCAGTGCGCGCACGGCAATGCGCTGGGCGCGATCGACGAGACGGCGCTGTTCTACATGCGCCAGCGCGGCCTGCCGGCGCCGAAGGCACGGGCACTGCTGATCGAGAGCTTCCTGGCCGAGCCGCTGGACGGCATTGCCGATGAAAGCCTGCGCGAGACCCTGAAGGGCGAACTGCGCAACCGGCTGGAGGCGCTGTCGTGACCGATAGGATCGTTTCAGTCGTGGTCTCGCGCTTGACCTCCCTCTCCCTTGGGAGAGGGATTGAGGGAGAGGGGGAAGACATCGCCCTTCGAACTTTCAGCGCGGCCACCGGGATTTCCCCCTCATCCGCCCTTCGGGCACCTTCTCCCGCGGGGAGAGGGGGATGTTTGCCGGCTGGAGGGGCCGCATGACAGTCCACAAGAATATTCCCGCCAGCCTCAATATCGACGCCATCCGCGCCGAATTCCCGATCCTGCAGCGCGAGATCAATGGCCGGCCGCTGGTCTATCTGGACAGTGCGGCCTCGGCACAGAAGCCGGAATTCGTGATCGAGAGCGTGGCGGGCGTCTACCGGGCCTCCTACGCCAATGTTCACCGCGGCCTTCACACCCTGGCGAACGAGACGACCGAGGCCTTCGAGGCCGCGCGCGAGGATGTGCGCCGTTTCCTCAATGCCAAGAGCGCGAACGAGATCGTTTTCACCCGCGGCTCGACAGAGGCGATTAACCTTGTTGCCCACACTTTCTGCCAGATGCTCGCCCCGGGCGACGAGATCATCATCAGCCGGATGGAGCATCACTCCAATATCGTTCCGTGGATATTGCTGAGTGAAAAGAACGGCTTCGCCCTCAAATGGGCGGATGTTACAGAGGCCGGTGAGCTCGATTACGAACAATTGGCAGGCCTGGTTAATGACCGGACCCGCCTGATCGCGATCACCCACATGTCCAACGTGCTGGGAACGGTCAACGATATCGCCCGGATCCGGGCGATCCCGGGCGTGGCGGAGATTCCGCTGCTGCTCGACGGCTCGCAGTCTGCGGTGCATCTGGCGGTCGATGTGCAGGCGCTGGACTGCGACTTCTTCGTCTTCACCGGTCACAAACTCTACGGCCCGTCAGGTGCCGGCGCGCTCTACGCCCGCGGCGACTGGCTCGACCGCCTGCCGCCCTATATGGGCGGCGGCGAGATGATCGCCGACGTGTTCGAGGACCGCGTGACCTTTGCCGACGTACCGCACAAGTTCGAGGCGGGAACGCCGGCGATTGCCGATGTGATCGGTCTGGGCGCAGCGATCCGCTGGGTCGAACGCCATGACCGCGTGGCGGTGATGGAGCACGAGCGGGCGCTGATGGACCGGGCGATGACCGGGCTGGCGGAGATTGACGGTCTCACCGTGATCGGGACGGCGCAGGACAAGGGCGCCATCATCTCCTTCCACATGGAGGGCGCACATCCGCACGATGTCGCCCAGATTCTCGACAAGTACGGCGTGGCCGTGCGGGCCGGCCACCACTGCGCCCAGCCGCTGATGCGCCGTCTGGGGCTGAGCGCCACGGCGCGCGCCTCCTTTGCGCTCTACAACACGTTCGAAGAGGCCGATGCGTTTGTCGACGCATTGAAAAAGGCCCGCAAGTTTCTCATCTAGGCTTTGAAATGACACAGACTACAGACCGGGACATGATCGATCTGTCCGCGCCGCGGACGCCCGCCAAACCGGCCACGCCGGCCGAGGTGGCCGCTTCCGTGTCGCCGCCGGCCGGCGCGATTCCGCAGGACGAGCTGGCGCGCATCACCGATGATGTCGTCGCCGCGCTCAAGACGGTGTATGATCCGGAAATCCCGGTCGATATCTACGAGCTCGGCCTGATCTACAAGGTCGATCTGGAAGACGACCGGACCCTGAAGGTGGAAATGTCGCTGACTGCGCCGGGCTGTCCGGTGGCGGGCGAGATGCCCGGCTGGGTCCAGGAGGCCGTGGAGAAGGTCGACGGGGTCGAGCGCGCCCTGGTCGAGCTGACATTCGAACCGCCCTGGACGCCGGACCGCATGTCCGACGAGGCGCGGCTGGCGCTGAACATGTTCTAGACGCAACTGGATGCGAAGCACGATGACCCGACGCGAAAGACCCAAGGCCGTCACCCTGACCGATGCCGCTGCTGCGCGCGTCAAGGAGATCATGGCCAATCGCGGCGCCGGCTTCCTGCGGGTCGGCGTGAAGAATGGCGGCTGTGCCGGCATGGAATACGAGATGGGCTATGTCGAGGCGCCCGAGGCGCTGGACGAGCGCGTCGAGGACAAGGGTGTGGAGATCGTGCTGGAATCGAAGGCGCTGCTTTTCCTTCTGGGCACACAGATCGATTATGAAGTGACGCCGCTGCACGCCAAATTCGTGTTCAACAACCCCAACCAGACCGATGCCTGCGGCTGCGGGGAAAGTGTCACCATCGTGCCGGCCGTGAGCGCCTGACCCCATGAAGCTGATCATCTCCTCGACCTCGCCCTATTCGCGCAAATGCCGGGTGATGGTGCGCGAGTTTGCGCTGGGCGATGCGATCGAGGAGGTTGAGGCCCATCCGTTCGACGACGATCCGGATCTTCTCAGTGCCAATCCGCTGGGCCGCGTGCCGTGCCTGCTGATGGATGACGGCCAGGCGCTGACTGAGAGCGCCATCATTGCCGATTACATCGCCGAGCGCGCCGGCGAGCCCTGGCCGCGCGACTGGACGGATCGCCGCCTGGAAGCGCTGGGCAGCGGATTGCTGGATCTCACGGTCATGCGCCGGGTCGAGATGGTGCGCGATGAAGGCATCCGGTCGGATTTCTGGATCGGCCGGCGCGAGCGCGGCATCCAGCGGGCGCTGGACGAGCTGGAAGCGGGCATGGGCGAGGCGGATAATCCGCACGCCCAGGGGCCGCTGACCATGGCCGTGGCGCTGGGTTATCTGGATTTCCGCTATCCCGAGTGTGACTGGCGGTCGGGGCGGCCGCGACTGGTGGCCCTGCATGACACCTGGGCGTCCCGGCCGAGCTTCCGGTCCACCCAGCCGCCAGCCGACGGATAGAATCGCAAAGAAAAATGCCGCCCTCGAGGCGGCATCATCTTTTTCCGGCAGAGAAACGGCTTGATCAGGCCGCCGCAGACCGGCTCGCCGTGCTCGCGTCGCTGGTCGAGCGGTTCCGCCCTTCCGTCTTGGACTTGTAGAGATTGGCGTCCGAACGCTCGATCAGTTCCTCGATCGACTCGCCGTCGCGATAGCCGGCAATGCCCAGCGATACCGTGATATTGCCCAGATCCTCATTGGTGGATTTGCGCAGCAGTTTCTTGGATTCGACCGTCTTGCGGATCTTTTCCGCGATTTCTGTGGCCGTCGCGGTGTCGGTGTTCGGCATCACGATACCGAATTCCTCGCCACCATAGCGGGCCACCACATGGTGTTCCAGCGAGTGACGGGTCAGGCAGCCCGCCACAAAGCGGATGATCTGGTCACCGGTCTGGTGACCCCAGGTGTCGTTGAAGCGCTTGAAGAAGTCGATGTCGCACAGGATCAAGCTCATCGGTGTGCCGTCGGATTCGGCGGCCCGGCGGGCCCGGCGCAGGGCTTCGTCGAAACGCTTGCGATTGGCAATGCCGGTGAGGGCATCGGTCATGGCTTCTTCGCGGACCCGTTCGAGATGGGTCTTCAGCTTGGTGACTTCGTTGGACGTCGCCTGCAGCTTGTCTTCAAGTGCCTGGCTGCGCCGTTGCATGCGCGCTGTGGCGGAGACCAGCGATTCGACCAGGCGCTTCATGCCGGCGGCATCCGGGCTGGCGACGAGTTCGTGCGTGGCGCCTTCCAGGGCCTTGCCATAGGCAACAGTGTCGCGCTCGGCCGCTTCCAGCGACTGCTTCACGGCGCCGAGCTCGCGGCTCATCAGATTGCCGCTTTCCAGGATCGCATCCTGGATGGCCTTCCACTGGAAATACTGTTCGAAAAGTTCCGCGTTGACGGTTTCGCTGAAGGCCTCGCCGGCCTCGATATGGGTGCGAAGGGTTTCACAGAGTTCCGGATTGGTATCGCTCGCGAAGCAGATCCAGACGGCATAGTTTTCCGGCGTTGGAGCGACGTCAAACTGATCCATGAGCTCAAGCGCCTTGTGCGCGAACTCACGTCCTTCCTTGCCTAGCAATCGACCGTTCACGAGATACGTCCTTCCCTTGGCGAACGATCTTCTTCGTCCGCGACAATCGGAAGACTAGGGGAGAAAGGAAAAGAAGAGGTAAAAATTGCTCATATCGTATGAGGCCGACGCAGATTGTTCTGGCGTTTCATACGATTTCAGCGGGTGGGCCGCCGCAGCCCCGGCGGATACCGGGGCGGCAGCGCGCAGCCAAATCTAGGTCATGAAGTCGGGCACATGGTCGCCAAATCCGACGACGCGGTTATCGTCGTGATCCTGGCGCCGGCGCGACTTGTCGCGGGTGGGGCGGTTGCCGGACGGCCTGTCCTCGCGAGCCGGCTTTTCCGCCGGCTTTTCGGCAGGCTTTTCAGCAGGTTTTTCGGCCTTCTTTTCAGACGCCTTGCTGCCGCCACGCGTGCTGCGGCTCTTGCGGGGAGCCGGCTTTTCGGTGTCCGGGGCCGATGCCTTCACGCCCTCCACCGGCAATTCCGGCACGTCCTGCTGGATCAGCTTGAGAACGGCGCTCAGCGACTTGTCGTCGGCCGATGTCGTGATCGTGATCGCTTCACCGGTCTTGCCGGCGCGGCCGGTCCGGCCGATCCGGTGGACATAATCGTCGGCATGGTGCGGTACGTCATAATTGAAGACGTGGCTGACATCGGGAATGTCGAGCCCGCGCGCAGCGACGTCGGAGGCCACCAGGAAGCGCAGTTCGCCGGACTTGAAGCCGGCCAGCGTCGCGGTCCGCGTGGACTGGTCCAGATCGCCGTGGATCGGGGCGGCAGAGAAGCCGTGGCGCTGCAGCGAGCGGGCGACGATATCCACATCGCGCTTGCGGTTGGCGAAGATGATGCCGTTCTTCACGCCGTCGCGGTTCATCGCGGCACGCAGGGCGGCGCGCTTGTCCTTGGCGGCCGAGGAGGCGGCCTTCACCAGATATTGCTGGATGTTCGCACCGGTCGTTGCGGGGCGGGCAACCTCGACCCGCTCGGGATTATTGAGGAAGCGGTCGACCAGGCTCTTGATCTCCTTCGGCATGGTGGCCGAGAAGAACAGCACCTGGCGGCGCGGCGGCACCATGTTGAAGATGCGCTCGAGGTCGGGGATGAAGCCCATGTCCAGCATGCGGTCGGCTTCGTCGACGACGAGGAACTGCACGCCATTCATCAACAGCTTGCCGCGCTCGAAATGGTCGAGCAGGCGGCCCGGCGTGGCGATCAGCACGTCGGCGCCCTTGTTGAGGATCTCTTCCTGCGGCCCGAAGGCAACGCCACCGATCAGCAGCGCCATGGAGAGTTTCTGACCCTTTGAATAGGTCTCGAAATTCTCCGCCACCTGGGCCGCGAGCTCGCGCGTGGGCGCAATGATCAGCGAGCGCGGCATGCGTGCCTTGGCACGGCCGCGCGACAGCCGCTCGATCAGGGGCAGGGTGAAGGACGCGGTCTTGCCCGTACCGGTCTGGGCAATACCAAGGACATCGCGACCGGCCAGGGCTGGCGGGATGGCGCCGGCCTGGATCGGTGTCGGGTCGGTATACCCGGCAGCTTCAATCGCTTCGAGGAGTTTCGGGCTCAGTCCGAGTTCAGCGAACGTCATGGCGTCCTTTGTTTGACACACTAAGAACAGCGGCCGCGCCGTGAAGGCGCGGCCGCAGGTGGGCGCAAAATACGGACACCGTTCGTTGTGTCAACGCAACAGGGCCGAAAGCCTAGCGTCTGTAGGCGAATGGCGTGTCGTCCGTGATATTGATGTAACGGTCGCGCAGTTGAGTCTGGCGCGATTCAAGCGCAGTCGGCTCGCCGTCGATGAGGACTGCAACCGGTGCACTCATCACTTCCAGCGGATCGCCATCCCACACCACGACATCCCCGGCATAGCCCGGAGCGAGGGCGCCATAGCGGTCGCCGACGCCGTAGATTTCCGCCG
Source organism: Maricaulis virginensis (assembly GCF_027922185.1). Taxonomy (NCBI): domain Bacteria; kingdom Pseudomonadati; phylum Pseudomonadota; class Alphaproteobacteria; order Maricaulales; family Maricaulaceae; genus Maricaulis; species Maricaulis virginensis. The sequence goes on along the minus strand of NZ_BSFE01000004.1, from coordinate 316,566 downwards.
GTGTCAGCGTGATGGCGCGGAAGGCTTCATCCCAGGGAACACCGTTGGCAACGGCATTGCCGGCGTGCTGCGGCACGAGGCGGGCGTTGAAATACCCGTCTGCCGTGGGGGCCGTGGAATAGGCGACATCCACGCCGGCGTCCTGCAGGCGCGCAGCGTTCTGCAGCGAGGCGCCGAGCGAATCGAAGGAAGAGGGCAGGTCTTCCAGCGGGTCGACGATCACCGGAATGTCCGCGTCGGCCAGCTCTTCGGCGACCATCCAGCCTTCCGCCGCCCCGACCAGGATCAGCTGGATCGGTGCATTGTCGGCCTTGAAGCGGATCGCCCGGCGGATGTCCGCCGCGCGGTTGACGGCCATGACCAGCGGCACCCGGCCGCGGGCTACGGGCAGCAGGGCCGCCGCGTCGTAGCGGTTCAGCGCATCGCCTTCATGATCGCCCGAGAACCGCCCCGGATAGCCGCGGGCGTCTGCCAGCGCGGCTTCCAGGAAGGCCCAGGCCGCCGGACGGGATCCGCCGGCACGGCCGGCGCCCGATTCGGACAGGTCGGCAAAGACGAAGCTGCCGGCCTGGAAGAGCGAGCCGGCATCGCCGCTGGTATCGATCAGCGCGCCCTGGCCGGCGAAGATATTGTGGCCGGTGGACGGGAAGATCGCGGCCCGCGTGACGCCTTCCATCCTGTTGGTCGCCAGATAGGTGCCCGCCGGGTTGAACCCGTCGGCAACATCGAGGGCGACGGAGAAGGGCGATTCGCCCGCGCTGTCGTCCGTGGTCGAGCCTTCCAGGGCGACCTCGATCAGGCCGAGCTGGGAAAAGGCCGCAAACACGCCGGGCGTGACCCAGTTGCCCGACGCATCGATCACGGTGGCGTCCTCGGGGATTTCCGCCCCCGCACCGACCGCGACGATATCGCCGTCACGCACGATCACGGTGGCATTCTCCAGAATGCCGGCATCGGTATTGGTGACGACCCGGCCATTGGTCACGGCATAGGTCTGGGCGGCAGCCGGTGCAGCGAGGGCCACACTGGCCGCCAGAACTGAAATCAGCTGTTTCATTACTGCTCTCCTTCGCCGGGCTGGCCGAGCATGAAGTCGCGGACGGGCTGGAGATCGCTGTTGCGGCGGTCATAGCTCAGCGCACCGTCGATCCAGACCTGGTCGGCCCGCGTGTAGGTGGAAAAGGGATTGCCGGACCACAGCACCACATCGGCGCGATAGCCTTCCTGCAGCGAACCGGTCTCGTCGCCGATGCCCAGCGCCTGCGCCGGACGCGAGGACGCCCAGGCCCAGGCTTCGGCTTCGGAAATGTCCAGACCGGCACGGCGGCCGTCGGCGAGCGCCTTGGCGATTTCCTGGTTGAGGCGCTGGATGCCGTTGGCGTCGTCCGAGTGGATCATGGCGCAGGCGCCGTTGGCGTGCGTCATGGCCAGGTTTTCGCGGACCGTGTCATAGGCTTCCATCTTGAAGCCGCCCCAGTCGGCCCACACGGCCGCACACACATTGTGCTCGGCCAGCAGGTCGGGGATCTTGTAGGCCTCGACAGCGTGGTGGAAGGTCGTGACCTGGTAGCCGAACTCCTCGGCCATATCCATGATCTGGGCCATCTGGTCGGCGCGGTAGCAGTGCTGCTGGACCAGGATTTCGCCTTCCAGCACGCCCATCAGCGTGTCGAGTTCGAGATCCTGCGTCGGCGGATCGACATCCTCGCCATTCTCCGCCGCTTCCCAGTATTCATGCCAGCTGTCGCGATAGTTCGACGCCTCGATCCAGGAGGCTCGGTAGCCGGCCATATTGCCCATATCGGTGGCCGGCGAACGGCCGCGATTGCCATAGACGCGCGACGGGTTTTCGCCGCAGGCCATTTTCAGCGTGTAGGGCGCGCCGGGGAATTTCATCTCCTGCACCGTCCGCCCCGGCACATTGCGCAGGGTGATGCCGCGGCCGCCGAACAGGTTGGCCGAGCCGGGCAGGACGTGCAGTGTGGTGACACCGCCGGCCAGCGCATGCTCGAAACCGGGATCCTGCGGCCAGACCGAGTGCTCGACCCAGACTTCCGCCGTCACCGGCTCGGTCGCCTCATTGCCGTCGGAATGGGCGCTGACGCCCGGCGAGGGATAGGCGCCCAGATGGGAGTGGATATCGATGATGCCCGGCGTGACATAGCGGCCGGCGCCGTCGATGACGGTCGCTCCGTCCGGCGCTTCCAGACCGGTGCCGACAGCGGCGATACGGCCATTCTCGATCAGCACGTCGCCATTCTCGATCTGTCCGCCGATCCCGTCGAGCACCGTGGCGCCGCGGATCAGCGTCGTGCCGCTGGGCCGCGGCGTATAGGTGGACGGATACGGATCGAGATTGATCCGGACGATATCGCCGGATTCGCCCGAATTGCTGCCCGCAGACCCGGCACTGCCCGAGGAGGCAGTGTCCGAGCCACTGCTGCAGGCAGCCAGGGCGATTGCGGCGGTGCACGCTGCAAGGGCTGGCAGGCTTGGCTTCAGTGTCATCGTGGTATCCCCATTTGCGTCCGCAGGCTTCGTGCCGCCGGCGGAGGAGCGGGGATTGAACGCGCTTCGGGGCCAAGCGTCAAATACTGCCTTGCGGACAATTCAGACCGCGCCAGGCTCTTCGCTGAACAGCACGGCCAGCCGGGCACGCAGGCGTTCGCGCGATATCGTGCGTCTGCGCTCTGGCGGGGCACAGCGCAGTGATCGCATCATGCCGAAAGCGCAAATCGACATGAGGAAGGCGTCCGTCCGTGTCGGTGCGCGCGGACTCTTCAGAGAGGCCATCAGTCCTGCCGACGTGGTGCCGCGCGTGGCAGCGAGATGCAGCATCAGTCCCGACAGTTCCGGGTCGCGCCTTGCGGCGAGGAATGTTTCTTCCATCGCGGTCAGTTCGGGGCGAATCTGCCCGTCGGCCCGGTCGAGCGGTTCCGACATGGACTCGACAAAATCGTCCATCGATTGCGAGGCCGGCGGCAGTGCAGGGCGCTGTTCCTCGATTTCCCGGACGAAGCCGAGATAAATACGTTCAAATGTGGCCCGCAGGATAGCGTCGCGGCCGTCGAACAGACGCGTGGTGGCCGAAAGGGCGACGCCGGCTTCCTCGGAAATCGCGCGGTGGGTCAGTGCTGCAGCTCCGTCGCGGATCAGAACGCGGGTCGCACCGTCGAGAATGCGCTGTGCGGTGGGTGTATCGGGAACGGCGCCCCGGTCCGCCCGCTGCTTGTCCGCTGCGCTGGCCATGCGCTCGATCCGTTCCCGCCAGGGCGCGGCATCGTGCCAGCGGCCCTGTGCCGTGCCGGCCAGATAGCGCGCCGTGGATATGACCCAGGCGGAGGTTGCGGTTCCGCTTGCGGATGGAACCATGAGCGGTACGGCCGTGAAAAAATCGGCGAACATGCTCGCTTTTTCCTGAGAAATACCGAAGAGCGGCATGACTTCGGCGAAGAACCCGGTTGTTGCGGTGTCCCAGTCGCGCGCGATGTCGGCGAAGGCGTCGGAGCGAGCTGCCTGCAGGGCGGTGTCGGCCGCGATCAGCGTGCTGTCCCGCCGGGCGACGGCGCGGTGAAGGCAGAGCGCAGCGAACCAGTCGGACAGTAGCGCCGGTTCCGTTTCAAGCGCCCGAACCTGACGGGCCTCCTCTTCCAGCCACGCGGCATCGGCGCGTTGGGTCTGGCGGGCCGCCTCGATCAGCAGCGCCTCCTTGGAGCCGAAATAGTAGTTGATGGCCGATACGGGAGCTGTCGCTGCGGTGCCGATGGCGCGCGCGGTTGCCCCGCGTGCGCCGCCCCGGGCGAACAGGCTGGCAGCGGCGTCGACAAGGGCGTTGCGGACTTCGGGTTGCAGCGGCGTCTGGGTGGTCGTCGTTTCGGGAAACATCATGGCATCGACACTAGCTGTGTTCGAACAGGCACACCAGTACAAGTGTGAATGGGTACAAATGTTCAAAATATGAGCAAGACTCGATGTGAGACCGAGGCGGCGATCCCTGCGGCGGCACCGCGAAGCCTTGACAATTCAAAGCAATAAGAGGGAGTTTCACAATTATATAACGGAAGCGACGGAATTCTGACACGAGAGTGTCGTCCAAACTTCATTGGGTACAAATGTTCGAATTCGCTATGGCGTCCCGGGTTATCCACTCAGGGGGTGATCATGTCGCGTACGCATCTACTCACTTCAATCTGTTCGATGGCGCTTGCCGGGGCCGGTCTTGCTGCGGCCGGGGCGCAAGAGGCCGCCGATGCCGATGTCATCACCGTCACGGCATCGCCGATCCGCGATTCCCAGGCTGCAGCGATCAGCCTGAAGCGAGAGGCCGACAACGTGCTCGACGTCATCTCTGCGGATACGATCGGCCGCTTTCCTGACCAGAACCTGGCCGACAGCCTGGGCCGTCTGCCGGGCATCGCGATCGAGCGCGACCAGGGTCAGGCCCGTTTCATCAATTTCCGCGGCGCGCCGTTCCGCTGGACCGCGATCGCCTTTGACGGCATCGACGTTCTGGGCGCCGAAAACGGCCGCATCCCGCGTTTCGACAGCTTTCCGTCAGTCATCACCTCGGCGGTGGAAGCGCACAAGGCGATCACGCCCGACATGCCGGGCGAAGCGGTTTCGGGCTTCGTGAATATCCGCACATTCAACCCGTTCGACCGGGAGGGGCTGAGCGTATCGGTGGAAGCCGGCGCCGGCGAACAGGAACTCGGCGGTGGAGACATCGGCAAGTACAATGCCCGTCTGTCCTGGTCCGGCGAGCAGTTCGGCTTCGCGCTCTTCGGCTCGAACAATTCGCGTGAACAGGTCACCGACAATCGTGAACTCGATCTGGAGATCGATGCCGGCGGCACGCTGACGGTCAACGAGCTCGACTTCCGCAACTATCTCGTCGAGCGTGAAGACAACGCCTATGGCGGCCATGTGGAATTCCGTCCGGAAGGGCCGGTCTCGCGTGTCTTCGCATCGACGCTGTATTCCGAATTCATCGACCGCGAACAGCGCAATCAGTATGTCTTCGACTTCGCGGGCGGGGCGGGCGCGCTTGGCGGTACGGTTGCCCCGGGCGCGACCGGATATGCGCCCCTGGTGCTCGTCAGCCGGCTGCTGGAATACGGCGAGTATCACAACTCGACCTGGACCTCGACGGCCGGTTTGGACGGTCAGTTCGGCGACTGGTTCGTCGAAGCCCGGCTGAACTATGCCGAGACCACCAATGATACCGATCTGCCGATCGCCTACAGCGCGGGCGGCACCGCGGCGGCCATGTTCGACGTCACCGATGTCGATGCGCCGCAGCTCAGCGTGTTTCAGCCCTTCACGCAGACAGCGCTGAACCCGTCGACGATCGCCTATGGCGCCAACCTCGCCTACATTATCGACATGAGCCTGGACACCGAGGCGTGGAAGCTGCGCCTGGACGGCGAGCGCGATCTCACCCTGTTCGGCCGCGACACCGATATCCGTACCGGTATCCAGCTCGACACCCGCGAGGCGGTCGGCAACGGGGCGAGTTTCTCGATCGCATCCTTCCCGTCCACCGTCGATGTCGCCAGTTTTGACACCGGCGAGGCCTGGGCGACCGGCTTCGACAACACGATCGGCGGCACCTATTATGACAATATCGGCCTGCGCAATGCCTGGGCCGCCGCCGCTGGCGGTCTGGGTATTCCCGGTGCAGCCGACCAGCTGATCGAGATCGAGGAAGATATCCTCGCCGCCTACGCCATGGCGACGACGCATTTCGACGGCGGCAATATCGTTTACGGCGCCCGCGTCGAAATGACCGACTACACGACGGCCGGTCCGGACCTCGCGATCGCCTATTCCGACGACTACGTGAATGTCCTGCCCAGCGTGCACGTGAATTTCGACCTGCGTGACGACCTGAAATTCCGGGTGTCGGCCTCAACCGGTCTCAGCCGCCCGACCTATACCGAGCTGCGGGCGTCGGCCGCTGTGGACCCGACCAGCCGCACGGTGTCCGGTGGAAATCCCACGCTGGACCCGGAGACGACCTGGGGCTTCGACGCGTCCCTGGAATGGTATTTTGCGCCCGCCAGCCTGCTGTCGGCCGGGGCGTTCTACCGGCATGTCGACGATGTGATCTATGTCGACAGCACCACGATCGATGGCGGCATCTATGTGCCGGCGGCGGCCGGTGAGGACTGGACGCTCAGCGGTCCGGTCAACGGTAATGAGGGCGAGCTGTCCGGTATCGAACTCAACTTTATCGGCCAGGCGACCGATCTTCTGCCGGCGCCACTCGACGGTTTCGGCGTGTCGGCCAATCTCACCGTGCTCGACAGCTCGTTCGACACGCTTTCCGGCAACAGCTTCTCGCTGCCGGGCACGTCGGACGTGATCTACAATGCCTCGCTCTTCTACGAGAAGGCGGGCTTCTCCGCACGCGTGAACTATCAGTATCGCGACGCCTGGCTGTCCACGACGGAGAATGACAGCCTGGCCGAATACTGGGACGAGCAGGAGCGGGTCGACGCGTCCCTGCGCTACGTTCTTCCGGTCACGCCGGGCGGGGCAGGTGTGACCCTGTTCGCCAATGCCAACAATCTCACCGACGCCATCGATGTCCGTTATGCGGGCACGCGCGCGACGCCGAACCAGGTGGAGGGCTATGGCCGCCGCTTCCTGTTCGGCATCCGCGTTGACTACTGACCTTTCGAGCCACGAAGCCGGTGGCCGGATGCTTTCGGGTGTCCGGCCTCCAAAATTCAGGAGATCCCGAATGTATCGCAATCTGTTCGCCGGCATTGCCGCGCTCGCGCTGACCGCCGCTGCTCATGCAGAGGCCCCCCTGGCTGAAGCCATCCGGACCGCAGACGGCATGATCGCGGTCAGCTGGACCCTGGAAGGCCCGGTCGACGTGTTCGTCGCTCACGAGGCCGATGCCGGTATCGGGGAGGCCACACCACTGTCCATGGATGATGAAGACCGCAATGTCACCTATCAGCCGGCCGGGACCGGCCGCCCCTACTTCCTGCTCCGCCCCGAGGCTGGTGCAGTGATCGAGGTGGCCGAACGTGTCCTGCCGCTGGAAGGCGGCCGCAATTTCCGGGATCTGGGCGGGTACCGCACGGCGGACGGCCAAAGTGTCAAATGGGGCCGGCTCTACCGCTCAGGCGCGATGCACGAGCTGACGTCCCGGGATTATCAATACCTGGCCGATCTCGATATCGCCGTGATCTGCGACTTCCGCGCCAATTCGGAGCGGGCCGAGGAGCCGACCGAATGGGCTGGCGGACCGGCCGAGCATATCGACTGGGACTATGAAATGGATACGTCCGGCTTTGCCGCGGCATTCGCCGGCGAACTCTCGCCCGAGCGGTCGGCGGCGGCGATGACGGAGTTCTACCGCCAGGCGCCGACCGAGTTCGCGCCGCGCTATGCCGTCATGTTCGAGCGGATTGCCGCGGGCGATCTGCCTCTGGCCTTCCATTGTACCGCCGGCAAGGACCGCACCGGTGTGGCGGCCGGACTGATCCTGACTGCACTGGGTGTTCCGCGCGAGACCATCCTTGCCGACTATGCCATGTCCGACGACCTCGTCGATTACATGGCCGAACTGCGCGAGGAACGCGAGACGATCGATCCGGAGGACCCGATGGCGTTCTGGGCGCAATTGCCCGAAGCGGTCATCGCGCCCTTCATGGCGTCCGATCCGGCCTATCTCCAGGCGGCACTCGAACAGATCGAGGCCGATCACGGCAGTGTCGAGACCTATCTTCTCGAAGCGCTGGATGTCAGCGAGGCAGACCTCGCCGCAATGCGCCGCGAATTGCTCGAATAGGACGCAATGCGCCGAAAAAGGAGGCCGGCCCGGGACAACCGGGCCGGCCTTTTCGTCAGGTGCGCATGCGGGCTACTGGTAGTCGCCGCGGGGGCGGTCGATCAGGTTGCCGAAGAAGATGGCATTCATGAACATCTTCTCGGAACCGCGGAAGGTGGCGCGGAAGTTGGGATTGTCGGCGAACAGGATCACCGAGCCGCGGCCCAGCCGGCGGGCGACGACGGCCGGCGTGCCGGTGATCTCGTCGAGACGCCGCTGCGAGGCATAGCCCGACAGCAGCGGGTCTTCCGGATACTCCACCACGACCGCGAACGGATCGTCGTCCGGACGCGCCAGGGTCAGCGTGGTGTTGCGGTGAAGCGGGATGAAGCGGTCGGTATAGCCGAAGCCGATCGGATGGCTGGTATCCAGATCGCCGGCAAAGATCGCACCGCCGATGACATGTTCGGCGTCGTCCACCGGCATGGCGGAATAATTGCGGCGGGCCAGCGGCTCGTCGCTGGCGTCCTCCTCCTCCTCGTCCTCGACATCGAAGAAGGTGCGCTCGGCCATGCGGGCGGCCTGGCGGGTGGCGATGATCACGCCGCCATCCTCGCGCACCCATTGCTCGACGCGTTCGCGGGCACTGGAGGGCAGGGCGGTATTGCCGCCGCCGACGATCACCATGTGGGTATAGCGCGACCAGTCGAGACCGGAGAGGTCGTTCTTGCGGCGCAGCGTGACGGGGATGTGCATGCGATGGTCGAGCTGGTGCCAGACTTCACCGGCATCATAGGTCGCCAGCCCGTCCTCGATCAGAACCAGGACTTCCGGGCGTTCCACCGCGCGGAAACCGCTGCTGTCGCCGATATCCGGCGTGCCCGAGGCGGTCGAGCCGGACGTCACGGCATAGACGGCCACCCCGTCCTCGGCGGCAATATCGCGGACCATGGCGTGAATGGCGTCACGACCGGTGTCCTGGCCGACCAGCGGCACGAAGACGCTGCCCGGACCGAAATCGATCCGGCCCTCGCTGGTCGAGATGGTCGCCGGTTCGGTAGCGACACGCACGCGGATATCGGCGTCCAGCAGGCGGTAGAGCGCACGCGGGGCGTAATAGTCCGACCAGCGCAGGACATAGCCGTAGGACGAGACCGGCGGGGCCGGCTGGACGACGGGTTCGGCGGTCACTTCATCGCCGAGGATGGCAGCGCTGAAGCCGCGGCCGACGGCGGCGTAGTCCAGATCATAGGCCAGCGGCAGGGTCCAGCCGGACACGTCGTAGAAGATGTTTTCCTCGAACTCGGTGATCCGGTCGAACATCGAGCGGATCATCGTGTATTGCGGCTGGGCCAGTTCGACGACATAGGCCTCGCCGGCGCGCCAGGTCCGGCCATCGACGGTGACGTCGCGGGCCAACGCGTTGACGCGGATATCGTGACGTTCCAGCAGGTCGACAAAGAGACCCGCCCGCACCGGATCGCCCTCGGCCGAGAAGACGAAGGCCCGATCGGCATCATTGCGGCCGGCCTGCAGGGAGTTGGCAAAAAACTCGCGCTGATAGTCCGCGATCTCGCGGTGCTGGGCGAGGGCGCCGGACACGGTCGTCAGCGACGTGCGGAAATGGGTGCGCACATTGTCGGCATGGCTGACCAGGCCCCGCTCGCTTTCGATCAGGCCGCCGCGGGCCGCGCCGATCTCGAACAGGATTCCCAGCGAGCCATTGACCTGCGGATAGGTCGAGCCCTTGCCGACATAGAAATTGTCGAAGCCTTCCTCGGAGGTGTAGAGGCGCGCCTCGCTGTCCAGGAAGGCGATGTGGTGCCGGGCGATGCCCTGGGTGAGTTCGCGCGCCTGTTCAGGGATCAGCGGATTGCGGCGCCGCGGCTCGCCGGGGTGGAAGTAGAACGTGCTCTCGGTGCCCATCTCGTGGAAATCGGCCGAGACCATCGGCTTCCAGCGATGCCACTGGGTCAGCCAGGCCTGGCTTTCCGGCTGGGTCTGCAACAGCCATTGGCGGTTGAGGTCGAACCAGTAGTGATTGGTCCGCGCCGTGGTCCACAGATTGTGCTGTTCGTGATCGGGATCTGTGACCGGGACGGTCGCGCCATAGGTCTCGACATGGTTCACCCGGCGCGAATGACCGTCCGGATTGAAGATGGCGGTGATCAGGATGACGCTTTCGCGCAGGTCCGCCTCGACTTCCAGACCCTCGGCAGCGGCATAGTGGTAGAGTGTCGGGATCGCCGCATCCATGCCGGCCGATTCGGCGCCGTGGACGCCGTAGTTGAGCCAGATCACCGCCGGCGCGTCCGGATCGGCTTCGGCGCCGGGCGCGAGACTGGCCAGATGCGCCTCGCGAATCTCCTCGATCCGGGCATGGTTCTCCGGCGAGGTCACCGTGAAGAACAGGATCGGCCGGCCTTCATGGGAATAGCCGATCGTCTCGACTGTGATCCGGTCGGAGATTTCGGCAAGCTGTGTCAGGTAGGCGACCATCTGGTCGTGGCGGACCGGGCGGTCGCCGACACCGAAGCCGAGCACATCCTCGGGCGCCGGAACGCTCTCGTCGTAAGGCGTTGCGTCCAGCTGGAAAAATTCGATCGGTTCAGCCTGGGCAGACGCAGCGGTGAGTGCCGCAAACGCGCCGGCCAGAGCGGTCAGTCGAGCCATGATATCCCCTCATCATCGTGTTTGAGAGGAAAGCTAGCGCTCCGGCCGCGCAACGCCAATGCCCATGACAGCAGTTGCTCGGAGCGACTGTGATCGGGTGACGGGTTGATCCGGGCTCTGGACCCGGCATGGTGGCGCGCGTGAAGCAATCCCGAAGGAGAACGGTGATGGAGCAGGGCACGCTGGCCGTTGCCGGCCTGCTGGCAGCCGGCCTGGCAATCCTTCCCGCCGCGCAGGCCCGGCAGGCAGAGCTTTCCTGTGCGCCGGTGCACCAGATCCGGATTTACGAGGTGCCGGCGGAGAACGAGGCCGTCTTCCACGCGCGTTTCCGCGATCACGCGGCCCGTATCATGGCGGCTCACGATTTCGACATTGTCGAGACATGGGCCTCGCGTTTCGAAGGCCGGGTCGAGTTTGTCTACCTGCTGCGCTGGCCGGATATCGAAACCATGCAGGCGCGCTGGGCAGATTTTATGGCCGACGAGGAATGGTCGGCGATCAAGGCGGAGACCGGTGCGCGGCACGGCACTTTTGTTACCGGTATCCAGGACAGGACGCTGTGCCCGGCAGGCTGGTCGCCGGGCGGGATTCCGGAGCCGGACTAGAGGTCCAGTTCGGCTTCGTCGACGAAGGCGGCATTGTCCTGGATGAATTTGAAGCGGGCTTCCGGCTTCTTGCCCATCAGGGTCTCCACCAGCGCTTCCAGCGTCGGCAGCTCGTCGGCATCGATCACCACCCGGGCCAGCGTGCGCTTGCCCGGATCCATGGTGGTTTCCTTGAGCTGGGACGGTGTCATTTCGCCGAGACCCTTGAAGCGCCCGATCTCGACCTTGGCGTTCGGCTTGAACTCGTCGGCCATGATCTGGTCGCGATGCGCATCGTCGCGGGCATAGAGCGTGCGGCTGCCCTGCGTCATGCGGTAGAGCGGCGGCTGGGCGAGGAAAAGCCGTCCGGAATGAATGAGTTCCGGCATGGAGCGGTAGAAGAAAGTGATCAGCAGAGCCGCGATATGGGCGCCGTCGACATCGGCGTCGGTCATGATCACGACGCGCTCATAGCGCAGATCGTCCAGCTGGAAACGGCTGCCGGTCTGGCAGCCCAGCGCCTGCAGGAGATCGGAGATTTCCTGGTTGGCGGCGATCTTGTCGGCCGTGGCCGAGGCGACGTTCAGGATCTTGCCGCGCAGAGGCAGGATGGCCTGGGTCTGGCGCGACCGGGCCTGTTTGGCGGACCCGCCGGCCGAGTCGCCCTCGACGATGAACAGCTCGGTGCCATCGGCGCCGGAGCGCGAACAGTCGGCCAGCTTGCCCGGCAGGCGCAGGCGGCGCGAGGCGGTCTGGCGCTTGACGTTCTTTTCCTTGCGGCGGCGCATGCGGTCGTCGGCGCGCTCGATGACAAACTCGACGAGTTTCGCGGCTTCCTTGGGCGAACCGGCCAGCCAGTGATCGAACTGGTCGCGCACCGCGGTCTCGACCAGCTTGGCCGCTTCCGGCGTTGCCAGGCGCTCCTTGGTCTGGCCCTGAAATTCCGGGTCGCCGATGAAGACGGAGACGAGGGCACCGGCCCCGCCCAGCACGTCTTCCGGCGTGATGTTCGCCGCCTTCTTGGCGTGGGTGTGTTCGGCATAGGCGCGCACGCCCTTGGTCAGTGCCGCGCGCAGGCCCTGTTCGTGCGTGCCGCCCTGGGGCGTCGGCACGGTGTTGCAGTAGGACTGGCAGAAGCCGTCGGCCTCGCTGCCATAGCCATTGCCGGACCAGGTAACGGCCCATTCCACGCCGCCGGCGCCATCCTCGCGCTCGACCTTGCCGGAGAAGGTCTCCGCCGTGATCAGCGCGCTCTTGGCGGCCATTTCGGTCATCCGGTCGGCCAGGCCGCCCGGGAAACACAGGATATCGTCGGCCGGGGTTTCGGTGCCGTCGACAAGGGAGGGGGCGCAGCGCCACTGGATCTTCACACCGCGGCGCAGGAAAGCCTTGGAGCGTGCCATCGCGTAAACGCGCGCCGGCTTGACCCGCATCTTGTCGCCGAAAATCTCCGGATCGGGCCGGAAGCGGATCTTCGTGCCGCGGCGATTGGGGGCGGGGCCGACCTTCTCGATCGGGCCCAGCGGCAGGCCGCGCGAATAGGACTGGCGCCACAGCGTCTTTTCGCGGGCGACCTCGATCTCCACGGTTTCCGACAAGGCGTTGACCACGGAGATACCCACGCCGTGCAGGCCGCCGGAGGTCTTGTAGGCGCTGTCGGAGAACTTGCCGCCGGCGTGCAGCACGGTCAGCACGACTTCCAGCGCGGACTTGTCGGGATATTTCGGGTGCGGATCGACCGGGATGCCGCGGCCATTGTCCGTCACGGTGATGAAACCGTCCTCGTCGACGACGACCTCGATCCGGTCGGCCCAGCCGGCCACGGCTTCGTCCATCGAGTTGTCGAGGATTTCCGCAAACAGGTGGTGGAAGGCACGCTCGTCGGTGCCGCCGATATACATGCCCGGCCGGCGGCGCACGGCCTCCAGACCTTCAAGAACCTCGATATGGGCGGCCGAATATCCCGGCGCCGGCGCTTTTTCCGGTGTCGGGGCGGGGGCCCCGCCGAACAGGTCGTGGTGCGAGTTCTGCGAAGACATGGGCCCAGCATGCACCAGGCGTAGCGATTCGGGTATTTTTCAGAGCAGCCAGAACCGGCTGCGCGACAGGCGGCGTTCGCAGCGATCGATCTGGGCCTGATAGCTGGCGGCATCGCGTGCCACGCTGTTGGCCGCATTCATCAGCCAGCCCTTGGAACGGTAGCTGCCGCGGTTATAGCCGCCATGGCCCTCATGATAGGTCAGGTAGAGCTCGCGCGCCTGGTGCGGCTGGACGCCGGACAGCTGGCGGCTCTTGGATGAATACCAGCCGATGAAGTCCACGGCGTCCTCGAAATCGTCGCGGTCGGCGCCACGGCGGCCGGTGTCGCGGCGATACCAGTCCCACGTGCCGTCGAGTGCCTGGGCATAGCCATAGGCACTCGACGGACGGCTGGTCGGGATGATTCCGAGCAGGCGGTTGCGGGCGGGGCGGGCATGGGCGTTGAAGCTGGACTCGCGGCGCAGGATCGCCATCTGCACGCCCGGCGGGATGCCCCAGCGCTGTTCGGTGCGCTGCAGGGCGCGCCACCAGGCGCGATTGTCTTCCAGAATGAGGCAGGCATCGGTGACCTGGTCCGGCGGACGGTGTCCGCAGGCGGAAAGCCCGACGAGGGCGCACAAAAGAAGAAGGCTCGCACGCATCATGCGCGCGAGCCTCGCTGATTGTGGTTAACCGGCGGTTGCCGGAGGGCGTTTTGCGGATCAGAAGACCATGCGCATCACGAGACGGGCCGTGTGACGGATGAAATCGTCGCGCACATCGGCATCGTAATCGAGCGAGAAGGTGGAATAGCCCGAACCGGCACTGACACCGAAGCCGAACAGCAGGCCGGATCCCGGCAGCTGCTGCGAACGCAGGATGAAGGTGTCGTCGTAATCGGCGAAGCGAGCCTCGGTTTCCAGGATGTCGTTGGAGAACTCGCTGCGATAGCCCAGGCGCACCACCGGCGACCACCAGCGGCTGGAATTCTCGAACAGGGCGCCCATGGTCAGGACGGCCGAACCGGTGAAGCTCGTCGAGTCACGGTCGGCGATCGACAGGTCGACGCCGATGCCGCCGCCGGTCTCGGTATAGCCTTCCTCGAACAGATGCAGGTAATCGACCGAGAGCGCCGGGCGGGCATAATAGCGGCCGCCGAACTCGAAATCGCGCGAGACACGGGCCGAGCCGGTGATGTGATAGCCGGTCCATTCGGCCGACGGGCTGGCGTCGAACTCGCCGATCACAACGCGGCGATTATGTTCGAAACTGTCGAAGCCGGCGCCGCCATAGATGTCGAAATTGACGCCGGACACGCGCGAGCCTGCATAGGCGCCCAGCTGGCCGGTAAGGGCGGTCATCGGGTCGTCGACCCCCTCGACTTCCGACACTTCGCTGGCCGCCCCGACGAAATTCACACCGACAGCGTAGAAGGGACCCACGGGGCGGTCGAAACCGACGGCGACGCCGAGACCCTGGCCGCGATAACCCGGACCGAAGGCCGTGCCGGCGCGGTCGGCGAAATAGCCGAATTCCTGCACCCAGAGCCCGCCGGTTTCCTCGGGGCTGCGGCGCACGGCTTCCAGGCGGTTGGCCAGCGCGCCGATCGCGCTGTCATTGCTCGCCATCGCAAACTGGATCGCGCTGGCCGCATATTCCGGCAGCAGCTGGTCGTAGGCGTCGAAGAAGGCGTTCTGGTTTGTCAGCGACGCAATCGCTGCGCCCAGCGCACCGTTCTCGGCCCAGCTCTCGAAGGCGCTGGCATAGGCCGCGGCCTGGTTGGCATTCATGCCCAGCGCGTCCGCGTCCTTGCGCTCAAGCGTGAGCACGATGACATTGTCGTCGTCGGCAGAGCGTTCCAGGCTGGTATTGTAGAGATAGGGCGAGGGCGAGTCGTTCAGCGTATCGAGGTCTTCCTCGATGGTCAGCGAGCCGGCCCGGACGAGTTCGAACGTGCCGCCGCCGCCGATCAGGTTGGACAGCGATACCGACAGACGCGAACCGGTCTCGAAGGTGATGTTTCCGGACGAGACGATGCGGCGGACGTCATTGTTTTCAGCATCCACCTGCAGCATCAGGACCGAGCCGTCGCCGAAGTGCGCGTCGGAAATCTCCAGATCGCCGCTTTCCACGAGTTCCAGCGTCGCGAAATCGAGTGCGATGGAGAGATTGCCGTCGGAGTCCGATATCGCGCTGGTGATGTATGGCAGCGCCGCCCAGATTTCCTCGTCGGTCATCGGGTCGACAATGCCTTCCTCGATAAGGCGCAGGATTTCGGCGTGGACCGTCGAACCGTCGACGACCAGCGCATCCTGACCGTCACCGAAGGAAATCGCGCCATTGATGCGTCCGGCCTCGACCGTCAGCGTATCGTCGCCCGTGCCGAACAGGACATCGCCGATCATGTAGATCGAGGCGTCGAGCACGGTCGGCTCGGTCGTGTTGTCATCGCCATCGTCAGGCACGGCTTCCCAGTGCTGGCGATAGGTTACGCCGGTGGTGTTGTTCGACACATCGAGCGCGACAGTGCGGTAGTCCGGATTGTCGTCCGGCTCGATCAGATCGCCGTCGGCATCGTAGTAAGCCGGACGCGGAATGTGCGACGCGAGGATACGGCCGGTATTCTCTATCGAGCGCAGCGTGCCGGACCGGTCGACGATCGCATAGCCGCTGCCGCCATTGCTGCCAGAGGCGACTATTTGGCCCGAATTGACCAGTTCTTCCAGCACCGCACCATCTTCGATAACGATGGTATAAGCACTGCCGAAGGCTGTCGCATCGACGGTATTCTGTGACGTGGACGATATCGCGCCTTCATTGGTCAGGATCGGCAGGATGGCGCCCTCTTCGAGATGCAGGGCCACTGCGGTCGCTGCGATCGTATCGGAGAACGAGGTCGCAGAGATCGAGCCAGTATTCAAGAAGCCGTGCAGGAGCTCGGCCGTAAACACCGAGCCGTTCCCGTCGTCGCCGCCGCCGATCAGAATGCCGGTGGAAGACGTGTCGTTGAGGTCGGAGGTTGTTGTGATAGAGCCGCGATTGACCCAAGAATAACCCAGCGGCGTTTCCGGGACGCTTTCGTCCTCGTCTTCGGTCGTATCGTCGTCCTCGACTGCGGGCTGGATGACTTCGCCGAAGGTGATATTGCCGTCGGACGCCAGGATCTGGACCGCAGGCGCCTCACCGCGATGCGACACGGTGGCGGTGCGACTGACGCGGTTGTCGTCGGTCGGTGCGTCGAAGAGGATGCCGTCCTCAATGCTTGACTGGATCAGGATCGTCGCCGCTGCCTGGAAAACATCGTCTTCGTCGAGAGTGGCCAGGTATTCCTCGTTATTGGTGTAGCTGCTGAACTGGTAGCCAGTCGTGCTCACTGCGCTGTTCAGATAGAAGGCGCCACCAACATCGCCTGCCAGGACGATCGCCGAACTGTCCTCGCCGCGTGCAGCGACACTGCTGGTTATCGCGAAATCGCCGGTGAGCGTGTCCTGGATATCGATACCGACGGACCGGTCGCCGATTATGGAAATAGAGCCCTCAAGGCGGACTTCCCCCTCGATGCCCGTGAGCACCCGGATACCGGCGGAGTCATTGCCGCGAATGATAATTGAACCGGAGCTGTCCATGTAGATGTCGCCGACGAACGCGCCGTCGCCATCGACTAGAACGCCGATCCGGTTGCCGCCGATGGCCGACGGTCCGTCGAGATCGCTGTAACCGCTGTCCTCGTCCTCGCCGTCGTCTTCCGGGTCGCTTTCGGACTCTACCGTGATCGGACCGCTGATCGTCAGATTGCCGGTATTGCCGCCGACGACGTGCACGCCGATTCCGCCATCATCGTCGCTGACCACATCGATCGCGCCGTCGACCGTGACGTCATTGCTGCTGTCCAGCGTGACGGCCGTGCCCGGCGTGGAGAGGGTCACCCGGCCGTTCGCCGTGATCACGATATTGTCGGCAACGCCGCCGGATCCCGCCGTGGATGTCGCGATCGGCGTCGTGATCTCGTCATTGATCTGGCGATCGGCGAGGGCGGACGGGGCGGCGACGGTCAGCGTGGCGATAGCGCTGGCAAACATGAGACGGCGACGCATGCGAACTCCTGACGAGACTTCCCGAGACAAGCACAGGGCGAATGGAAAGCGATTTGTAGCGAATGGATTGCGCCGCGTCGACCTCGCCGGACGCCGGGATGCAGACAGAAAAACGGCCGGGCGATAACCCGGCCGTTTCCCGTTCTCTTTCAACTGCGCGGCGCAAGGCCTAGCAGGAGTAGTACATGTCGAACTCGACCGGGTGCGGATGCATCTCGTAACGCAGCACTTCTTCCATCTTCAGGTCGATATAGGCGTCGATCTGGTCGTCATCCATCACGCCGCCCTTCTTGAGGAAACCGCGGTCGGCATCGAGCGATTCGAGCGCTTCACGCAGCGAGCGGCAGACGGTCGGGATGTCCTTGAGCTCTTCCGGCGGCAGGTCGTAGAGGTCCTTGTCCATCGGATCGCCCGGATGGATCTTGTTCTCGATACCGTCCAGACCGGCCATCAGCAGGGCGGCAAAGGTCAGGTACGGATTGCCGGCCGGGTCCGGGAAGCGGGTTTCCAGGCGCTTGGCCTTCGGCGAGGACACCCACGGAATACGGATCGATGCGGAGCGGTTGCGGGCCGAATAGGCCAGCAGGACCGGCGCTTCGAAGCCCGGCACCAGACGCTTGTAGGAGTTCGTCGAGGCGTTGGCGAAGGCATTGATCGCGCGGGCGTGCTTGATGATGCCGCCGATATAGTGGAGGCAGGTCTCCGACAGGTCGGCATAGCGGTCACCGGCGAACAGCGGATTGCCGTCCTTCCAGATCGACTGGTGCACGTGCATGCCGGTGCCGTTGTCGTTCCAGATCGGCTTGGGCATGAAGGTCGCGGTCTTGCCATAGGCATGGGCGACCATGTGCACGGTGTACTTGTACAGCTGCATGCGGTCGGCCATCGTCGTCATCGACGAGAATTTCATGCCCAGCTCGTGCTGCGACGGCGCCACCTCGTGGTGATGCTTTTCCGGCTCGCAGCCCAGCTCTTCGAGAACCGCCAGCATCTCGGTGCGCATGTCCTGGCCGCTGTCGATCGGGTTGACCGGGAAATAGCCGCCCTTGGGTCCCGGACGGTGGCCCATATTGCCGCCTTCGAAGTCGCCGCCGGAATTCCAGGGGCCTTCCTCGCTGTCGATCTTGTAGCCGGTCTCTTCCTGCGAGGTTTTCCAGCGCACGTCGTCGAACACGAAGAATTCGGCTTCCGGGCCGAAATAGGCGGTGTCGCCGATGCCGCTCGCCTTCAGGAAGGCTTCGGCCTTCTTGGCAGTCGTGCGCGGGTCGCGATTATAGCTCTCGCCCGTGCCCGGCTCGAGAATGTCGCACAAAAGGACCAGGGTCGGCTGCTGGTAGAACGGGTCCATGTGCGCCATCGTGGTGTCCGGCTTGAGCACCATGTCGGACTCGTTGATGGCCTTCCAGCCGGCGATCGACGAACCGTCGAACATCACGCCGTCCTCGAAAAAATCCTCATTGACCTGGGACCGGTCGAAGGTGACGTGCTGCAGCTTGCCGCGCGGATCGGTGAAGCGAAGATCGACGTACTTGATGTCTTCGTCTTTGAGTTTCTTCAGGATTTCGTCTGACATGACGGAGCTCCGGATAGTGGGGTCGCTGGGAACAGGGTGAGGTGATCAGAGCGCGTCGCGGCCGGTCTCGCCGGTCCGGATGCGGATGACGCTTTCGATCGGGCTGACGAAGATCTTGCCGTCGCCGATCCGGCCCGTCTGGGCCGCATTCTGGATCGCCTCGATCGCCGCATCGACGCGGTCGGCCGGCAGAACGAGTTCGATCTTGATCTTGGGCAGGAAGTCGACGACGTATTCGGCGCCGCGATAGAGTTCCGTATGCCCTTTTTGCCGGCCAAACCCCTTGGCCTCGATGACGGTCAGGCCCTGGACGCCGATTTCCTGCAGCGCCTCCTTCACGTCGTCGAGCTTGAAAGGTTTGATGATGGCTTCGATTTTCTTCATCACGGACTCCATGATCTTGTCGCGACGCTAGAGACGGTCAGAAAGCTGACAAGCTTCAATCCGTTCCCGCGATCAGCCAAACCGGGAAATGCCTCACAATCGGGCACGCATGCCACACAATGGAGCGACCATGCACGATGACATCCTGAACACCAAGGACTGTGGTGTCTGCGATCGCCATGCGGCGGAAAACGGCGTGTCCGGTGAAAGCCTTATGGCACGGGCGGGCGCGGCCGTGGCGCAGGCGATTCGCGAGCGCTGGGCACCGCGGGAAACGGTGGTGCTGTGCGGTCCGGGAAATAATGGCGGGGACGGTTTCATCTGTGCTGCAGCGCTGCGCGAGGCGGGCTGGCCGGTGCGCGTCTGCCTGATGGGCGGGCAGGACCAGCTCAAGGGCGACGCAGCCTGGGCGGCGGGTGTCTGGCACGAGACGCCGGAGCGTGCCGCGCCAGCCGCGTTCGATACGGCAGACCTCATTGTGGATGCCCTGTTCGGCGCCGGTCTCAACCGTCCGCCCGAAGGCGAGGCGGCGGCGCTGATCACGGCGATGAGCGGGCGCGGCGTGCCGGTGGTTGCCATCGACCTGCCCTCCGGCGTGTCCGGCGATCTGGCCCGGGCCGACGGCGCTGTCGCTGCAGCCGGTCTGACCGTCACTTTCCACCGGCGCAAGCCGGCCCATAGTCTCGAACCGGCGGCCAGCCTGTGCGGCGAGGTCGTGCTCGCCGATATCGGCATTCCCGCCAGCTGGCGGGACGCCGTCCAGCCGTGCGCCCGGGAAAACGGTCCGCAGCTCTGGTTCTCCAGCCTGCCGGCGGCCCGCGCCGGCGATCACAAGCATGCCCGCGGCCGGCTGGCCGTCTTCTCCGGCGGGGCGTCCTCGACCGGGGCCGCGCGCCTGGCAGCGCGGGCCGGGCTTCGTGCCGGTGCGGGACTGGTCACGCTGGCCAGCCCGCCTTCTGCCCTGATGATCAATGCTGTGGGCTCGACGGCCGTGATGGTGCGGCGCTGGACCGATCCGGCCGCGACTGACACCTTGCTTGAGAATCTGCGCGCCGATGCGGCGGTGCTGGGGCCGGCCATGGGCGTGGGCGAGGGGACACGTGAATCGGTCATCTCGGCGGCACGGGCGGCGGCGGTGCTCGTTCTGGATGCCGATGCCCTGACCAGTTTCGAGGATGCACCGGAGGTCTTGTTCGCCGTGCTGCGCCCGGGCGATGTGCTGACGCCGCACCCGGGCGAATTCCGGCGGCTGTTTCCCGATATCGCCGCCCGGGACGATCTCAACCGGATCCAGGCTGCCGCTATGGCGGCGGAGCGGGCGGGATGCTGTGTGCTTTTGAAAGGACCGGACACGGTGATCGCGGCGCCGGGGCATCTGCCCGTGATCAACCGCCATGCCTCGCCTGCCCTGGCGACGGCGGGCAGCGGCGATGTTCTGGCCGGCCTGATCGGCGGTCTGGCGGCGCAGGGCGTCGGCGGCTTTGACGCGGCCTGCGCCGCCGCCTGGCTGCACGGCGATTGCGCTCTGAGACTGGGAACAGGACTGATCGCGGAAGACCTGGCGGACATCCTGCCGGAACGGCTCGGGACGCTGCACCGCACCATGCAGCGGCAGCGTGCGCTGGGCCATCTCATCGCGCATAAGAGCTAGGCGCCGCCGGGGCTTGGCTCCGGCTGCGGCCCGGTACATGTTCGCCCTTCACCTTCCAGCGAAGAGTCTTCACACCATGGCTTCCGAATCCACCGTCCGTCCCGACCAGCAGCTCGATGCCGATGCCCTGGACTTCCACATGAATCCTGTGCCGGGCAAGCTGGGCGTGGCGCCGACCAAGCCGATGGCGACCCAGCGCGATCTGGCGCTGGCCTATTCGCCGGGCGTGGCGGCACCGGTCCGGGCGATCGCGGCGGATCCGGACACGGTCTACGACTACACCTCCAAGGGCAATATGGTCGCCGTCGTCTCGAACGGCACCGCAATCCTGGGCCTGGGAAATCTGGGCGCTGCCGCCTCGAAGCCGGTGATGGAAGGCAAGGCGGTGCTGTTCAAGCGCTTTGCCGATATCGACGCCGTGGATGTCGAGGTCGACTATACCGATCCAGACCAGTTCATCGAATGCGTGCGCGGGTTCGGCAATACGTTCGGCGGCATCAATCTGGAAGACATCAAGGCGCCGGAATGCTTCGAGATTGAACGGCGCCTGCGCGAAGAGCTCGATATCCCGGTCTTCCATGACGACCAGCACGGCACCGCCATCATTGCTGCTGCGGGCCTGATCAATGCCTGCGATCTGACCGGCAAGAAGTTTGAAGACCTCAAGGTCGTGCTGTGCGGGGCCGGCGCGGCCGGCCTTTCCGTGCTCGAGCTGATCGAGTCCATGGGCGTACAGTCGAAGAACACCACCGTCGTGGACATCGATGGCGTCGTCTACAGGGGCCGCCCCGGCGGTCACGAGCGGCTGATGAAGCACGCCGTGGAGACCGGCAAGCGCACGCTGGCCGAAGCGGCCGAGGGCGCCGATGTCCTGCTGGGCCTGTCTGCGGCCGGCGTGTTTACCAAGGAGATCGTCGCCTCGCTGGCCCCGGACCCGATCATCTTCGCCATGGCCAATCCGACGCCGGAGATCACGCCGGAAGAAGTGGCCGAGGTGCGCAGCGATGTCATCATGGCGACGGGCCGCTCGGACTATCCCAACCAGGTCAACAACGTCCTCGGCTTCCCCTACATCTTCCGCGGCGCGCTCGATGTGCGCGCGCGCACGATCAATGAAGAGATGAAGATCGCGGCGGCAAAGGCTCTGGCCGCGCTGGCGCGCGAGGACGTGCCGGACGAGGTGGCCAAGGCCTACAAGGTCGACCGCCTGCAATACGGGCGCGAATACATCATCCCGACTCCGTTCGATCCGCGCCTCATTGCCTGGGTGCCGCCTTTCGTGGCCCAGGCCGCGATCGATACGGGTGTCGCCCGCCGTCCGATCGAGCATGCCGACAGCTACAAGCAGGTGCTCGCCCGCCGTCTCGATCCGACCGCCGCGCTGCAGCAGCGCATCTCCGCCTCGATCCGGGCCGAACAGAAGACCATCGTCTTCGCCGAGGGCGAGGAGCCGGCCGTGATCCGCGCCGCCCACGCTTTCCAGACCCAGGGTCTGGGCAAGGCGATCCTGGTGGCGCGCGAGAATGTCGTGGCCGAGAACATGAAGGAGCTGGGCATTCCGGCCGGCTCGCTGGACGTGTGCAATGCCCGCCTGTCCGAGCATAATTCGGAATATGCCGACTATCTCTACGAGCGCCTGCAGCGTCAGGGCTATCTGCGCCGCGACGTGCAGCGCCGGGTCAATAACGACCGCAATGTCTTTTCCGCCTGCATGCTGAAAATGGGTCATGCCGACGGCATGGTCACCGGCGTGACGCGCCACTCCAATGTGGTGATGAATGATGTCGAGCTGGTGCTCGATCCGGTGGCCGGCAGCCGCACGGTCGGGGTGACGGCGGCCGTGACGCGCGGCCGCACGCTGATCGTCGGCGACGTGTCGGTGACGGAGTTTCCCGATGCCGAAGCCCTGGCCGAGATTGCCATCGCCACGGCCAATGCCGCCAAGCGCCTGGGCCTGACGCCGCATCTCGCCTTCCTGTCCTACTCCTCCTTCGGTAATCCGCCGGGCGAGCGCTCGACCAAGATCCAGCACGCCGTCAGCCTGCTCGACGCCCAGGGTGTGGATTTCGAATACGAGGGCGAGATGGCGGCCGATGTCGCGCTCGATCCCGACCACCGCCAGCTCTACCCCTTCTCGCGCCTGACCCAGCCGGCCAATGTGCTGATCATGCCGGCCGTACACTCCGCCTCGATCGCGGTGCGCCTGCTCAAGGCGGCCGGCGGGGCAACGGTGATCGGTCCGATGCTGGTCGGTCTGGAAAAGCCGGTCCAGATCGCGCGTCTGGGCGCCTCGGTCAGCGATATCGTGAACCTCGCCGGCATCGCTGCCTACGACCTCAACCAGCCGGCCGTGCGCGCCGGATAAGGCGTCAGCCCGCGATGCCGCCGGTGGTGAATTGCCAGGCGAGATAGGCGGTATAGGCGGCCAGCATGGCGAGGCCGACGCCGCGGCCGATCCGTTTCGTCGCCACGAGCAGCACCACCACCAGTGCCGACACGCCCAGCATCAGGGGGACGTCGAGGATGCGGAATTGCGGTCCGACCGGGATCGGCGTCACCAGGGCGGTGATGCCCAGTATGGCGAGGATGTTGAAGATGTTCGAACCGATCACATTGCCCAGCACCACATCTGAGTGACGCTTCCAGGCCGCCACGATCGAGGTGGCCAGCTCGGGCAGGGAGGTGCCGATCGCCACCAGGGTCAGCCCGATCACCGCATCCGACACGCCGAAGGTCCGCGCGATCGAGACGGCGCCGCGCACCAGAAGGTCGGCGCCCAGCATCAGGCCGAGAATCCCGCCGATCACGAAGGCGGCCGCAATCCAGACCGACTGTGTCGCGGCGCCTTCGAACTCTTCGGTCTCGTGCTCGTGCTGGCGCGAGGGGCGGCCGCGCCGTTCCAGCCAGTAGGAGGCGGCCAGATAGGTCAGAAGTGCCGCGAAAAGCGCCGCGCCCTCGACCAGGCCGATGACATTGCCGAAGGTCAGTCCAAAGAGGGCCAGCGCCGCGACACTCATCACCACCGCGTCGCGCATCGCCGTCCGCTGCCAGCCGGCGATCGGGGTGATCACGGCGGCGATGCCCAGGATCAGCAGCACATTGGCGATATTCGAGCCGACGACATTGCCCAGCGCGATGTCCGGTGCGCCGCCCAGGGCCGCATTCACCGACACGAGCAGCTCGGGCGTCGAGGTGCCGAAGGCAACCACGGTCAGGCCGATCAGGAGTTTGGACAGGCCCAGCTTTTCGGCGACGGCGACACTGCCGCGCACCAGGCCTTCCCCGCCCAGGAAGAGCAGAACGAAGCCAGCGACGATGAAACCGGTATCCTGGAGCATCGGGCGTATCCCTGTCAGCGGAGCGGGGGAGATTCCGGCGCGGGCCGGACACCCGGCTTCTTCGCATGACGGGCCGGACAGGCAAGGGGGATTGCGCTGTGCCCGCCGGGCGGACGGGAGGGATTGGCGCTGTTTCCAATCCCCCTTGACGCATTGCGGGCCGGGGCCGCAGTGCCGCGGCCGCACGCTCATCGCGATGTTTTCACACCAATTTGACCGTCACGGGCTGCAGACAGGGGCGGGGCTTCCTATCTATGCTCGGCGGCGAACAGGAGGGGTACGCCATGGCCGGACGGTCTGCACACGACATGACGCAAGGTCCGGTCTTCGGGCATGTCGTCCGGATGATGATGCCGATGAGTTTCGGCATTCTCGCCATGATGCTCGTCGGCATTGTCGACACCTACTGGGTCGGCACGCTGGGCACGGCCCAGCAGGCCGCCGTCCAGATGAGCTTCCCCGTCACCATGCTGGTGATGAGCGTGTCGATCGGCCTGGGCGCCGGTGCCGTCTCCGCCGTCTCGCGGGCGGCGGGGCGCAAGGATGGCGCCTCCATCCCGCGCATTTCCACCGACGCCATGACCCTGGCCCTGCTGCTGGTCGGCATCGTGTCCTTCATCGGCGTCCTGACCGTCGAGGACATCTTCCGCGCGCTGGGCGCCAGCGACACCATGCTGCCGCACGTGGTCGACTATATGCGGGTCTGGTTCGGCGGCATCGTGCTGATCGTCGGCCCGATGGTGGCCGGCAATATCCTGCGCGCGCTGGGCAATGCGGTGATCCCCTCGATCATGATGATGGCTGCTGCGGCGATCAATCTCGTGCTCGACCCGATCTTCATCCTGGACGATGTCTTCGGCCTCTTCCCCGGCCTGGGCTGGGGCGTGTCCGGCGCGGCCCTGGCAACCGTCGCGGCGAATGCCTGCACCTTCCTGATGGTGCTCTGGTATCTGGTGTTCCGCGAGAAACTGCTCGATTTCCGTTGGGAGGATCTGGGCGAGGTCTGGCATCACTGGTCCGACATCGCCCGCGTCGGCATCCCGGCCTGCATCTCCAACATCTTCAATCCCGTCGCGATGACCGTCGCCATGTCGGGCCTGGCCATGGCGCGCTTCGGCGATGCCGCGGTCGGCGGTCTGGGCGTGGCCGGACGCCTGGAAGCCTTCGCCATCGTGCCGCTGTTCGCACTGTCGGCCTGTATCGGCGCGGTGACCGGACAGAATGGCGGCGCCGAGCGGATCGACCGCGTGCGCGAAGCCTTCCGCACCTCCTTCCTCTTTGCCCTCGCCTGGGGGCTGGGCGTGGCGGCGGTGCTCTGGATCTTCGCCGATGTGCTGGCCGCGATCTTCCTGCCGTCCGAAGCCGGTCAGGCCGCCGCGGTGACCTATTGGCGCCTCGCCTCGCTGACCATTGCCGGCTACGGCATCACGATTGCCGGCAGTGCCGGGTTCAACGGTCTGGGCCGGCCCAGCTATGGCATGATGATCACCGCCGGCCGCGCGCTGGGCCTGATGGTGCCCTTCGTGCTCGCGGGCAGCTTCCTCGTCAACGCACCGGTCGGCGTGATCGGCGGCATCGCCGCGGCCAATGTCCTGTCCGGCCTGGCAACAGCCCTCTTCGTGCTCACCCGCGCCCCGATGACCGCCAAGCACGGCAAGGCCCGCAAGCGCAAGCCGGCGGACGCCGCGGCGCAAGAGCCGGCTTGATATCAGGGCTCGCCCCGCTTGCGGGGGAGCTGTCCGCGTCAGCGGACTGAGGGGGCGGCGCGCAGCGCCGCAGAGCGCGTAGCGCGCACGGATGACTCACCCCCTTCGACCTCACCTGGCCCGTAGGCCAGGCTCGGCCACTTCCCCCGCTCACGCAGGGGAAGCCTGTTACCGCCGTACCAGAACCCCGGCCAGTTCCGGCTTGCCGCTCAGCGAGGGATGGGGCCAGGCGGTGAAGGCGTTGTCGTCCGGCCATGCCCAGCGTTCGGCGGGAAACAGCGCATGCATCGCCTCGAGCGAACAGCCATAGGGCGGCCCGCCGCGCTCGGCCTTCTGCATGAAGAGAGCGAGCAGGCGGCCGCCGGGCTTCAGCCAGGCGTGGACCGCACGCTCATAGTCTTCGCGCAGGCGGGGCGGGATGGCGCACAGGAAGGTCTGCTCATAGACCCGATCGACGGGCGCGTCCGGCCGCCATTGCGTCAGGTCGGCCTCGACCAGGCTGGCCTCCAGCCCGGCCGCGTCCAGCCGGTCGCGCTGCCAGGCGAGGGCGGTCGGGGCGACATCGCCGGCGGTGACGTGCAGACCGGCCTGGGCAAAGGCCACGACTTCGGGCGCCCGGCCGCAGCCGGGCACGATCACGCTGAGACCCGGCGCCAGCACACCCTCGGCGAGCCAGTGCGAAGCCGCCGGATGCAGCTGGCGGCGCTCCCACGGCGTATCGCCGTCGCGGAAACGCGTCTCCCAGTCGAACGGGGTGCGGTCTTCGGAAATCCCTGACATGCCGCGATATAGAACCGCCGCAGCCCGCCCGGCAATGGCCGCTTGCCTAGCCGCGCCGCCCCGTGCCAAGAGATCGCCACCAGACGTGCGGATGTGGCGGAACTGGTAGACGCGCTGGATTTAGGTTCCAGTGCCGCAAGGCGTGGAGGTTCGAGTCCTCTCATCCGCACCATTCGGAACCGGTCTGCCGGAGGCAGAAAAATCGATCCAGTGAATCGATTTTAGGCGGAGAATGCCCCGGCAGGGGCCTTCGCCCTGCGGGCTTCGGGTGGCAAGCCACCCGCAGCGCGCATCCGGGCGAAGAGGTGCCCTCCGAAGCCTTTGGCAAAGGAGGGCTCGTTTGCCACCCCCCCGATCCCCCAGCCCCCGCATGCGAACAGGCTGCATTCGCCTCATCTGCACCCGTCAACCGCTGCCCGGCGTTGCACAGCGCGAATCCCCGTGACATAACGCGCGCTCGATTTTGCACGCGCATGTCTGCGCACCCTTACCCAGAACACCAAGGCCAACCCATGAACGTCACCGAGAAATCTTCCGAAGGCTTGAGCCGCACTTTCGAGATCGTCTTCCCGGCCGACGATCTGCAAGCTCGCCTCGCAGCGAAGATCGAAGAGATCCGTCCGGAAGTCCGCCTGAAGGGCTTCCGCCCGGGCAAGGTTCCCACGAGCCACATCCGCAAGATGTTCGGCGAGTCGATCATGGGCGATCTGCTGAACGAGCTGGTCCCGCAGACCACGCAGAAGACGCTCGACGAGAAGAATATCCGCCCGGCCACCCAGCCGGACATCAAGGTCACCAGCGAGGCGCAGGACGTGCTCGCCGGCAAGGCCGATTTCTCCTTCGAGATCTCGCTGGAAGTGATGCCGGAATTCGAACCGGCCGATCCGTCCAAGCTGAAGGTCGCGCGCCCGGTCGCCGAGGTCGATGAGGCCGAGATCGACGAGGCGCTGCAGAAGCTGGCCGAGGAAAACCGCGAATTCTCCGCCAAGAAGGGCGGCAAGAACGCCAAGGCGGAAGAGGGCGATGTCGTCGTTATCGATTTCGTCGGCAAGCTGGATGGCGAACCCTTCGAGGGCGGTGCCGCCGAGGACGCCCGCGTGGCCATCGGCGACGGTGCCTTCATCCCGGGCTTCGAGGAACAGCTGGTCGGTGCCAAGCCGGGCGAAGAGCGCGTTCTGAAAGTGACCTTCCCGGCGCACTACCAGGCCGCCCATCTGGCCGGCAAGGACGCCGAATTCGACGTCACCGTGAAGTCGGTCGAAGCGCCGGGTGAAGCCAAGGTCGATGACGAACTGGCCAGGCGCCTGGGTCTCGACGGTCTGGACGGCCTGAAGGACGCGCTGAAGAAGCGCTTCGCCCAGGAGCACGCCCAGCAATCGCGCATGAAGGTGAAGCGGGCCCTGCTCGACCAGCTCGATGCCGCGCACAGCTTCGACCTGCCGCCGCAGATGGTGGATGCCGAGTTCGACAATATCTGGCGCGAAGTCCAGCACGCCATCGAGCACGACCATCTCGAGGAAGAAGACAAGGGCAAGTCGGAAGACGAGCTGAAGGCCGAATATCGCGGCATTGCCGAGCGCCGTGTGCGCCTGGGCCTGGTGCTCGCCGAGATCGGCCGCCGCAACAATGTCGACGTGACCCAGGAAGAACTCTCCCGCGCCATCAACCAGGAAGCCGTGCGCTATCCGGGTCAGGAGCGCCAGGTTGTCGAGTTCTACCAGAAGAACCCGCAGGCCATCGCCCAGCTGCGCGCGCCGATCTACGAGGAAAAGGTCGTCGACTACATCCTCGAACTCGCCGAGGTGACCGAGGTGACCGTGTCCAAGGACGCGCTCTACGCCGAGGAAGACGAAGCGCCGGCTCCGGCCGGGAAGAAGGCTGCGCCGAAGAAGAAGGCCGCTGCCAAGAAGGACGACGACAAGCCGGCCGCGAAGAAGAAGGCTCCGGCCAAGAAGGCGGCGGCGAAGGACGGCGACAAGGCCGAGGCCAAGAAAGCCGCTCCGAAGAAAAAGGCTGCGGCCAAGAAGGACGCCTGATCGGCAGGCTCTTTCGCAATCGATCAGCGCCGGCGTCGCAGGACGCCGGCGCTTTTCGTTTCCGGGTGCAATTTTGTGTGCCGTTGCGGGAATTCGCACAGGCGTGTGCAGCGTCCGCCTTGCACGCTGGAGCGAGCGCCGCAATATTTGACCAATCCCGTCTGACGAGAATCGGCGCCGACCGGCTGCCGGAACCCCAAGGAGCGCGACATGCATGATCCCCAGGACAGGACGATGAATCTGGTTCCGATCGTCGTCGAGCAGACCAGCCGGGGCGAACGCTCCTTCGACATCTATTCGCGGCTTCTCAAGGAGCGCATCATCTTCGTCACCGGTCCGATCGAGGACCATATGGCGAGCCTGATCGTCGCCCAGCTGCTTTTCCTTGAATCGGAAAATCCGAAGAAGGAAATCTCGATGTACATCAATTCGCCCGGCGGCGTGGTCTCGGCCGGCCTGGCGATTTACGACACGATGCAGCACATCCGCTGCCCGGTCTCGACCATGTGTATCGGCATGGCTGCCTCGATGGGCTCGCTGCTGCTGACGGCAGGTGAGGACAAGAAGCGCTACGCCACGCCGAATGCGCGGATCATGGTGCACCAGCCCTCCGGCGGATTCCGCGGCCAGGCCTCGGACATCGAGCGGCATGCGGCGGACATCCAGAAGATCAAGCGCCGGCTGAACGAGATCTATGTGCACCACACCGGCCGCACCTATGACGAGATTGAACAGGCCCTCGACCGCGACAACTTCATGTCTGCAGACGAGGCCAGGGAATTCGGCCTCATTGACGAGGTCTTTACGCGTCGCAGCGAGGATGAAGGCGAAGGCAAGTCCGGCTAGGGCATGATGGCCGGGCGCGGTTGGAGCTTGATCCATGCCGCGCCCATGTGATCGAATGCACAGTGACGGAAACCTTTCGCTAAAGTTCGGCCCTGATTTTGCTCAGGACTGGATGCGAGGCGGGACAAATGCCGGTATGGTGTCGTAACGATACCACTCAAGTGCCGGGACCTGCGGGTTGAATTGGAGCGGTCATGAGTAAGACGACGGGCGGAGACGGCGAGTCGAAGAACACCCTCTACTGTTCTTTCTGCGGAAAGAGCCAGCATGAGGTGCGCAAGCTGATTGCCGGGCCCACCGTGTTCATCTGCGATGAATGCGTCGAGCTCTGCATGGACATCATCCGCGAGGAGAACAAGTCCTCGCTGGTGAAGTCCAAGGAAGGCGTGCCCACGCCGCAGGAAATCTTCAACGTCCTGAACGATTACGTGATCGGGCAGGCGCACGCCAAGCGCGTGCTCGCGGTGGCCGTGCACAATCACTACAAGCGCCTGAACCACGCCTCGTCCAATTCCGACGTGGAGCTGGCCAAGTCGAACATCCTGCTGATCGGTCCGACCGGTTGCGGCAAGACGCTGCTGGCCCAGACGCTGGCGCGCATCCTCGATGTGCCCTTCACCATGGCCGATGCGACGACGCTGACCGAAGCCGGCTATGTCGGCGAAGACGTCGAGAACATCGTGCTGAAACTGCTGCAGTCGGCCGACTACAATGTCGAGCGGGCCCAGCGCGGCATCGTCTATATCGACGAGATCGACAAGATTTCCCGCAAGTCCGACAACCCGTCCATCACGCGCGACGTATCGGGCGAGGGCGTGCAGCAGGCGCTGCTGAAGATCATGGAAGGCACGGTCGCCTCCGTGCCGCCGCAGGGCGGCCGCAAGCATCCCCAGCAGGAATTCCTGCAGGTGGACACGACCAATATCCTCTTCGTCGTCGGCGGCGCCTTTGCCGGTCTCGACAAGGTGATCTCCCAGCGCGGCAAGGGCTCGGCCATCGGCTTCGGCGCCGATGTGCGTGAAAGCGACGACCGCCGCACGGGCGATATCCTGCGCGAGGTGGAGCCGGACGATCTGCTGCGTTTCGGCCTGATCCCGGAATTCGTCGGCCGTCTGCCGGTCATCGCGACCCTGGAAGACCTGGACGAGGACGCCCTGGTGCAGATTCTGACCGAGCCGAAGAATGCGCTCGTGAAGCAGTATCAGCGCCTGTTCGAGATGGAAGGCGTCGGCCTGACCTTCACCGAGGATGCACTCAAGGCGGTGGCGCACAAGGCGATCGCGCGCAAGACCGGGGCTCGCGGCCTGCGCTCCATCATGGAAGGTATCCTGCTGGAAACGATGTTCGACCTGCCGGGTCTGGAAGGCGTGGAAGAGATTGTCGTCAACGCGGAAGTCGTCGAGGGCAATGCCAAACCGCTCTTCATCTATGCCGAGCGCAAGGACGACAAGCGGACGGGTGCTTGAGGGCGCTTGAATTCGGCGATCTCGATCGCCACTTCATGATCCAGGTGGGACGCGTCGGGCAAGACCGAAAGCGCTTGCCGGCCGTCCCGTATCGATAGAAAGATCCAACGAGATCTGCACGCGCCCCTGTGCCGGGCGCGCATGGAGTAAGCATGTCCAATACGAAGACACTTCCGCTTCTGCCGCTGCGCGACATTGTGGTTTTCCCCCACATGATCGTTCCCCTCTTCGTGGGGCGCGAGAAGTCGGTGAAGGCGCTGGAAGAGGTGATGAAGGCGGACAAGCAGATCCTGCTTGCCACCCAGCGCAATGCCGCGGACGACGAACCGTCGCCGGATGCGATCCACCGCACCGGTGTGGTCGCCTCCGTCCTGCAGCTGCTGAAACTGCCCGACGGCACGGTTAAGGTGCTGGTGGAGGGCGGCGTCCGCGTCGAGATCACCGGCTATACGCCGCGTGACGAATACTACGAAGCGGTCTGCGAACCCTTGGCCGAGGATTCCGGCGACGAGTCCGAGCTGGAAGCGCTGATGCGCACCGTCGCGGCCAAGTTCGAAGACTATGTGAAGCTGAACAAGAAGGTGCCGCCGGAAGCGCTGGCTTCGCTGTCGCAGATCCAGGAGCCGGGCAAGCTGGCCGACTCCATCTCGGCCCATCTGGCCGTGAAGATCGACGAGAAGCAGTCGCTGCTGGAAGAACCCGATGTCGCCAACCGGCTGGAGCGCGTGCTCGGCCTGATGGAAGGCGAGATCGGCGTGCTGCAGGTCGAGAAGAAAATCCGTTCGCGCGTGAAGCGCCAGATGGAGAAGACCCAGCGCGAATACTATCTCAACGAGCAGATGAAGGCGATCCAGCGCGAGCTGGGCGAGGGCGATGACGGCCGCGAGGAACTCGCCGAGCTGGAACAGCGTCTTACCGAGGCCAAACTGCCCAAGGAAGCGCGCGCCAAGGCCGACGCCGAATTCAAGAAACTGCGCCAGATGAGCCCGATGTCCGCCGAGGCCACGGTCGTGCGCAATTATCTCGACTGGATCCTGGCGCTGCCCTGGAACAAGCGCAAACGCCTAAAGAACGATCTGGAACGCGCCGAGGGCGTGCTCGAGGACGATCACTACGGGCTGGAGAAGGTCAAGGAACGCATTCTCGAGCATCTCGCCGTGCAGTCGCGCACCCGCAAGCTGCGCGGTCCGATCCTGTGCCTGGTCGGCCCGCCCGGCGTCGGCAAGACCTCGCTGGGCCGTTCGATCGCCAAGGCAACGGGCCGTGACTTCGTGCGCATGTCGCTGGGCGGCGTGCGGGACGAGGCCGAGATCCGCGGCCACCGGCGCACCTATATCGGCTCCATGCCGGGCCGCATCATCCAGTCGATGAAGAAGGTGAAGTCCGCCAATCCGCTCTTCCTTCTGGACGAGATCGACAAGCTGGGCGCCGATTATCGCGGCGATCCGGCCTCGGCCCTGCTGGAAGTGCTCGATCCGGAACAGAACGCGACCTTCAACGACCACTATCTGGAAGTCGATTACGACCTGTCCGACATCATGTTCGTGACCACCGCGAACACGCTCAACCTGCCGCAGCCGCTTCTCGACCGGATGGAGATCATCCGCATCGCCGGCTACACAGAGGACGAGAAGGTCGAGATCGCCAAGCGTCACCTCCTGCCCAAGCAGATGTCCAATCACGCCCTGCGCGACCAGGACTTCACGCTGGAAGAGGCGGCCCTGCGCGACCTGATCCGCTACTATACCCGCGAGGCGGGCGTGCGGAATCTCGAGCGCGAGATCGCCAACCTGGCCCGCAAGGCGGTGCGCCAGATCCAGAGCGGCAAGGCCGAAAGCGTCACCGTGACGCCGGACAATCTGGGCGATTTCGCCGGTGTGCGGAAATTCCGCTTCGGCGAGACCGACAAGGAAGACCAGGTCGGTGTCGTCACCGGGCTGGCCTGGACCGAAGTCGGCGGCGACCTCCTGACCATCGAGGCCGTGCGCATGCCGGGCCGTGGCAAGTTCACCGTGACGGGCAATCTGCGCGATGTGATGAAGGAGTCGATCTCGGCGGCGAATTCCTTCGTGCAGTCGCGGGCGCCCTCGCTCGGCATCAAGCCGACCGTGTTCCGCTCGTCCGACATCCACGTCCACGTGCCCGAGGGTGCCACCCCGAAGGACGGTCCTTCGGCCGGTATCGGCATGATGACGGGCATCGTCTCGGTGCTGACCGGTATTCCGGTACGCAAGGATATCGCCATGACCGGCGAGATCACCCTGCGCGGCCGGGTCTTGCCGATCGGCGGTCTGAAGGAGAAACTCCTCGCGGCGCTGCGCGGCGGTGTGAAGACGGTGCTCATCCCCACGGACAATGAAAAGGATCTCGCCGAGATCCCGGACAATGTGAAACAGGGGCTGGAGATCATCCCGGTGGAAACCGCCGACGAGGTCCTCAAGCTGGCGCTCACCGAGCCGGTTCAGCCGGTCGAATGGACCGAGGCCGACGAAGCCGCCCTGGCGGCGATGGCGTCGCAGACCGGCGCGGAAACCGGCGAGACACCCATGGCGCACTAATGCTGCCCCTATCGGGCACTCATGGTGTCGCTACGTGACAGGAAAAGGGCGGCTTTGGCCGCCCTTTTTCGTGGTCGCCGCCAGATTTTTGCACGCGCACGACGCAGATGCGGAAATTGAGCATTGACCTTGCGCAAAACCCCCGCCACTCTCGTTTCATGACTTTCGCGACGTTCTATTTCTTCGGCTACTTTACCAACGCAACCCGTGAGGGGGCGGTGGCCGGCTGACGTGTGTGAAAGCACCGGATTTGCAGGGCCTCCCCCTCGGGGAGGCCCTTTTCTTTTGCGTGAAAAGGAAGGTGAGACCGTGACGACGACAAAGAGCCGGGACGAGATCCGGGCGGAGATTTCCCAGATCGACGGGCAGTTGATCGATACCATTGCGCGACGCCAGGAACTGGTCGACGAGATACAGGCTGCCAAGGCCGCCAGCGGTCAGCCGGTGCGCGACCGCGAACGCGAGCAGGCCGTCCTGCGCGACGCGCTCGCACGCGCAAAGGCGCTCGGCTTGCCGCCCGAACTGGTCGAGAGCCTGTTCCAGGCCCTGTTCGAGGTGTCGATCCGCCGCCAGCGCCAGCGCTTCGATTCCATGCGCAACGAGGATCTCAACGAAGCCACCGTCGCCTATCTCGGCGGGCCGGGCAGTTACAGCCATATCGCGGCCCAGAAGGTCTTCGAGCGCCGCAACGCCACCGTCGTGCCGTCACCCAAGCGCGACTTCGTCTCGATCTTCCGCTCGGTCGAGAATGCCGAGGTCGATTACGGCGTGGTGCCGATCGAGAACACCACGACGGGCTCGATCAACGAAGTCTATGATATCCTGATCAATTCACGCACCCAGATCATCGGCGAATTCCTGCTGCGCGTCGATCACTGCCTGGTCGGCAAGGCCAGCGGGCAGGGGCGGATCAGCCGGGTCTTCGGCCATCCGCAGGCACTGGCCCAGTGCCGCCGCTATATCGCCTCCCACCCGGAGCTGGAGACGCACATGGCGGCCTCGACCACGCGGGCGCTGGAGCGCCTGCTGGAGGATGACGACACGGCGGCAGCCGTGGCCGGCGAGGACGCGGCACGCCTGTTCGGCATGGATATCCTGGCCCGTGGCATCGGTGATCACGAGCAGAATATCACCCGTTTCATCGTGATTGCCCGCAAGGCCAAGCTGCCGACCCGCGAAGTGGAGTGCAAGACGTCGATGATGTTCACCACGCGCGACACGCCGGGCTGTCTGGTCGACGCGCTGACCGGTTTCCGCGACCAGGGCGTGAACATCGTCAAGCTGGAAAGCCGTCCGATTGCCGGCAATCCCTGGGAGGAGATGTTCATCATGGATGTGGAGGGCCATGTCGAGGACGAGCGGGTCCGCCAGGCCATGAGCGTCATTGAAGAGCATACCCGCGAGATCAAGCTGCTCGGCTGCTATGCCGCCGATGCGATCGACCGGGTTACCGTTGCCGAATAGCGACACGGGCCATGAATGCCGCTGCTGCACATCCGGCAGCAGCGGCAAAACCGGTTGAATTTTGCCACCAGGCTGAATTCAATGGTCTGTAGACGAATGACCTCCATCATGGACCGGATGATGTCGGCCTGTGCCAAGCTTACGCACGGCATGGCCGGCTGACGGTTCGAGCGGGAAGTGCGTATGGATACACAACAGGCGACACCGACCCGGCCGCGTCCCCGGGGGCGGCCCGGCCTGACGCCGGAAGTCCGGGAACAGGCGCTGCTGACGGCGGGAGAGCTGCTCGCCGAGCAGGGGCTGAAGGGCATGCAGGCGCGCACGATTGCGGCGCGGGCAGGCCTGTCCGTCGGATCGATCTACAAGCTGTTCGGCGATATCGACGACCTGATCCGCGAGCTCAACCTGCGCACCTATCGCGATATCGAGATCCATCACAGCTCGGCATTGGAGGCGTCCGGACTGCCGCCGGAAGCGGTATTCGAGCGCGCCCTCGTGCTGGCGCGCGCCTATATCGAGTTTGTCGTGACCCAGAATGCGCGCTGGATGGCGCTCCTGTCCTTCAATCGCCGCCAGTCCGGCGCTGCACCGAAAGCCTATACCGAGACCGAGGACGCCCTGTTCGGGATCGTGGAAGGTGTGCTGGAGGCGGGCAGGGGGTTCGAGGACCCGGACTTTCGCCGGCGTGCTGCGCGAACGCTGTGGGCGTCGGTGCACGGCATTGTCACCATGACGCTGCCCAATGCGGCGCTGGAGGATCCGGTTGCCGAAGCCCTGGAACAGGCCTCGATGATGATCGGCGCGCTGATCCGCGATGCTGCGGCGCAGAAGTAGCGCGCGCTTGCCTCGAGGCACCGCCCCGGATTAAAAGCGCGGCTCATCTTGGACCGGGCGGTTAGCTCAGCTGGGAGAGCGACTGGTTTACACCCAGTAGGTCGGGGGTTCGAACCCCTCACCGCCCACCATTCTTTGCCCTGCGGGCCTCGGGGCCAAACCGCCCGCAGCGCGCATTCGGGGCGAAGCGGTGTCCCCGAGTCCTGGCGTGACGGATCGTATGCGGCAGGTGCCCGTTCCATCTCCGCCACGCTCTCTTGGGCGAACGACAGGCCTTATCACACCATCCTTGATCCACCTCAACTCACAGCGCACCATCGCGTGAGACCAGATCCTGCCGGGCCGGCCGGCCGACTAGCTTGAGTGAGCGATCGTGAAACTGATTCTGGCCCTGTTCCTGGCGAATTCGATCTGCGGTGCGTCCGGGGACGATCTCGCCCCGGCGCCTTCGCCGGCGGTGAGCAGTGTCTGCCTTTCCTGCAACGTCTTCGAGCGCCTCTACGATGGGCGTGACAATGCGCCGGCCTGGACGGGGTGGCGCAGGCGCAAGCATTTCCAGGCCCTCCTGGAGGCTGTGCGTGATGCCGGCTCGCACGGTCTGGATCCGGCCAGTTACGGTCTCGATCTGCTCGAAGCGGCCAATCCGCGCCGCTCGGACCGGCGGCTCGATGAAATCGCCACCCGCGCCTATCTCGACCTTGCCCATGATTTGCTGCGCGGCCGGCTGGATCCGCAGACGGTCGAGCGGGGCTGGTCCGCGCCGCGGCGCGATCTGGACCTTGCCACCTATCTCGCCAGTGCGCTCGAGAATGATCGGGTGCCGGAAAGCCTTGAAGCGCTGGCGCCCCGGGATGACGGTTATGCGCGGCTGCGTACGGCTCTGGCAGATTATCGTGCGGTGAACGCCAAGGGAGCCTGGCCGCGGATCGAGCCCGGCGCGGCGCTGCACCCCGGTGACCGTTCGCCCCGGGTGGCGCAATTGCGGGCACGGCTGCAAGCGACGGGTGAAGTCTTCCGGCTCGTGCCCGAGACCGAGCGCGACCTGTTCGATGACGAGATGGCGGCGGCCGTGCTGCGCCTGCAAGAGCGTGCCCATCTCGATGGCGACGGTGTGGCCGGGGCCGAGACGATCGAGTGGTTGAATGTGCCTTCGGAACACCGGGTGTGGCAGATCGCGGCGAATCTCGAGCGCCTGCGCTGGCAGGGCGGATCGCCGGAGGGGCGGCTCCTGCGCGTCAATATTCCCGACTTCGTGCTGGAAGCCTGGTCCGGGGGAGAGGTCGAGCAACGCCACAGACTGATTGTCGGCCGGCGCTCGCGGCCGACGCCGGTCTTCTCTGCCCAACTCGCCTATTTCATTCTCAACCCCTGGTGGGAGACGCCGCACAGCCTGGCAGTCCGCGACGAATTGCCGGCCTTTCGGCGCGATCCGGACATGGTGCAGCGCCTGGGCTTTCAGGTGCTCGACAGCGAGGGCAACCTGGTCGATCCCGGCGAAATCGACTGGAATACGGTGCCCGCCAGCGCTTTCCCCTATCGGCTGCGTCAGGCGCCGGGACCGCAGAACGCGCTGGGACAGGTCAAGTTCATCTTTCCAAATCCATACAACACCTACCTGCACGACACGCCGACCCGGCAATTGTTCGAGGAGGACCGGCGGGCATTTTCCTCCGGCTGCATGCGCGTCGACCGGCCGGTCGACCTGGCGCGCTGGGTCTCCGAGGGGCTGCCTGACTGGCCGCCCGAGCGGATCGACCGGGTGCTGGCCGGCGGTGTGGAAACCCGCGTCGATCTCTCTGAAGGGATCCCGGTCGAGGTGGTCTACCGGACGGTGGTACCCGAGGGCTCTCTTGGCGTCCGCTTTCTCGACGACCTATATAACAGGGACGGGATCATCATCGACGAACTTGAGGGAGCAGGTTCGACAGTGTCGGAGTAGTGCGTGTTCACCACGTTCCTGTTAGCGGCAGCTGCCGCAATTCCCAGCGGGACCAGCCGTGAGTTCTCCACGGAGCTTGCTGCCGCTTCCGCCCCGATCCGGGTGGAAAGTCTCGATAGGAGGTTCGATCCCGGCCGCACCGGCTTCACGGTGACCACGCCCGGCGGGTTCGGCATCGACTATCGCGAGTTCACGCTCTTTCTGCGTCCCGGCGAGACTTTGTCGCTGACGGCCAGCGAGCCGGTTGCCTGGGAGGGCGAGACCTCGTCGATGACGCTCGAATGGTCTGCGCCGGACACCCCCGGTCATCACCGCATGACGCTGACCGCCGAAGACGGCGCGCAGATGAGCCTGCATCTCGTCGTCATGCGCGCCCGTAACACCGGCGATTCCGAGATCAACGGCTATCGCCTCGGCCGCTATCCGGACGAACCCTATCTCGGCCTGGAAACCTACCGGGCGCCGGAATATTTCGTCGAGGTCTCTCCCGGCATCGAGGCGTTGCCCCTGTCGCCGCACTTCCGTCTCGGTCAGTTCCTGTGCAAGCAGGAGGGCGGGGATGGACCGGCCTATCTCGTCGTTTCCGAGCGCCTCGTGCTCAAGCTGGAGCAGATCCTGGAAGCGGCCAATGCCCGCGGCTGGCGCACCGACAGTTTCGCCGTCATGAGCGGCTATCGCACGCCGGACTATAATGCCGGCCTGGGCAATGGCAGCTATTCCCGCCACATCTATGGTGGCGCCGCCGACATCTTCATCGACACCGATGGCGATGGCGTGATGGATGACCTCAATGGCGACGGGCGTCACGACCGCGCCGACGCGGCGGCGCTCTACGATCTCGTCGAGGAAATGTCGGGCGCCGGCCATGAGAGCTGGCTGGCCGGCGGTCTGGGCGAATACGGGCCCAATACCCGGCATGGCGCCTTCGTCCATGTCGACGAGCGCGGCTTTCGCGCGCGTTGGGGCCGCTGAGGATCAGCTTGCCGCCGGTTCCGGCTGGGCGAAAAGGTCGACAAGACCGCTTGCATCGCCGGAGAAGATGCGCACATCGGCCCGCGGTGCAAAGCGCTGGATAGTCCGGGCAACGTCGCGGGCCGGGACGGGTTCGGCGTTGAAATCATTGACGATCACGGTGCAGCGGGCATCCAGGACACGCAGCGCTGTCAGCGTGTGCGAGATCGCGCCGAGATAGGCCCCCGCCACGAGGATCGGCCGGGCATCGAGATCGCGGATCAGGTCGAGATTGAGCCCGTCTGCCGTGAGCGGTGACATCACGCCGCCGGCGCCTTCCACGATGGTCGGCATGCCGGGATCGATCTGGTCGAGGCACCAGTGCAGCACGGCGTCGATCGCGAGTTCGCGGTTTTCCTGCCGGGCAGCCATGTCGGGCGAGAGCGGGGCCTTGAAGCGCCAGGGGGATACGGATTGCACCCCTTCGCCCGTCAATTCGGCCCCGTTGGCGCGCATCAGGCGTATCGTATCTGTCGCATTGAGTTGCGCGGGATCGAAGCCGGAGATCACCGGTTTGAGCACACGCGCTTTTCCACCGGCCCGGCGGTGAGCCTCCAGCATGGCACAGAGGATGTGGGTCTTGCCGACGTCGGTGCCGGTCCCCGTCACGAAAATGGGGCGCATTACTCGGCGGCCTCCGTCTGTTGCAGGATGGATTTCAGCGCGGCGGCGAGCCGGTCGATATCGGCGGTCTCGTGTGCGGCGGAGAAGGTGAAGCGCAGGCGTGCCGTTCCCGGCGGCACGGTCGGCGGACGGATGGCGGTCACCAGAAAACCCTCGGCCTCCAGGGCGGCCGAGGCGGCGAGTGCGGCGGTCTCGCTGCCCAGGATTACCGGCACGACCGGCGAGACGGGTCTGGAAAGGCCCAGCTTGCCGGCAAAGCGCCGTGCCAGTTCGAGCGGGCGTTCGCACAGCGCGGGATCGGCCGCGACGAGATCGAGTGCTGCGAGCGCTGCCGCGGCGCTGGCCGGGGGCAGGGCGGTGGTGAAGACCAGCGGGCGGGCCCGCGAGCGAAGAAGCTCGCACACGCGTTCCGACGCACACAGATAGCCGCCATAGCTTCCCAGCGCCTTGGACAGCGTGCCCATCTGCAGCGGTGCAGCGGCCGGCGGCGCGAAGGCATGGGCCGAACCGCGTCCGCCGCCGACCGTGCCGATCCCGTGCGCATCGTCGACCAGCGTCCAGGCGTCGAATTCCTCGCCCAGGGCCAGGATCTCCGGCAGGGGCGCGAAATCGCCGTCCATGGAAAACACGCCATCGGTGAGGATCATGGCGTGGCGGGCCTCGCCGCGATGTTCGGCCAGCAGGCCGCGCAGCTGGTCCATGTCGTTGTGGCGGAAAACCTCGACACGGGCCCGGGACAGGCGTGCACCGGCATGCAGGCAGGCATGGGCGAGGCTGTCGATCAGGACGAGATCGTCCGGTCCCGCCAGTGCCGGCGTGATGGCCAGATTGGCCAGATAGCCCGAACCGAAGACGATGCAGTCCTCGGTGCCCTTGAAGGCCGCGAGGCGCCGTTCCAGCTGGAAGAGGAGCGGGTGGCCGCCGGTCACCAGGCGCGAGGCCCCGGAGCCGGCGCCCCATTCGGCCGTCGCCGCGCGGGCGGCCTCGATCACCTTGGGGTGATGCGCCAGGCCGAGATAATCGTTCGAGCAGACATTGATCAGAGACCGCCCGTCGCGCTCGACATGGACCGCGTCGCGATGGCGCGTCTCCACCGTCCGGCGGCGGAGGGATTTGCGATCCAGCGCGGAGAGCTTGCCGGCGGCGAAGCGCTCGAGTGAGGCGGCTGCGGAAGTCATATCAAGCCTGTCGTTCGGGTGAGAGGCCTGCTAAAGCCCGCCCGTCATGTCCAACACATTGAAAACTGCGTTGCCCGGCGGGTTCAAGCCCGAAGGGCGACATCTCTGGCGGCCCTACACCCAGATGAAGACCGCTCAGCCGGCCCTGCCGGTCGTGTCGGCCGGGGGCGTGCGGCTGAACCTCGCCGATGGCCGCAGCCTGATCGACGGCGTCTCCTCCTGGTGGACCACCGTACACGGCTACAGCCACCCGCATATTGTCGGCGCGATTTGCGATCAGGTCGAGCGCCTGTCCCATGTCATGCTGGGCGGGCTGACGCATGCGCCCGCCGAACGGCTGGCGGCGCGCCTGGCAGCCCTGGCGCCGGGCGATCTCGACCATGTCTTCTTCTGCGAGTCGGGCTCGGTCTCGGTCGAGATCGCGATGAAGATGGCGGTGCAATCCTGGATCAATCGCGGTGTCCACGGCCGCACGCGCTTCGTGTGCTTCCGCGGCGGCTATCATGGCGACACCATTGCCACCATGTCGGTATGCGATCCGGAAGAGGGGATGCACGCCCTGTTTGCCGGCTCCCTGCCGCAGCAGATCGTTGCCGATCTGCCGCAGGATTCCGAAAGCACGGCGCGATTCGAGGCGCTGCTCGATGCGCATGCCCACGAGATTGCCGGCGTGGTGACCGAACCGCTGGTACAGGGTGCGGGCGGGATGCGATTCTTTTCCCCGGAAACCCTGCGCACGATCCGTGCCGCCTGCGATGCGCGCGGTCTGCCGCTGATCGTCGACGAGATCATGACCGGCTTTGGCCGGCTGGGCACAATGTTCGCCTGCGAGAAGGCCGGTATCGTCCCGGATGTGATGACGGTCTCCAAAGCGCTCACCGGCGGCACGCTGCCGCTGGCGGCGGCGATCGCCTCGCGCGGCATGTTCGAGCATTTCTGGCGCGATGAAGCCTCGGCC
Source organism: Maricaulis virginensis (assembly GCF_027922185.1). Classification (NCBI taxonomy): domain Bacteria; kingdom Pseudomonadati; phylum Pseudomonadota; class Alphaproteobacteria; order Maricaulales; family Maricaulaceae; genus Maricaulis; species Maricaulis virginensis. The sequence continues at coordinate 275,064 of NZ_BSFE01000004.1, read as the reverse complement.
GCGCTGATGCACGGGCCGACCTATATGGGCAATCCGGCGGCCTGTGCGGCGGCGAATGCCTCGCTCGACCTGTTCGAGCGCGAACCGCGGCTGGACCAGGTGGCGCAGATTGAGGCCGCCTATGCCCGGCTCTTGCCGCCGGCGCGCGATATTCCCGGCGTCGTGGATGTGCGCTGGCAGGGCGCGATCGGGGTGATCGAAATGCCCGGACTGCCGGAGCTCGACGCGCTGAAATCGGGCTTTGTCGAGGCGGGCGTCTGGGTGCGGCCGTTTGGAAATATCGTCTATCTCATGCCGCCTTACGTGATCTCGCAGGAAGATCTGGAGCATCTGATCCGCACGACTGTCGCGGTGACACGCGCCTGGGCGGAACATCATTTTGGGGCCGGCTGAACAAGGTGCTGCATTATGTGCAGATCGCTTGCATTGGCCGCTTGACCGGACCGCGGTCTGCTCATAAACAACGCACCTCGCTTCGGCGAGCCGCTCAAGCGGGTGTAGCTCAGTTGGTTAGAGCGCCGGCCTGTCACGCCGGAGGTCGCGGGTTCGAGTCCCGTCACTCGCGCCATTTCCCTTGTCAGAAGGGGTGGTGCACGGATCGAAAAACGGCCGCTCCTGCCCGGAGCGGCCGTTTTCGTTTGCCAAACCGCCCGAAGCATGAAAAAGAGCGCCTACGTTCTGCGGTGAGTAGTCGGTCCCTTGAGGCTGCATTGCAGACGTTGGCGAGACTTTCCGCCCTTTCAAGGCCCGGTTCCGGGCCGGGCGCGTATCGATCATTGCCACCCTGGCGCCAGGCCGGCGCCGACAAGACGGCGGCTGATCTACGCAGGCTTCCACACTGAAAACCCGTTTGTTCGTGCGCGCGGCCCCTGGCGGCGCTCCGGACCCATGAAAGATGTATTTTGACACAGTTCAATGAACTCGGCCTGGCCGAGCCCATTCTCCGCGCGCTTGAAGATGCCGGCTATAACGAGCCGACCCCGATCCAGCGCGAAGCGATTCCCGCCCTTCTCGAAGGGCGTGACGTGCTCGGTATTGCCCAGACGGGTACCGGCAAGACGGCGGCCTTCGTGCTGCCCATCCTCCATTCCATCAGTGCCGACAACAAGCGGCCGGCGCCGAAGACCTGCCGGGCGCTGATCCTGTCGCCGACGCGCGAACTCTCGGCACAGATTCTCGAAAACCTGCGCGGCTATGCCCAGCACATGCGCGTATCGTCGGTGCTGGTCGTGGGCGGTCTGAAGATCGGTCCGCAGGTGAAAATGCTGGCGCGCGGCGTCGATGTTGTCGTGGCCACGCCGGGCCGCCTGCTCGACCTCGTGCGCTCCGGCGCGGTGAGCCTGTCGCAGGTGCGCACCCTGGTGCTGGACGAGGCCGACCAGATGCTGGATCTCGGCTTCATCCCGGCGATCCGCGATATCGTGTCCCGCCTGCCCGAAGACCGCCAGACGGCGCTGCTCTCGGCGACGATGCCCAAGCCGATCAAGGCGCTGGCGCACGACCTCCTGACCGATCCCAAACAGATCTCGGTCGCTCCGGCCTCGCGCCCGATCGAGCGGATCGAACAGTCGGTTGTGCTGACCCCGCGCGATTCCAAGCGCGACCTGCTGCTGGCATTGCTGTCGGACCGGTCCGTCGAGCGCTCGATCGTCTTCACCCGCACCAAGCGCGGTGCCGACCGGGTCAACAAGAGCCTCGTCCAGTACGGTCTCAAATCGGCCGCCATCCACGGCGACAAGACCCAGGGCCAGCGCGTGAAGGCGCTGGACGGCTTCAAGTCCGGCCAGGTGAAGATCCTCGTCGCCACCGACATCGCCGCACGCGGTATCGATGTCGACGATGTCTCCCATGTCGTGAACTACGAGCTGCCGAACATCCCGGAAAGCTATGTTCACCGGATCGGCCGCACGGCCCGTGCCGGCAAGACCGGTATTGCGGTCTCGCTGTGCGATCCGTCCGAATATGAATATCTGTGCGACATCGAAAAACTCACCGGTGTCGAGATCGAACGGGCGATTGTCGGCGAGGAAGCCGATTTCTTCGCTGAAGCCCGCAATACCAAGCCGGTGAAGAAGAAGCGCTCGCGCAACCGCAACAATCCGGGCCAGGGGCAAGGTCAGGGTCAGCGGGCCCAGGGCCACAATGCCCGGGATCAGAAACCCCGCGGTCAGAAACCTCGCGGTCCCAAACCCAACGGACAACGCGGCGAGGGACAGCCGGGTGAAGGCCAGAAGGCTGATGACAAACCGTTCCACGGTGATCGTGCGGCGCGCAGCGAGCGTCCCGGCCAGGCCTCGCGCGGTGAGCGCAAGCCGGGCCGGCCGCAGGAGCGTTCCGGCGAGCGTCAGCAGGCGCGCGGCGAGGCCGGCGGCAAGCCGCGGCGCCCGCGCAAGCGCCGCACCGGCAATGCGTCGCAAGCATCGGGTGGAGCCCACGTCCCGGCGTGATCAGGGTGTGCCTCGTTTCCAACTGACGAGGACGCATCATGTCACTTCTGACGAACAAGACTGCCATTATCACAGGTGCCAGCGCAGGGATCGGCCGTTCGGCCGCCCTGCGCTTTGCGCATGAGGGCGCCCGCCTGGTGATCAACGCCCGCGGGCCGGAGGCGCTGGATCGCGTCGCCGGCGAAATCCGTGACGCCGGTGGCGAGGTGCTGGCAATTGCCGGCGACGCGGCTGACCCGGTCCTTGCCGAACGCCTGGTCGAGACGGCCATGCAGCATTTCGGCGGGCTGGATATCGCCTTCAACAATGCCGGTGGGCTGGGTGATCTCGCACCGATCGAACAGCAGACCGCGCAGAACTGGCACGCCACCCTGGACGCCAATCTGACGAGCGCTTTCCATGCGGCCCGTTTCCAGCTGCCCGCGCTTTATGCCCGCGGCGGCGGTTCGCTGATTTTCACCGGCTCCTTTGTCGGCCACACGGCCGGCATGCCGGGCATGAGCGTCTATTCCGCCGGCAAGGCCGGTCTGATCGGACTGGTACAGGCGCTGGCCGCCGAGGCGGGGCCGCGCGGCGTGCGTGTCAATGCGCTGCTGCCGGGTGGCACCGACACCGCGATGGCGGCCCAGTTTGCCACGACCGACGAGATCCGGGCCTATGTCGAGGGTATTCACGCGCTCGGACGCATCGCCGATCCCGACGAGATCGCCGGCGCAGCGCTATACCTGGCCAGCGATCTGTCGAGCTTTGTGACCGGCACCGCCCATCTCGCCGATGGCGGCGTTTCGATCACGAAATAATGCCGCCACAGTGCGGGTGCCGGCCTGGAGCAGGATCGTTTTCTGCGGAATCGCCCCTGCTCCGGAATCCTGAGTAGTCGCGTGATCGAACCGGTGAACCGGTTCCCACTTCACCTGATCACGCTCGACTTGAGCGGTCGCGTGATCGAACCGGTGAACCGGTTCCCACTTCACCTGATCACGCTCTAGCCGGCTGCCTGTCTCCGCTCGCCGGTTTCAGGGGCGGCGCCCGTTCTGCGGTCCTCCGGCAGGAAGGCTTTGAGTATCTCGCTGTCGCGATAAAAGTCTTCCAGCCGGGGTTTGCTGAACAGATAGCCCTGGATGAGGTGGATCCCCGCATCCCGGACGGCGGTCATTTCGCCAACGGTCTCGATCCCTTCGGCGATGACGGCAATCCCCAATTCCTCGCACAGCCGGGTGGTGTGCCGTACAATGGCCTGGCGCCGGCGGTCGCTGTCGAGGCCGCGGGTCAGGTCCATGTCCAGCTTGACGTAGTCGGGCTGCAGGCGGGCGAGCTTGTTGAGGCCGGAATATCCGGATCCGAAATCGTCGATCGCCGTACGCAGGCCGTGGCGGGCATATTCGTCGATGATATCGTTCAGCATCGAGTGGTCCGTCATGTCCTCGTTCTCGGTGAACTCGAAGATGATGCGGTCCAGGGGCATTCCGGTCTTTCTGGCCGTGCGCAGCGTGGTGCAGATGCAATTGGCCGGTTCGTAGACCGCATTCGGCATGAAATTGATGCTGATGGCCGTCGGCACGCCGATCCGGCTTGCGGTCTCGATCGCCTGCACGCGACAGGTCTGGTCGAAATTATAGCGGTTCTCGTCCGTGATCTGCGCCAGCACGTGGCCGGCCCCTTCACCGTTCTCGCCGCGGACCAGGGCTTCGTGGGCGAAGACCCGGCCTGCGGCGATGTCGACGATGGGCTGGTAGGCCATGCGGATTTTTTGCGGGAAGCGCGCTTTCCCGCGAGAGTGGCACAGATTGCAGGCCGATTTTCCAGATGCCATTGCCCGGCTCTCCTGTATCGATCCGACAAGAGAGCAGAGCCGTCTTAAGATACGGTGTCCCGGCCTATGTGTCCCGGCCGCGGATGTGCCGGGCGCTAGCCGGAGGCTCCGGCGGGAAGTTCGTAGAAGAACTCCGCCCCGCCGGGACCCAGCGGCAGTCCGAGCATGAACCAGACCGCCATCATCAGGATCGACGTCACCAGAATGGCGATGGAGTAGGGCAGCATGGTTGCGATCAGGCTGCCCAGGCCGAATTCCGGCACGTAGCGCTGGGCGAAAATCAGGATGAGCGGCAGGTAGGGCATCAGCGGCGTGATGATGTTGGTGGCCTGGTCGCCCATGCGATAGGCCAGCGTCGAACCTTCCGGCGAAATGCCCAGCAGCATCAGCATCGGCACGAAGATCGGCGCCAGCAGTGCCCATTTGGCCGAGGCCGAGCCCATGAACAGATTGAGCACGGCGACCAGCAGAACCATGCTGATAATCAGCATCGGAGCGGGCAGGTTCAGCGCCTGGAGCCCCTCTGCGCCCGAGATGGCGATGACGGTGTCGATCTCGGATGCCCCGAACAGGGCGATGAAGTGCGCCATGGCGAAGGCAAGGATGATGTATCCGCCCATATCGGCCATGGACTTCGTGCCGAGCTGGACGAGGTCACGGTCTGACTTCACGGTACCGACGGCCACGCCGTAGAGCCCGCCGGCAACGAGGAAGACAATCATCAGGATTCCGACGATGGAGCGGAAGAAGGGCCCCAGTCCGCCATCGGCACCGCGCAGGATGCCGTTGGACGGCACGGTCATCACGAGAATGAGGGCGATCATGACGAGGATGGAGATACCCGCCCAGGCCAGCCCCTTGCGCTCGTTCGGCGACAGGGTTCCGCTGTCTTCGGGCTCGGCGAAGTCGGCGGGGCGCTTCCAGGTGCCAAGGCGCGGCTCGACGATGTAGTTGTTAACGAGCGTGCCGACCACGACCAGCACCGGTGTGAGGGCGATGGTGAAGTAGTAATTGCCCAGATTGTTCAGCGTCCATCCGGTTTCGATGGAGCGGGCGGCCGTCTGGGTGATGCCGAAGAGAAGGGGTTCGAGCGAGGTGACGACCAGATTGGCGGAGAAGCCGGCAGAGACGCCGGCGAAGACCGCTGCCAGGCCTGCAACCGGATGGCGGCCGACGGCGGCGAACACGACCGCGCCGAGCGGCACCATGACGATATAGCCGGAGTCGACGGCGAGATTGCCCATGACGCCTGCGAAGACGAGTGTCGGGGTCAGGAGCATGTTGGAGACGCCGGACACCATGCCGCGCATGCCCGCTGCCAGCAGGCCGGTCTTTTCTGCGACACCGGCGCCGATCATGACCACGAGGACCATGCCGAGCGGGGCGAAGCCGGTGAGAACCGCCGGCATGTTGACCAGGAGGTTTTGCAACTGGGCACCGGTGAGCAGGTTCACGACCTCGATCGTTTCACCGGTAACGGGGTGTTCGACGGATACGCCCAGCATCGACAGACCCAGCGAGGCCATCATCACCACGCCGATCAGGATGAAGAAGATCGTTACCGGATCGGGCAGGCGGTTGCCGGCACGCTCGACGGCGTTGAGTATCGAATTCCCCAGGCTCATGTCATCTCCCCAGACTTGTTGCCGGGGCAAAATGGACGCGTTCGGGAACAAAGTGCAATGTTTTCCGGGCCTGCCGGGGCAGTCGGCGCGCGATCTAGCCTCGGGCGGGCGTGTCGCCGGCCTTCAGTGCCGCAAGGGCGGGGCTGGCGAACTGCCGGTAGATCAGGATCGCCGCGACAGCCAGCGTCACCAGGATCTGGGCGGCCGGGCCGCCGATCCAGGCCAGATAACCGATCGACATGAAGAGCGTGCGCAGGCCTCTGTTGAACTGGCGTCCGGCGACGACATTCATCGCGCCGGCCCGGCGGGCGGCGGCCAGGATGTCTTCCGAGGCGGCCGCGTCGCGGCCGGTGTCCGGCGTCGCGCCGAGCAGCATGGCGGAATAGTTCACCAGCCGGTAGGCCCAGCCGAACTTGAAGAAGGCATAGGCGTAGATCACCAGCAGGCCCAGCGACATCACCTCCCATTGCAGGCGCGAGGAGGCGTCGAGAAAGGGCACGTCCTGCACGGCGCTCATCACCGGATCGAGCGCGGTGATGAGCGTGAAGGCCGCGCCGATACCCAGAAGGGCGGTCGAGGCGAAGAAGGCGATGCCGTTCTGCAGTCCGGCGATGATCTGGCTGTCCATGATCCGCACCTGGCGGTTGGCCATGCCTTCCATCCAGCGGCGCCGGTGCACGTCCATCGCGCGCGACAGCGTGTGTTTCGAGAACGGGCTGTGATCGACCAGCCAGGAAAACCCGCCTGCAATCAGCAGGAAGCCGATAACCCCGTAATAATCCGACATGGTCTGCCCGTTCGTCCGCCGTGGACGATCAGTCTAGGCATATTCGCGCCGCGGGAAAGCCGCCGCGGCCGATGGTGCAGAGGCCGTCGATGGGGTGACGCCCGTCAGGCGTTCGCAACCAGGAAAAGCAGGAGCGCAATCGCGGCTGCGGCGGTGGAGATCCCCAGGACCCAACGCACGCCATGTCCCTTTTCACCCTGGCGAGCCTCTTGGGAGTTCAGAATAGACATTCCGTACCTCTTTCGTGGCTATACTCCCCAATATAGGGCGAATGGGGCGATTTGTCGGCCCCCGGCGGGCAGCGTCCGGGTTTCAGGCCATGCTGGACTGGCGAGCCGGGGCTGCGCGCCAGGCGAGACTGAGGGCGATCAGGGCGGCGCCCGCCAGGAGGCCGGCATTGATCACCCAGGCCATCGGATCGGCATAGCCGGCGCCATGCCGCAGCACGTGCGCCAGGGGCAGGGCAGTCAGCAGGACCGCACTCGCGACGCGCAGGCCGGCGGACAGGGCGACGGGTCCGAATGGCACCGTCAGGCCCAGGCACAGCCCGGTCGCGATGGCCCAGACGAGCAGCGGATCGGGCCCGGGCCACACGAGCGCAGTCAGGGCGGAGAGCGCATAGGCGAAAGGCTGGCTCCACACGGTTGCGGCCCACAGACGTTCCGTGACAGGGGCGGGGTGGCCCTTGGAGCGGCGGCGGGCGGTCCAGATGGCAACGCCGGTGCTGGTCACCCAGGTCAGTGCGGCGCCCAGGAGAATGTAGGCGATCTTGGAAATCCAGCCGGCAAACCAGCCGAAATGATAGGGGCCGATCGTCTGCAGGATGCGGGTGCCCAGTGAGCTTTCGGACACCTGTTCGCTGTGGAACAGGGCGCCATTGCCGTCATAGATATAGCTGTCGCCGAAGGCGAGCTTGTCGGCATAACCCATTGTGACATGAACGGATTGGCCGGTCTCGCCCGGATGGTCCAGGCGCAGCATGCGCAGCTCGGCACCGGGCGCACGGGCCGCAGCGTCGGCCAGGATGGCCTCGAGATCGGGGATCGGCGCGGGCGTGGTGTCGTCCTCCAGCGCGGGCGGGAAGAAGAGCGCATAGGTCTGTTCCACATCACCCTTGAAGAAGGCGAGCGCCAGCGTGCCGGCGATCAGCGTCGTCAGGCCCAGCAGCGCGCCGGTCAGCGCGATGACGATGTGGAAGGGCAGGGCCCAGATGCCGGCCCGGTTGTGCAGGTCGGCCTCCTGCAGGCGTTTCGTGCCGCCCAGCCTGATATGGAAGGCGTCGCGGAAGATGCGCGGATGCGACAGGAGGCCCGAGATCAGCAGGGAGAGCAGCGCCACTCCGGTCATGCCCACCACAAAGGAGCCGACAGCGTGCGGCAGGTGGAGGTCGATATGCAGGCCGAGCATGAAAGCCGACCAGGGCGTCTGCGCCGGGCCGGGCCAGGTGCCGTCCGTGCCGGCGAAGCCCTCCAGAATCTCCCCGTCATGCAGCTCGGCGTAAACGCGCGTGCGCGGCGAATTGATGTCGGGCAGGGAGATGAAGATGTGCTCGGTCGCCGGATGCCCGGAAAGAAAGCTCCGGGCCGTCGCGACTGCGGTATCCGGCCCCGCCGCCTCGACAGGCGCGACCACCGGCGTTTCCCAGCGCTCGAAATCATGGACCAGGACCGCCACCGTGCCGGAAAAGCAGACCAGATAGATCAGCGCGGCAAAGGCGAGACCCAGCGAGGAGTGGCCGGCGAGCACGGCCTGCACGAAAGGTGCGGACATGCGCGGCCAGATCGTCCTGGCCCGGGTGCGTTGTCGTTCAGCCATGTCAGAAGCCTTCGATTGCGATCAGCGCAGCGCCTGCCAGGGTCAGCGCGATCATGGTGAGGGCGGGACGCAGGATGCGGTCATCGGTCAGGGCCCAGGCCATGGCGCCGGCCCACAGGACAGGCACCAGCGCACCGCCCAGTACGATCCGCGTCTGCGGGTCGGAGGGAAACCAGACGGTCCAGGCGATGCCCAGGGTGAGCGAGACGACACAGCCCAGCGGCGCCGCGACGAGGGTGCGGATGATGCCGCGCCAGATCTTCGCGCCGCGCAGGGAGGGCTCCAGCGCCCGCGACCGGGCCACGCGGCCATTCGCCTCGCGCCGCTTCACGCCGGTCGCGACCAGCGCCAGGGCGCCGGCCGGCATCAGGGCCATGGCGAAGGCGGGGCCCCGGGCCGGGCCGAGGGCGATGGCGGCGATCACGACAAGCGCAGACACGGCTGCCCAGCCCGCCAGGATCAGGACCGGCCTGGCAGCGGAGGGATGCCGCCAGGCCTGCCGGAGCGTGAAGGCTGCGGCGATCCCGGTCGCGACAAGCGCTGGAATGACGAGGGCGCCGGTCACCAGTTCGTCTCGAGCGTGACGCCGACAACCCGCGGCTGGCCGAGGATGGCGTAGGGAAGATTGCTCCGCCGGTACTGGAAATAGTCCTCGTCGAACACGTTGTTGACGAAGAGCGACACCGCCCAGCTGTCCTGTTCATAGCCGACAGACCCGTTGACGAGCGTCCGTGCGGCGACTTCCGATCCGGCCTGGCTGACGCCGGTGACCGTGTATTCCTCGCTGCGATGGCTGCCGTTGAGATTGGCAAAGAGGCCGTTGCTCCAGGTCCAGTTCGCGCCGGCGGCCAGCGTCCAGGCCGGGGCGTAGGCGAATTCGGAGCCGGACAGGTCGTCGGTGGAGCTGCCATTGACGATGACGAAATCGTCGAATTCGGTCTTGGTGTGGCCGAGCGAGGCATACCAGTCGAAGCCGCGGGATATCCGGTGGGCGACTTCCAGCTCGAACCCGTAAAGATGCGAGCTGCCGGCATTTTCGGTCTGGGTGTCGAAGTCGTTGAGACCGAGATTGACCCACACCTGCTGGTCGGTCCAGTCGATGTAATAGGCGTTGGCATTGACCGAGAGGTCGCCGTCCAGCCACAGCGAGCGCAGCGAGAACTCGTAGTTCCAGGTGTATTCGGGATCGTAGGGCACGACGGTCGAGCGGGCGATGTTGACGGTCGAGCCGCCGGACCGGTAGCCGCGCTGCACGATGGCGCTGGTCGAGAGATCGTCGGTCCAGTTGTAGGTCAGGCCGAGCTTGGGCAGGAAGGCCTCGAAATCGCGCGAGTCCGTCGGCGCCGAGGCGCCCGCCTGGGCGACGAAGAGATCGACGACCTGGTTCAGGCCCGCAATGACCGGGGCGTAGGGACCGTACAGGGCCGGGTCCGGATAGGTGCCGGCAAACACCGCCGTCTGGTCCGAGGTGATGGTGTAGGTCTCGCGGTCATAGCGGAAGCCGCCGAGCAGGGTCAGCCTGGGCGTCAGCTCGAACCGGCCGTCGGCGAACAGGGCCGAAGTCTCGATCGAGGACGGGGCCTGCGATCCGTAGGAGACCGCAATCTGCGGCAGCGCCGACACGTAGAGGCCGGCGGCGAAGGCGGCCGTGGCGGCATCGAGCCCGAAGGGCGGGCCCTGCAGCACGCCGACCAGGGTGGTTTCCGGCGTATTCACGAGCGTGAGGCTGGAGCTCGCATTGTCGACCTCGCGATCCGACAGGTAGAGGCCGACGAGGCCTGTCAGGCGGTCGCCGGAATAGTCGAGGCGGAATTCCTGGGTCAGGGTCTCGGTCTCGTTGTCCGTGTCGCCATAGGCTGCGGGCTGGGCGCTGAGATCGTTGTCATACTGCAGATAGGTGTCGACCAGGCTCCAGGCGGTCAGACTGGTCAGCACGACCCGGTCGGCCAGCGCGTAGTCGATATTGAGCGTGACCATGTCGGTCGTTGAATCGTTGGAATTTGGCGCGTCGGACGTGTTGATCCGGTTGTCGAAGAAGTCCGGCGTGTCGGTACGGATATAGGTGTAGGGATAGCCCGACTCCTGCTCGTAATGCGTATAGCTGCCCAGGACCGACAGGCCGGGCACGGCTTCCGGTTCGATCAGCAAGCGCGCACGGGCGTGCAGGTTGGACACGCTGTCGACCGTGCCGCCGCGGGTCGGATTGCCGACAATGCCGTCAAACTCGCGGTTCTCGATGGCGATGCGGAACGCGACCTGGTCCTCGACGATCGGGCCGCCGCCGGCGAAAGAGAGGGTGACATCGTCCTGATCCGTCGCGGACAGGCGGGCGCGGGCATCCCAATCCCAGGTCGGCGCGCGCGACTGGACGACAATCGCGCCGGCCAGCGAGTTGCGGCCCTGCAGGGTGGATTGCGGACCGCGCAGGATTTCAACCTGCTCGACATCCCACATGTTGAAGGGGCCGGCCGAGGTGCCGGTCACGCCGTCCGGCACGGCCACGCCGTCGACATAGATGCTGGCCAGCCCGCCCGTGCCGCCGCCGGACACATTATGGCTGGCGATGCCGCGGATGGTGAATTCGGTCGGGCCGTAGGTCTCGCCGACATTGGCGGTGCGGTTCACGATATCGAACAGGGTGCGGATATTCTCGTTCCCGATCCGCTCGGCCGTGGTGACCGCAACACTGGTAGGCGTGTCCTGCAGCGAGCGTTCGATCTTCTCGCCCAGGATGGTGATGACATCCGCGCTGCTGTCCGCCGCCTCCTGGGGCATTGCTGGTTGAGCCAGTCCGAAAACCAGGATGCCGGCCGTTCCGGCCAGCAGGAATTGACGATTGAACACGGTGAGCCCCCTCGATGTTGAACGGATGCGGGTCTTGTCATTGTTACAAATGCGAGTCAATCTCATTCTCATCTAGGTGCAGATGCAGGACGCGGGGCAAGAGGGGGGGGGACAGGCGGGCGGGCGATCCCGCTGGCGGGTTTCGTCCGGGCGGGCAGATTGCGTCAAATGAACGCACGATCCGTCCGGCCCCTTCCGATTCTCCGCCTGATCGATCCGGTCTGGCCGCCACTGCTGCTGGCGGCGTGCTGTCTCGTCCTTGCCTTCGCGGTTTCGCCCTTCTTGTGGCTCGACGGGCTGGCGATACTGGGATGCGGTGTGCTGGTGCTGGATACCGCGGCGCGCTACCGCCAATACCGTGTGCTGCGCATGGCCTTGCGCCAGGCCAATGGCGTGACCGGACGGGCCCGGCGGCTCTTCCGGCGTGCCCGGGGGACCTGGTGCACACGCCGGGCCGCCCTGGCGGCGGCGCATGCCGAGGGTTTCGGCCGTGAGGCCCGGGCGCTGGTCTGCCGGTGGGGCTATCGCCCCTGGCATATTTTTCCGGACGGGACCTTCACCCGCCGCTCGCCCTTCCTCCGGATCGCCTTCTGGCGTTCGGTTTTCGGGCTGGAGCCGCGCGGGCCGGGCCATCCCGGTTGATTTCGATATTGCAAATCATTTGCATTTATTGTTCGTTGTGTGTCGCTATATTCGCCAGAACTGACAGAGGGCGGCCTTTAGGCCTTGCCCGCAGCGCCGCTGCGCTCTAGCTTCCGCGCCAAATCGGGCAGGGGGTCCCGTTGCCGGTGGTTGATTCGTCCCGAGGCGGATCACACCTTGAAAACAACGGCCTCCCGCACCGCAAAACCGACGCTAGAAGGCGAGGCTAGATGCGATGGACGCGCTGCTTCTCGATTACCTGCCCATCCTGATCTTTTTCGGACTGGCCACTGCGATCGGCCTCGGCTTCATGCTGGCCGCTTTCGTGATCGCGCCGTCGAAACCGGATCCGGAAAAGGTCTCGACCTATGAATGCGGCTTCAACGCCTTCGACGACGCCCGCATGAAATTCGACGTGCGATTCTACCTCGTCGCCATCCTGTTCATCATCTTCGACCTGGAAGTCGCCTTCCTCTTCCCCTGGGCCGTGACCCTGCGGGAGCATCTGGGCGAGTTCGAGTTCTGGTCGATGATGGTGTTCCTGGGAGTTCTCACCATCGGCTTCATTTACGAGCTGAAAAAAGGCGCGCTGGATTGGGAGTAGTCCACCATGGCATCTGATCTGACCCCTCATGCCGGCCTGGCCGGACGCGCGACCGTTCCCGGCTATGACCCGAAGAAGCACGACCCGTTCTTTGACGGCGTCAGCGATGCGCTGGCCGACAAGGGTTTCGTCGTGGCCGCGGCCGACGATCTCGTCACCTGGGCCCGCACGGGCTCGCTGATGTGGATGACCTTCGGCCTGGCCTGCTGCGCCGTCGAAATGATGCAGGCCTCGATGCCGCGTTACGACGTCGAGCGCTTCGGCTTTGCGCCGCGGGCCTCCCCGCGCCAGTCGGACGTGATGATCGTCGCCGGCACGCTCACCAACAAGATGGCGCCGGCCCTGCGCAAGGTCTACGACCAGATGCCCGAGCCGCGCTATGTGATCTCGATGGGCTCCTGTGCAAACGGCGGCGGGTATTACCACTATTCCTATTCGGTCGTGCGCGGTTGTGACCGCATCGTTCCGGTCGACGTCTATGTGCCGGGCTGCCCGCCCACCGCAGAGGCGCTGGTCTACGGCATTCTTCAACTGCAGAAGAAGATCCGCCGTGAAGGCTCGATCGAACGGTGATGGCAGGCGCGAGGAGTGACAAGGCGATGAGCGAAGCTCTCAAGGTTCTCGGCGAGCACATCCAGGCGGGCCGGCCCACGGCTGTTACCGGCTGGACTGTGACCCAGGGCGAGCTGACCGTGACGATCCATCGCGACCAGGTCGAGGATGTGATGACCTGGCTGCGCGATGAGCCGGCCTGCAAGTTCACGACACTGGTCGATATCTGCGGTGTCGACTATCCGCAGCGCGCCGAGCGGTTCGAGGTGGTCTACCACCTGCTCTCCATGCACCAGAACCACCGGGTGCGGGTGAAGCTGTCGACGGATGAGGAGAACCCGGTTCCCTCGATCCACCATGTCTATCCCGTTGCCGACTGGTTCGAGCGCGAGGCGTTCGACATGTACGGCATCGTCTTCTCCGGCCATCCGGATCTGCGCCGCCTGCTGACCGATTACGGTTTCGAGGGCTATCCGCTGCGCAAGGACTTCCCGCTCACCGGCTATGTCGAAGTGCGCTGGGACGAGGAGCAGAAGCGCGTGGTCTACGAACCGGTCGAGCTGGTCCAGGAATACCGTGACTTCGATTTCATGAGCCCGTGGGAAGGCGCCAAATACGTCATCCCGGGCGACGAGAAGGCGGAGGGCTAGAGCCATGGCTGCCGACGACATGACGCAATCGGGCGAACGCAAGTTCACCCTCAATTTCGGTCCCCAGCACCCGGCCGCCCACGGCGTGCTGCGTCTCGTGCTGGAACTGGACGGCGAGGTGGTCGAACGCGTCGATCCGCATATCGGCCTTCTGCACCGCGGCACCGAGAAGCTGCTGGAGCACAAGACCTATCTCCAGGGCATCGGCTATTTCGACCGTCTCGACTATGTCGCGCCGATGAACCAGGAGCACGCCTTCTGCATGGCGGCCGAGCGCCTGGCCGGAATCACCGTGCCCAAGCGCGGCCAGTATGTGCGCGTGCTCTATTGCGAGATCGGCCGCATCCTGAACCATCTGCTCAACGTGACCACCCAGGCCATGGACGTCGGCGCGCTGACGCCGCCGCTCTGGGGCTTCGAGGAGCGCGAGAAGCTGATGGTGTTCTACGAGCGCGCTTCGGGCAGCCGTATGCACGCTCACTATTTCCGTCCCGGCGGTGTCCACCAGGATCTGCCGCCGAAACTGATCGAGGACATCCGTGCCTGGTGCGACCAGTTCCCGGAAAAGCTGGACGATATCGACAGCCTCCTGACCGAGAACCGCATCTTCAAGCAGCGCAATGTCGATATCGGCGTGGTGACGAAGGAAGATGTGCTCGCCTGGGGCTTCTCCGGCGTGATGGTGCGCGGTTCGGGCCTGGCCTGGGATCTGCGCCGCGCGCAGCCCTACGAGGTCTATAACGAGCTGGAATTCGACATTCCGGTCGGCAAGCACGGCGACTGCTATGATCGCTATCTGTGCCGCATGGAAGAGATGCGCGAGAGCGTGAAGATCATGATCCAGTGCTGCGACTGGCTCATGAAGGAGGAGAATGCGGGCGAGGTGCTGGCCACCGACTCGAAATTCTCGCCGCCGCGCCGCGCCGAGATGAAGCGCTCGATGGAAGCGCTCATCCAGCACTTCAAGCTCTATACCGAAGGTGTCCACGTCGAGGCCGGCGAGGTCTATGCAGCCGTCGAGGCGCCGAAGGGCGAGTTCGGCGTCTACCTGGTCGCCGACGGGTCGAACAAGCCGTATCGCGTGAAGATCCGGGCGCCCGGCTTCCCGCACCTGGCAGCCATGGATTTCATGAATCGCGGCCACATGCTGGCGGACGTCTCCGCCATCCTGGGCTCGCTGGACATCGTGTTCGGGGAGATCGACCGATGAGCGTTCGTCGTCTCGCGAAAGACCAGCCGGAAAGCTTCGCCTTCAACAAGAAGAGCGAGGACGAGATCAAGTTCTGGCTGGCGAAATATCCCGAGGAAAAGAAAGCCTCGGCCGTCATCCCCATGCTGTGGATCGCGCAGAAGCAGGAAGGCTGGGTCTGTGAACCCGCTCTCCGCGAGATCGCCGACCGGCTGGAGATGCCCTATATCCGCGTCTACGAGGTCGCGACCTTCTACACCATGTTCAACCTGGCCCCGGTGGGTGAGCACCTGATCCAGGTCTGCGGCACCACGCCGTGCATGCTGCGCGGGTCGGACGAGCTGATTTCGGTGTGCAAGAACCGCATCGGCAAGCAGCACGAGATTTCCGAGGACGGCAAGTTCACCTGGGTCGAGGTGGAGTGCATGGGCGCCTGCGCCAATGCGCCGATGATCCAGCTCGCGAACAAGGATGGCGACCACTACATCGAGGATCTCGACGCAGAGAGCTTCGAGAAGCTGCTCGACGACCTCGCCGCCGGCAAGAAGGTCAAGTACGGCCCGCAATCCGGGCGTAATGCCTCCGAGCCGCACGGCACCAAGGTGCTGACCGATGAGAGCCTCTATGACGGCTCGCGCGCCAAGCCGGTCACGCTTCCCAATACCGGCAAGTCCGACAAGGCGGAGGGCTAAGTCATGACCCAGCTTCTCCAGGACAAGGACCGCATCTTCACCAACCTGTTCGGCCATCATTCTCCGGACCTCGAGGCGGCGAAGCAGCGGGGCGCATGGAACGGGACCAAGGAAATCCTCGAACAGGGCCGCGACTGGATCATCGACCAGATGAAGGCGTCCGGCCTGCGCGGCCGCGGCGGCGCCGGTTTCCCGACCGGTCTGAAATGGTCCTTCATGCCCAAGGACGTGGGCGCACGTCCGCACTATCTCGTCGTCAATGCCGACGAGTCCGAGCCGGGCACGTGCAAGGACCGCGAGATCATGCGGCACGATCCGCACCTTCTCATCGAAGGCTGCCTGATCGCGTCCTTCTCGATGCAGGCGCACGCCTGCTACATCTATCTGCGCGGCGAATACGTCACCGAGCGCCTGGCGATGGAGAAAGCCGTCAAGGAGGCCTATGAGGCCAAGCTGATCGGCGAGAAGAACGTCCATGGCTGGCCGTTCCACGTCTATATCCATCACGGTGCCGGCGCCTATATCTGCGGCGAGGAAACGGCCCTGCTGGAAAGCCTGGAAGGCAAGAAGGGCCAGCCGCGACTGAAGCCGCCATTCCCGGCCAATGCCGGCCTCTATGGCTGCCCGACCACGGTCAACAATGTCGAATCCATCGCGGTGGCCGGCACGATCCTGCGCCGCGGCGCGCAATGGTTCGCCAGCTTCGGGCGCGAGCGCAATGTGGGCACCAAGATCTTCTCGATCTCCGGCCATGTGAACAAGCCGTGCAATGTCGAAGAGGCCATGTCGATCCCGATGAAGGCGCTCATCGAGACACATGCCGGCGGCGTGCGCGGCGGCTGGGACAATCTGAAGGCCGTCATTCCGGGCGGCTCCTCGGTGTCGCTGCTGCCGAAGGATATCTGCGACGACGTGCTGATGGATTTCGACGCCCTGCAGGCGCACAAGTCCGGTCTGGGCACCGCCGCCGTCATCGTCATGGACAAGTCCACCGACGTGGTGAAGGCGATCGCGCGTATTTCCTACTTCTACCGGCATGAAAGCTGCGGCCAGTGCACGCCCTGCCGCGAAGGCACGGGCTGGATGTGGCGCGTGCTGGAACGCATGGCGCGCGGCGAGTCGACCATCGAGGAAATCGACATGCTGCTCGACGTCGCCGGTCAGGTGGAAGGTCACACGATCTGCGCGCTCGGTGACGCGGCCGCCTGGCCCGTCCAGGGCCTGATCCGCCATTTCCGGGGCGAGATCGAGGAACGCATCAATAATTATCGCGCCGGCAAACCCGTGTTTGTCAGCCAGGCCGTTGCGGCAGAGTAGGCAGAGGTTATCCGTCTTTCCGATGATCGAGACCGCTTTCATCCATATCGGTACCGAGAAAACCGGCACGACGACGATACAGGACTTCCTGTATCGCAATGATGCTGCGCTTGCTTCGGCGGGATACTGCGTGCCGACCGGGATGGGGCGGCGCAACCAGACCCGTCTGGCGGCCTATGCGATGAAGGACCGGCGCAAACCCACGCACCTGCATCTGCGGTACGGTATCGACGGTCCTGAAGCGCGCCGGGAGTTCGATTCGGGGGTCGAGGCGGATTTCGGCCGGACGATGGCGTCTGCCGGGACGGCGCACAGCGTGATTGTCTCGAGCGAGCACCTCCAGAGCCTGTTGCGAACGACATCCGAGCTGGAAAAGCTCAAGGCGCTGTTCGGACGGTACGTGAAAAATTGCCGGGTTATTGTGTATCTGCGCCGCCAGGACGAGATGGCTGTGAGTCTTTACTCGACCCGGATCAAGGCGGGTGGCGGTACCAATTCAAAGGTCTTTCCGAAACCCAAGGATCGCCTGCCCTTCAATTACGATTATGCCGGTCTGGTTGAGCGGCTGGAGGCGGTATTCGGTGCGCATGCGCTGGACATCCGGCTGTTTGATCGCGCGCATCTGGTGGAGGGCGATCTGATCGCCGATTTCTGTGCGGCGACGGGGATCGACCCCGCGCTGGACCTTGAAAGCCCGGACAGCCGCAACCCGTCACTCTCCAGTCTGGGGATCCATTTCCTCGAGACTTTCAACAAGCACGTGCCTGACCGCGTGGGCAGTGATCTCAACAAGGTACGGCGAAACGTCGTCGAGATCATGGAGGAGAATTTCGCCGGTCAGTACAAGATGGTGGCCCGGGCTGCGGCAGAAGCGTTCTACAGCCAGTTCCGCGAGGGCAATGCGGTCATCCGGGACAAGTATTTCCCGCAACTGACCCGGCCGACGCTGTTCGATGAAGATTTCAGCGCCTATCCGGAGGCGGCAGAACTCCCCGAGTACGACTTCGAGGATGCCGTTGAGGTCGCCGCTGCACTCTGGGCCGGCGCCTCCCGCAAGCTGCGCGAGCTGCAGGCCGAGAACGTCTTTTTGCGCGGTCAGTTGCTGACTGAACGCGGTGATCACGAGGATGCCGCCATCCACTTCCAAAGGGCCGTGGATGCGCTTGACACACCGCCGGAGCGATACCTCACGGCGCTCGAAGCGTCTCGTGAGCGGGTCGAGCAGGCACGGGCGGCGGAAGCCGACAATTCGATGGTTGTTGAGGCCGCTGGGCCGAGGAACAAGTGATGAGCGAAGATCTCCGCAAAATCATCGTCGACGGCGAGGAAGTCGAAGTACCGAATTCCTTCACGCTGTTGCAGGCAGCCGAGGCTGCGGGTCGGGAAATCCCGCGCTTTTGCTATCACGAGCGCCTGTCGGTCGCCGGCAATTGCCGGATGTGCCTGGTGGAGCTCGTCGGCGCGCCGAAACCGGCCGCGTCCTGCGCCATGCAGGTCCGCGACATGCGCGGCGGGCCGAACGGCGAACCGCCGGCCATGAACACGCTGTCGCCGATGGTGAAGAAGGCGCGCGAAGGGGTGATGGAGTTCCTGCTCATCAACCACCCGCTGGACTGCCCGATCTGCGACCAGGGCGGCGAGTGCGACCTGCAGGACCAGTCGCTGGTCTACGGACGCACCGGCTCGCGCTTCCCGGAAAACAAGCGCGCTGTCGAAGACAAGGAAATGGGTCCGATCATCAAGACGGAGATGACCCGCTGCATCCAGTGCACGCGCTGCGTCCGCTTCGTCACCGAAGTCGCCGGCGTGCCCGAGATCGGCATGATCGGCCGCGGCGAGGATGCCGAGATCACGACCTATCTGGAAAATGCGGTGACGTCGGAACTGTCCGGCAATGTCATCGATCTGTGCCCGGTGGGTGCGCTGACCTCCAAGCCCTACGCCTTCAATGCCCGTCCCTGGGAGCTGAAGAAGACCGAGACCGTCGACGTGATGGACGCGGTCGGCTCGAATATCCGCGTGGATGCCCGCGGCGGCGCCGTGCTGCGCATCCTGCCGCGTGTGCATGAGGGCGTGAACGAGGAATGGATTTCCGACAAGACGCGCTACGCCTGGGAAGGCCTGGGCAAGCGCCGTCTGGACAAGCCCTATGTCCGCGAGAACGGCAAGCTGCGCGCCGCGAGCTGGAGCGAGGCGCTGGACGTGGCGGCCAAGCGCCTGTCGGGCGATGCCTCGAAAATCGGCATGATCGCCGGCGATCTGTGTTCGGCAGAAGAGATGAAGGCGGCCAAGGATCTGGCGGATGCCTTGGGCATCGCCTCGATCGACTGCCGCCAGGACGGCGCCAGGCTGGGCACCGGCCCGCGTCAGGAATACCTGTTCAACGCGACGATCGCCGGTATCGAGGAGGCAGACGCCATCCTCATCGTCGGCGCCAATCCGCGCGTCGAGGCGGCCATCGTCAATGCGCGTATCCGCAAGACCTGGCTGCACAATGACACCAAGGTCGGCGTGATCGGCGAACCGGTCGACCTGACCTATGAGTACGAGCATGTCGGGACCGGCGCCAAGGATCTCGCCGGCCTGAAGAAGAAGCGCTCGGGCTTCATCAAGACACTGAAGGACGCCAAGCGCCCGCTGATCCTGGTCGGTGCCGGTGCTCTGACCCGCGAGGACGGCGCCCAGGTGCTGCGCGCGGCCGGCGATCTTGCCGCCGCCGTCGCCGCTGTCAGCGAAGACTGGAACGGTTTCTCGGTCCTGCACACGGCCGCCAGCCGCGTGGCGGGCCTCGATCTCGGCTTCGTGCCGGGCGAGGGCGGTCAGGACGTGGCCGGCATGCAGTCGGGCAATATGGAGACGATTGTCCTCATGGGCGCCGACGAGCTGGACATGTCGAAGTTCGGCGAGGCCTTCGTCATCTACATCGGCAGCCATGGCGATGCCGGTGCCCACCGCGCCGATCTCGTGCTGCCGGGGGCGGCCTGGACGGAGCAGGACGGCCTGTTCGCCAATACCGAAGGCCGCGTACAGCTGGCTTTCCGCTCGGTCTTCCCGAAGGGCGAGGCCAAGGAAAACTGGGCCATCTTCCGCGCGCTGTCCGAGCGTGTCGGCAAGACGCTGCCCTATGACAATCTCACCCAGCTGCGCCTGAAACTGTTCGAGGACGTTCCCGTGCTCGGCGGAATCGATCATGCCCCGGGAGCCGAAGGCGCGGCGGAGTTCGACGCCAAGTCGATCGGTGCCGACGGGGATGTCGCCGATGCGGCCTTCACGGCGGCGGTGCGCAATTTCTATTTCACCAACCCGGTTGCCCGGGCTTCCAGGACGCTGGCCGAATGTGC
This sequence comes from Maricaulis virginensis, assembly GCF_027922185.1. Classification (NCBI taxonomy): domain Bacteria; kingdom Pseudomonadati; phylum Pseudomonadota; class Alphaproteobacteria; order Maricaulales; family Maricaulaceae; genus Maricaulis; species Maricaulis virginensis. The sequence continues at coordinate 254,746 of NZ_BSFE01000004.1, read as the reverse complement.
CGCGCTCAAGGACGCCCCGGCGGCAGTAGCGGCGGAGTAAGCGATGAGCGAGTTCGTCTCCCAATTCGGCCCGCTCTGGGGCACGCTTGCCGTGATCGGCCAGATCCTGGCCTTCATTATCGTGCTGCTGATCTCGCTGGCCTTCCTGCTGCTGATGGACCGCAAGGTCTGGGCGGCGGTGCAGATGCGCAAGGGCCCGAACGTGGTCGGCGCCTTCGGCCTGCTGCAATCCTTCGCGGACTTCTTCAAGTTCGTGTTCAAGGAAATCGTCGTGCCGGCCGGCGCGGACCGCTCGCTCTACCTGCTGGCGCCGCTGATCACGCTGATCCTCGCCTTCATCACCTGGGCCGTCGTGCCGGTGGCGCCGGGCTGGGTGATCGCCGACCTCAATGTCGGCATCCTCTACCTGTTCGCGATGTCGTCGCTGGGTGTCTACGGCATCATCATCGGCGGCTGGGCCTCGAACTCGAAATATCCCTTCCTCGGCGCGCTGCGCTCGGCGGCGCAGATGGTGTCCTATGAAGTCTCGATCGGCTTCATCATCGTCACCGTGCTGCTGTTCGCCGGTTCTATGCGCCTGTCCGACATCGTCGATATCCAGGCCGGCGGCTTCTGGAACTGGAACCTGCTGGCCTTCCACGCCTTCCCGCTGCCGATGTTCCTGGTGATGGTGCCGATGGCGGCGATGTTCTTCATCTCGGCCCTGGCGGAAACCAACCGTCCGCCCTTCGACCTCCCCGAGGCCGAATCCGAACTCGTGGCCGGCTATCAGGTGGAATACTCCTCGACGCCCTACCTGCTCTTCATGGTGGGCGAGTATCTCAACATCGTGCTGATGTGCGCGATGACGGCCATCCTGTTCTTCGGCGGCTGGCACGCGCCTTTCCCGGACGGCTTCGTCAATGACTGGCCCTATCTGGCTTCGCACGCCTGGCACTTCTTCTGGTTCGCCGCCAAGGTCGTGTTCTTCTTCTTCATGTTTGCGATGGTGAAGGCCCTGGTCCCGCGTTACCGCTATGACCAGCTGATGCGCCTCGGCTGGAAGATCTTCCTGCCGACCTCGCTGGTTGCGGTGGCCCTGGTGGGTGCTGCCGTCGTCTACGGCCCGCAAGGATAACTCCCATGAGCCGACTGCAACAAACCATTCGCGGCGCCCTGCTGATGGACTTCTGGTCCGCCTTCGGCTTGGGCATGCGCTACTTCTTCAAGAAGAAGGCGACGCTGAACTATCCCTTCGAGAAGGGGCCGCTCAGCCCGCGCTTCCGCGGCCAGCATGCGCTGCGCCGCTATCCCAACGGCGAAGAGCGCTGCATCGCCTGCAAGCTGTGCGAGGCGATCTGCCCGGCACTGGCGATCACGATCGAGGCGGAACCGCGCGCCGACGGCTCGCGCCGCACCACCCGCTACGACATCGACATGACCAAGTGCATCTATTGCGGCTACTGCCAGGAGGCATGCCCGGTGGATGCAATCGTGGAAGGCCCGAACTTCGAGTTCGCTGCCGAGACCCGCGAGGAACTTTTCTACGACAAGGCAAAACTGCTCGAGAACGGCGATCGCTGGGAACGGGAAATTGCCAGAAACCTGGAACTCGACGCGCCGTACCGCTGATCGGCGGCGCGTTGGCTGAACAATAGACGGAAGAGGGCATCATGCTCGCATCACTGGCCTTCTGGGCCTTTTCCGGAGTGGCGATCCTGTCGGCCCTGATGGTCGTCATCGCCCGCAACCCGGTCAGGTCCGTGCTGTTCCTGATCCTGGCCTTCATCTCGGCCGCGGGTCTGTTCGTGCTGCTCGGCGCCGAATTCCTGGCGATGCTGCTGATCGTTGTCTATGTCGGCGCGGTCGCGGTGCTCTTCCTCTTCGTCGTCATGATGCTGGACGTCGACTTCGCCGAGCTTAAGCAGGGCTTTCTGAGCTATCTGCCGCTCGGCGGGCTGATCGCCGTCGTGCTGGCGATCGAGCTGGCGATGATCGGGATGAGCTGGGAAAGCGCGCCGCAGGCCGAAGCCCTGCGCGCGGCGGCGATGCCGGACGGGATGAGCAATGTCGAGGCGCTCGGCACGGTCATCTACGACCAGTACGTCTACTTCTTCCAGATTGCAGGCCTGGTGCTGCTGGTCGCCATGATCGGCGCCATCGTGCTGACGCTGCGTCACAAGGAAGGCGTCAAGCGCCAGAGCGTGACCGCCCAGGTCGGCCGGGATCGCAAGACCGCCGTTGAAATGCTGGATATCAAGCCGGGACAGGGGATTGGAGAATGATGGAGATCGGGCTGGGGCATTACCTCGCCGTCGCCGCGGTGCTCTTCACCATCGGTGTGTTCGGCATTTTCGTGAACCGCAAGAACGTCATCATCCTCCTGATGTCGATCGAGCTCATCCTCTTGTCGGTGAACATCAACCTCGTCGCCTTCTCGTCCTTCCTGGGCGATCTGGCGGGGCAGGTGTTCGCGCTGTTCGTACTGACCGTGGCCGCGGCGGAAGCCGCTGTGGGCCTGGCCATTCTCGTCGTCTTCTTCCGCAACCGGGGCGATATCTCGGTTGAGGGCGTCAACCTGATGAAGGGCTAGGGGATCATGGCACCTATTATCGTCTTCGGGCCGCTCCTCGCCTCGGCCTTTGCCGGTCTCTTCGGCAATTATGTCGGCCACCGCGCCGCGCAGATCGTCACCACCGGTGCGGTCCTGCTGTCGGCCATCCTGTCCTGGATCGTCTTCTTCGACGTGACGGTCGGCGGCAACACGACCACGATCCATCTCGCGACCTGGATGAGCGTCGGCGATTTCGACGTCTCCTGGGCGATCAAGCTGGACAGCCTGTCGGCCGTCATGCTGGTCGTGGTGAACTCGGTCTCCTCGCTGGTGCACATCTACTCCTGGGGCTATATGTCCCACGATCCGCACCGCGCACGCTTCTTCTCCTACCTGTCGCTCTTCACCTTCGCCATGTTGGCCCTGGTGACCGCCGACAACTTCCTGCAGCTCTTCTTCGGCTGGGAAGGGGTGGGGCTGGCCTCCTATCTGCTGATCGGCTTCTGGTACAAGAAGAAGTCGGCCAATGACGCGGCGATCAAGGCCTTCGTGACCAACCGTGTCGGCGATTTCGGCTTTGCCCTGGGCATCATGGCGATCTTCCTGGTCTTCGGCTCCGTGGCCTTTGACGATGTCTTCGCCCAGGTCGGCGACCAGGCCGATGCGGTCCTGTCCTTTGCAGGCATGTCCTTCAATGCGATCGAACTGATCGCCTTCCTCCTGTTCATCGGCGCGATGGGCAAGTCGGCGCAGTTCTTCCTGCACGTCTGGCTGCCGGACGCGATGGAAGGTCCGACGCCGGTTTCCGCCCTGATCCACGCCGCGACGATGGTGACGGCCGGTGTCTTCCTCGTCTGCCGGGCCTTCCCGATCTACGAGATGGCGCCGAACGCCTCGGCCATTGTTACCGTGATCGGTGCCGTGACGGCGCTGTTCGCGGCCACGGTCGGCATGGCGCAGAACGACATCAAGCGGGTTGTCGCGTATTCGACCTGTTCGCAGCTGGGCTACATGTTCTTCGCGGCGGGCCTGGGCCTTTACGGCGCGGCCATGTTCCACCTGTTCACGCACGCCTTTTTCAAGGCACTTCTGTTCCTCGGCTCCGGCGCGGTGATCCACGGCGTCCATGACGAGCAGGACATGCGCAAGATGGGCGGGCTGTTCCGCATGATGCCGATGACCTGGCTGATGATGATCATCGGCACGCTGGCGCTGACCGGTGTCGGTTTCTCCTTCGGTGCGCTCGGCCTCTTCCTGCCGGATCTCGGCTTTGCCGGCTTCTTCTCGAAGGATGCCATCATCGAGGGCGCCTTCATGGCAGGCCGCGAGGGCGTGTTCTTCGGTATTCCGGCCTTCTGGATCGGTACCGTCGCGGCATTGCTGACGAGCTTCTACTCCTGGCGCCTGATCTTCATGACCTTCCATGGCACCTATCGCGGTCCCAAGGATGTCTATGATCACGCCCACGATCCGAAATGGCCGATGGCGCTGCCGCTGGTCGTTCTGGCTGTCGGTGCGGTGCTGGCCGGCGGGCTCTACAAGTCGAGCTTCATCGGTGACCATTCCGGCCACTTCTGGGGCGAGGCTCTTGCTGCCGGCGCCCATGGTCCGGCCGTTGCCGGCGAGGACACGCATGCCGTGGCCGCAGACAGCCATGCCGAGCCGGCGGCCGGCGATCACGCCGTCGCTGCGGCTGACGACCATGCGGTCGCGGCGGACGAGCATGCGGCCGAGGGGGATCATGGCGGTGGCCACCATCCGCCGGTCTGGGTGTTGCTCTCGCCTTTCTTCGCGACGCTGATCGGTTTCCTGGGCGCGATCTGGTTCTATCTGATCAATGAGGGCATGGGGGCCCGCATCGCCGCCCGCGGCGGTCCGCTGCACAGCTTCCTCTACAACAAGTGGTATGTGGACGAGATCTACCACTTCGTCTTCGTGCGCGGCGCAAAGGGGCTGGGCGACCTGTTCTGGAAAATCGGCGATGTCCGCATCATCGACGGCTTCGGCCCGAACGGTGTTGCCGGCTCGACCCTGGCGGCGGCCAGGCGCCTCGCCAAGGCCCAGTCCGGTTATCTCTATCACTACGCATTCGTCATGCTGATCGGCGTGCTGGGGCTTCTGCTCTGGGCCCAGTTCGGCGCAGGAGGCCAATAGATGTTTGGCGAGTTCGAAGCCTTTCTTTCGATCCTGACCTTCGTCCCGGCCATCGGCGCGCTGGTCATCGCGCTCTTCCGCTTCACGGCGCGGCCCGAAGACCAGGCCCTGATCGACCGGAATTCGCGCCTGGTGGCCTGGGTGGCGACCATGGTGACGCTGGTCCTGTCCATCATCCTGGTGGCCAATTTCGACCGTGAAACGGCGGGCTTCCAGTTCGTGCACGAGATCGAGTGGCTGTCCGAGATCGGCATGGGCTACCGGCTCGGCGTCGACGGCATCTCCGTGCTGTTCGTGCTGCTGACTGCCGGTCTGATGCCGCTGTGTATCATGGCGTCCGGCGCGATCGAGAAACGCGTCGCCGACTACATGATCGCCTTCCTGCTGCTGGAAACCCTGGTGATCGGCGTGTTCTGCGCGCTCGACCTGGTGGTGTTCTACATCTTCTTCGAAGGCGGCCTGATCCCGATGTTCATCATCATCGGCGTGTGGGGCGGGCAGAACCGGGTCTATGCGGCCTTCAAGTTCTTCCTCTACACCCTGCTTGGCTCGGTGCTGATGCTGGTCGCGATGGTCTACATGTTCCTGCAATCGGGAACGACCGACATCACGGCGCTGCTGGACTATGAGTTCGCCCGTAATGCCCAGATGTGGATGTGGCTGGCCTTCTTCGCTTCCTTTGCGGTGAAGATGCCGATGTGGCCGGTGCACACCTGGCTGCCGGATGCCCACGTGCAGGCGCCGACGGCGGGCTCGGTCATCCTGGCCGGTGTGCTGCTGAAGCTGGGCGGCTACGGCTTCCTGCGCTTCTCCATCCCGATGTTCCCGGAAGCGTCGGACTATTTTGCGCCGCTGGTCTTCGCGCTGTCGATCATCGCCATCATCTACACCTCGCTGGTTGCCTTCCGTCAGACCGACATCAAGAAGCTGATCGCCTATTCCTCCGTCGCCCACATGGGCTTCGTGACGATGGGCCTGTTCGCGATGAACGAGACGGGCGTGCAGGGCGCGATCTTCCAGATGATCTCGCACGGCGTGATCTCCGGCGCGCTTTTCCTGTGCGTCGGCGTGATCTATGACCGCATGCACACCCGCGAGATCGCCTTCTATGGCGGCCTCGTGCACCGCATGCCGGCCTATGCCGCGATCTTCGCCCTGTTCACCATGGCCAATGTCGGCCTGCCGGGCACGTCCGGCTTCATCGGCGAGATCATGACGATGGTCGGTGCCTTCCAGGTGAGCTGGTGGATCGCCACCGGTGCGGCGGCCGGCGTCATCCTGTCGGCCATGTACATGCTGACCATGTATCGCGATGTGGTGTTCGGCGAGATCACCAATCCGAAACTCGAGACCATCACCGACCTCAACCGCATGGAATGGGCGATCTTCATCCCGCTCATCATCATGACGCTGTGGCTCGGCGTGTCCTCGACCGTGGTGACCGACATCACGGCGGCCTCGGTCGACAATCTGATCACCAATTACAATGCGGCACTGCCCGCACCGGCCCAGTAGGAGAGGCACGCCATGACTGCGGACATGCTTTCCCAGGATCTGACGCTCCTCATCCCGGAAATCCTCCTGGCCTGCGGCGCGATGGCGCTGCTCATGCTGGGCGTGTTCCTGAAGGGCGAGGGTGCCAATCGCCTCGTGCAATGGCTGACGGTCGGCTTGCTGGCCGTCGCCGGTCTGGCAGCCCTGTTCGCCGTGACGGGCGAGGGGACAGCCTTCTCCGGCAGCTTCATCTTCGACAGCCTGGCCCGCTTCTCCAAAGTGGCCATCGGCATTGTCGCGGCGATCGCCATGCTGCTCGCCATGCCTTATCTGCAGGCGGAAAAACTCGGCAAGATGGAATACGCCATCCTGGTTACGCTCGCCGCCGCCGGCATGATGATGATGGTGTCGGCCAACGACCTGATCTCCATGTATATGGCGATCGAGCTGCAATCCCTGGCGCTCTATGTGCTGGCGGCCTTCAACCGCGACAGCCTGCGCGCCTCGGAAGCCGGCCTGAAGTATTTCGTGCTCGGCGCACTGTCGTCCGGCCTGCTGCTCTACGGGGCATCGCTGGTCTACGGTTTTGCCGGTGCCACGGGCTTCAACGAGATCGCTATCGCCGTGGAAAGCGGTCCGACGGTCGGCCTCATCTTCGGCCTCGTCTTCGTGATCTGCGGTCTGGCCTTCAAGGTTTCCGCCGCGCCTTTCCACATGTGGACGCCGGACGTCTATGAAGGTGCGCCGACGCCGGTGACGGCCTTCTTTGCGACGGCTCCCAAATTTGCCGCCATGATCCTGCTGGCCCGCGTGCTGGTCGAGCCCTTCGGCGGCATGGTCGAACAATGGCGCGACGTGATCTGGATCCTGGCCGTGCTGTCCATGGGCATCGGCGCCTTCGGTGCGCTGACCCAGACCAATATCAAGCGCCTGATGGCCTATTCCTCGATCGCCAATATGGGCTATGCCCTGGTGGCCGTCGCGGCGGCGAGCCAGACCGGTATGTGGGCGCTTCTGGTCTACATGGTGCTCTACATGATCTCGGTGATCGGCTCCTTCGGCGCCATCCTGTCGATGCGCACGCGCGAAGGCATGGTGGAACAGATCTCCGATCTGGCCGGCGTGGCCCAGCGCAATCCGGGCCTGGGCTGGTCGATCACGGCGCTGATGTTCTCCATCGGCGGCCTGCCCTTCATGGTCGGCTTCTTCGGCAAGTTCTTCCTGATCTACGCAGCCGTCGAATCCGGCCTCCTGATCCTGGCGGTCCTTGCCGTTCTCTTCTCCGTGGTGGGCGCGGCCTACTATCTGCGGGTGGTGAAGACGGTCTGGTTCGACGAGGGCGAGGTGGAATTCGTTCCGGCAGCCCTGTCGATCTACTGGGTAACGCGCCTGGCAGGCCTGGCCACGGTGGCCCTGCTGCCGGTGGTGGGCTGGGTCGTCTACCGGGCCGTGTCCGTCGGGCTGACTGTCCTCTAGACCTTGTCGGCCCCTTCGCCTGCGATCGAGTGGCTCGACGAGACGCAATCGACCAATGCGGATGCGCGTGAGCGGGCTCTGGCTGGCGAGCGCGGTCCGCTCTGGATCGCCGCACGCCGGCAGCTCGCCGGCCGTGGCCGTCGCGGCCGGGCCTGGACCGGGCTCGAGGGCAACCTCTTCACCACGGGGCTCTACACCTTCCAGGCCGAACCCGGCCGGGTGGCGGAACTCTCCTTTGCGGCAGCCCTGGCTGTCGCGGAAGTGTGCGACACGGCACTGCGCGATCCGGCCGCCACGCGTGTGAAATGGCCCAATGACGTGCTTGTGAACCGGCGCAAGGTGTCCGGCATCCTGCTTGAATCGGGCCAGGCCCCCGGCGGCGGTCTGTGGCTGGCGCTCGGGATCGGGATCAATCTGGCCGCCGCGCCGGATGACAGCGAACGGCCGGCGACCTCGCTGGCGGCTGCGGGCGGTGCGATCCCGCGTGAACAGGCGCTCGACACCCTCGTCGATGCGTTCGAGCGCTGGCGCCGCCGCTGGCTGCAGGACGGGTTCGGCCCGCTGCGCGATGGCTGGCTCGCCCGGGCTCACGGGCTGGGCGAGCGCTGTGAGGCGCGGCTTCAGAACGAGACCGTGAGCGGGGTGTTTGCCGATCTGGGCCCTGACGGATCGCTGCGGCTGGACTTGGACGATGGCGGACGGCGATATATCTCCGCTGGTGACGTCTTCTTCCCCGCCGGGGTGACGGCGCCGGCGCTGAGGAGAGACTAGCCATGCTGCTTGCCATCGATTGCGGCAATACCAACACGCTGTTCGCCGTTCACGACGGCAAGACCTGGGTCGCGCAGTGGCGATCCGGCACGGATTCGACCCGTACGGCCGACGAGCATGCCGTCTGGCTGTCGCAGCTGATGTCCCTGCAGGGGTTCAAGCTGAGCGATATCACTGGCTGCGTGATCTCCACCGTGGTGCCGCAGGCCTTGTTCAACCTGCGTAATCTCTCGCGCCGCTATTGCAACGCCGAGCCGGTGATCGTGGGTGAGCCGGGCGTGCTGATGGATATCGAGGTGCGTCTCGACCGGCCGCAGGACGCCGGTGCCGACCGCCTGGTCAACGCGCTGGGCGCTCGTTCGGTCTATCAGGGCCCGTTGATCATCATCGACAGCGGCACGGCAACGACATTCGACGTGATCGGCGCCGACGGAGCCTTCGAGGGCGGGATCATTGCGCCGGGCATCAACCTGTCCATGCAGGCCCTGCACGCCGCCGCCGCTAAACTGCCGCGGGTCGCGATCGCCAAGCCACAGCGCGTGATGGGCAAGGATACGGTCTCCGCTATGCAGTCCGGCGTGTTCTGGGGCTATATCGATCTGATCGACGGTCTGGTAAACCGTCTGAAGACCGAATGGGGCGCGCCGATGACGGTTGTCGCCACCGGGGGCGTGGTGTCCCTGTTCGAAGGGGCCTCCCGCACCATCGACCATTACGATGGCGACCTGACCATTCGCGGCCTCATGGAAGTCTGGAAACTCAATGGCGGAAGCCTTGACTGATAGTTTGTATTTTCTGCCGCTCGGCGGCTCCGACGAAATCGGGATGAATCTCAACCTCTATGGCTACGGCCCGGAGGACAATCAGAAATGGATCATCGTCGATTGCGGCGTCACTTTCGGTGACCTGTCGACCCCCGGGGTCGACATCATCATGCCCGACCCCGCCTTCATCGAGGAGCGGCGCGACGATCTGATCGGCATGGTCCTGACCCATGCACACGAGGATCACATGGGTGCCGTAGCGCACCTGTGGCGCCGCCTTAAGTGCCCGATATGGGCAACACCCTTTACCGCCTGGCTGGTGCGTGACCGCCTGCGTGAATTCGGTCTCGAGGACGAGGTCGAGCTGCACGAGATCGCGCTCGACAGCCGCTTCGATCTCGGCCCCTTCGATATCCAGCTGATCACGCTGACCCACTCCATTCCCGAGCCCAACGGCCTGGCGATCCGCACGCCGGCCGGTCTGGTGCTGCACACCGGCGACTGGAAGATCGACCCCGATCCGCTGATCGGCGAGACGACCGACGTGTCGGCGCTGACGGCGCTGGGCGAGGAGGGTGTGCTGGCCATGGTCTGCGACAGCACGAACGTCTTCTCGGCCGGCGAGAGCGGCTCGGAATCGGGCGTGAAGGAAGAGCTGGTGAAGGTCGTCGGCGAGAACACGACCGGCAAGGTCGCCATTGCCGCCTTTGCCTCGAATGTGGCGCGCCTGCAGTCGGCGATCGAGGCCGCCGAGGCCAATGGCCGGCGCGTGTGCCTGGTGGGCCGTTCCATGCATCGCATGACGGCGGCGGCGAAGTCCGTCGGACTGCTGAGCCATGTGCAGGATTTCGTCGGGGAAGAGGAGGCGGGTTTCTTCCCGCCTGAGAAAATTCTCTATCTGTGCACCGGGTCCCAGGGCGAGCCGCGCGCGGCGCTGTCGCGGATTGCCGAGGGCAATCACCGCAATGTCACGCTGGGTTCGGGCGATACGGTGATCTTTTCCAGCCGCGTCATTCCCGGCAATGATATCGGCATTTTCCAGCTGCAGAACCGGCTCGCCGAGCGTGGTGTGGAGATCATCACCGAGAAGAACCGCCCGGTTCACGTTTCCGGCCACCCGTGCCGCGACGAACTGGCCCAGATGTATCAATGGGCCCAGCCGAAGGTGGCGATCCCGGTGCATGGCGAGCGCCGTCACCTGATCGAGCACGCAGCCTTTGCCCGCCAGCTGCAGGTGCCGCACGCCGTCACCGTGCGCAATGGTGACATGGTGGAGTTGCGCGCCGATGGCGGGGCGTCGATTGTCGACGAGGCGCCGGCGGGCCGGCTGCATCTGGACGGCAATTTCGTCACCGACGCCAATGCCCTGTCGATGCGCGAGCGCCGCAAGCTGGCCTATGCCGGCCAGGTCACTGTGGCGATGGCGGTGCATGGCAAGAAGGGCGAGCTGGTCTCCGGTCCCGATGTGCGGTCCATGGGTGTCGCCGAGGACCGGTCCTTCTCGCTGGACGAATTCCTCGACGCGCTGGCCGACGAGGCCGAGCGCGCTTTTGACCGCCTGTCCAATCGCGACCGCCGTGACGCCGAAACGGCGGAAGAGGAAGTGCGCCGCGCGGTGCGCCGTGAAGCGTCGCGGATCTGGGGCAAGAAGCCCTGGGTCGAAGTGATCATTCTGGAGGTTTGAGATGAAAATCGGACGTCTGAACCATGTCGGCGTGGCCGTGCCGGATATCGAGGCGGCCAAGGCGACCTATGCCGGGCTCTACGGCGCGGACGAGGCGACGCAGACGAAGGACTTCCCGCATCTGGGCGTTCGCGTCGCCTTCGTGCATCTGGCCAATTCCGAGATCGAACTGCTCGAGCCGCTCGGCGATGACAGCCCGGTCCACAAATTCCTCGAACGCAATCCCAGGGGCGGCCAGCACCATCTGTGCTTTGAAGTGCCCGACATCGTCGCGGCGCGCGATGCGATGGTGGCAAAGGGCGCGACCGTTCTGGGGACGGGTGAGCCCTATATCGGCGCTCATGGCGTGCCCGTGATCTTCATTCATCCGAAGAATTCCCACGGACAACTCATTGAACTCATGCAGGAACCGGCCTGATGCCGCGCTGGGCTCAATACGTCCTGCCGGGGATCGCTTTGGCGCTCTGGCTGTCCCGCTTCTTCATCCGCGATGACGGGGTGGGCGTGGTCAACGGGCTGGTCGTCTTCCTGATCGTGTGGTGGCTGGTCTTCTTCATGATGCTGCCGATCGGCGTGCGCTCGCAGGAAGAGGCCGGAGATATCGTGGCGGGAACCGAGCCCGGTGCGCCGATGGCGCCCGACCTGATCAGGAAGGGATGGTGGTGCACGATCGTCACCTCCGGCATCTGGATCATCTACTACATCATCAACGAATCCGGCCTGGTGGCGCGCTACATGCCTACCGATGGCAGCTGGGGATAGAACAGACGGCCTTCGGGAGACGGGCCGGCAGTGAGGGGAAACGCATGAGTGACAGTCAGACGGAACGGGGCGCGCCGCGCCGCGGGGTTTTCACGCGGTTTCTCGACGGGGTGGAATGGCTGGGAAATCTGCTGCCGCACCCGGTCACCCTGTTCGCGATCCTGGCCATCGGCATCGTGCTGCTGTCCGGCGTGTTAGGCTGGCTCGGGGTCGCGGTCGAGGATCCGCGCCCGGCCGGTGCCCGCGGCGTCGCCGAGGATGGCATGATCCGCGCGGTGAGCCTGCTCGATGGCGATGGCATTCGCCGGATCTGGACCAACCTCGTCACGAATTTCACCGGTTTCGCACCGCTCGGCGTGGTGCTGGTCGCCATGCTGGGCGTCGGTGTGGCCGAGAAGTCCGGTCTCTTGTCTGCTGCCGTCCGGGCGATGGTGCTGTCCGCGCCGCGTCACGTGGTGACGGTGGCTGTCGTGTTCGCCGGCATTCTCTCGAACACGGCCTCCGAGGTCGGCTATGTCGTGCTGATCCCGCTCGCCGGCGCGATCTTCTACGCTCTGGGCCGGCATCCGCTGGCCGGCATGGCCGCCGCCTTTGCCGGTGTCTCCGGCGGTTACAGCGCCAATCTGCTCATCGGCACGATCGACCCGCTGCTCGCCGGCATCACCCAGGAAGCGGCGCGGCTGATTGATCCGGATTATGAAGTCCTGGCGACCGCGAACTGGTATTTCATGTTCGCCTCCACCTTCGTGATCACGGCCATCGGCTCGCTCGTGACCATTTTCATCGTCGAGCCCAAGCTGGGGAAATACGATCCGTCCCGGGCCGACGAGACCGTGCTCGACAAGCACATGATGCAGCCGTTGGCGGCGGTTGAGCGCAAGGGCCTGCTGTGGGCCGGTCTGGCCATTCTGGGCGTCTTCGCCCTCATGGCGCTCACGCTTGCGCCTGAATGGGGCGTGCTGCGCAACCCGGACACCGGCGACCGTATCGCGTCACCCTTCTTCCGCGGTTTCGTGGTGTGGATCCTGATCTTCTTCATTGCGGCAGGCTATGCCTATGGCCGGGCCACCGGCACCATGAAGACCGACCGGGACGTGATCGACGCCATGGCCGGTGCGATCAGCGCCCTGGGCCTCTATATCGTCCTGGTCTTCTTTGCCGCCCAGTTCGTCGCCTTCTTCGGCTGGACCAATCTGGGTGCGATCACGGCCGTCACCGGCGCGCAATTCCTGCAGGATACCGGCATGACCGGCCCGCTGGTCTTCTTCCTCTTCATCCTGATGTGCGCGGTGATCAATCTGTCGCTGGGATCGGCCTCGGCGCAGTGGGCCGTCACCGCGCCGATCTTCGTGCCGATGCTGATGCTGATCGGCTATGCCCCGGAAGTGATCCAGGCGGCCTACCGGATCGGCGATTCATCGACCAATATCATCACCCCGATGATGAGCTATTTCGGCCTCATCCTCGCCTGGGCAACGCGCTATGACAAAAACCTGGGCGTCGGCACGCTGATCGCGATGATGCTGCCCTACAGCATCTTCTTCCTCCTCTTGTGGTCCAGCTTCTTCTTCCTGTGGACGTTCGGCCTCGACCTCCCGGTCGGCCCGGGATCGCCCACCTATTATCCGGTCGAGGCCGAGTAGGGCTCAGGCGCGTTCGACCCGCGCGGCAAAACAGCCGTGTGCGGCATTGTGGACGTCGATATAGGCGATCTCGCTGCGGGCGAGGGCGGTCTCGATGGCCGCGCGCGGATCGCCGGTCAGGACCAGGTCGGCGCCGGCCAGCATCCCCGTGCTGTCGAACAGGCGCAGCGCCAGCGGGCGGCCCCGCATGACGGGCGGGATCTCGTCGGTCAGCTCGGCGGCCTCGGCCGCGTTCTCCCGCACATAGATCGCATAGGCCGAGCGGTAGGGCGTGTCGGCGCTGTGGCTTTCATGATGGAGCAGCAGCACGCTTTCGCCCGGCTCGGCATCGTCCAGCGTGATGCGGCAGGGAAAGCCGGGCTTGGCGGTCACGGTCTTGCGGACAATGCCGCGGGCGGCGAGTTCCGCGTCGGGCAGACCGAACAGGGGGCGGAAGGGTTCCGGCGACAGGCCGGTGATACGGAAGGTCATCTCGGGCACTCCTGGATGTGACGATCACCTTGTGCCGCCGGCCAATGGCTGCGCCCACCCGATCCTTGCGATTGTATCCGGCCTTGCGATTGTATCCGGCATGGCCTGACGCCATGTCTTGAACGATCTGACCCTCAACCGGAGCCTGACCCATGCCGCACGTCATCCTGCACCATTCCGATCTCGACGCCCTGGGCCTGACGCCCGAACGGCTGGTCGATGCGGTCTTCCACGGCATGGAGGCGAGCGAGCTTTTCGATCCGAACGACATCAAGGTGCGCGTCGTGCCCGTCAGCCACTACCGCAATGGCCGCAACAACTATTCCTTCATCCACGCCGAAGCCCGGATCATGCCGGGGCGCACGCCGGCGCAGAAGGCGGCGATGTCCGACCTCGTCCTGTCGGCCGTGCAGGCGCTCGATACGCCGGTGGCGTCCATCACCGTCGAGGTCAGCGATATCGACCGGGCCTGCTATGCCAAGGCGGTGACGCAGGAAAGCGGTGTGACACTGAAGGCCTGAGCCCTGTGGCGCAGGACTGACAGAGGCGGGGAAGGTGCCTTGTCATCGCTTCCCAACGCGTTCTAATGGGGGTTGAACCTCTTATCGCGGAATTCCCCACCCATGCGCCTGTCCCGCTTCTTCCTGCCCGTCCTCAAGGAAACCCCCTCCGACGCCCAGATCGTCTCGCACCAGCTGATGCTGCGCGCCGGCATGATCCGGCAGCAATCCGCCGGCATCTATTCCTGGCTGCCGCTGGGTCTGAAGGTGCTCAAGAAGGTCGAGCAGATCGTCCGCGAGGAGCAGAACCGCGCCGGTGCGGTGGAGCTGCTGATGCCGACCATCCAGTCGGCCGATCTGTGGCGCGAAAGCGGCCGCTATGACGATTACGGTGCGGAGATGCTGCGCATCACGGATCGTCACGAGCGCGACATGCTGTTCGGGCCGACGAACGAGGAGATGATCACCGAGATCTTCCGCTCCTATTGCCGGTCCTACAAGGACCTGCCCAAGCTGCTCTACCACATCCAGTGGAAGTTCCGGGACGAGATCCGCCCGCGCTTCGGCGTGATGCGGGGCCGCGAATTCCTGATGAAGGATACCTATTCCTTCGATCTGGACGAAGAGGCGGCGCGCCGCTCCTACAACAAGATGTTCATCGCCTATCTGAACACCTTCTCGCGGATGGGTCTGAAGGCCGTGCCGATGAAGGCGGATACCGGCCCGATCGGCGGTGATCTGTCGCACGAGTTTATCGTTCTGGCGGAAACCGGCGAGAGCGAAGTGTTCTGCCATGCCGATCTTGTCGACATGGGCGCACCGGGCACGGACATCGATTTCGACGGCGATCTGCAGCCGCTGGTCGACCAGCGCACCGCGCTCTATGCCGCAACCGACGAGATGCATGAACCCGACGTGTTCGCCCGGGTGCCCGAGGACCGCCGTCTGACGGCGCGCGGTATCGAGGTGGGGCATATCTTCTATTTCGGCACCAAATATTCCGATCCGATGAAGGCGCTGGTCACGCATCCCGACGGTAAGGAGCGGGCAGTGCATATGGGCTCCTACGGCGTCGGCGTGTCGCGCCTCCTGGGCGCGATCATCGAGGCGCATCACGACGAGAAGGGCTGTATCTGGCCCGAGGAAGTCGCGCCCTTCGGTGTCGGTATTCTCAATCTGCGTGCCGGCGATGGCGAGGCCGATGCGGCCTGTGAAGACGCTTATGGCAAGCTCACCGCCGCCGGTCTCGACCCGCTCTATGACGACACGTCGGAACGGCCGGGCGGCAAGTTTGCCACGGCCGACCTGATCGGCTTGCCCTACCAGCTCGTCATCGGTCCGCGCGGTCTGAAAGAGGGCAAGGTGGAGCTGAAAGTGCGCCGCACCGGCGAAACCCACGAGCTTTCGCCGGAGGATGCCGTCAACCGTCTCGCCGAAAGGGCTTTTGCCGATGGCTGATCCCGCAGTCCGTGCAGCCGGGGGCGCACGCCCCTTCTCGCCCTATGAATTCATGCTGGCCTTCCGCTATCTGCGGGCCCGGCGGAAGCATGGCGGCGTCGCACTGATTGCCATGATCTCCTTTGGCGGGATCACACTGGCCGTTCTCGGCCTGATCGCTGTCATGTCGATCATGAACGGTTTCCGGGCGGAGCTCTTCAGCCAGCTGCTCGGCTTTCAGCCGCATGTCTATGTCGATACACGTAATCTCGATGCCGAGCGTGTCGATGCGCTGGTGCGCGAGCTTGAGGCGATGCCGGGCGTGCTCAGCGCCGATCCGGTGGTCCAGGGGCAGGTCCTGGCGTCGTCCGAGCGCTATCAGAGTGTCATCGTCGTGCTGGGTACCCGGCCCGGGGACGTTGCTGCGCTGGACGTGATTGCCAATCCATCGCCGGACGGCCGCACCGGCCTCGTCGAGGGCAGTCTCGACGGCTTCGGTGAGGGCCATAATGGCGGTGACACGATCATCCTGGGCTCGGGGATTGCCCGGCGTCTCGCTGTCGGTGTCGGCGACCGGGTGACCTTCACCACGGCCCGCGGCACGCCGACCGTGTTCGGGGCGCGGCCCAACCAGAAAGCCTATTATGTCGGGGCCGTCCTGGCCGCCGGCGTGTCGACCATCGACGAGAGTGCGGCCTTCATGCCGCTGGACCAGGGGCGGGTCTTCTTTGCCAAGGGCGAGGGGACCGACCAGATCCAGGTGCGGCTGACCGATCCGGACATGGCCGCCAGCATGGTGGGAAGCATCGGTGCGCTCGCCGGTCCCGACGCCGCCGCCTATGACTACACCCAGCTCAACCCGGCCTTCTACAACGCGCTGGAATTCGAGCGCACCGCGATGCGGCTCATCCTGTCGATCGTTGTCGCGATCGCCGCGATGAACATCATCTCCGGCCTGGTGATGCTGGTGAAGAACAAGGGGCGCGACATCGCCATCCTGCGCACCATGGGGGCAACGCAGGCGTCCGTGATGCGCGTCTTCCTGATCGTCGGAGCGTCGATCGGGGTTCTCGGCACGCTGGCCGGCATCCTTCTGGGCATTCTCTTCGTGGTGAATATCGGCCCGATCCAGGATTTCATCACCTGGACGACAGGCACCAATCCCTGGGATCCGAGCGTCTATTTCCTCTATCGCATTCCGGCCAAGCTGGACTGGGGCGAGGTGGCCTTCATCTCCATCTTCGGCTTCATCGTCTCGCTGCTGGTGACGCTGCCGCCGGCCTGGCGCGCCGCGCGTCTCGATCCCGTGGAGGCGCTGCGCTATGAGTGATCCCGTCCTCGATCTGCGCGAGATCGTGCGCACCTACGTAACCGAAGCCGACACGCTGGAAGTGCTGCGCGGGGTCAGCCTGACCCTGATGCCCGGCGAGATCGTCGGCCTGGTCGGACCCTCCGGTTCCGGCAAGTCGTCGCTCCTGCATGCCGCGGGTCTGCTGGAACGGCCCGATGGCGGGGAAGTGGTTGTCTGCGGCGCGGCGACAAGCGGCCTGTCCGACCGGCAGCGCACGGCGATCCGCCGCCGGGATATCGGCTTTGTCTACCAGTTCCACCACCTGCTGCCCGAATTCGATGCGCGCGAGAATATCGTGCTGCCGCAGCTGATCGGAGGTGTGCCGCGCAAGGCGGCCATCGCGCGGGCCGATGCCCTGCTCGAGCGGCTGGGCCTGTCCGACCGCGCCACCCACCAGCCCTCGCAATTGTCCGGCGGCGAGCAGCAGCGTGTCGCCATCGCCCGTGCGCTGGCCAATGCACCGCATGTGCTGCTGGCCGACGAGCCGACCGGCAATCTCGACCCGACCACCTCGGCGACCGTGTTCGAGGCCTTCCGCGAGACGGTGCGCGATGCCGGGGCCGCGGCCCTGGTGGCGACGCATAATCACGACCTCGCGGCCAGGATGGATCGTGTCGTGACCTTCCAGGACGGGCACCTTGCGCCCTACAGCCCGGAAACGGCCTAGATATTCCCGGAGCACGCCTGACGGAACATTTGCGGAACTTTCTGCTTGACGCCGTGCTTGTGCCGAAATAGAACAAACACGGAACATGAATTCGGGAGGTTGTCATGCGCCGCGTTCTTCAAGATGTCTCTGCCGCCACGGCTGTGCTGGGTTTCGCCTGGATGATCGCCATGTGGGGAAGCGTGCTCGGCGCGGCCTGAGGCGAGCGCGGGCGCAGTGCAGGCCGCGGGTCTTTCCGGTCGCGTTTACTGAGATCGGGCCCGCAAGCCTGATTTCGCCTGAGGCGTTCCTGGCGTAGTTTATTGGCCTCTCGACTCGCGGCGGCCGGTTTCGGTTTGTTTGGCGGGGCTTTTGTCCCGATGATGCGCGTGGCGGGGCGGTTCTGAAACGCTGACGGAGCGGGCGATGACGGCGAAACAACCCTTTGTGCATCTTCGGGTCCGCTCGCCCTATTCGCTGCTCGAGGGTGCGATCCGCATGCCGCAGATGGTGTCGGCCTGCCGCGAGCACGGCATGCCCGCCATCGCGCTGACCGACAGCAATAACCTCTTCGGCGCCCTGGAATTCTCCGAGGTCATGGCCGGGGCAGGGATCCAGCCGATCGTCGGCTGTACGCTCGCTGTGCGCACGGTCGACCCGCATCCGGGCGAACGCGCCGAACCGGAAGGCATGCTGGCACTGCTGGTGCAGGACCGCACCGGTTATGAAAACCTCATGGCACTGTCCAGTGCCGCCTATCTCGACGTTGACGGGTCGGAAGAGCCGCATGTGCCGCTGTCCCTCGTGCTCGAGCATGCGGAAGGCCTGATCTGTCTGACGGGCGGTCCGGACGGCGTGCTTAACCGCTTTGTGACCGGCGGGCGGCAGCCGGAAGCAACCCGGTTGCTGGAGCGCCTCTCGGCGGCCTTCGGCGACCGGCTCTATGTCGAGCTGCAGCGTCACGGGCTCGCCGAGGAGCTGGAGGCCGAGAACTGGCTGGTCGAGGAGGCCTACAGCCGCGGCCTGCCGCTGGTCGCCACCAACGAGGCCTATTTCCCGGACCCCTCGATGCACAAGGCGCATGATGCGCTCCTGTGTATTTCCGAAAGCTCCTACGTCTCGGTGCAGGACCGCCGCCGGGTGACGCCGGATCACTATCTCACCTCGCCGGACGACATGAATGCGCGCTTTCCGGATCTGCCCGAAGCGCTCGCCAACACGCTGGAGATCGCCCGGCGCTGTGCCTACCGGGTGCGCACGCACGCGCCCATCCTGCCCAGCTTTCCCACCCGGGACGGGCGTGACGAGGCCGAGGAGCTTGCCGCCCGCGCCCATGAGGGCCTGACGGAACGCCTCGCCGCCGGCGCCGATGCCGCGCCGGAGGAAGCCTATCGCGAGCGGCTGGATTTCGAGCTGGGCATCATCCGCCAGATGGGCTTTCCCGGCTACTTCCTGATCGTTTCCGACTTCATCCAGTGGGCCAAGGCGCATGACATTCCGGTCGGGCCGGGCCGGGGTTCCGGCGCCGGCTCGCTCGTGGCCTACGCGCTGACCATTACCGATCTGGACCCGCTGCGCTTCGGTCTCCTGTTCGAGCGCTTCCTCAATCCGGAACGCGTCTCCATGCCGGACTTCGACGTCGACTTCTGCCAGGAGCGGCGCGGCGAGGTGATCCGCTATGTGCAGGAGCGCTACGGTCATGACCGCGTGGCGCAGATCATCACGTTCGGCACCCTGCAGGCCCGCGCCGTGGTGCGCGATACCGGCCGCGTGCTGCAATTGCCCTTCGGCCTGGTCGACAAGCTGGCCAAGCTGGTGCCGTCCAATCCGGCCAATCCGGTCACCCTGGCCGAGGCGCTCAAGATCGAGCCGCGGCTGGAGGAGATGCGCCGCGACGACGATGCCGTCGACAGCCTGCTCACGGTCGCGCTGCGGCTGGAGGGCTTCTTCCGCAATGCCTCCACCCACGCCGCCGGTGTGGTGATCGGCGACCGCAAACTGTCCGAACTCGTCCCGCTCTATCGCGATCCGCGCTCCGACATTCCCGCCACCCAGTTCAACATGAAATGGGTCGAGCCGGCGGGCCTGGTGAAGTTCGACTTCCTGGGCCTGAAAACCCTCACCGTGATCGCCCGCGCGCTGGGCTATATCGCCTCGGCCGGCAAGGAGGTTCCCGATATCGAGGGGATCGACTTCGACGACAAGGCGACGTTCGAGCTTCTCCAGTCCGGCCATGCTATCGGCGTGTTCCAGCTGGAAAGCTCGGGCATGCGCGACACGCTGAAGAAGATGAAGCCGGACGCGATCGAGGACCTGATCGCCCTGATCTCGCTCTACCGCCCCGGGCCGATGAAGAATATCGACGTTTATGTCGACCGGAAGTTCGGCCGGGCCGAGGTCGATTGTCTCCACCCAGATCTGGAAGGCGTGCTGCAGGAGACCTACGGCGTCATCATCTACCAGGAACAGGTGATGCAGATCGCGCAGATCCTGTCCGGCTACTCGCTCGGCGAAGCCGACCTTCTACGCCGTGCCATGGGCAAGAAGAAGAAGGAGGAGATGGACAAGCAGAAAGTCCGTTTCCTCGAGGGCGCCGAGGCCAAAGGTGTGAGCCGCGAGAAGGCCTCCTACATCTTCGAACTCGTTGCCGAGTTTGCCGGCTACGGCTTCAACAAGTCCCACGCCGCCGCCTATGCCGCGATCGCCTACCGGACGGGCTATCTCAAGGCCAATTATCCGGTCGAGTTCATGGCGGCGCTGATGTCGCTCGACGCGGCCAATACCGACAAGCTGGCCGCCTTCTTCCAGGAAATCCGCCGCATGGGGATCGAGGTGCGGCCGCCGGACGTCAATGCGTCCGAGGCCGATTTCTCGGTCGAGGAGGGGACGATCCGCTTTGCCCTCGGCGCGATCCGCAATGTCGGCTTTTCGGCGATGGAGCACATCGTGGCCGAGCGGTCGGAGAACGGGCCGTTCAGGGATCTCTATGATTTCGCCGAACGCGTCGATCCGCGGCATATCAACAAGCGCACATTCGAAAATCTGGCGCGGGCCGGGGCGTTCGACAGTCTCGATCCCGACCGGGCCCGGGTGCTGGAAAGCGCGGAAACCCTGCTCTCCATGGCCCAGCACGCCGCGCAGCAGCGCGAGAGTGCCCAGGCCAGCCTGTTCGGCGGTGGCGGGGATGATGTCGCGCTGGAGCGCCCGCGCCTGCCGCAACCCGATCCCTGGACCGCGACCCAGAGGCTGGATGCGGAACTCTCCGCCATCGGCTTCTATCTCTCCGGTCACCCGCTGGATGACATGGCCGAACACCTGGCCAGCCGCGGCGTCGTCTTCCATGCCGAGGCGCCGGCGCGTGTCGCCGACGGCGCTACCGCGCTGCGCCTGTCCGGCATGGTGCGCCGGCGTCAGGAGCGTGTCTCGAACAAGTCCGGCGAGCGCTTTGCCTGGGTGACGCTGTCGGATCCCACGGGCGAGTTCGAGGTGTTTGTCGCGCCGGAACTCCTGCGCACTTCGCGCGACCTGCTCGACAGCGGCCAGGCGGTGCTGGTGAATTGCCGGGTCGACGAGCGGGACGAGCAGATTTCCTTCTTTGCCGACCGTCTGGAAGTGCTGGATATGCAGGTGTGTGCCGAGCGTCTGCGCGTGCGTCTGGACGATGCGGCAGCGCTGTCGCGCATCCATGCGCGGCTGGAGCGGGCCAACGGCCGGGCGGATGTCTCCAGGGACGCGGTGATCGATCTTTTCGTGCCGATTGCGGGCGGCGGGGAGGTGGAATTGCGCCTGCCGGGCCGGCACAGCGCCGACAGCGCGCTGCAGGCGGCGCTGAAGGGCGTTGACGGTGTCGCTTCGGTTGAAGTGGCCTAGGCATTGGCATGACACGGCCGGACACCGGCTGTCCGCGTGATCCGCTGCTCTGAAGCGCCTTGCCCCGCTTGCCAAACCGGCTGTCTTGGGCCTATAAGCCGCGCCATCACGCACACGGGGCATCGTCCGGCCGAAGGCCTGACGCTCCGGTGCCGTTCGCATGTGCGGGCGGCTCCGCTCCGTGGAGGCCAACCGGAAAAGGAAAAATCGATGGCTCTCCCTGAATTCAGCATGCGCCAGCTGCTCGAAGCCGGCTGTCACTTCGGTCACCAGACCCACCGCTGGAACCCGAAGATGAAGGACTTCATCTTTGGCGAACGGTCCAACATCCACATTATCGACCTGTCCCAGTCCGTCCCGCTGCTTCACCAGGCCCTGGTGAAGGTGCGCGAAACGGCGGCCAAGGGCGGTCGCGTCCTCTTCGTCGGCACGAAGCGCCAGGCCCAGGAACCCCTGGCCCAGGCTGCGTCGCGCTGCGCCCAGTACTACATGAACCAGCGCTGGCTCGGCGGTACGCTGACCAACTGGCGCACCATCTCCAACTCGATCGCCCGTCTGCGCGAGCTGGAAACGATGTTCGAAGGTGAGGGCGGCCTGGCCGGCCTGACCAAGAAGGAACAGCTGATGCTGACCCGTGAGCGCGAGAAGCTCGACCGGTCGCTCGGCGGCATCAAGGACATGGGCGGCACGCCGGACCTGATGTTCGTGATCGACACGAACAAGGAAGCCATCGCCATCCAGGAAGCCAAGAAGCTGGGCATTCCGGTGATCGCCGTGGTCGACACGAATTGCGACCCGGATCCGATCGACTTCCCGATCCCGGGCAATGACGACGCCTCGCGCGCGATCGCCCTGTACTGCGACCTGATCGCTGACGCTGTGCTGGACGGCATGGCCGACAGCCAGATGGCCATGGGCATGGATCTGGGCGAAGCCGAAGCACCGGTCGAGACGCTGGTCGAGGAAACTGCCGCCGAAGAGACCGCTGCCACGGAAGCCGAAGCCGCGAAGGGCGACGAGGCTGCCACGGAAACGTCGTCTGAATCTGACAAGACCGAAGCGTAAGCTTCGATTTCACGAGCGATAATCCAGGAGATACCGATGGCCGCGATTACTGCTGCTCTCGTCAAGGAACTGCGCGAAAAGACCGGCGTAGGCATGATGGACTGCAAGAAGGCGCTGAACGAGACCGATGGCGACTTCGAAGCCGCCGTTGACTGGCTGCGCAAGAAGGGCCTGTCCAAGGCTGCCAAGAAGGCTGACCGTGTTGCTGCCGAAGGCCTCGTTGCCGTGGCAACCGAAGGCGGCCAGGGTGCCGTCGTCGAGGTGAACTCGGAAACCGACTTCGTCGCCCGGAACGAGAAGTTCCAGTCGGCGGTGAAGGAAATCGCCGCGCTCGCGATCGGCACGTCCGGTGATGTGGACACCCTGAAGGCCGCCAAGCTCGCTTCCGGCGACACCGTCGAGGACAAGCTGACCAACCTGATCGCCACGATCGGCGAGAACATGGCGCTGCGCCGCGCCGCCGTCGTGACGGCCGAGCCGGGCGTGGTCGCCAGCTATGTCCACAATCCGGCTGCGGACGACATGGGCGCCATCGGCGTCCTGGTCGGGCTGAAGTCGGGCGGCGATGCCGCCAAGCTGGCCGATCTTGGCCGCAAGATCGCGATGCACGTCGCGGCCGGTTCGCCGGCTGTGGCCGTCTCCGTCGATGTCGACGGCGTCGACTCGGCCCTGGCGGACAAGGAACGCGAAGTGTTCGCCGACCAGGCCCGCCAGTCCGGCAAGCCGGAAAACATCATCGAGAAGATGGTGGAAGGCCGCATGCGCAAGTTCTACGAGGAAGTCGTGCTCTTGAAGCAGGCTTTCGTCATGGACCCGGACCGCACCATCGAGCAGGTGCTGGCCGATGCCTCCAAGGAACTGGGCACGCCGGTCGAGATCTCCGGCTTCGCGCGCATGGCGCTGGGCGAAGGCGTCGAGAAGAAGTCCGAAGACTTCGCCGCCGAGGTCGCTGCGGCGACCGGCCAGTCCTGATCGTACTGAAAGCGGTGGCGCTTTAAAGCGCCGCCGCTTTCTATATGCTGCACGCCGTGACTGATTCATCTGTATCCGGGCCGGTTTCAGGCCAAGAGAACCCGCCGCAATTCCGGCGGGTTCTGCTCAAGATTTCCGGCGAAGCCCTGATGGGCGACCAGAACTACGGGATCGATATGCCGATGGCAGATCGCATCGCGTCCGAGGTCGCCGAGGCCGTGCGTGCCGGTACCGAAATCTGCCTGGTGATCGGCGGCGGGAATATCTTCCGCGGGCTCTCCGGTGCCGCCAAGGGCATGGACCGGGCCGCGGCCGACTATATGGGCATGCTGGCCACCGTCATGAATGCGCTGGCCATGCAGACCGCGCTGGAACGCATCGGTGTCCAGACGCGTGTCCAGTCTGCCATTCCCATGACGACAGTGTGCGAGCCCTATATCCGGCGCCGCGCCATCCGCCATATGGAAAAGGGCCGGGTGGTGATCTTCGCCGCCGGCACGGGCAATCCCTTTTTCACCACCGATACGGCTGCCGCCCTGCGTGCGGCCGAGATGGGCTGCGACGCGCTGCTCAAGGGCACGCAGGTCGACGGTGTCTATTCCGACGATCCACGCAAGAACCCGGACGCGGAACGCTATGATCAGCTCGACTATCTCGACGTGCTGACCCGCGATCTCAAGGTGATGGACGCCTCGGCGGTGACGCTGATGCGGGAAAATGCCATTCCGATCGTCGTGTTCAGCATTCACGAGAAGGGCGGTCTGGCCCGCGTCCTGGCCGGCCAGGGCGTGTGCACCATGATCGGCAAGCCGCGGCCCGCCCCGTCAGCTGGCAAATAACAGGAAAGAGCAAGCCATGAGCGACGATATCGATTTCGACGAAGCCGACCTCAAGCGGCGCATGGACGGGGCGATCGAGGCCCTGCGCAAGGAATTCGGCGGTTTGCGCACCGGCCGCGCCAGCGCCGGCCTGCTCGATCCGATCAAGGTCGAGGCCTATGGCACGCCGACCCCGATCAACCAGGTCGCAACGGTCTCGGTTCCCGAACCGCGCATGATTTCGGTCCAGGTGTGGGACCGGACCATGGTCGCTGCCGTGGACAAGGCGATCCGCAATTCCGGTATCGGCCTGAACCCGGTGATGGAAGGCCAGTTGCTGCGTATTCCGATCCCGCCGCTCAATGAGGAGCGCCGCGCCGAGATCGCCAAGCTGGCCGGCACCTATGCCGAGCACGCCCGCGTCGCCGTGCGCAATGTGCGCCGCGACGGTATGGATGCGCTCAAGAAGATGGAAAAGGATGGCGTGCTGTCCGAGGACGAGCACAAATCCTTCGCCGAGGACGTGCAGAAACTGACGGACGATGCGATCAAGCGGATCGATGAGAGCCTGAAGACCAAGCAAGAAGAGATCATGCAGGTCTGATCCCCCGCTTGCGGAGCGAACCCATGACCGACGACGCTTCCGCTTCCCGGCCGGGGCCCGCCCATGTGGCGATCATCATGGACGGCAATGGCCGCTGGGCGAAATCCCGCGGCCGGCCGCGCGCCTTCGGGCACCGGCGCGGCGTCGAGACCGTGCGCAAGGCGGTCGAGACCGCCGGCGATCTCGGCGTGCGCTATCTGACATTGTTCTCTTTCTCGACGGAAAACTGGAACCGTCCGGCCGATGAGGTCGGGGCGCTGTTCCAGCTGATGAAGACCTATGTCGAGGCCGATCTCGAACAGCTTGCCGCGCGCGGCGTGCGGATCCGCATCATCGGCCGGCGCGACAATCTGGGCGAGGACATCAAGGCGATCATCGAACGGGCCGAGACGCAGACCGCCGCAAACGACCGGTTTCACCTCACCATCGCCTTCAATTACGGCGGACGGGACGAGCTGGTGCGTGCCGCGCAGACGCTCGCCCGGGCCGCGCGGGACGGCGAGATCGATCCTGACACCATCGACAATGCAGCCTTCGAGCAGGCCCTCGACACGCATGGCCTGCCCGATGTCGATCTTTTGATCCGCACCAGCGGGGAAGAGCGCATTTCCAACTTCCTGCTGTGGCAGCTGGCCTATGCGGAACTCCTCTTCCTCGATGTGCTGTGGCCGGACTTCTCGGCACAGCATTTCGCCGAGGCGGTCGATGCCTTCAAGCAGCGCAGCCGGCGCTATGGTGGGCTCGATGCCGGCGCGGCGTGACCCGGTCTTCCGGCGCCGTCTGATCTCGGCGCTGCTGCTGGGGCCGCTGGCGCTGGTCCTGTTGTGGATGGGCGGGCTGGTCTTTACCGCCTGGGTGGCCGCCTTCGCTGCGGCCATGGCCTGGGAATGGATCCAGATGTCGGACCCCAAGGCGCCGCCGGTGGCCTATGCCATTGCCTGTGCCACCGCCTCCGGGGCGGTCCTGCTGGCTGGCGAGACCTCGACCCAGGATGCGCTGTTCTGGGGCGCCGCCGGAACGCTGGCGGCCGGTATCGAGCGCTGGCGGCGCGGCTGGTCGATCGAGGTGCTGGGCGTGCTCTACGTGTCGCTGGCTGCGGGATTGCTCGCTTCCATGCGCGCCGAAGCCGAGCATGGCCTGCCGATGGTGGTGCTGCTGTTTGCCATCGTTTGGGCTGCGGACAGTCTGGCGTATATTGCCGGAACCTGGCTGGGCGGTCCGAAACTCGTGCCCCAGGCCAGTCCCAACAAGACCTGGTCCGGCTTCATTGCCGGGCTTGCCGCCGGAACCGCTGCGGGCGTGGCCGCCGGCGCGGTCTTCGATCTCAACCTGCCGGTGGTGGCCGTTTTTGCGGCGGTCGTCGCCGTCGCATCCGTGCTGGGCGATCTGGCGATGTCCCTGTTCAAGCGCAGTTTCAACGTCAAGGATTCCGGAACGCTGATTCCGGGCCATGGCGGCGTGCTGGATCGTGTCGATGCGCTGATGCTGGCGGTGATCACCGCCGTGCTGTTCCAGCGTGTGATCCCGCTGGGCTGGGGAATGTCATGACCGCGCCCCGCCGTATCAGCGTTCTGGGCGCTACCGGCTCGGTCGGACTGGCCACGCTCGACCTGGTCGCCCGGGCGGCGCCGGGGACGTTTGACGTGGTCGCGCTGACCGCGCGGACCAATGCCGTGGAGCTGGCCCGGCAGGCGATCCGGCACCGGGCCTCGCATGTCGCGATTGCCGACCCCGCCGCCGCGCCGGAATTGCGCGAGGCCCTGGCCGGTCATCCCGGCATCTCCATCGGTGTCGGCGAGGATGCGGTGTGCGAGGCGGCTGCAGTGCCGGCCGACTGGACGATGGCGGCCATTGTCGGCGCGGCGGGGCTGCGGCCGACGCTGGAAGCCGTCCGCCAGGGCGCCGCGCTGGCCTTTGCCAACAAGGAATGCCTGGTCTGCGCCGGGCCGCTCTTCATGCAGGAAGCGGCGCGCTGCGGCGCGACGCTGCTGCCGGTGGACAGCGAGCACAATGCCGTCTTCCAGGTCTTCAACGCGGCGCACAGGTCTGCGATCCGCTCGATCACGCTCACAGCGTCGGGCGGGCCGTTCCGCACCTGGCCGCTCGAACGCATGGCGGCCGCCAGCCGCACCGACGCACTGACCCATCCGACCTGGTCGATGGGGGCCAAGATCACCATCGACAGCGCGTCGATGATGAACAAGGGGCTGGAGATCATCGAGGCCTGCTGGCTGTTCGATCTGCCGCCGGAACAGGTCGAGGTGGTGGTACATCCCCAGTCCATCGTGCACGGCCTTGTCGAATATGCCGATGGCAGCCTGCTGGCCCAGCTGGGCTCGCCGGACATGCGCACGCCGATCGCCAGTGCGCTGGCCTGGCCGGAGCGCATGGAGGCGCCGGTCGAGCGTCTCAGACTGGACCAGATCGCGCGGCTGGAGTTCGAGGCACCCGATCCTGTGCGGTTTCCGGCCATCCGTCTGGCCCGCGATGCGATCCGGGCAGGGGGGATTGCCCCCGCCGTGCTGAACGCCGCGAATGAAATTGCAGTCGAGGCTTTCCTGGCCGGGCGGATCGGCTTCCTTGACATCACGGCGAGTGTTGAAGAGGTTCTGGCGCTCGCCCAGGCGGATGCGGACATGCCGCGCGCGCTTGCAGCCTTCGAGGATGTGTTCGCCATCGACCGGCGGGCCCGCGAGCTGGCACGCGACTTGATTGGTGGCCTGTCAGTGGAAACGAGATCACGGAACACGATGTCATGAGCCTGATCGGCACCGGCTTTCTCACGATTTTCTCATTCGTCTTCCTGATCTCGATCGTCGTCGTGATCCACGAGCTTGGCCACTACTGGGCCGGCCGCGTGTGCGGCGTGCATGCCGAGGCCTTTTCCATGGGGTTCGGCCCGACAATCGCCTCCTGGCGCGACAAGCGCGGCACGGTCTGGCGCATCGCGGCCTTTCCCCTTGGCGGATATGTGAAATTTCTCGGCGATGCCGGCGCGGCCAGTGAGCCTGACGCTGAAAAGCTCGAGGAAATCCGTAAGCGCATGGGGCCGGATGCCGAGCGCTGCTATCACTTCAAACCGATCTGGCAGCGCGCTTTCGTGACGGCGGCCGGACCGATCGCGAACTTCATCCTGGCCATCTTCATCTTCGCCAGCCTTGCCCTGGCGCTGGGTGGCCCGCCCTACCAGCCGCCGGTCGTCGGCACCGTCGCCGAGGACAGCGCCGCCGCAGAAGCCGGCTTCCAGGCCGGTGACCGCATTGTCGCGATCAACGGTACCGGCATCGATTCCTTCGACGACATCGTGACGGAAGTCGTCTGGCGGCCGGGCGAGGAGATGCGCTTCGATATCGAACGCGCCGGCGAGATGATGGTGCTGCGGGCGGCGCCACGGGCCACCGAGGTCGAGGACCGGTTCGGCGGCACGCGCACACTCGGGCGGATCGGCCTGGGCTCGGTCATGACGCCGCCGCTGCGCGACAGCTACAACCCCGTTACCGCCATCGGCTACGGTATCGACCGCACCTGGACGGCGGTGTCGATGACGGCGCGCTATGTGGTCCGCGTCATCACGGGCCGGGTCTCGCCGGAACTGCTCAACGGCCCGGTGGGAATCGCAACGGCGGCCGGCCAGACCGCCGTGACCAGCGTCGAAGCGGGCGGAAATGCCGGCGAAAGCACTTTCTTGCTGCTTGTTAATCTCGTGCATCTGGCAGGCTTCCTGTCGGTTGGACTGGGTTTGGTGAATCTTCTACCGATCCCCATCCTCGACGGCGGCCATCTGGTGTATTACGCCTATGAGGCGGTTGCCCGGCGTCCGCTGAGCATGAAAGCGCAGGCCATCGGATTCCGGGTGGGACTTGCACTTGTGCTCGGTATGATGCTTGTAGCGACCTGGAATGACCTGAATTACCTGCTCGGGCAGATTTTCTGACCGGGCCCAGCAAGCGGCGATCTTCCATGGCGAGTGTTCTGCGTATTCTCTTCGCAGCCCTTTTGACTGTGACATTGCCGGCCATCGCGCCGGCCCAGCAATCCGGTGTGGAAGAGACTCCGCAAACGGCCCCCGAAGCCGAGGCCCGGCCGGTGATCCGGCAGATCCTGGTTGAGGGCAATCAACGGGTCGAAGCCGATACCGTCCTGTCCTACCTGCTGCTCCAGCCGGGCCAGGTTTACGATACCCGCCTGGTCAACCTGTCGATCCAGACACTGTTTGCGACCGGCCTGTTTTCCGATGTGCAGTTCGAGGACCGCGGCGAGCAGGTCATCGTTCGCGTCCAGGAAAACCCGATCATCAACCGGGTGATCCTCGAGGGCAACAGCGCCATCGACGACGAAAAGATCACCGACGAGATCGAGGCCCAGCCGCGCGCGATCTTCACGCGGGCGCGGGTCCAGTCGGACGTCCAGCGCATCATCGAGGTCTATCGCCGGTCGGGCCGTTTTGCGGCCTCCGTGACCCCGAAGATCGTCGAGCAGCCGCAGAACCGCGTCGACCTGATCTTCGAGATTTCCGAAGGCCCGGTGACCGGCGTGCGCCGCATCAACTTCATCGGCAATGAAAGCTTCTCCGACCGCCGTCTGCGCCGCGAGCTGGTGACGCGCGAATCGCGCTGGTGGCGGTTCTTCTCGTCGAACGACAATTACGATCCGGATCGTCTGGAATACGACCAGGAATTGCTGCGCCAGTTCTACATGAACCAGGGCTATGCCAATTTCCGCGTTCTCTCCGCCGTCGCCGAGCTGACGCCGGACCAGGAAAGCTTCTACATCACGATCACGATCGACGAGGGCGAGATCTTCAACTTCGGTGAAGTCACCGTGTCGACCGAGATCGAGGATCTCAACGAGGAATTCCTCGCCGCGACCCTGCCGATCCGGGAAGGCGATCTCTATCGCGGCGAACTGATCGAGAGCGGCATCGACCAGCTGACCTTTGCTGCCGGTGCCGCAGGCTATGCCTTCGTCAATATTTCGCCGCGCACGACGCGCAATCGCGAAGACCGGACCGTCGATATCGAGTTCGTGATCGATGAGGGCCCGCGCGTCTATATCGAGCGCATCGACATTGTCGGGAATACCCGGACGCTGGACCGCGTGATCCGCCGCGAGCTGGACATTGTCGAGGGCGACGCCTTCAACCAGGTCCTGATCGACCGGTCGCGCAACAATGTGCGGCGCCTGGGTTTCTTCGAGGAAGTCGAAGTCAACGAGACGCCGGGCTCCGCGCCGGACCGGGCGCGTGTCCAGGTGGCCGTGACCGAGCAGCCGACCGGCGAACTGGCCTTCGGCGCCGGCTTCTCCTCGACGGATGCCTTCCTGGTCGACTTGTCGATCTCGGAGCGGAACCTGCGCGGCCGCGGGCAGTTCCTGCGCTTCCGCATCTCCGCCAGCTCGAACCGCGAATCGATCGATATCCGCTTTACCGAGCCGCGCTTCCTGGACCGCAATCTGGCCGCCGGCTTCGACCTGTTCCGCGTCAATTCGGACTTCCTGTCGGAAGCCTCCTTCCAGACCGAATCGACGGGCGCCAGCGTGCGTCTCGGCTTCCCGGTATCGGCCTCGACCAACCTGCAGCTGGGTTACACACTGCGGACCGACAATGTGCTGGTCTATTCGTCCGCCTCGCAGGCCCTGCTCAACCAGGCCGGCGAGCGTACGACGTCGGTGCTCACCTATACGCTCAACTGGTCGCGCCTGAATGACCCGATCGAGCCGAGCCGCGGCTACCGTCTGCAGTTCTCGCAGGGCTTTGCCGGTATTGGCGGGGATGTCCGCTATGTCCGGTCTGAAATCGAGGGTGCCATCTACCGGCCGGTCCTCCCGCGCCTGTTCGACAACAACATCGTCGCAAGCTTCACGATGAATGGTGGTTTCGTTCAGCCGTGGGGCGGGGATACCGTCCGCATCAATGACCGCTTCTTCAAGGGCGGCAATTCGTTCCGGGGCTTCGAAGTGGCCGGTATCGGTCCGCGCATCGTGACCCGGAACGCAGAGACGGGCGAGCTAACCCGGGGCGACGCCCTGGGCGGCCGCCTGTACGCAGTCGGGGCGTTCGAGGTGTCCTTCCCGACCGGGTTGCCGGAGCAGTACGGGGTCCGCGCCAGTGTCTTCACCGAGTTCGGTACACTGGGGCTCCTGGATACTCCCGACCAGATCGACGAAGGGGCCGCCGGGACAGCTTTCACGATCGACGACATGGCCCTGCGGGCCTCCGCCGGCGTGAGCATCTTCTGGGATTCACCTTTCGGACCGGTGCGGTTTGACTTTGCCGAGGCCTTCATTCGCGAGGACTACGACAGAGCCGAATTCTTCCGGTTCAGCACGAGAACAGGGTTCTAAAGTTATGAAGTTTATCAAGTCTCTCCTTCTTCTTCCGGTGATGATCGCCGGGCTGGCCGCGCCGGTGCTGGCGCAACAGCCCAACATCGCGGTCATGAACGAGGAACGTGTCCTGCGCGAAAGCGCTGCCGGCCAGCACATCCAGGCCCGCATGCAGGAAATCGCGCGGGAAATCGACGCCGAGCTGACCGCGATGGGCCAGCCGATCCAGCAGGAGACCGAGCGTCTGAACGCGGAAACCGCGTCCATGACGCCGCAGGCCATCCAGCAGCGCCCGGACCTGATGCAGCGCATCGAAGCGCTGAACCAGCAGGCCCAGCAATTCGAACTGGCCCGCCGCGCGCGCCAGCAGGAAATCGTCCAGACTGAGCGTCAGGCGATGCGTCCGATCTATGACGCTCTGGGTCCGATCCTGGAAGCCGTCGTGGCGGAACGCGATATCGACATCCTGGTCGATCGCGCCAACCTCGTCTTCGCGTCGCCGGACGTCGACATTTCTGCCGATGTGATCAGCCGCCTCAACACTCAGGTGCCGACCGTTACCGTGACGCGCGTGCGCGTCTCCCAGGAAGCGGCGGCTGGGGCTGGCCAGCAGCAGCAATAAGACGGCACGGACCATGGCCGATCCGCGTTTTTTCGACGGACTTGGACCGCTGACGCTCAACGAGATCGCCGCACTTTCGGGTGCGGCGATTTCCGATTCTGCGTCCGGGAATGACACCGTGTGCGAGGTCGCACCGATCAGCGAGGCCCGGGCCGGACGGCTGTGCTATCTGGAAAACGGCCGTCTTCTGAAGGCCCATCCGGACATCCGCCTCGACAGCGTGGTGATCCTGGCGCCGGAAAGCCTGGCCGGGGCCCTGGCAGAGCGCGGCGCCAAAGTGCTGGTGCATCCGCAGCCGCGAGCCGCTTTCGGGCGCGCGGTGGCCGGATTGTTCCGGCCGCGCGAACTGTCGGCAGAGCATGCCATCGACCCGTCGGCCCGCATTGCGCCCGGCGTCCGGCTGGGCGTGGGGGTGGTAATCGGCGCCGACGCGGAGATCGGCGAGAAGGTCATGATCGGGCCGGGCAGCGTGATCGCGCCCGGCTGCCGCATCGGTGCGGGCAGCCGTATCGGTCCCCGTGTGGTCATCCAGTGCGCAGACCTGGGCGAAAACTGCAACATTCTTTCGGGAGCCGTGATTGGCGAGGCCGGCTTCGGTGCCGCAGTATCCGATGAGGGTCTCGTTGACATGCCGCATCTGGGCACGGTCGAGATCGCGGCGTCGGTAACCATCGGTGCCAACAGCTGTGTCGACCGGGGGCTGTTCGGTCCGACGCGGATCGGGGAGGGCACCAAGATCGATAATCTCTGCCATATCGGTCACAACTGCCAGGTGGGCCGCAATGTCGCCATGGCGGCCTTTGCCGGTGTGTCGGGCAGCTGCGTGATCGAGGATGACGTGATGTTCGGCGGCCGGGTCGGCCTGCAGGACCACATCACCGTGGGCAAGGGTGCACGCATCGGCGGCAATTCGGCCCTCGCGGAAAGCGTGCCGGCCGGCGAAACCTGGATGGGCGATCCCGCCCAGCCGCTGCGCCAGTATCTGCGCCAGGTCTCCGAAGTGCGCCGCCTGGCCCGGCGCGACACAAGAACACCCAAAAAGAAGGACTGACCGGCGTGTCCGACCGGATTGAACACAACGAAATCCTCAAACTCCTGCCACACCGCTACCCCTTTCTCCTCATCGACGCTGCCGAGGATTACCGGGCCGGCGAGTCGATCGTGGGACTGAAGGCCGTGACGGCGAACGAGCCCTTCTTTCCGGGCCATTTCCCCGGCAATCCGGTGATGCCCGGCGTGCTGATGATCGAGGCCATGGCCCAGGCCGGTGCCGTGCTGATGTACAAGACGCTGAAGGCCGCGCCCGATTCTGCGACGGTCTATTTCATGGGCGCTGACAAGGTGCGGTTCCGCTCGCCGGTCCGTCCCGGGATGATGCTGCGCATGCCGGTGTCGGTGACCGCAGCACGCCACGGCGTCTTCAAGTTCAGGGGCGAGGTCTTTGCCAACGGCGTGCGTGCCGTGCAGGCGGAGTTCTCTGCCAAGGCGGTGGAACACTGATGAGCGCGATCATTCATCCCACAGCGATTGTCGACCCGGCCGCCCAGCTGGGCGAGGGCGTCGAGATCGGTCCCTTCTCGATCATCGGTCCGAAAGTGAAGCTGGGCGATCGTGTGCGGCTGATGTCGCATGTCACGATTGCCGGCAATACGACGCTGGGCGAGGACTGCGTGCTCTATCCGGGCGTCCATCTCGGCCATCCGCCGCAGGACTTCAAATACCAGGGCGAGGATACGCGGCTCATCATCGGCAAGCGCAATATCCTGCGCGAGAATGTCACCATGCATCCCGGCACCACATTCGCGCGCAGCCAGACGGTTGTGGGCGATGACGGCTATTTCATGGTCGGCTCGCACGTTGCGCATGACTGCATCGTCGGCGACCGGGTGGTGTTTGCCAATTGTGCGGCCATCGGCGGCGAAACGACAGTGGCCGATCACGTGATCCTGGGCGGCTATGCCGGCATTCACCAGAAGAGCCGGATCGGCCGCCATGCCTTTGTCGGCGCCATGGCCATGGTGACGGCGGATGTCATCCCCTACGGTTCGGTGATCGGCAATCACGCCCACCTGGCGGGGCTGAACGTGGTCGGGCTGAAGCGCCGCGGCATGCCGCGCGAGACGCTGCGCGATCTGCGGGCTGCCTATCGCCTGCTGTTTGCCCAGGAAGGCACGTTCGAGGAACGGGTCGACGACGTTGCGCACATCTATCGCGACAATGCGCCGGTGATGGAGATCATCGGCTTCATTCGCGAAGACGCAAAACGCTCCGTCTGCATGCCTCATGACTGACACGCAGAGCGCGGCATCCTGGACCCGTCTCGGCCTGATCGCCGGCGGCGGCGGGCTGCCGCGTGAAATCCTCAATGCGCTCGATCCGCAGTCGGTCCTGGTGATCCGGCTGAAAGGCTTTGCCGACGATCCCTTCGACGATATCGGACATGTCGAGCATTCGGTCGGCGAGATCGGGGCGATCACGCGGTCGCTCAAATCGGCCGGATGCGATGCCGTGTGCTTTGCCGGCTATGTCACACGGCCCGACTTCAAGGCGCTGCGCCTGGACGGGGCCGGGCTGAAACTTCTGCCGCGTGTCCTGGCCGCCGGCCGCAAGGGCGATGATGCGATCCTGCGCGTGGTGGTCGAGGCGTTCGAGCGCGAAGGCCTGACCGTTGTCGGTGCCGACAGCCTTCTCACCCGGAACCGCCTGGAGGCGGGACGTCTGGGGCAGGTCTCACCGGATGCCAATGCTCAAGCCGATGCCGACAAGGCCATGCATGTGGCTGCCGAGATCGGCCGGCTGGATATCGGTCAGGGCGCCGTCGTTGCAGACGGGCTGGTCCTGGCCGTCGAGGCCCAGGAAGGCACCAATGCCATGCTGGAACGCGTTGCAGGGCTGCCGGCACCGTTGCGCGGATCCCCGGACAATCGCCGCGGCGTACTCGCCAAGCGGCCCAAACCGATCCAGGAGCGCCGGATCGACATGCCGGTCGTCGGGGTCGACACGGTGCGCCTGTGCGATGCGGCGGGTCTGGCCGGGATTGTGCTGGAGGCAGGCGGTGCGCTGGTGGTGGACCGCGAGGCGGTGATCCGCGAACTCGATGCGCGCGGCCTCTTCCTGGTGGTGAGGGACGCGGAAGCATGACCGGCACGCCGCTCATCTATGTCGTCGCGGCCGAACGCTCCGGCGATCTTCTGGGCGCCGCCCTGATGCGCTCTCTTCAGGCGAAAACCGGTGGCGAGATCCGCTTTGCCGGCATTGGCGGCCGCGCCATGGCCGAGGAAGGCGTGAGCTCGGCGATCGATATCTCCGACCTCGCCATTTTCGGCTGGATCGACGGGCTGATGGCCTACAAGCGCGTGAAGGCGGCCGTGGCGGCCAGTGTCGAGGACATCCTGCGGGTCAAGCCCGACGCCGTCGTCCTGATCGACAGCTGGGGTTATACGCTGCGCGTGGCCCGGGGCGTGCGGCAGGCCGACCCGTCTATCCGGCTGATCAAATATGTCGGCCCGCAGGTCTTCGCCACGCGGCCTGGCCGGGCGGCTACTTTGGCGGCGACGGTCGACCGGCTGCTGACGATTCTCGATTTCGATGCGCCCTATTACGAGGCCCACGGCCTGCCGGTGACCTTTGTCGGCAATCCCACGCTGGAACGCCTTGAAGCGGGCGATGGCGCGGCCTTCCGGGCCCGGCACGCCATACCGGCCGGCGCGCCGGTGCTGACTGTGCTGTTCGGCAGCCGGACATCGGAGATCAGGCGCATGTTCGGGCCGTTTGCCCGGGCGGTCGCACGGCTGCGGCAGCGCGATCCCGGACTGTCGATCGTCATTCCCATCGCGGATCCGGTCGAGGCCGATCTGCGGGCCCGTCTGAAGACCGAGCCCTGTTTCGGCGGGGCCGTTCTGGTCGAGGAGGCCGAGAAGGCCGACGCCTTTGCCGCGGCGGACGCGGCGCTGGCCTGTTCCGGTACGGTGGTGACCGAGCTGGCGACCGCCGGTGTGCCCACCGTGACGAGCTATCGGCTCGGCTGGATCACCTGGGCGCTGGCCCGGGCCTTCAACCTGATGAAGGCGAAATATATCAGCCTGGTAAATATCTCGGCGGATGCGGAACTTGTGCCCGAACTCGTCCAGACCCGCGCCACCGGCGCCAATCTGGCCGAGGCCGTCGGCGCCCTGATGGACGATGCCGGACGCCGGGAAACGCTGTCGCGCAAACTCATCGAGACGACCGCGCGGATGCGCGGGGACGGCAAGGCCAGCGACCGGGCCGCCGATGCGGTGCTCGAGACGCTGGACGGGGCCACCGGACAATAAAAAAAAGGCCGCTCCGGAGAGCGGCCTTTTTATGTCTCGGACTTCAGCGTCTAGCGCTTGGAGAAATCCACGTAATCGCGCGGCGTGGCGCCGGTGAAGAGCTGGCGCGGACGGCCGATCTTCTGGGACGGATCCTCGACCATTTCGGTCCATTGCGCGATCCAGCCGACGGTGCGGGCCAGGGCGAACAGAACGGTGAACATCTCGGTCGGGAAGCCCATCGCCTTCAGCGTGATGCCCGAATAGAAGTCGATATTCGGATAGAGCTTCTTCTCGACGAAGTACTCGTCTTCCAGCGCGATGCGCTCCAGCTCCATGGCGACCTGCAGGGTCGGGTCGTTGCGCACACCCAGCTCGTCGAGCACCTGGTGGCAGGTGTCGCGCATGACCTTCGCGCGCGGGTCGTAATTCTTGTAGACCCGGTGACCGAAGCCCATCAGGCGGAACGGATCGTCCTTGTCCTTGGCGCGCTTCACATATTCCGGAATCTTGTCGACCGAGCCGATCTGGTTGAGCATGTTCAGCGCCGCTTCGTTCGCGCCGCCATGCGCCGGGCCCCACAGCGAGGCGATGCCCGAAGCGATACAGGCGAACGGATTGGCACCGGACGAACCGGCCAGGCGCACCGTAGAGGTCGACGCATTCTGCTCGTGGTCGGCGTGCAGGATGAAGATCTTGTCCATCGCCTTGGCGAGTACGTCGGAGCCCTTGTAGTCCTCGGCCGGCACCGCAAAGCACTGACGCAGGAAATTCCCGGCATAGTCCATGTCGTTGCGCGGGCTGATGAAGGGCTGGCCGATGGAGTATTTGTAGGCGCGCGCCGCGATCGTCGGCATCTTGGCGATCATGCGGTGCGACGCGATGGTGCGCGCCTCCGGATCGTTGATGTCGGTCGAGTCGTGGTAGAAGGCCGACAGTGCACCGACCGTGCCGACCATGATGGCCATCGGGTGGGCGTCGCGGCGGAAGCCGCGGAAGAACTGGTCGAACTGGTCGTGCAGCATGGAATGCCGGCGGATCGTCCAGTCGAAATTCTCGAACTCGTCGGCCTTGGGCAGCTCACCGTGCAGCAGCAGGTAGCAGACTTCCATGAAGTTGGAGCTCTCGGCCAGCTGGTCGATCGGGTAACCGCGGTAGAGCAGGGTGCCTTCGCCACCGTCGATATAGGTGATCTGGCTTTCACAGCTCGCCGTCGAGGTGAAGCCCGGATCGAAGGTGAACAGGCCGGTTTCCGCATAGAGTTTGCGGATGTCGATCACATCCGGGCCGATCTCGCCGCTCAGCACCGGCAGGTCGACGGACTTGCCGTTATACGAGAGCGTGGCCGTGCCGTTCGGTTTGGCTTTGTTTTCCATCACGTCATCCCCTGGGTTCGCGGCCGCTTACGCGTCCGCCATCATCTGGTCCTTGATCCGATCGAGCGCTTCGCCGCGGCCCAGGAAGGCCATGACAAGCGACAGATCGGGGGCGGGGGCCCCGCCGGTCAGGGCCGCACGCAGCGGCTGCCCGACCTTGCCGAAGCCGACCTCCTCGGCTTCGGCGAAATTCTTCAGTTCTGCGGCCAGCGCCTCGTCTGTCCAGCCATCCAGATCGCTCAGACGGGTGAAGAGCCGGTAAAGACGCTGCCGGGCCTCGTCGTCCAAGGGTTTGGCGGCCTTGCCTTCCAGGCGGAACGGGCGGGGTCTGAGCAAGAAATAGCTCTGCCGGGCGAGTTCTTCCAGTGTCGCCGCCCGTGTCTTCAGTACCGGCATGGCGGCCAGAAGTCGCTCACGCGTAATCTGGGTATCGGCGATGCGGTCTTCAAGCACATCGAGGAAGGGCATCACCAGTTCGACCAGCCGCACGTCGGCGGCCCGGGCCATGTGGTGCCCGTTGATATGGTTCAGCTTGTCCAGATCCATGCGGGCCGGCGCCTTGTTCAGCCCGTCCAGCGTGAAGGCGGCAATCGCCTCCTCGTCGCTGAAGATTTCCTGGTCGCCATGGGCCCAGCCCAGTCGCAGCAGGTAGTTGCGCAGGCCTTCGGGCAGATAGCCCATGTCGCGATAGGCTTCCGCGCCCAGCGCGCCATGGCGTTTGGACAGTTTCTTGCCGTCCTGGCCGTGGATCAGCGGCACATGGGCAAAGACCGGACGGTCCCAGCCGAGCGCGTCATAGATCTGGCTCTGGCGGCCGCCATTCACCAGATGGTCGTCACCGCGCACGATGTGGGTGATGCCCATATCGTGATCGTCGACCACCACGGCAAGGTTGTAGGTCGGGCTGCCGTCCGAGCGCAGCAGGATCAGGTCGTCGAATTCCTTCGCGGCCCAGCGCACCGTGCCCTGCACGGCATCGTCCAGCACGACATCGCTGTCCGGCGCGCGGAAGCGCACGACGAAGGGCGTGCCTGCCGGGGCTTCACTGGCCGGGCGGTCGCGCCAGGGCGAGCGCAGGGCGCGGCCCTCGGCAAAGGCCTGGTCGCGCAGCACCTGCACCTCTTCGGTCGTGCAATAGCATTTGAAGGCCTTGCCGGCGGCCAGCAGCTCGTCGACGACCTCGACATGGCGCGGGGCGCGTTCGAACTGGGAAACGACATCGCCGTCCCAGTCCAGACCCAGCCAGGTCAGGCCCTCCAGGATCGCGTCGATCGCGGCCTGGGTCGAGCGGGCGCGGTCGGTATCCTCGATGCGAAGATAGAAGGTGCCGCCGTGATGGCGGGCGAAGAGCCAGTTGAAAAGCGCGGTACGGGCGCCGCCAATATGCAGGAAGCCCGTCGGCGACGGGGCGAAGCGGGTGCGGATGGGCTTGTCGTTGTTTTGCACGTGCGAATTCATGCTGCGCTGCGGGATGGGAAAGTCGTGTTAGCATGAATATCAGCTTTTGCGATAGACCGAAGGCTGCTTCGTGCTTCATCTCGCCGCAAGCTTGCCCCGACCGGCGGCAGGCCGCTTTAAAAAGCCGGTATTGAGCACCGGGACTGAAAATTATTTCAGTCCTGCTATCCTCTTCGCGCTCGGGCTGGCGGCGGGGGCATCCATGGCGCTGGCGACCCCGCTTTCCGCCGGCGTGCCGGTGCTGGCGGGCGTGATCCTGGTGGTTGGCCTTGCCGCTGTTTGGCGCGGCCCGGACCGGTTCCGGCGTCTCGCCCTGCTGGCGGCTGTCTTCGCCGCGGGGCTTCTGGCGGGGCAGATGCGGACCGAGGCGCGGATCGCCGGCGCGGCCGCCATTCCCGCGATCGATACGCGCAATGATGTGGTGCCGCTAACCGGCTGGCTGGGCGCGATCGAGCGCAGCGGCAGCGGCCGGCAAAGGCTGATGATCCGGGTTCCGGCCGAAGCGGAGACGCCTGGCTATTCGGTGCGGGTGCTGGGCGATCCGGGGGAATTGCGGCCCGGCGATCCGGTTTCGGTGGAGGCGGTGCTGTCGCCGCCGCGGCCGGCCGCGATGCCTGGCGGCTATGATTTCGCCTTTCACGCCTTCTTCGCCCGCATTGCAGCGACCGGCTATGCCGTCGCACCAGCGCAGCCAGGGCCACAGGTCGAGGCGGATCGTGCCCGGCGCTGGATCGCGCAGCTGCGCTGGCGGATGGCTGAGCATATCGCGCGGCGGCTTCCCGGGCGTTCGGGCGCGCTGGCAGCGGCCCTGCTGACCGGCGACCGCTCGCGGCTGGACCCGGCCGATGTCGACGCCCTGCGCAATGCGGGCCTGGGGCATATGCTGGCGATTTCCGGCATGCATATGGGCCTCTTCGCCGGCGGCGTGTTCTTTGCCGTGCGCATGATGGCGGCCGGGCTGGGCGGCTGGTCACGGCGCCACGATCCCGCCATCCCGGCCGCGCTTGCAGCCCTGATCGCCGCCGGGCTCTATCTCGCCGTGTCGGGCGGTGCCATTCCGACCCAGCGCGCCTTCATCATGACGGTCTCGGCGCTGGGCGCGGTCCTGGCCCGGCGCCGGGTGCTCTCCTTCCACACACTCGCCATCGCGATGACGGCCGTCCTCCTCCTGACGCCGGAGGCCGTCGTCACACCGGGCTTCCAGATGTCCTTTGCCGCCGTGGCCGCCCTGATCGCTGCAGCGCAGGTCTGGCAGGCGAAACGCCCGCCGCCGGCACCGCTCGATCCGGGCCGCGGCTTGCGGCAGTTCTTCGGCGGGCTGGGCATGACCAGCCTGGTCGCCGGTGTCGCGACATCGGGCTTTGCGGCCTTTCACTTTCACCGGATCGCGGCCTGGGGGCTGATCGGCAATCTCATCGTCATGCCGGTCTTCACCCTGCTGGTGATGCCGGCCGGCGTGCTGGCGCTCTTCCTGATGCCGCTCGGCCTGGACGGCGTGCCGCTCGCCCTCATGGGGCTGGGGCTCGATCTGGTTCTGACACTGGCCCACATGGTGGCGGACTGGCCGGGTGCGGAACGCACGATACCGTCAGCGCCGGGATGGGTGCTGGCGCTCTATGGCTGCGGATTTGCCATCGCGTGTGCTGCGCGGGGACTGTGGCGGGTGCCGGGCATCGGCGTGATGCTGGTCGCGATGGCGATCTGGGCGACCGGGCCGCGGCCGGACCTCTTCGTCACGCGCGACGGCGTCGTGCTGGCGCAGGATGAAGACGCGGAGGGCTGGGCGGTCAGCGACCGCCGGCGCGGCCGCTTTCCGGTGCGGGTCTTCCTGGAGGCCGAGGGCGAAAACGAACGGCCGGACCGGCTTGCACTGGCTTGCGATGGCACCGGATGCGCCGGGCAGACGGCCGGTGGAACTGTCTTCAGCCTGCTCGAGAGTCTCGATGGTCTGGCGGAGGATTGCCGGCTGGCAGGACTGATCGTGACGCGGCTGAACATCCCGGAACACCGGATCCGCAGCTGCGCCGCCCGCGTGATCGACGGCGGCGTGCTGGCACGGCAGGGCGGGGCGTTGATCCGGGAAACGGCAAGCGGCGAGCTCGTCATCCGCCATGTCCTGCCGCGCGATATTCGCTCACCCTGGCACACACGCCGGACGACGGAATCCGGGCATTTCAGATCGCCGGGTCATATCAGGTAGCCGGGTCATATCAGGTAGACTGGGGAGGGCGGCCCGACCGGCAATCGGCTGGCAGCAATCGGCCGCTAAATGGCACCTCGGCCCGCGCGAGACGGGCGGGCGAAGGCCACCGCAGACAGTGACCGGCCAGCACCCGCCAGCATCCGACGCGCAGCCGGCGCGGACGGTATTCGTTGAAGTCCGGGATCAACTGTCCCGCAGCACAGCTGGCAGCTTGCTTTCGCGGCTGACGCCGACAGCGCGACAAGCCATCAGGCCCAGAAGATCAGCGCGCCACAAAGACCCGCCTCCCGACCGCGAGCACGGTCTGGGAGCACGGTCTGGAAACAGCGCCAGAACCAGGTGCCTGCCCCGTCAGTGATACTTGCGGATCAGGCCGACCAGCAGCCCCTGCACCTTGACGCGGTCGGGGCCGAAGATTCGGGTTTCGTATTCCGGATTGGCGGCTTCCAGGGCGATCGAGCCGCCCTTTTTGCGCAGGCGCTTCAGCGTGGCTTCCTCGTCATCGACCAGGGCCACGACGATATCGCCGGTGTTGGCGGATTCGCAGCGGCGGATCAGCACGGTGTCGCCATCGAGAATGCCGGCCTCGATCATCGAATCGCCCTTGACCTCGAGCGCGAAATGCTCGCCGCCGCGGATCATGTCGGCCGGGATGGGCAGACGGTCGGTCTCGTGCTGGATCGCGGAGATCGGCACGCCGGCCGCGATGCGTCCAAGCACGGGGATTTCCACCGTGGTTTCGCGCTCGCTGTCTTCCGGCTTGTTGAAATTGGCGCGAACGACATTGGGGCCAAGATCGCCCGACGGCACCGGCGCCTTTGCGCTGGCAGCGGATTCGGGGAGTTTGAGCACTTCCAGGGCACGCGCCCGGTGCGGCAGACGCCGGATGAAGCCGCGCTCTTCCAGCGCCGTGATCAGCCGGTGCACACCGGATTTCGAGGCCAGTTGCAGGGCCGCCTTCATCTCGTCGAAGGAGGGCGAGACGCCCGTTTCCTTGATCCGTTTATGGATGAAGAGCAGGAGTTCGTTCTGTTTCCGGGTCAGCACGGCAGGCCCTCGTCTGGACGAATCCCGGCGCTGTTCAAGCCGGGAACAAATCAGGAATTCTGCCGTTTGTTCTATAAGTGTTCCTGATGCGCGTCAAGCGTCGCCGGGCGGGGTCATGAGGGCGCGGGTCGCGGCTGCGACATCCTCCTGTCGCATCAGGCTCTCGCCGACCAGCAAGGCCCGTGCTCCGGCCCGCTGCAGGCGGCGCGCATCCTCGGGCGTGAAAATCCCGCTCTCGCCAACCAGGAAACGCCCGGAGCCGACATGCGGGGCGAGGCGTTCGAAGGTTTCCAGCGAGGTCTCGAATGTACGCAGATTGCGGTTGTTGATGCCGACCAGCGGCGCGTTGAGATCGAGCGCGCGCTCCATCTCGGCATCGTCATGGACCTCGACCAGAACATCCATGCCCCAGCGTCCGGCCTCGTCGGAGAGCCGCCGGGCCGTGTCGTCGTCGACGGCGGCGAGAATCACCAGAATCGCGTCCGCGCCCAGCATGCGCGCTTCGGCGACCTGGTAGGTGTCGTACATGAAATCCTTGCGCAGGGCGGGCAGGGCGACCGCGTCGCGGGCGGCACCGAGAAAGGCATCGGCGCCCTGGAAGCTGGGACCGTCGGTGAGGACGGACAGGCAGGTTGCACCGCCCGCCTCATAGGCACGGGCGAGGGCTGGCGGATCGAAGTCGGCGCGGATCAGCCCCTTTGACGGGCTCGCCTTCTTGATCTCGGCGATGAGGCCCAGCCCGTCCGTGCGGGCGGCGGCTTTCAGCGCGTCGAGAAAGCCGCGTACCGGCGCGGCATCGCGGGCTTTCGCCTCGACCTCGGCAAGCGGGCGTTCGGCCTTGCAGGCCTCGATATGGGCGCGCTTGTAGGTGCCGATGCGGGCGAGTGTGTCGGGTGTGTCGGTCATGATCAGGCTTCACCCCGGGAAATGGCAATCATGCGGTCGAGCGTGGTGCGGGCGCGGCCGTCGTCAAGGGCTGCGGCGGCCAGGCCGGCGCCCTCGGCAATGGTCGCGGCCTTGCCGGCCACCAGCAGCGCGGCGCCGGCATTGAGCACGACGATATCGCGGAACGGCCCCGTCTCGCCGTCGAGCAGGCG
Source organism: Maricaulis virginensis (assembly GCF_027922185.1). NCBI lineage: Bacteria > Pseudomonadati > Pseudomonadota > Alphaproteobacteria > Maricaulales > Maricaulaceae > Maricaulis > Maricaulis virginensis. The sequence goes on along the minus strand of NZ_BSFE01000004.1, from coordinate 211,312 downwards.
GTTGATCGCGGCGGCGTTATAGGCGGGATCGCCGCCGCGCAGGTCTTCCTCGGACGCCAGGGCAATGCCGGCCTCGCCGGGATGAAAGTCGAAGGTGTCGATCCGGCCCTGGCGCAGTTCGGCGATATGGGTCGATGCGGTCGTGGTAATCTCGTCCATCCCGTCGGCGCCGCAAATGACCAGTGCGTGCTCACAGCCCAGATCGCGCAGCGCCTCGGCCATGGGGACCAGCCAGCGCCGGTGATAGACGCCCAGCAATTGACGCTTCACCCCCGCGGGGTTGGAGAGCGGTCCGAGCAGGTTGAACACCGTGCGCACGCCCAGGGCCTGCCGGGCCGGGCCGACATGGCGGACGGCGGAATGGTGCGCCGGAGCGAAGAGGAAGCCGGCGCCGGCCTCGTTCAGCGAGCGCTCGACCCGCTCCGGCCCGCAATCCAGATCGATCCCGAGCGCCGCCAGCACATCCGAGGAGCCGGATTTGGACGAGGCGGCGCGATTGCCATGCTTGGCGACGATGGCGCCGGCGCCGGCGGCCACGATCGCAGCGGCGGTGGAGATATTATAGGCGCCCTTGCCATCACCGCCCGTTCCGCAGGTATCGATGGCGCCCTCAGGTGCCGTGATCCGCGTCATGCGGGCGCGCATGACGCGGGCACCGGCAGCGATATCGGCGGGGGTCTCGCCCTGGGCCGCCAGCCCCATCAGGAAACCGGCAATGGCCGGATCGGAGGCCTCGCCGTCCATCAGCTCGGCAAAGGCGCCGGCGATGGCGTCACGGGACGGGCGTTCGGCCCGGCTGAAGGCCTGGAGGCAGGTCGACAGAAAACGCATGTTGAACAGGGTCCGGTTCGGAAAGGTCTCGGGGCAGGGCGGTCAGTCGGTCAGGCCGGTTTGCGCCAGCATCCCGTTGCGGCCGCCACGTATCGAACGCGCGCTCCGCACATCCACGCGCCGTTCACCGCGCGGGCGGCGGTGCGGACAGGAGCGGAGGATGTGGAACAGATCGGCATACGTGTCTGAAGACCGGTGATGAACTTCGCGAACCCGTTGCGAATAGCGTGCACAGGCGGGCGAGGCAATCGCCAGCCGCGCCGGAGCGCACCTAGGCCGCAGCCGCGTGCGGTTTGCGCGTCATGGCCAGGAAGTTGGCCAGAAGGTCGTGACCGTGTTCCGAGGCAATGGATTCCGGGTGGAATTGCACGCCATGCACGGGGCGTTCCCGGTGGGCCAGCCCCATGATCTCGCCATCGCTTGTGCGCGCGGTGACGCGCAGCACGTCCGGCACGCTGTCGGGCTTCACGGCGAGGGAATGATAGCGTGTCGCGGTGAAGGGATTGGCGAGGCCGGCAAACACGCCGGTTCCGTCATGCTCGATCGGACTGGTCTTGCCGTGCATGATTTCCATCGCAGAGACGACCTTGCCGCCGAAAACCTGGCCGATCGACTGATGGCCGAGGCAGACACCCAGGATCGGCAGGTCGGACGGGGCTTTCTCGATCAATCCCAGACAGATGCCGGCGCGGGCGGGGTCGCAGGGACCGGGCGACAGCACGATCCCGTCCGGGGCGAGCGCCAGGGCTTCCTCGACCGACATTGCGTCGTTGCGAATGACGCGAGTCGTGGCACCCAGTTCCTGGAAGTAGTGCACCAGGTTGAAGGTGAAGCTGTCATAATTGTCGACGATCAGAAGCATGGCTCTCTCCGGTTGGCGGAAATCTAGGCGGTCCGGCCCGTTGCGCCAATCCCGCGGGCTGTTTAACGCCGGTTTAAGCCCTTTGGAGCGTGGTTAACGCATGAAACCCGATCAGCGCCCCCTGATTCGCAGCACGAGCTCTGCCGTGCCGGCCTTGGCCGGCGCGCTGGTGGCGTTTGCCTATCTCGTTGGCGCTGTGGTGTTTTCCCTGGCCAGCCAGTCCGGCGAAGCGGATGCGGGCGTGGTGGAGCCGGTCATTGCCGTTGCAGATGCGGCGGTCGTGATTCGCGAGCCCGCCCATGCGCAGGGCGGTGCCAAGTCGGTCCGGACATCAGAAACCGCGCGCACCCGGATGGCCCCGGCGAGCAGCGATATCGACACCGTCGACGCCTTCCTGCCCACCGGGCCGCGCCTGGCGATCGTGATCGACGATGTCGGGCTGGATCTGGCCGCCGCGCGCCGCGTCATCGCCCTGGATGCCGGCGTCAGTATCGCCGTTCTGCCGTATGCCGCGGCTGCCGCAACCGTGTCGTCCGAGGCCTCCGCCGCAGGCCATGATGTCCTGCTGCACATGCCGATGGAGCCGGTGGGACTGGCCGATCCGGGACCGAACGCCCTGCGTGTGGGCATGAGCGACAGCGATCTTCAGGCGCGGGTCCGCTGGGCGATGAGCCGCGTGCCCGAAGCCGTGGGCCTGAACAATCACATGGGCAGCCGCTTTACCGCCGATCCGCGGGCGATGCGTGTGGCCCTGTCGGCCGTTGCCGACCGCCAGCCGCTGTTTCTCGATTCCCTGACGACGGGCGAGAGCCGCGGCCAGGCTGTGGCAGCGGGGCTGGGACTGAACGCGCTGCAGCGAGATATCTTCCTCGATCACGTCCAGACGCCGGCCGAGGTCACCGCCCGGCTCGACGAGGCCGAAGCGCTGGCCCGCTCGCGCGGCTGGGCGATTGCCATTGGCCATCCGCACGACACCACGCTGGATGTGCTGGAAGCCTGGATCGCGGGTGCGCGGGAGCGCGGCGTGGAATTCGTCACGGTGACGACCCTGTCCGGCCAGATCGCCCGCACTGCCACACCGACGGCCGACGCCTCAGCCCTGCAGTGAGTCTTCCGCGGCGCGGAACAGCGCGGCGGCCTTGTTGACGGTTTCCACCCGTTCCGATTCCGGATCGCTGTCGAGCACGACGCCGGCTCCGGCCTGGACGTGGATCCGTCCGTCCTTCACCACCGCCGTGCGCAGCGCGATACACGTATCCATGCCGCCATCGGCCGAGAAATAGCCCACCGCGCCGGAATAGATGCCGCGGCGATGCGGCTCCAGCTCGTCGATGATCTCCATCGCCCGCACTTTCGGCGCGCCGGACACCGTGCCCGCGGGAAAGCCTGCAAAGAGGGCCGAGACCGCGTCTTCACCCTCGGCCAGATCGCCTTCGACATTCGAGACGATGTGCATGACGTGGCTGTAGCGCTCGACGATCTCGCGCGAGGTGATGCGTACCGAGCCGGGCTTGGCGACACGGCCGACATCATTGCGGCCCAGATCCAGCAGCATGAGGTGTTCGGCGCGTTCCTTCGGATCGGCCAGCAGATCGGCTTCGAAGGCGTCGTCCTCGGCCGGGGTCTTGCCGCGCGGACGCGTGCCGGCGATCGGGCGGACCGTCACCGTACCGTCGCGCAGCCGCACCAGGATTTCCGGGCTGGAGCCGACAATCTCGAAACCGTCAAAGCGGAAGAAGAACAGGAAGGGCGAGGGGTTCAGGCGCCGCAGCGAGCGGTAGAGCCAGAACGGATCGGCAGGATAATCGGCGGAAAAACGCTGGCTGGGCACGATCTGGAAGGCGTCGCCGGCACGGATATAACCGCGCGCGCGGTCGACAGCTTCACGGTAGGTGGCATCGTCCTGGTTCGAGGTGAGTTCGCCGAGCGCACCGTCCGCGGCGGCCATGTCCGGGGTTGCGCCGGCAAGCGCATCCAGCGCCATCTGCATGCGCTCGACGGCGGCGTCATAGGCTTCGCGGGCGGAATACTCGCCGGGACGCACCGGGCTGTAGACCTGGATTTCCTGCTTCAGCGCATCGAACACGATCATGACGCGTGGCCGCAGCAGACAGCTTTCGGGCACGTCCAGCGGGTCCGGCGCGGCGTTTTCCGGCAGGCGTTCCAGATAGCGCACCATGTCATAGCCGACATAGCCGAACAGGCCGGAAGCCAGCGGCGGCGCACCGTCGGGCAGGGGACAGCGGGCATCCTCGATCACGCGCCGCAGCGCCTGCATGGGCGGTTCGTCGACAGGGGTGAATTCGCGGCGGGCCACGGCGAGCCCGCGCGCTTCGGAGACCTGGCCGTTGCGGCATTGCCAGATCAGGTCGGGATCGAGGCCGATCGCCGAATAGCGGCCGCGCCAGGCGCCGCCTTCCACCGATTCCAGCAGGAAGGTGTCGGCCCGGTTACGGGCGAGCTTGAGATAGGCGGCGACCGGCGTCAGCAGATCGTCCACACGCCGGGCCTGGAGTACCGCGGTTTCGCCGCGCTCGAACGCGGCGGCGACGGTTTCGAAGTCCGGCGAGACCGTCGCGCGTACGGTCATGGCTGGGCCGACTGGTCTTGGCCGAGGGCGCGAGCAAAAAGCTGGCGATCGACGGCGCCGTCATTCAGCCCGTATTCCTGCTGCAGGGCCTGCTGCAGCGAGATCAGGACATCGTCACCCATCTCGTTGGCGAGCTCTTCCTGCATCGTGGCTATCTCGCTTTCGGAGATCGCGCTCGTGTCCGCCGGAATGATCTCGTCCACGCGGACCAGCGCATAGCTGCCCGTACCGGTCTGGACGCTATCCCAGACGCCCGGTTCGAGGCTGAAGGCGCGGCTGACGACATTGCGGCCGAAATTCGGAGCCGTGGCGCTGCGCGTCGTGGTCGTGCTCTCGGTACGGCCGCCGGTCGTCAGGGCGACGACGTCGAGCGGTTCGCCGGCCTGCAGCTGTTCCAGCGCCTCGTCGGCACGGGCGGAGAGTTGCGTGTCGACCTGGATCTCGCGCCAGCGCGCCTCGGCGACATCGCGGACATCGTCCAGCGCACGCGGCGCCGACGGGATGATCTCGTCGACGCGGACGGTGAAATAATCGGTCTCGTTGTATTGCTCGAGATCGATGGCAAAGCCCTGGGACTGCTGGAACGCCGTCGCCAGGATATCGGGACCCAGCTCGGTATAGCGCTGCATGTCGATTTCCAGGCTCTCATCGCGGCCATACTGGTCGAGCGGCGCATAGACCTCGATCGGGGTGCCGGACTGGGCGGCGGCCTGTTCCAGCGTCGAACCGCCGGCGCGCGCTTCCTCGAAAGCGGCGATCTGGTCGTAGAGCGCGTCCAGCGCGTCGGCACGGGCGGCCTCCTCGCGCAGCTGCGGCAGCTGTTCCTCGAAGGTCGGCAGCTGCGCGTCTTCCGACATCGTCACGAGAACAGCATTCCAGCCGAACCGGCCCTCGACGGCGGCGGTCGCGCCTTCGCTCATGCCGAACACGGCCTCGGCGACCTGGCTGTCGGGAACCTCATAGGCTTCCACTTCTTCCAGCTCGACCGGTTCGCCCAGCCCCATATCGGCCGCGATCGCTGCGGCGGTCTCGCCGGCTTCCAGGCGGGAGGCGACGGTCTGGGCGGTCGCTTCGTCGGCAGCCGTCAGCTGCACGAAGGAGCGGCGGGCCGGCGTGCCCAGCTGGCCGGTCTCGACCTGGTAGTCATAGGTCTCGCGCAGCATCGTCTCGTCGATCTCGATATCGCGCAGGAAGTCGGCAAGGCGGAAGCGGACCAGGGTGATGGCGCGGAATTCCGGTGCCGTGAAGACCGGCAAGCCGTTGCGATCGGTCATGTCCTGGTTGTCGGCGATGAAGCTTTCCAGCTGTTCCTCGGTAGGATCCTCGATCTCGTCGGCGGTCGAGGCATCCAGCAGCAGCGCCGTGATCCGGCGGCGCTCGCGGCGCACTTCATAGCGGGTCTCGGCGAGGAATTCCGGCGCCGGAACGGATCCGGCCAGGGCAAAGATCAATTGCTGGCGCAGAAGATCGCCTTCCAGCTCGGAGCGGAATTGCGCTTCGGTCATGCCGTTATTCTGCAGCACGCTGATCATGGTGCTGTAGTCGAACCGGTCGGTGACCGGATTGCGGAAGGCCGTCTGGCGTGCGGCTTCGTCGACCAGCGCATCCGGCGAGATGGCGAGACCGAGCTCGCTCGCTTTCGCTTCCAGCGCCGCGAAGGTCGTCAGGCGCTGCAGCACCTGCTCGCCCAGACCGAATTCCAGCGCCTGTTCGCGCGTGATGTCGGGATTTTCCGTCTGGACGCGCTGCAATTCGCGTTCGAAGGCCTGTGCGACCTCGCGCACCGAAACCTGCTGATTGCCGGCGACCACGACCGCGGTCCCGCTGCCGGTGAAGATGCCGCCCACGCCTGTAAATGCAAAGGCGAGCACGATGAGAAGAATGATCACCAGGGCAAACGGCGATTTGGCGAAGGACCGGAATAGGGTCAGCATGGTCAGCAGGGCCTCAGATCAATGTCGCGCGGAAGGTAACGGGGCGGATTCAGGGTCGCAAGCGCCAGTCGCGGTTGCAGCACTTGCAGCGCAGCCGTCGGGCGCAGGTGCGGTTATTGCCCCGGACGCCGGAGCCGACTAATCCTCGGCAGGCTCGGGGCGGAGCCAAAGACAGGCATGGGAGGGGTTATGCCGAGACAGAAACTGATCGCCGGCAACTGGAAAATGAACGGTCTGGCGGCCGATCTGGAATTTCTCGACGCAATCGGACCGGCCGCGGCGGCAGCGGATGCCGAGGTCCTGATCTGCCCGCCGGCGACGCTGCTGGCGGAAGCCGCGCGCCGGGCAGGGGCTCACGGGATCATGGTGGGCGGGCAGGACTGCCATGCTGCCGTGTCGGGCGCCCATACCGGTGACATTTCCGCCGCCATGCTGCGCGATGCCGGCGCCAGCCATGTGATTGTCGGTCACTCCGAGCGCCGTTGCGATCACGGCGAAAACGACGGCATTGTTCGCGACAAGGCCGTCGCAGCGCTCGAGGCCGGTCTGGTCCCCGTCATCTGCGTCGGCGAAACGCAACAAGAGCGTGAAGCCGGCCGGCAAGAAGCCGTGATCGCGGCACAACTCGCCGGATCCCTGCCGGAAAACCGCGGGCAGCGGGAATTGGTCATAGCTTATGAGCCGGTCTGGGCGATCGGCACCGGGCTGACGGCTGAGCCGGAGGATGTCCAGGCCATGCACGCCTTCATCCGCAGCCGGCTGCCCGACCCTGCCAGCACACGGATTTTGTACGGCGGATCGGTGAAGCCGGACAATGCTTCGACGCTGCTCGGATTGCCGGATGTCGATGGCGCCCTGGTGGGCGGTGCATCGCTGAAAGCCGATGATTTCATACCGATTATCCAGGCCGGCTGTCGCGAATCACAACTATTCCGGTAAGCGGATCGAAACTTCTTTCTGCGCAGTGTTCCGGTTCGACGATACCTGTCCGCCGAACCGGGAGCTTCTCAGCGCATGGCCGAAACCGACTACGCCCGAGCGTCCGTCCTGCTTTTCGACCCGGTTCACGTGAACCAGCGGACGACGCGCTATGCCCTGTTCGAAATCGGCTTCCGGCAGATCGAGTGTGTCTCCTCGCTTCGGGAGTTCAAGTCGACACTGGCGGAGACGGCGCCCGCGCTCGTGGTGGCCGAAACCAGCGCGACCGATACGGATATCTTCAATCTCGTGCGGGCGGTGCGCCGCGGCGATCTGGGCAATAACCCGTTCTCCGTGATGCTGCTGACCACCTGGAGCCGCGACACCTCCCATATCCGCAAGGCCATCGAGTGCGGCGCCGACGACGTGATCGTGCGGCCGTTCTCCACCATGTTTGCGGAAGAGCGGGTCAAGACGCTGATCAAGAACCGCAAGGAATTCATCGTCACCAGCGACTATATCGGTCCTGACCGCCGCAAGGATACCGAGCGTTCGTCGGATGCACCGCCGCTGAAAGTGCCGAACTTCCTGCAGGCAACGGTCGAGAATGACTACGAGGCGCTGAACAATGCCAATCAGTGGATACGCGAAGCGCGCGAGACCGTGACGGCCGAGCGCCTGCGCCGTCTGGCGATGCGGATCGTGATCACGGTCGAGCTGCAGATGTCCAAGGCGAGTGGTGGCGACAATCCGCCGGTCCGCCTCGATGTGGCGGATCTCGGCCGCTCTGCGCGCGAACTGAAAGCCCAGCTGATCAAGGCCAATCGCCGCGAGGCCGCCGAGGTCGCCGAGGCCCTGATCGACCAGATCCGCGCCATGGGTGACGGCTCCAGCGTGCCGGCGAGTTCACTGCGCCTGATCAAGGAATTGTCGATGGGCGCCTATGCCGCCTTTGCCAATGGCGAGACGCTGGAACGTTCCAAGGACGAGATCGGCCGTACCGTCACCAATCTGCGCAAACGGCTGCAGGCCAAGGCCGATCTGGCCCAGCGCCGGGCCGAGCTGGCCGCCGAGCAGGCGGCGGCATCCGGCGAGGGTGGGGACGCAACCGCAGACGGTGCTGGCCAAGACCAGAGCGCTGGTATAAAACGCGCCGCGATGTAGCCGGGCTTGGGTTCGCCGATGTGCGGACCCATATGTATTCCGGGCGATATGCATTTGTGTGTCGAGCACATGTGTGTGGAGCCAGACCGGCAGGTTCCGAAACGACGGCGGTATTCATGACAACAGTCCTCCTGATCATCCAGCTCCTGGTTGCGGCCGGTCTTGTGGGCGTGATCCTGATGCAGCGTTCCGAAGGCGGAGCCCTCGGGATCGGCGGCGGCGGCGGTGGCATGATGTCCAGCCGCGGTGCCGCCAATGTGCTGACGCGCACGACAATGCTGCTCGGCGCGGTGTTCATCGCCAATTCCATCCTGCTGGCCGTTGTTGCCAGTGTCGATGCGGATGGCCGCAGCGTGTTCGACCGCACGGTCGAGGAGAACCCGGCGATCGGCGTTCTCGACGAGGAAGAAGAGCCGGGCACGGGTGTTCCCACCGACGGCTAGAGCCCGGCTTCCACGCTTTTCACATCAAATCTTGCAGTCGCGTCTTTCGGGGCGTCCGAATCTCGGATAATCAGACGGCCCATGCCGCGATATATTTTCATCACCGGCGGCGTGGTCTCCTCTCTTGGAAAAGGCCTCGCTTCAGCCGCTATCGGAGCGTTGCTCCAGGCGCGTGGATACAAGGTCCGCCTGCGCAAGCTCGATCCCTATCTGAATGTCGACCCGGGCACGATGTCGCCCTACCAGCACGGCGAATGCTACGTCACCGATGACGGGGCAGAGACCGATCTGGATCTGGGCCATTACGAGCGCTTCACCGGCGTTCCGGCGAGCCAGGCCGACAATATCACCACGGGCCGGATCTATTCCCGCATCATCGAGCGCGAGCGCCGCGGCGACTATCTCGGCGCGACGGTGCAGGTGATCCCGCATGTCACCGACCAGATCAAGCAATTCGTCCTCTCCGACGCGGGCGATGTCGATTTCGTGCTGTGCGAGATCGGCGGCACGGTGGGCGATATCGAGGGCCTGCCCTTCTTCGAGGCGATCCGCCAGCTCGGCCAGGAGCTGGGCGAGGGCAATGCGGTCTTCCTGCACGTCACCCTGCTGCCCTTCATCAAGGTGGCCGGCGAGATGAAGACCAAGCCGACCCAGCACTCGGTGAAGGAGTTGCGCTCGATCGGTATCCAGCCGGACATCCTCCTGTGCCGCTGCGAGATCCCGATCCCGCCGGGCGACAAGCGCAAGATCGCGCTGTTCTGCAATGTGCGCGAAAGCGCCGTGATCGAGGGGCGCGACGCCGCCTCGCTCTACGATGTGCCGATGGAATATCACCGCCAGGGGCTGGATACGGAAATCCTGCACTGTTTCGGCATTGAAGACGCGCCGGACCCCGACCTGTCGCGCTGGCAGCAGATCTCCGACACGATCCACAATCCCGACGGCGAAGTCACGATCGGTGTGGTGGGCAAGTATGTCGGCCTGCTGGACGCCTACAAATCCCTGATCGAGGCCCTCAATCATGGCGGTATCGCCAATGGCGTGAAGGTCCGCCTCAAATGGCTCGACTCGGAGCAGTTCGAGAAGGACGACCCGTTCGAACCCCTGGAAGACGTGCACGGCGTGCTCGTGCCGGGCGGCTTCGGCGAACGGGGCGTGGAAGGCAAGATCGCAGCGGCGAAGTTCGCCCGTGAGCGCAAGGTGCCGTTTTTCGGCATCTGCTACGGCATGCAGATGGCGGTGCTGGAAGCAGCGCGCAATCTGGCCGGCGTGCCCGATGCGGTTTCCTCGGAATTCTCCAGTGAAGGCGAGCCGGTTGTCGGTCTGCTCACCGAGTGGACACGCGGCAACGAAATCGAGACCCGCTCGGCCGCGGGCGATCTGGGCGGCACGATGCGTCTGGGGGCCTATCCGGCTGTTCTCAAGGAAGGCAGCCGCGTCCGCGAGATCTATGGCGCTGCCCATATCGAGGAACGCCACCGGCACCGCTATGAGGTGAATGTGGCCTGGAAGGAAAAACTGGAAGCCTGCGGGCTGACCTTTTCCGGCCTGTCACCGGACGGCATCCTGCCCGAGATCGTCGAGATTGAGGACCATCCCTGGTTTGTCGGCGTGCAATTCCACCCGGAATTGAAGTCACGCCCCTTCGAGCCGCACCCGCTGTTCGCCAGCTTCATCGCCGCGGCGCTGCACCAGAGCCGGATGGTTTAGGTTCGTGCTTCATCCTTCCCCGTCCGGGGGAAGGATGACACAACGTCTCCTCAGCAATATTGCGGAGACATTCATGTCCGATCTCGTCCTGACGACCTATGACTGGGTGCCGGAAACGCCGCGCGGGCATGTGCGCGACCTGCGTATCCGCTGGGCGCTGGAGGAGGCGGGACTGGCCTATCGGGTCGAGAGCACGCCGTTCCATGACCGGGGCGCGGCGCACTATGCCAACCAGCCCTTTGGCCAGGTGCCCTGGCTGACCGATGGCGGCACGCCGGTTTTCGAAAGCGGGGCGATTCTGCTCTATCTGGCCGAGCGCAGCGAGACGCTGATGCCAGCGGACCCGGACGGGCGGACCGAGACGATCGAATGGCTGATCGCCGGGCTCAACTCGATCGAGATGGCCAGCGTGCCCTGGTCGATCTTCAAATTCATGGGCGATACCGAAGAGACGCCGGGCCGCCAGGCGCTCGATGCGTGGGTCGCATCCCGGATGGAGCATCTCGAGCGCGTTCTGAAGGGCCGGGAGTGGCTGGCCGCCGGGCGATTCACCATCGCCGACATCCTGATGGTGGACGCGCTGCGCCTGGTCGACCGGTTCGGCGCCCTGGTCGAGCATCCGGCCTGCCGGGCCTATATCGCCCGCGCGACGGCCCGGCCGGCCTTCATCAAGGCCCATGCCGACCAGCTGGCCCATTTCGCGAAAGCGGATTGACGGTGCGCTAGACTGCCGCCGCCAGCTCCCCGATGACCTCTACAGCGGTCATCACATCCTCCCGCGTGCAGTCGAATTGGCCGACCTGGAAGCGGATGACGTATTGGCCCTGATGCCGCGTCTGGGTGAGATAGGTGCGGCCGTCGGCGTTTATGCGCTCCAGCAGCGCGGCTGTGGCGGCGTCTGCGTCCTCCCCGGCCGGCTCGAAGCGGAAGGTGAACAGGCTGAACCGGCCGTCCGTGACGATGCGGAAACCGGGCAGGGCGGCGATGGCCGCCTCGGCCTCGCGGGACCAGGCGATGTGGTTGCGGATGCGTTCCCGCAGGCCCTCCAGCCCGTAGGCGCGGATCAGGAACCAGAGCTTCAGCGCCCGGAAGCGCCGCCCCAGCGGTACGGTCCATTCGGAGTAATTCACGACCTCGTCAAAGCCCGGCGTCTCCAGATAATCGGGCCGCAGGGTGAGGGATCTGAGCTGTTCGGCCGGATTTTTCAGAAACTGGATCGAACAGTCGAATTGCGCGCCGAGCCATTTGTGCGGATTGAAGACGATGGAATCGGCAAGCTCCGCGCCGGACCAGGCCTTCCTTAACTCCTTGCAAACCATGGCAGAACCGGCCCAGGCTGCATCGATATGCGTGTATAAACCCTCTTTTTCTGCCACGGACACGATTTCCGCCACGGGGTCGCAGGCGCCGATTGAAGTGCCGCCAACACAGATCACGATACCCGCAGGCCGGTGTCCGGCGGCCCGGTCGGCGGCGATGGCGGCGCGCAGGGCGTCCGGATCCATGCCGTGATCCGCACGGGTCGGGATTTTCACCAGATTGTCCTGACCGATGCCGGCGACCCAGCACGCCTTGTCGACCGAGGAATGCGTCTGGGCCGAGGCATAGATGCGCGGTGCGGCCTCGCCGGCCAGACCGGAACGGATGCCGCGCCAGTCGAGTGCGCGTTCGCGCATGGTCATGATCGCCGAGAGCGTGGCCGAGGAGGCGCTGTCCTGGATCACGCCGCGCCAGCCCTCGGGCAAGCCGACGGCCTGGCGCATCCAGTCGATCATGCGCGTTTCCATCTCGGTCGCCGCAGGCGAGGTCTGCCAGAGCATGCATTGCGCCGCCATCGTGTTTGCAAGCTGCTCGGCGAGCATCGAGGCGGGGGCGGCATTGGCCGGGAAATAGGCGAAGAAGCGCGGATGCTGCCAGTGGGTCATCGCGCCCGGCACGATGCGCTCGAAATCGGCGAAGATGCGCGCCATCGGCTCGGCGCCCTCGGGCGGCGAGACGGGCAGGGCGGCGATCACATCGCCCGGCGCCGTACGCGGCCGGACCGGGCGGTCCCGCAAGGAGCGAAGATAGTCGGCCGACCAGTCGGCAATACGTTTCGACCAGGTCGTGAATTCCGCCAGATCCATTGTGTCACACTCCATGCGGCCCCGCCCGGCAATTTCAGGCAGCCGGGATGCATCCAAAAGCCTTCCCGCGTGCATCTCGTACACATCCCGGTATCATGTCGATGCTTCATGACGCCGGGGGGCGAAACGGGAGTAACGGGATATGACGAGATACATTCTTGCAGCCCTGGGCGGCGCCGCAGTGCTGGCCGGCTCCGGCTGGGCACAGGACAGCCGGGATATCGAGGTGGGTGCGTTCGACCGGGTCGAGGCCCGGGGCGGCTTGCGTCTCGAGATCGTGCGCGGTGACAATCCGGGCGTGCGACTGGAAGGCAATGGCAGCGATTTCGACGATATCGAGGTCGCGGTGCAGGGCGACGAGCTGCGGATCCGCCAGGATACCGGCTGGTTTATGCGCAATCGCCAGCTCGACGTTGTCGTGCACGTCACGATGCGCGATTTCGAATCACTGGATTTCAGCCGTGGCATTTCGGCCCGCGTGACGGATATCCAGGCCGGGCATCTCGATGTCGACATCAATACCGGCGCCGCCGCGCGCCTGTCCGGCACGTGCGAGACGCTTGTCATCGGCCTGTCGACCGGCGTGTCGCTGAATGCACGGGATCTGGTGTGCGAAGACGTGGAACTGGAAGCGTCCACGGGCGCCGATGCCAGCGTCCATGCGACATCGCGGATCGAGGCCCGGGCCTCCATGGGCGCGGATATCGATGTCTACGGCTCGCCGGGCCAGCGCGATGTCAGCGCGTCGATGGGCGGCGACATCTCCTTCCGGAACTGATCCGGCGCTTCGGCAGGCCGCCGGGCCTGCCGATAACGGAAGCCCGTGCTTGCGCCGTGTGCATTGAACCTGTATACGGCGCGGCTCGAACGGATGGCGTGGGCCGTCCGGAGCATGATTCAAAGAATTGCGGAGAGCCCGATGGCCGTCCCTAAGAGAAAAACCACGCCGAGCAAGCGCGGCATGCGCCGGGCCCACGACAAGCTGGCCAGCCCGGTCTACATCGAAGACAAGGACAGCGGTGAACTGCGCCGTCCGCACCATGTCGACCTGAAGTCGGGCATGTATCGCGGCCGCCAGATCCTGGAACCGAAGGACGACTGATCCGTCCTGACGGTATTGCCGTTTCCAAAGCGCGCCTGGTGAAAACCGGGCGCGTTTTCGTTGGGGATGCCGGTACTGCGCGCCTGCAGGTCCGGCGAGAAGGGGGCCGCCCATGGCCAGTGATATCGAGATTGCCCGCGCCGCCACGCTCAAGCCGCTGCCGGAGATCGCCGCGGCGCTGGATATCCCGGCCGATGCGCTGGAACCCTATGGCAAGACCAAGGCGAAACTGTCCGGCGACTATATCGCCACCCTGAAGGACCGTCCGCGCGGCAAGCTGATCCTGGTCACCGCGATCAGCCCGACACCGGCCGGCGAGGGCAAGACCACCACGACAGTGGGGCTGGGCGACGGTCTGGCGCGGATCGGCCGCAAGGTCGCGATCTGCCTGCGTGAACCCTCCCTGGGGCCCTGCTTCGGCATGAAGGGCGGCGCCGCTGGCGGCGGCCGCGCCCAGGCCGTGCCGATGGATGATATCAATCTCCACTTCACCGGCGATTTTCACGCCATCACGGCCGCCCACAACCTGCTTGCCGCGATGCTCGACAATCACATCCACTGGGGAAACGAGCTGCGCATCGATACGCGCCGCATTGCCCTGCGCCGGGTGCTGGACGTCAATGACCGCGCCCTGCGCGCGGTCGTGACCGGGCTGGGCGGGCCGGCCAACGGCACGCCGCGCGAGGCCGGGTTCGACATCACGGTCGCTTCCGAGGTGATGGCCATCCTGTGCCTGGCCAGCGATCTGGAAGATCTGCAGCGGCGTCTGGGCAATATCGTGGTCGGCGAGCGGGTCGACCGCTCCCTGGTCACCGCCCGCGAACTGGGCGCCGACGGGGCGATGACCGTGCTGCTCAAGGATGCCTTCCAGCCCAATCTCGTGCAGACGCTGGAACACACGCCGACCTTCATCCATGGCGGACCCTTCGCCAATATCGCCCATGGCTGCAACTCGCTGGTCGCCACCGATACGGCCCTGCGCCTGGCCGACTATGTCGTGACGGAAGCCGGGTTCGGGGCCGATCTGGGTGCCGAGAAATTCTTCGACATCAAGTGTCGCAAGGGCGGTCTGTCCCCCTCGGCGGCCGTTCTGGTCGCAACCGTGCGGGCGCTGAAGATGAATGGCGGCGTCGAGAAGGGCGATCTGGGCGTGGAGAATGTCGCGGCCGTCGAGCGCGGCTGCGCCAATCTCGGCCGGCATATCGACAATCTGAAGCAATTCGGTGTGCCGCTGGTCGTCGCGATCAATCATTTCACCGCCGACACCGAGGCCGAACTGGCTGCTGTGAAGGCCTTCTGCGCCGAGCGCGGCGTCGAGGCCGTCCTGGCGACGCACTGGGCCGATGGCGGAGCCGGCACGGAAGCGCTGGCGCGCAGCGTTGCTGCGCTCGCTGACAGCGGTGAGGCCGACTTTGCGCCGCTCTACGATGACGATCTCACCCTGGTGGAGAAGATCGAGACCGTGGCGCGCAAGATCTACCGCGCCGGCGAGGTCGATATCGACAAGGCCGCGCGGGCGCAGCTGGAGCGCTGGCAGGAGGCCGGCCACGACCGTCTGCCGGTGTGCATGGCCAAGACCCAGTACTCCTTCTCCTCGGATCCGGATCAGCTGGGCGCGCCGGAAGGTCATGTGCTCAAGGTGCGCGAGGTGCGACTGTCGGCCGGGGCCGGTTTCGTCGTGGCGATCTGCGGCAGCATCATGACAATGCCGGGCCTGCCCCGTCATCCGGCGGCACTGGACATCCGGCTCAACGAGGATGGCGAGATCGAAGGCCTGTTCTAGCCCGGATTTTCGTCTTCACAGCACTTGTTCGCGGTAACACGGGGCTTCCCGGCAGCCGCAGGCTTGCGTCGCTGCGCGCCTTGGTTATGAAGCGCGCAACACGCCTTTTGCCGAAGAGAGTCGCCATGACCGCTATTATCGACATTGCCGCCCGTGAAATCCTCGACAGCCGCGGCAATCCGACCGTCGAGGTCGATGTGCTGCTGGAGGACGGTTCGCTGGGCCGTGCCGCCGTGCCGTCCGGTGCCTCCACCGGCGCTCACGAGGCGGTCGAGATGCGCGATGGCGACGAACGCTATGGCGGCAAGGGCGTCCACAAGGCCTGTGCCGCCGTCGAGGGCGAGATCTTCGAGGCGATCGCCGGCATGGATGCCGAGGATCAGCGCCGCATCGATGAAGCCATGATCGAGCTGGACGGCACCGCCAACAAGTCGCGCCTCGGCGCCAATGCCATGCTGGGCGTGTCGCTCGCTGTGGCCAAGGCCGCAGCCGACGTCCAGGGCCAGCCGCTCTTCCGCTATGTCGGCGGCATGAATGCCCGCGTCCTGCCGGCCCCTATGATGAATATCATCAATGGCGGTGCCCACGCCGACAATCCGATCGACTTCCAGGAATTCATGATCATGCCGGTGGGCCTGCCGACCTTCTCCGAAGCCCTGCGCTGCGGCGCCGAGGTGTTCCATGCGCTCAAATCGCGCCTGAAGGCCGACGGGCTGAACACCAATGTCGGCGATGAGGGCGGCTTTGCCCCCAATCTTACCTCCGCCGAACAGGCGCTCGACGTGATCATGGCGGCCATCGAGGCCGCCGGTTACAAGCCGGGCGAGGATGTCGCCCTGGCGCTCGACGTGGCCTCCACCGAATTCTTCAAGGACGGCAAGTATCTGATGGCCGGTGCCGGTGTCACGCACGACTCGGCCGGCTTTGCCCAGTATCTGGAAGAATTGGTCGGCAAATACCCGATCGTCTCCATCGAGGACGGCATGGCCGAGGACGACTGGGACGGCTGGAAACAGCTGACCGAGCGCGTCGGCGAGCGCTGCCAGCTGGTCGGCGACGACCTCTTCGTGACCAATCCGGAACGCCTGGTGCACGGTATCGAGACCGGTGCCGCCAACGCCATCCTGGTGAAGGTCAACCAGATCGGCACGCTGTCGGAAACGCTCGACGCTGTCGATATCGCCCTGCGCTCGGGCTATGGCGCGGTGATGTCGCACCGTTCCGGCGAGACCGAGGATGCGACGATTGCCGACCTGGCTGTCGCCACCAATTGCGGGCAGATCAAGACCGGCTCGCTGGCCCGCTCCGACCGGACCGCCAAGTACAACCAGCTGCTGCGCATCGAGAGCCTGCTGGGCGATACGGCGATCTATGCCGGCGACAGCGGCCTGGCCTGACCTGCTACATTTGTAGGCGTGCCGCGCCGGTTGTTTCTCCGCTAAGCTTCCGGCGGAAGCGGGGGATGCAACGGGTCTATGACGACGCGGGACACATGGTCTGACGGGCTGTCGCCCGATGAAATCCTGGTGCGCGCGGGCCGTATCGGCTGGATGGTCCACGCCGTTGTGGTCGGGCTCGCCGCGCTCGGCCTCAACGCTCTGGACATGCCGCGGATCGCCATCGGCCTGGCAACGACCGGCATCCCGCTCAGCCTTGTCATCGCGGCGATCATGTTCCGCGGCTTCAATCTGCGCGCCTATTTCGTCCTGACCGGTCTGGCCGGCGTGATGTGGGGCGCGCTGGCGCTGGCTGTCGCACCGTCAGGCCTGGGCGAGGCAACACTCTTCGTCACCCTGGTGATCGGTGGTACGGCCGCAGCGGCGATCGCCATCCAGTTTCCGCGGCCCTGGCTGGTGGCGACGTCGCTGGCACCGGCGCTGAGCGGCCTTACGATTGCGCACCTTCTGCCGGGCACACCCCTCGGCCTTTCCATTGCGCCCATGGTGCTGATCTACGGTCTGCTCCTGGCGCTTCTGGCGCGCTATATGCGCGAGATCTTCAACGCCAATCTGCGGCTGACGGCGCAATTGTCCGACCAGGTCGATGCGCTGGGCCGGGCGGTGGAGGAACGCGACCGTGCCATGGCGGTCAAACAACGCCTCCTGCGGCACACCGGACACGACATGCGCCAGGCGCTGCATGCGGTGAAATTCGTGCTGCACTTCCTGCGCGACCAGCGCCTGTCGGACGAAACCCGCGAACTTGTCACACGAGGCCAGCGCTCGCTCGACGTGCTGGGCGGGTTGTTCCAGTCGATCCAGGATATCAGCCAGATCCAGTCCGAGCGCATCGAAGTGCGATCCGAACCGGTCGTCCTGGGCAGCCTCCTGCGCCGGGCGGCCTCGACCCTGGCCGGCGAGGCCCGCCAGCGCGAGATCGCGCTTCACGTCATTCCCGGCACGGCCCGGGTCGAGACCGATCCGCTGCTTCTCCAGCGCATCGTGCAGAATATCGCGGCCAATGCCGTGAAGTTCGCGGGCAGCCGCGTCGTGATCGGCGTGCGCCGCCGCGCGGGGCGGTTCACCATCGAGATCCTCGATGACGGGCCGGGCATACCCCGTGAGCGCCAGGACGAGATATTCGAGGAGTTTACCCAGCTGCAGCCCGGCACCGGCGAAGCGCCGGGTCTCGGACTGGGCCTTGCCATCGTGCGCGAACTGTCCGGCAAGCTGGGGCTGGAGGTTTCGGTCGACAGCCGTCTGGGGGCGGGAACACGCTTCTCGATCGGCGGCTGGCCCCTGCAGGGCGCGGACCTGCCGGCGAGCGGGCCGGCGGCGATCTGTGCCCTGGTGTATCGCGGTGAGCCCGATCCGGATCTGCGCCGCGCGGCAAGACTGACCGGTGAGTGGGGCTATCGCGTTGTCGAGATCGACAGCGAGGCTCAGGCGTCAATGGCGCCTGAGCCGGACATCGCGCTCGTCGCGTCCGATGTTGGTATCGCCCGGGCGCTGGCCCTGACCGGCGGACGGGCCGGGCGCACCATCGTTCTGGGCGGACCGGTGGTGGCAGACGGTTCCAGGCCGGCCTTGCATCTGGCCGGGGGCTGGCGACCCGCGCAGCTGCGCTCGGCGATGATGTCCTGCCTGCGGGCGCCGGGCTAGGATGGGGCTATGCAGGAGCGGCTGAACATCCTCATTGTCGACGACCACCCGCTGTTCCGCGACGGCATGAAGCGCGTGGCGATCAAGGCTTTTCCGGCGGCCCGCCTCGCCGAAGCCGATCGGGCGGAGGCTTTGTGGGCGCAAACCGATAAGCCGCCGGATGTTCTGCTGCTCGATCTGGTTTTCCCGGGTTTCGAGGCCGAGCGCGATTTCGCGCGTCTGCGGCAGGCCATGCCGCTGACCACGATCATTGTCGTGTCGATGACCGACGATCTGCAGACGGTGAATGCGATGATGGAGGCCGGAGCCAACGGTTTCCTGTCCAAGGCCGTTTCGCCGGCGGATATGGGCCGCGTGCTGGCCGAGATCCAGGCAGGCGGGCAGTGCGTGCTGCTGGAATCGCGCGATGACGATATCCGTCCGACGGAATTGTCGCCGCGCCAGCTCGATGTGCTGCGCGGGCTGGCCCAGGGTGCGACCAACAAGGAGATCGCGCGGGATCTGGGCATTTCGCCCTTCACGGTGCGGGTGCATGTCTCGGCGATCCTGCGCGCTTTCGATGTCGCGACCCGCTCTGCGGCGATCGCGGCGGCTGTGGATGAGGGGCTCGTTTAGCAGGCATCCGCCGTGCAGGTTGTATCGGACATGTGTACGATTTATCTGCGCGGGCCGACGGGAGAGACTTTACACTCAATTCCAGTGCGAAGGTCTATCCAGATGAAAAACACGCAAATCCTTGTGGCTGCCATAGCAGCGGCCTGTCTTGCCGGCACTGCCCAGGCGGACACTCAGGTCTCGTCGGACCAGGGCAGCATGACCTGGGACCAGGCCATGTCACACTGTCGGGGAATGGGCATGCGCCTGCCGACCATCAACGAGCTGATGTGGGCCATGAACCACTTTGAAGGCAGCCGGTTTGCTGCCCAGCGCGGGTATTGGTCATCGGATACCGGCGGGAGTGTCAATTCGGCCCGCTGGGCTTCGACGGGAACATCGCCGCGCTGGAACGGCTATTCCAGCAACAGCCGCAATGCGCGCTATCATGTCGTGTGCATACGCACGAATTAGGGTCTGGAAGGCTATTGTGGCGCTGTACCCCGCCTTGAACGGATCCCCCAACCCGTTCGTCCGGCCAGTGCCGCGATGAGCAGCGAGAAGACCGGTCCGCCGAGGCAGAACAGGGCCCAGGGGGCATAGGCGAGCGTGGGCACGCCCAGCGTGGTGGCCATGAAGAGGGCCGAGACGGTCCAGGGCAGGAGGGGTTCGACCAGCGTCACCGAATCCTCGATCGAGCGTGACAGGTTTTCGCCTGACAGTCCGCGGTCGCGATAGGCCGGGCGGAAGAGCTCGCCGACGATCAGTGCCGTCACGCCGGCATGGGAGGTGATGGCGACGAAGGTCGCACCGGCCGCGAGCGTTGCGGCGACGAGGCTGAAGGTCGAGCGGACCGCACTCAGCAGCGCCTGCATCAGGCGGGCGAGGGCGCCGGAGGTTTCCATCGCACCGGCCAGCACAAAGGCCGTGATGATGAAGATCAGCGTCTGCCCCATCGAGGCCAGGCCGCCGCGATTGAGCAGGCCGGGCAGGGCGGCGGGGAGCGTATCCGGTGCGGTCCCGGTCATCGAGACGTCGAACCCGCCCATCACGACGCGGACCGCGTCGCCGGCGGCCCAGCCCTGGGCGGCAACGCCAAGAACAAGCGCCAGAGCCGAACTGGCCAGGATCACCAGGGCCGGCGGCTGGCGGAAGGCAATGCCGCCGATGGCCAGCGCTACCGGCAGCAGGGCGAACGCATCAAGCCGGAACAGGCCGGCCAGGGCGGCGGAGGTCGCCGCGGCCGTCTCCGGCGTGGCGGCATCGCCACCGCTGCCGAAGAGGCCGGCGAGCGCGTAGACCAGTCCGGCGAGGATGAAGGAGGGTATGGCCGTCCACAGCATGTGCCGGATGTGGCTGAAGACTGGCACATGGGCTGCGATCGCCGCGACATTGGTCGTGTCCGAGAGCGGTGACAGCTTGTCACCGAAATAGGCGCCCGAAACGACAGCGCCCGCAACCGGGGCCAGCGGCAGGCCCATGGCCTCCGCTGTGGCGATAAAGGCGACGCCCAGCGTGCCGGCCGAGCCCCAGGATGTGCCGGTCATGATCGACATCAGCGCCGTGCCGATGAAGGCCGTCAGGACGATATAGCCCGGATCGATAAGGGCGATACCGGTCACCACCATCAATGGAATCGTGCCGGAAAACATCCAGGCGCCCAGCAACACGCCGATAGAGAGCAGGATCAGTATGGCGGGCAGGACGTCGGCGATCTTGGCACCGGCGGCCGTCTGGATCGCCTCCCAGCCAGCGCCGCGGCTGTAGGCGATCAGACCCGCGCACAGCGCGGCCAGCGCCATGGCGACGATCAGGATCTCGCCGCCGAAGCCCGACAGCGCCACACCGCCCGCTATGGCGGTCAGCAGGACGGCGAGGGGTATAAGGGCGAGGACCAGTGGCAGGTCAGTACGTTTGGAAGCTGGGGTCATTGGCCGAGTGCCTGGTCGAGATCGTCAAGCAGCCTGTCCGGGCCTTCCAGCCCGACCGACAGGCGGACAAGGTTGAAGGGGCGGCGCGGATCGCGGCCATCGGCCCGGCCGGCCGGGATGACAAGGCTTTCGACACCGCCCCAGCTGACCGCGCGGCCGAACAGTTTGAGCCGGTCGAGACAGGCGCAGACGCGGTCGAAATCCGGAGCGTCGATCTCGATGGAGAAGAGCCCGGAATGCCCGCGCATCTGGCGTTGGAACAGGTCAGCCGACCCGTCATTGAGTGCTGGATGGAAGACCCGGCGCACGCGCGGATGATCTGCCAGGGCCCGCGCGAGCGTCTCGCCATCGGCCTGGTGCTGTTTCAGCCGGGCGGGCAGGGTCATCAGACCGCGCGTGAGCAGAAAGGCGTCCAGCGGTGCCTGTATGCAGCCCAGCAGCATATAGCCGCGTTCGAAGATGCGCCGGACCAGGTCTTCGGACGCCATCACGGCGCCGCCGATCACGTCGGAATGGCCGCCGATATACTTCGAGCAGGAGTGCAGCACGATGTCGAAACCGAGCGTGATCGGCTTCTGCAACAGGGGCGTGGCGACAGTATTGTCGATGGCTGTGAGGATGTTGCGGCTGTGCGCCAGGCGGGCGATGGCTTCCAGCGGCAGGAGGCCGAACAGCATGGTGCCCGGGCTTTCCACGAAGATCAGCCGGGTTGCCGGCGTCAGCGCGGTCTCGATCGTGTCCAGGGCGGTTTCGCCTTCGGGGAAGACCTGGCTGTGGGTGATTCCGAATCGTTCGAGCTGCGTGGCGAGCTGCAGGGTCGGTCCGTAGATATCGCCGGCGAACAGGATGTGGTCGCCACTGTCCAGCACGGCAAACAGCGTTGCCGCGATGGCCGCCATACCCGATCCGAAGCAGCGGCAGTCGTCGGCGCGTTCCAGGGCAGCGAGGCTGGTCTCCAGAGCGCGCACGCCGGGATTCGTGCCGCGGGAATAGACCGTGCGGCGGCTTTCATGGGCGAGCCCGTCCAGCAGATCGGCGGTGCGCGCATGGCGGAAGAGCGAGGCCTGCACGATCGGCGGCAGTACCGGTTCGGCGCCGGCCTGTGGCTGACCTCCGGCCCGCAGGCAGATCAGTTCATCGTGTGAATCCAGTCCCCTCATGGCCGCGACCATGGCCGATTTCGGCAAGCCGCGCCAGCACTTGCGCGGCACTGGTAGGGGGCGGCCCGCCGCAATCCGACCCAATCTCTTACCCAGTCCTGAATCCGGGATTCACCGTTCCTAAAGCCTGCCCGTGTTGAATCACCGGCAGGATATGAAGCCGGTGCGGGACAACCGGCCAGATACAGGTGGTGGATTTGGACGCGATCAAGCGTTTCGGGACGAGTGCCTTTCTTGCGGTGGCGATTGCCTATTTCGGCTATCACGCGCTCACCGGCGAGCAGGGCGTTCTGAACTGGATTGTCGTCAAGAACGAGATTCGCGCCGCCGAGGCCGAACTCGCCATCGCCGTTGCCGAACGTGAACAGCTGGAAGAGACCGCGGCGCGCCTGCGTTCGGACAGTCTCGACCTCGACTATGTCGAGGAACGCGCCCGTGACATCCTCAATGTCGCCCATCCCCGCGAATTCATCGTCGAGATCGAACCCTCGCCGCAGCGCTAGGGTATTGAGACCCATCCTCTCCCCGCCCGGGGAGAGGTCCGAGCGCAGCTCGGGGTGAGGGGCGGCCGCAAAGCGGACTTCAGGGAATATCCCGCTCCTGCGCGTCAGCTAAATCAGAACGACCAAAATCATCAGTGGCACGGCTTCGCCGTACGCCCCTCATCCGGGCTTCGCCCACCTTCTCCCCGGTCGGGGAGAGGGACCGTTCCCCGCCTCCAACGCGCCTGCAGCATGCCCTTTTTTGGCCATGGAGCTTGCCGTCGGCGTCATCCATCTGATATGCGGCAGTGACCGTCAGATGGGAGCGCGAAGCTTTATTTCGCGTGCGAAGAAATGGCTGCCAAGCGTACGACCAAGACCACCGCATCGAAATCCTCGGCCAAGTCCGCCGGAAAAGACGAGCTTCTCCAGTACTATCGCGACATGCTGCTGATGCGGCGTTTCGAGGAGAAGGCCGGCCAGCTTTACGGCATGGGTCTCATTGCGGGCTTCTGTCACCTCTATATCGGCCAGGAAGCGGTCGTCACCGGGATCCAGGCGGCGCTGGAAGAGGGCGACCAGGTGATCACGGGCTATCGCGATCACGCCCACATGCTGGCCTGCGGCATGGATCCGAACGGCGTCATGGCCGAGCTGACCGGCCGAGAGGGCGGGTATTCGCGTGGCAAGGGCGGCTCGATGCACATGTTCTCCCGCGAGAAGCAATTCTATGGCGGCCACGGCATTGTCGGCGCCCAGGTCTCGCTCGGCACCGGCCTGGCCTTTGCCGACCGCTACAAGGAAAACAAGAAGGTCGCCGTGACCTATTTCGGCGACGGTGCGGCCAATCAGGGCCAGGTCTATGAGAGCTTCAACATGGCCAAGCTCTGGGACCTTCCGGTCATCTATGTGATCGAGAACAACCAGTACGCCATGGGCACCGCGGTCAAGCGCGCTTCGTCGGAAACCGCGCTGCACAAGCGCGGCCTCTCCTTCGGCATTCCCGGAGAGGAAGTCGACGGCATGGATGTCGAGGCGGTGAAGGCGGCGGCAGCCAAGGCGGTCAAGCATGCCCGCGACGGCAATGGCCCCTATATTCTGGAAATGAAGACCTACCGCTATCGCGGCCACTCGATGTCCGACCCGGCGAAATACCGCACGCGCGAGGAAGTCGACGACATCCGCTCGCACCACGACCCGATCGACCTCGTGAAAAAGCGTCTCATCGAAGGCAAGCATGCCACCGAGGAGGAGCTGAAGGAGATCGACAAGGAGGTGAAGAAGATCGTCAACGACGCTGCCCAGTTCGCCAAGGACAGCCCCGAGCCGGATCCGTCCGAGCTCTACACGGATGTGCTGGTGGAGGTGTAGGTTTGGCCTTGTCGGCCCATAGCTGCGCTGTACGCGGGACTCGCCTGCCGGGCGAGCCTGTGCGCGACTGTGGTCCTGACAAGGGAGGACGATCATGACACCGCAAGTGAAGCACTTTCTCGACACCTGGCACCGCGCCGTTGAAACCCGCGACGAGACGCTGCTGGCGTCGATCATCGCGGAGGGCTGCGAGCTGCACTCGCCGGTCGTCTGGAAACCGTCGGCCGACACGCACTACCTGCTGCACATCCTGATGGGCGTGATCACCACGATCGAGGGTTTTGCCTATCGCCAGCAATGGGTGGACGGCAACGAGATCATCCTGGAATTCACCGGCACGGTGGACGGCAAGGGCCTTGTCGGCATCGACAAGATCTCGCTCGACGATGCCGGTCACATGAACCGGATCGAGGTGCTGATCCGGCCGATGAACACGCTGCTGGAATTCGCCACACGCATGCGCGAGCACGCGCTGCGCTACAAGCCGGAGGCGGCCAATGGCTAACCGGCTCGGCCTTCTCATCACAAGCGTCGCCGTGCTGGCGGCGAGCGGTTGCTCGGACAATTCCGAACCCGCGATTTCGGCGGTTGAGGAAGCCGTTCCCGGCTATCTCGAACGCCTGTACGCCCCGGGCATGGCCGTGGCCGTGATCCGCGATGGCGAGCTTGTCTGGGCGGAGGGTTTTGGCCTGACGGGCGTCGAGGCGGACAGCGCGCCTGTCACCCATCGCACCGTTTTCGAATTCGCCTCCCTGTCCAAGCCGGTCTTCGCGGCGATTGCCGCCGGGCAGGCGCAGGAAGGCGTCTACGATCTGGATGAGCCGCTCGGCCCGGCGGCGGACTTTCCCCGTATTGCCGATCCCGAGGCTTTCACCAGTGTGACGCCGCGGATGATCCTGTCGCACGGTACGACGCTGCCCAACTGGGCAGACGAGGCGGGCGGGCCGCTGGAATTCTCTGGAACGCCGGGCTCGCGCTTCCGCTATTCCGGCGAGGCCTACGGCCTGCTGCAGTCGATGCTGGAACGGCGCACCCGGGCCAGCCTGGAAGCGCTGCTCGAGCCGCTCGCGGCCGAGGCGGGCATGACGGACGCCCACTATGCGGCCGGTGAGGCCGGCGCGGCGGAGCCGGTGATGGCGGTCAATCGCGACGGTTCGGTCCGCCCGCGCCGCGATGCGGCCGAGGGACATGCCGCCGCTTCGCTCACGGCCAGCGTGTTCGATTATGGGCGCTTCGTCGCCTGGCTGCTCGATGATGAGCAGGACGATCTTCGCGAGACCCTGTTCACCCCGACCCGGCCGGTCGCGTGGGACGCGTTCGGCCGGGAGGGTGAAATGCCCGAAGGCGTCGAGATCGACTGGGGGCTGGGCTGGGGGCTTTATCGCGAGGACGGCCGCCGGATCGCTTTCCACTGGGGCGACAACGGCGCTTTCAAGTCCTTTGTCGCCATCGATATCGACCGGCGCGACGCCATCGTTTACGCCGCCAATGGCTGGGACGGCCTGTGCGTTGCCGTGCCGCTGGCCGAACCCGTCGTCGGCGATGTCGGCACGATCACCGACTGGCTGAACTACAGCCGTATCGACAGCGGTTCGCCCGTCTGTCCGGACCGGGAGTAGCGGCGATCATGCACTATTCCGGACACTGTCATTGCGGCGCCGTGAAGGCGCGTTTCCAGAGCGAGCGCACGCCGGCCGAGCTGGGTGTGCGCACCTGCCAGTGCGATTTCTGCCGCCGCCAGGGCGCCGTGAACATTTCCGACCCGGCCGGCGCGATCGAGATCGATTGCAGCCCGGACGACATCCATCGCTACCGCTTTGCCTTGCGCACGGCGGATTTTCTGATCTGCAGGACCTGCGGCACCTATGTGGCCGCCGTGATGGGAGAGGGCGAGCGCATCGTCTCGACCATCA
The DNA here is from genome assembly GCF_027922185.1 of Maricaulis virginensis. NCBI lineage: Bacteria > Pseudomonadati > Pseudomonadota > Alphaproteobacteria > Maricaulales > Maricaulaceae > Maricaulis > Maricaulis virginensis. The sequence goes on along the minus strand of NZ_BSFE01000004.1, from coordinate 185,297 downwards.
ATGTCACGGGCCTGCGCATGGCGGACTTCCTCGATATCGAGGAGGCGCCCGCCGATTATGCCGCCGAGACGACCGAGGCCCGTATCGCCCGGCGTTTCGACAAGTGGACGCCCACACGTTTCACGAACCCACAGCTTGCCGCATCCTATTTCGGCCCTCACTGAACGGAAGATACCATGCCTATCCCCATTCTCATGCCGGCCCTTTCGCCCACGATGGAAGAGGGCACGCTGGCCAAATGGCTGATCAAGGAAGGTGACAGCGTCGAGAGCGGCGATGTCATTGCCGAGATCGAGACCGACAAGGCGACGATGGAAGTCGAGGCCGTCGAGGAGGGCGTGGTCGCCAAACTCCTGGTCGAGGAAGGCACCGAGGGCGTGAAGGTCAATTCGCCGATCGCCATGCTGGCCGAGGAGGGCGAGAATCCCGACGAGATTGAGGCGCCCGAAGCCGGCAGCGAAAGCGCCGCGGCCTCAAGTGCGTCCGATGAGGACGGTTCGGACGAGGTGCAGGACGAAACGCCGGATGCGCCGGAGGGCGAGCCGGTCTTTGTCGATCATTCCGCGCCGGACGCCTCCGATCCGGAACTGCCGGAAGGCACGAAAATGGTCGAGACCACGGTGCGCGACGCGCTGCGTGACGCCATGGCCGAGGAAATGCGCCGCGACGAGACCGTCTTCGTGATGGGCGAGGAAGTTGCCGAATACGAAGGCGCCTACAAGGTGACGCGCGGCCTGCTGGCGGAATTCGGTCCCAAGCGCGTGGTCGACACGCCGATCACCGAGCACGGCTTTGCCGGCCTGGGCGTCGGTGCGGCCTTCAACGGTCTCAAGCCGATCGTCGAGTTCATGACCTTCAATTTCGCCATGCAGGCGATCGACCAGATCATCAATTCGGCCGCCAAGACGCTCTACATGTCCGGCGGCCAGATGGGCTGTCCCATCGTCTTCCGCGGCCCCAACTCGGCCGCCAGCCGGGTCGGTGCCCAGCACTCCCAGGACTATTCCGCCTGGTATGCCAATGTGCCTGGCCTCAAGGTGATCGCGCCCTATGACGCGGCCGACGCCAAGGGCCTGCTCAAGGCCGCGATCCGCGACCCGAACCCGGTCGTCTTCCTGGAACACGAGCTGATCTACGGCGAAACCTTCGACGTGCCGGACACGGACGACTGGGTGCTGCCGATCGGCAAGGCCAAGATCCGTCGCGCCGGCAAGGACGTCACCATCACCGCCCATTCCCGCATGGTCGGTTTCGCCCTCGAGGCGGCCGAGCAGCTCGCGGAGGAGGGGATCGACGCCGAGGTGATCGACCTTCGCACCCTGCGTCCGCTGGACACCGAGACCGTGGTCAATTCGGTGAAAAAGACCAACCGTATCGTCTGCGCCGAGGAAGGCTGGGGCCGCATGGGCGTCGGCGCGGAGATCGCCGCCGTCGTCACCGCCGAGGCCTTCGACTATCTCGACGCCCCGCCCGCCCGCGTCCACCAGGCCGACGTGCCGCTGCCCTATGCCGGTAATCTGGAGAAGCTCTCCCTGCCGGGCGTGGAGGATATCGTGAAGGCAGCGAAGGCTGTCTGCTACGCGGAGTAGGGTGGATGTCGAATGTAGACCTAATTAGTCTAACGAAGACTTTGTCGAGAGATCCGATATTGGCTCTGCTAGAGGCAGCAAGTTATATCCGATCCTCTGTTGATGTAGAGACTGTCAGCGAACCTGAAGCCAACCGCTTGTCGAGTTTTTTGAATGCTCTACTCGATAGAAATGACTATAATAAAGTTAAAAAGTTTGATACTGATGCGACCGATCATCTTGTAGAGATATTGCGAGTAATTTCAGAGCTAGAGGCGGAAGCTGTTGTCGATCAATTATTTGAAGATATTGAAGCTTGTCAGGAGCCTATTGGATTCGCGAAACTGAATGAAAACGAGAAGTCTCAAATTCACTCGCTATTGGCAAAAATAAGACAACTTATAGAGTCCAGCGATATTTCTGACAGAAAGAAAAATGCTCTTTATCACCGTCTGGCTGCATTGCATGAAGAAGTAGATCTGGTCGCCACATCTACTGATCGCTTTTTCGCATTTATGGGTGACATTGCTTTTACTGCAGGTGAAATGGCCAAGAATGCGAAACCCGTTGTGGACGCGTTCAAAGAGATCATGAGTGTTCTGAATTCGCGGCGCGCGGAAGATGAGGGTGTACGCCTTCCGAGCCCTGACGAAATATTGCGCCTGCCGGGAAGTGATACGGAGGGAGAGGCAAAGTGACCAACTCCCCCACCAAATCCTGGCGTCACGGTGAATGCCATTGCGGCGAGGTCGGCTTTGCGGCGAACCTGCCGGACAGCGTTGTTGCGCTGTCTTGCAATTGCTCGGTCTGTTCCAAGTCCGGCTTTATTCATCTCATTGTCGAGAAGGATGATTTCCGGATCGAACGCGGCGCGGAGAGCCTGACGACCTATACGTTCGGCAGCCACACGGCGAAGCACATGTTCTGCTCGCGCTGCGGTGTGAAGGCCTTTTATGTCCCGCGCTCGCATCCGGACGGCTGGACCGTCAATCTGCGCTGCCTGGATGCAGACGCCAATCTCCAGCTCCGCTTCGAGGAATTCGACGGCGCGAACTGGGAAGACAATGTTGTGAAGATCAATCCGGAGCTCGGCCAGTAGGCCGACCACGAGGACGAGACCCATGTCGATTGAAATCCTGATGCCCGCCCTGTCGCCCACGATGGAAGAGGGCACGCTGGCCAAATGGCATGTGAAAAAGGGCGATACCGTCGAGAGCGGTGACGTCATTGCCGAGATCGAGACCGACAAGGCGACCATGGAAGTGGAAGCCGTCGACGAGGGCGTCGTCGGCGAGATCCGGGTCTCCGAAGGCACGGAGGGCGTGAAGGTCAACGCCGTCATCGCCATCCTGCTGGAAGAGGGCGAGGACGAGAGCGCGCTTTCTGCCCCCGCCGAAGGTGGGGGAAGTGGCTCCGCCAAGGGCGGAGACGAAGGGGGCGCTGGCGAAGCCAGCGAAAAGGCCGAAACGAAGTCCGAAGCCAAGTCGCAGACATCCTCCGGCAGCGCCAGCACGCGCAAGCTTGAAGACGTGCCTGCCGAAAGCAAGGCACCGCCGCCGCCGTCCAGGGATGGCGACCGGATCAAGGCCAGCCCGCTGGCGCGCCGCATCGCGGCCGACAAGGGTCTGGACCTGAAAACCATCGAGGGTTCCGGCCCTTACGGCCGGATCGTCAAGCGTGACGTCGAGAAAGCCCAGCCGTCGGCCGCGCCGTCCAAAGCTGCCGAGGCCCCGGCCGCGGCTCCGGTCGACATGGACGATCCGCTCAAGGCCTATGGCATCGCCCGTGACCGCTACGAGGTCGAGAAGGCCGACAATATCACCAAGATTTCCGCCAAGCGCCTGTCCGAGAGCTTCCGGGACATCCCGCACTTCCCGCTCAATGTGGATTGCCGGATCGACGCGCTGCTGGACTTCCGCAAGCGGGTCAATGCGGCCGCCGAGAAGGATGGCGACAAGGTCTCGGTCAACGACATCCTGATCAAGGCGTCCGGCCTGGCGCTGAAGAAGGTGCCGGCGGCGAATTCCTCCTGGATCGAGGGCGGACATATCGCCCGGCACAAGCATGCGGACGTTTCCGTCGCCGTGGCGATCGAGGGCGGTCTGATCACGCCGATCGTCAAGGATGCCGATCAAAAGGGCCTGGTCGAGATTTCCCGCGAGATGAAAGACCTGGCTGCCCGCGCCCGCGAGAAGAAGCTGAAGCCCGAGGAATTCCAGGGCGGCACGTTCTCGCTCTCCAATCTGGGCATGTTCGGCATCGACAGCTTCGCCTCCATCATCAACCCGCCCCAGGGCATGATCCTGTCGGTCGGGGCCGGCGAAGAACGCCCGGTCGTCAAGGACGGGGCGCTCGCGATCGCGACGGTGATGACGGTGACGCTGACCTGCGATCACCGCGTGGTCGATGGCGCCACCGGCGCGAAGTGGCTGCAGGCGTTCAAGACCTTCGTCGAAGACCCGATGACGATGCTGATGTAGCCACGGGTCTCCGACGTCCGACGTTCAGGCAGGCCGGTCAGTCCGGCTGGCCGAGCGCCAGGATCTCGGCCAGCAATTCGCCGTAGGCTGTCATCCCCAGGCGCGGCGTGCCGGGCTGGTCGGTATCCATGCGGTGAACGATGACCATATCGCGGCTGGGAATGACGGTCAGATAATGTCCGCCTGCGCCGGCGCCGGTATACATGTCCGGTGCCAGACCGGCCGCTTCTGCGCTCGCGTCATCTGCCGGTTTCCACCACATATAGCCATAGCCGCCCGCCCAGGCGCCCGGCCATTCGGTCTGAGAGTGGGTGGCCGTGCTGTCGGCGACCCACGCGGCCGAAATCAGCTGCTCGCCATTCCACTGCCCGTCCTGCAGGAAGAGCTGGCCGAACAGTGCCAGATCGCGGGCCGAGATGCGCAGGTGATAGGCCGGGAAGGCCGTGCCCGGCGCGTAGAAGCGGTAGGAGCCGAAAGCGTTCCAGTCCTGCATGCACATGGGTTCGGCGAACATGCGCTGGAAGGCACCATTATAGGTGCGATGCGATACACGCTCGAAGATATGCCCTGCAACATTGAAGTCCCAGTTGTTGTAATACCAGTGCTCGCCGGGCGCATAGGCGCCGCGCTCCGGCCGGGAATCGGCCATGGCCTGCGTCTCGGCGGCCGAGGCGATGTAGACGCCTGAGCGGGCGGTGATGATGTCGCGCACGGTCGCGCTGCGTTCGGTCTCGGTCAGCCCGGGCAGATCATCGATTTCCAGCTCGGCAAGTGTTGTGTCCAGCGTGATCGCGCCATTGTCGACCAGCACGCCGATCATCGCGCTCATCACGGATTTGCGCAGCGAGTGCAGCAGGAAGGGACGTTCGATCTCGCCCCGGCTGTACACAATCTCGCCACCCTGCACGATCATCAGCGCGGCCGAGCCGAGCTCTTCGGCGCGTGCATCCAGCGCTGCGAGATCGCTCCCGCTCCAGCCGAGCGCGGCCGGATCGGCGGCGCTTGCCAGCGGATAGACGCTGCAGTCCGGCGCGCCCTGCGCCAGCGCCGTTCCGGACAGAACAGCCAGGCTGGACGCGGCGGCAATGGAAATCCGCGTCAGAAGCGCGGTGTGATGATTGAACATGAAATCCCCCAGTTCAGTGGCCGGTTGTCCGGCGTGCGGGATCTTTCTTGGCGATGCCGCCCCATCCGGAGTGTGACCGGCAGATGTCGATCTGTTCAGATGCGCCGCCGCGTCCCCCGAACCGGGGAGGGCGGCATGCGCCCGCAGCAGGCACACTGCCCGCATGTCCTGTATCTCGATCCTTTTTCTGGGCCTCGCCGCCCTGCAGGCTCCTGCCGGCGTCCATCCGGACCTGGCGGTCCTGGCGCCCTATGAGGGCCTGTGGCAGAGCGAAGACGGTGCGCGGGCGCTGCATGTCGAGATCGCCGGAGAGACCGCCGCCCGCCTGCGCTACGGCGTCTGGCAGGATGACGCCTGGTATTGGCAGCCGGCCTGGCAGATCGAGGTCAGCCCCCATGGCGGCTGGCCGAAGGGCTGGCAGCCCCACGAGACCCGCAACGACTCGCCGCTGGAACTGCACGATGACACCGATCCGGGCATCGAGTGGCACCGCGATTCCGGCGCCTACGGTATGGGCCATATCGTCGAGATCGATATCTGGGACGAACCGCAGGAAGGCCGCTTCACCTGGCTGCGCCTGCATTCACGCCGCAATGGCACGGACCGTGTCGGCGAGGGCGTGTGGATCGCTGTGACCGGGTAGCTGCACCCGCGGATGCGAAGCCCTGCAAATACCGGTAGTTTCCGGTTTCCTGCAGGAGGCCGATCATGACATCCCAGCCCGCCCATCTCGCCGAAATCCGCCATACCGATCTGGTGTTTCCGCACCAGACCAATCACCAGGGCAGCTATTTCGGCGGTGCGGCCATGGCCGAGATGGACAAGGTCGCCTTCCTCGTCGCGGCGCGGCATGCAAGGCGGCCCTTCGTGACGGCGTCGTGCGACAAGCTGGATTTCGTTGCACCGGCCCATGTCGGCGATCTGGTCGAGCTGACCGGCCAGGTGCGCATGGTGGGGCGGCATTCGATGATCGTCGATGTCGAACTGGCGGCGGAGAATCTCCTGACCGGCGTACGTCATATCTGCACCCGTGGCGCTTTCACCATGGTCGCTGCCGACCGCAAGGCCAATCCGGACCGCCTGCCGCCGGCGCCCGATTCGCGGCCCGATTTCGCGCCCAGCCCGGCGGGTTATGCGCGCACGCTGCAGCTCGTCTTTCCGGGTGACACCAATCATCTGGGCCAGTTGTTCGGCGGCAATGCCATGTCGCTGATGGGCAAGGCGGCCTATATCGCCGCCTCGCGCCACACGCGCGGCAATGTCGGCATGGCCGCATCCGACAAGATCGACTTCATCGCCCCCACGAAAGAGGGCGAGCTGCTGGACGTGATCGCGGATGTGGTGTCGGTCGGCCGCACCTCGATGCAGGTCGCGGTGCGCGCGGAAGCCGAGGATCTGATGAGCGGCGAGCGCCGTCTCGTCGGCGAGGCAAGCTATGTCATGGTGGCGCTGGACGGGGACGGGCAGCCGACCCCGGCATCGCCCCTGAAAGTCTAGCGTAATTTCATCGCTATTGAGCTCTGGGCTTTCAAAGCGGTCGCACTTTCGAACCGCAAAACCGGTTCCCACTCTTGCCGAAAATGCTCCGGCCGGAACTACTGGTCCCGGCGCGGACCGCCGGCACCGCCCGGCAGGTTCTGCTCGCCGCCGAACTGTTCGGACGGCAGACGGCCGACATTGCCCAGCAGCTGTTCCAGGAAGCTCAGCTCGCGGCCGCGGGTCGGGGTTTCGCGATCGGCATAGGCGACGATACGGCCGTCCTGCAGCGAGTATTCATTCACCGTGGCGACCGTGCCCGCATCGTCGAAGCTGACCGCGATGATGCGGCGATCGCGCGTGGCCGGGCGCAGATAGGCCAGGCTCTCGCGGGTCGAGGAGATGTAGTACCAGGTGTCTTCCTCGAACGTGCCCGTGGTCGAGGGATTGCCCAGACGCGCCAGAACCGTGTCGCGGGTGTCTTCGGCCGGCACGATGTTCGGCTCTTCGGTCACCGTGTAGCGATAGCCGTGGGAGCGAAGCACCGGGTTGCAGGCCGAAACGCCGGCAGCGCTGACGGCAACCAGAAGGGCGAGGCTGAGGTGACGCTTCATGGACTTCAAAACTCCCTGGCGAACGACGGGCAGGCACATCGCGGCCCTGTTGCCGTGTCTTGACCTAACCAAGGGTGAGCTTAGCTTCAAGCGCGAATTGATGGGAGCCCGCAATCGCATGCTGCGCCGCCTGTTTGCACCCAAGCCGGAAAAACAGACCGCTCAAACGCTCTATCGCGCCATTGTCGACGCTGCGCGCCAGCCCGCCCTGTATGGCGAGGCGGGCGTGGCCGACACGCTGGAAGGGCGTTTCGAACTGGTCGTGCTTCACACAGCCCTGGCGATCCTGGAATTGCGCACATCGCAGGACGAGAAGGCCAAGGCCGTCAGCCAGGCCCTGTTCGATGTCATGTTCGACGATTTCGATGCGGCCATGCGCGAGCTCGGTGTGGGAGATTCGGCGGTCGGCAAGAAGATCCGCTTCATGGCAGAGGGCTTTTACGGCCGCGCCCAGGCCCTCCAGACGGCACTGGAAGCAGAGGATGAAGGCCGGGAATTGCAGCAGGTTCTCGCCCGCAATCTGCTCGGGCTCGAAACCCCGGACGCACGCGCAGAACGCCTTGCCCTATACGTCAACTCGGCCGCTGCCGCATTGCGCGGGCAGGGGGCTGAACCGCTCGTGGCCGGTGAGCGCCCGGCCTTTCCCGCGGCGTGACAGCAGGCCTGCCGCCTTGCATCTCGACAATCATGGTCTAAGTTCCGCGGGCTCCGGCGCTACGCCACCCTTGCGAAGGATTGAATATCGCGGCTCATGACAGCTATCCCCACGATTTCCGTTGACGCCATGGGGGGCGATCTGGGTCCCCAGGCGGTCGTCGAGGGTATTGGCCATGCGCTCAAACGCTGGCCGGACCGCAAGGTGAAATACCTTCTTCACGGCGATGAAGCCTTGCTCAAACCGCTGCTGGACAAGAACCCCAAGGTCGCCGCCGTCTGCGAATTGCGGCACACCGACACGCTCGTCCAGATGACCGACAAACCCTCCGAGGCCGTGCGCCGGGCGCGCGGCTCCTCGATGTGGAACGCCATCCAGTCGGTGAAGGCCGGGGAGGCCGGCGCCATCGTGTCCTCCGGCAATACCGGCGCGCTGATGGCGATCTCCAAGGTCATCCTGCGCATGAAGAAGGGTGTGCACCGCCCGGCGATCTCGGCCAACTGGCCGACGCCGAAGGGGCATACCGTCGTGCTCGATGTCGGTGCCAATGTGCAGTGCGGTGCGACCCAGCTCGTGGAATTCGCGATTCTCGGCGAGGCCTATCACCGCGCCGTGTTCGGCGGCGAGGCGCCCACCGTGGGCCTGCTGAATGTCGGCCAGGAAGAGCTCAAGGGGAATGATATCGTGCGTGAGGCGGACCAGCTGATCCGCTCCTCCGGTCTCGATATCGCCTATCAGGGCTTCATCGAGGGCAATGACATCTCCGGCGGCAGCATCGATGTCGTGGTGACGGACGGCTTCACGGGCAATATCGCCCTGAAGACCGCCGAGGGCACGGCGCGCCTGGTCGCCGGCTGGGTGCGCGAGGCGCTGACCAGCTCCCTGCTCAGCAAGATCGCCGCCGGCCTCCTCTCGCTCGGCGCGCTCGACCGGCTGCGCCAGCGCATGGACCCGCGCTATATCAATGGCGGTGTGCTGCTGGGCCTCAAGGGCATCGTGGTGAAGAGCCATGGCGGTGCCGATGGCGAAGGCTTCGCCTCTGCACTGGGTCTTGCCTATGTCATGGCCCGGAGTGATTTCATGTCCGAGATCCGCAAGAATCTCGACAAGTTCGCCCAATCCGAAGAACAGGGTGTCGCTGCGGCCTCATGACCGACCGACTTGCGCGTATTGCCGGCATCGGGAGCTATCTGCCCGACCGGATTCTCTCCAATGACGACCTCGCCGCCATGGTGGATACCAGCGACAGCTGGATCCGCGAGCGCACGGGGATCCGTCAGCGTCATATCGCACCGGACGGCGTGACCACGGCGGACCTGGCCGAGCAGGCCTGCCGCCGTGCGCTCGACGATGCCGGGCTGACCGCCGAGGATGTCGATCTGATCGTCGTGGCAACCACGACGCCCGACTTCACCTTTCCCTCGGTCGGTACCATGCTGCAGGCGCGGCTGGGTGCCACGAAGGGCGCGGCCTTCGACGTGCAGGCCGTGTGCACCGGGTTCGTCTATGCGCTCTCGGTCGCCGACAACATGATCGCACGCGGCCAGGCGGAAACGGCGCTGGTCGTCGGGGCCGAGACGATGTCCCGCATTCTCGACTGGACCGACCGTTCGACCTGCGTGCTGTTCGGCGACGGGGCGGGGGCCATGGTGCTGACCGCCGGCGAACCGGCCGGGACCGAAGGCGCCGACGGCGTGCTGGCGACCTATCTGCGCTCGGACGGCCGCTTCAAGGATCTGCTCCATGTCGATGGCGGCCCGTCCTCCACCGGCACGGTCGGTCATCTGCGCATGATCGGCAACCAGGTCTTCCGCCATGCCGTCACCAATATCGCCGAGTCGATGACGACGATCGCCGGCCGGGCCGGCGTGTCGATCGAGGAGGTCGACTGGTTCGTGCCGCATCAGGCCAATCAGCGGATCCTGGAAGGCGTCGCGCGGAAGTTGTCGATCCCGACCGAAAAAGTGATCTCCACCGTGGCCGATCATGGCAATACCTCGGCCGCCTCCGTTCCGCTCGCCTTCGACCGGGCGGTCCAGGACGGCCGGATCAAGCGGGGCGATCTCGTTTTGATGGAGGCGCTGGGCGGCGGTTTCACCTGGGGCGCGGTCCTGGCGCGCTTCTAGCGCGAAATTATCGTGTTTATTCCGTCGAACCAAGGCCTTGGCGTTGACCTGACCGGGCAAGGAGGCGTAGCCTGTCTTCATCTATGTGGGGATGGTTATGTCGGATAAAACTTTAACGCGAGCCGATCTGGCGGAAGCCGTGTACCAGGAAGTCGGATTGTCGCGGCAGGAATCGGCCGATCTCGTTCAATCCGTACTCGGCATGATCTCGGATACGCTGGCCTCGGGCGAGAGTGTCAAACTCTCATCCTTCGGGTCATTCCTGTTGCGTGACAAGCGCGGCCGGGTCGGGCGCAATCCCAAGACCGGTGTGGAAGTCCCGATCGACGCCCGCCGCGTTCTGGTATTCAAACCGTCGCAAGTCTTGAAGGAGCGCGTCGACTCCTCCCTGTCCAAGGACTGATCCCGAGCGGGCAGGGCGGCGCTGGCGCGGTAGCACATGTCGGTCAGCAAGAAATCGCCGGAAGCCTTCCGGACCATCTCCGAAGCCGCCGAGGAGCTGGATGTGCCCGCGCACGTCCTGCGTTTCTGGGAGAGCAAGTTTCCCCAGATCAGTCCGCTCAAGCGGGCCGGCGGGCGCCGCTTCTACCGGCCGCAGGATTTGCAGCTCCTGCGCGGCATCAAGCGGCTGCTCTATGAAGACGGGTTCACCATCAAGGGCGCCCGCAAATTCCTCAAGGATAATGGCGTCGCCTCCGTGATGGACCTCGGCGCCGGTGTGGTTGAAACCGGGCCGATGGCGGTCGATGCCGCCGATATCGAAACGCCGGCAGCGGCCGCGCCGCGTCCGGCCGACGGGCCGCAGCGCCAGCTGCACGACATCATCGCCGATCTCGAGAACGCCCGCGCCAAGCTGAAATCGGCCATCGAGCCGTAAGCCGCACCGATTGCATTTTCCGCTGACAGGCTGGTTGCAGCCGGTTTCGCCTCACCCTATAACCAGCCTCCCCATCGGACGGGTCCGCCTGTCCAAAAGTGAGTGTCGGAGCGTGGCGCAGCCCGGTTAGCGCACCGGTCTGGGGGACCGGGGGTCGCGAGTTCGAATCTCGCCGCTCCGACCATTTTTCGTGTTGAGCACGCCCACTATTGTCATCCCGGCAGGATGCCCTGCGCAAGCGGGGCGTAAAGCCGGGATCCATACGCTCGTTGCTGGACGAAAGCAGGGTCGACTTTGGTGATAGCCCGATAAGCACCGTGATGATGGGTCCCGGACCTCCACCCGGCTCAAGGCCGGGCATGCGTCCGGGATGACAACAGAGGCTAGGGCAAAAAACGAAGCCTTACCGTCCCAAAGCCGCCTTCATCACATCCTTCATCGGCACGTCCGGATTGACCAGATCGTCCAGGTCCGGTTTTGCGCGCTGGGCAATCATCATCTTGGCGGCCATGAAACCGTGAGCGTCATTGACGCAATCCGCCGCGATCAACACGCCGTCCTTTAGATGGAAAAGTGTGAAATGGCCGGCGGCCGGGTCGGCCGGCCGGCGCTGCAGCGTCGTGTCCTGCTGGCCGATCACGCCGGCGGTCTGCAGTTTCAGCTCGAACTGGTCGGACCAGAACCAGGGCACTTCCGGCTTGGGCGCCGGTGTACCGCAGATCGCCGCGGCCGCGTGCTTGGCCTGGTCGAGCGCATTGGGCACGGATTCCAGCCGGATCCGTGTACCGGTCAGCCAGTTCTCCTGCTCGGCACAATCGCCGATCGCGAAGATGGCAGGATCCGAGGTGCGGCATTCGCTGTCGACACTGATCCCGTTACCCGTCGTCAGGCCTGCAGCGGAGGCGAGTTCCTGATTGGGCAGGACGCCGATGCCGACCAGCACGCTGTCGCAGACGATCTCGCGACCGTCGGCCAGCAGCACGGCGCCGGCACGGCCCTGGCTGCCCTCGATGGCCTCGACCTGGGCGGAGAGTTCGACCGTCACACCGCGCGTGCGGTGGGCGTCGAGATAGAAGGCTGACAATTCCGGCACCGCGACGCGGGCCAGAAGCCTGTCCATCGCCTCGATTACCACGGGTTGGGCGCCCAGCTTCTTCGCCACCGAGGCCGCTTCCAGGCCGATATAACCGCCACCGACAATGGCTATCCGCTTGCCCGGCTGGAAATCGGCCTTCAGAACGTCGATATCGGCAATGGTGCGCAAATAGCGCACGCCATCGAGATCGGCGCCGGGCACGGGCAGGGGGCGCACGCGAGATCCCGTGGCGATGACGAGATGGGTATAGGTCTGCGTCGTGCCATCGTCGAAGCGGACGGTTTTCGCGTCCCGGTCGATGGCTGTGGCGGTGACGCCCAGGCGCAGCTCGACCTTCTGGTCGGCCCAGACGTCCGGCGGCTGCAGCCACAGCCGGTCCTCGCCGATCTCGCCAGCCAGATAGGCCTTGGACAGCGGCGGACGCTGGTAGGGCGGATGCGGTTCGCTGCCGGCGAGGACAATCCGTCCGTCGAAACCGGACCGCCGCAGGCTCGCGGCACATTGCCCGCCGGCCTGGCCGGCCCCCAGAATGATCACCGTCGCATCCGTCATGCTCTATCGATCCCCGTCGTGATTGTCGTCTTTTGCTCTGTCTGCGACACAATGGCGCGTCGCTGTACGATGTGCGAGTGCAAACTTGGCCGTGCAAGCCTGAAGCTGCGCCCCGGGCCTTGCCCCCTCCGTCGATTGCGGTAGTTACCGCGCAGCGGAGGTTCCATGGCCTACCATACGAGTACCACCAGTCGCGCCGTTTCCAACTGGCTGCTCATCGTCGCCCTGATGGTCGTCGGCATGATCATTGTCGGCGGCACGACGCGGCTGACCGACAGTGGCCTGTCGATCACCGAATGGAAGCCGATCTCCGGCGCCATCCCGCCGCTCACCCAGTCCGACTGGGAGGAGGAATTCCGCCTCTACCAGCGCACCACCGAATTCCAGGAACAGAATTCCGCCATGACGCTGGCGGAGTTCGAGTTCATTTTCTGGTGGGAGTGGGGGCATCGCCAGCTCGGCCGTATCATCGGCCTGGTCTTCGCCATTCCCTTTGTCTTCTTCTGGCTGCGCGGGCATCTGAGTGCGCGCCTCAAGCCGCGCCTCTTCATCCTTCTGTGCATGGGCGGCGCGCAGGGCGCGATCGGCTGGTGGATGGTCGCCAGCGGGCTGGTCGACCGTCTGGATGTCAGCCAGTACCGGCTGGCCACGCATCTGGGCATGGCCTTCATCATTCTGGGCTATTCGGTCTGGCTGTCGCTGGAAGCGCGGTTCGGACCGCCACCCCTGCGCCGCGGCACGCTGGCCGGCGTTTCCTTCGCCCTCCTGGCCCTGGTCTTCCTGCAGATCATACTGGGCGCCTTCGTGGCCGGGCTGGATGCGGGCCGCATCTACAACACCTGGCCGCTGATGAATGGCGATCTGGTCCCGGAGGGCTATCTGGGCGGAATGAATTTCTTCCCGGCGATCTTCGAGAGCCATGCGGCGGTGCAGATGCATCACCGCTGGACAGGCTATCTCGTTGCGCTGGCCGTGTTCGCCTACGCCGTGACGATCTGGCGCGAGCCGCGCGTGTCGCTGAAGCCCTTCATGGTGATCTTGCCGGCCCTGGTGATCGGTCAGGTCGCCCTGGGCATCGCCGCATTGCTGGCGGTCGTGCCCCTGGGCCTGTCACTGGCGCATCAGCTGGGTGCCGTCCTGCTGTTCGTTGCAACACTGTGCGCCGCCTGGACGGCGCGGCGGGCCGCTTAGCCCGCCTCGCCGTCGGTCTGCGTGCCGACCGGATTGCTGCCGGTGATCACGGCGCGTGAGAAGGCGTCGCGGGAGATTACTTTCACACGCTGGTCGGCCTGGTCGAAGATCGACAGCATGCCGTTGGAATAGGCGGTGAAACCGTAATCGGCCGGCGACACGGCGATCGCACCCGGCCGGCCGATGCCCGGCGTGGACAGGCCATCGACGACATCGATGGCATCGCGCTCTTCCAGCGTGCGGGCATCGAAGCTGCGCACAGTCTCGCCGGCGCCGTCGGTGGCCAGGAGCAGGCGCGTACCGGAAAACTCGCCCACGGCGATGCCGGAGGCGGGGATGTTGGCTTCGGCCAGGACCGCGCCCTCGGCCGACAGGCGGGTCACGCCGGCAGCGGGGCTGGCGGTATAGATATCGCCATCGAATACGGCACACTGGCGCGCCGGGGCGGGCAGCGGGAAGCTGCGCATCTCTTCCACCGACAGCGTGTCGCCACCGGCATCGCGCACGCGCCAGACATTGGCGGTCGCACCGGTTTCCAGCACCACGAGTTCGACAAAGCCGGCACCTTCACGCAGCAGGCACAGGCCGGCCACACCGCCATCCGTACCGGTCTCGCCGAGCGGCAGGTCGAGCACCTGGGTGCCGTTGCGCACGATGGCATAGCCGAACACGGCGCCATTATCGGGCGAGGCGCCGAAGACCAGCGGCAGGTCTTCCCCGCGCAGCTGGAAGTCCGGGGCGGTCGCCAGACCAGTCAGGCGCGCACCGGCATGACGCCGCTGCAGCTCACCGTCCAGATTGAAGATGTCCAGACCGCCTTCACGCGGCGCCGAAATCACCAGGCCGAGCGAAGGGGCGTCGCCGTCCGGCAGGAAGGCGAGGGCACTGGCACCGCCTTCCACACCGGTGAAAGCTGCCGTGACCAGCACTTCCAGCGTCTCCGGACCGCTTGCCGCATCCGGCGTCTCGGCTGCGTCCTCGCCTGTCTGGCCGCAGGCGGCCAGCGCCAGCAGGCTGGTGCCTACAGCGAGCGCTCTGACCAGGGACCGCGCACCGCGAAGGTGCGGCCGGGATTGCGCTGAATGTTGAAAAACAGGGTCGAACCGTCGGGACTGAAGCATGGACCACAAATCTCGCTTTTCTCGCCGAGCGCGTCGGCATCGGCATTCCGGCCGATCGTATACACGCGGCCTTCGGGCGTCACGCCGCGGATGTACTGATCCTCGTCGCCGTCTTCCACGACGATGAGATCACCCCAGGGCGCCACGCAGACGTTGTCGCATTTCTCCATCACGCGTGCATCGTCCGATTGCACGAAGAGCTGCAGGCGGCCGGGCTGTTCGGATTCGCGGTCCGTGCCCTCGAACGGGCTCGGCTGGTAGCGGAAGATCTGGCCGATGCGTTCCGGGCCGCCATCGGTGCAGGCGAAATAGCATTCATTCTCGCCCCACCACAGGCCCTCGCCGCGGGTGAACATGGCGGCGCCATCGGCATGGCCGCGCTCGGCGAGGTCATTGTCGGGGTTCTCGACATCGGCGAGATCGACCCACTCCACCTCCAGCCAGTCACCGACCGGCAGGCTGTTGCCGGTCCAGTTGCGGGTATCGAGACCCGGCTGACCGCGCACAGCCAGCGCCTGCAGGCGGCCGCCGCGCGCCAGCTCGCCCGGCACGTCCGGGATATAGCGGTAGAAGAGCGCCAGGCCCCGGCGGTCTTCGGTCTGGTAGACGCAGCCCGAGGCCGGATCGACGGCAATCGCCTCGTGACGGAAACGGCCCATGCCGGTGATCGGCACCGGGGTCACCAGGCCCGTCGCATCCGCGGGCACCTCGAAACAATAGCCATGATCGACCCGGGCATCGCCGCCGACCTGCCACTCGGTCTCCTCGCAGGTGATCCAGCTGCCCCAGGGCGTCGGCCCGCCGGCGCAATTATTGATCGTGCCGGCGAGCGACATGTATTGCTCGGTCACCTCCAGGGTTTCCGGATCGACGACCAGGTGGGTCGTTCCGCCCAGATGCGGTGCGCCGTCATCGGTCCAGTCATGCACCTTGTCGCGATCGATCAGCTCGAGACCGGCCGCATCGGGTCCGAAGGCGGATTTCTCGATCTCGTCCGGCGTGAGCTCGTGATTGCGCACTAGGACCCATTTGCCGTCCGCGCGGGTGA
Organism: Maricaulis virginensis; assembly: GCF_027922185.1. NCBI lineage: Bacteria > Pseudomonadati > Pseudomonadota > Alphaproteobacteria > Maricaulales > Maricaulaceae > Maricaulis > Maricaulis virginensis. The sequence goes on along the minus strand of NZ_BSFE01000004.1, from coordinate 169,367 downwards.
AACAGGCCATGCCGTCGAAATCGCCCGGCGCAACAAGACCGTCGGTCATGGCATCGCCGACGGTGGAGATGACCTCATAGGTGAAGCCCTCGGGCAGGTCGAACAGGCCGGCCGGATCGGCCACCAGCGCGCCATAGCCTTCGACCTGGTTCAGCCAGGGCTGGGTAATCCCGTCAGCCCGTGCACAACCGGCCAGAGCCGGCAGTCCGGCGAAGGCGACGGAGGTCGCTGTGGCGGATTTCAGGAAATTGCGGCGGGACAGGGACATCGAACAACTCCGGACGGTCTGGGGAGGGTGTAATTTAGTGTGGCAATACAACGGGTTCACGACGGAAAAATGACGTATGCGATATATGTGGTATCATTTGACCGTATGCGCAGGTGTATAAAATTCAACGCGGAATTCCGCCGAGGCTTGACCGGTTCGTATTTCACCTCTAAACGGCGCGCTCGAATTCAAACCGGGGCCGACCGGCCAAAGGCGAGAGAGTTATGAAGACCTATTCCGTGAAACCGGCGGATGTCGAGAAGAAGTGGGTCGTGATCGATGCAGAAGGCGCCGTTGTCGGCCGTCTGGCTGCCTACATCGCGACGCGTCTTCGCGGCAAGCACCGTCCGGACTACACCCCGCATGTCGACATGGGCGACAATGTGATCGTCGTGAATGCCGAGAAGGTCGTGTTCACCGGCCGCAAGCGCGACGACAAGCGTTACTACTGGCACACCGGCCACCCGGGCGGCATCAAGGAAACCAGCCCGGCGAAGCTGCTGGACGGCCGTTTCCCGGAACGCGTCGTCGAGAAGGCCGTGCTGCGCATGCTGCCGAAAGACAGCCCGCTGGCCCGCAAGCAGTTCTCGAACCTGCGTGTTTACGCCGGTGCCGACCACAAGCATGAGGCCCAACAGCCGGAAGTGGTCGACTTCAAGTCCATGAACACCAAGAATTCGCGAGGCTGATATGAGTGACGAAGCCCGCTCGCTCGAAGACCTGAAAGACGTCATGAAGGACGCCGACACCGGCGCCGTCGCGACTGAAGAGTCTGTCCCGGCCGAGCCCAAGATCGACGAACACGGCCGCGCCTACGCGACCGGCAAGCGCAAGAACGCGGTCGCCCGCGTCTGGATCAAGCGCGGCAATGGCAAGATCACTGTGAACGGCAAGGACCAGGAGCAGTATTTCGCCCGCCCGGTTCTGCGCATGCTGCTCCAGCAGCCGCTGGAAACCGCCGAGCGCAAGGACGAGTTCGACATTGTCGCCACCGTCGTCGGCGGCGGCCTGTCCGGTCAGGCCGGTGCCGTGCGTCACGGTATCTCCAAGGCGCTGACCCTGTTCGAACCGGGCCTGCGCCCGGTGCTCAAGGCCAACGGCTTCCTCACCCGCGACAGCCGCGTGGTCGAGCGCAAGAAGTACGGCCGCAAGAAGGCCCGCCGCAGCTTCCAGTTCTCGAAGCGCTAAGGGTTTTCGGAGCGATCCGATTTCAAAGAGACGGGCGGTGCCGCTGGCGCCGCCCGTTTTTTTATTGCGGGGTCACCGCCACAGCCTGCCCAGCTCCTCGGCCAGTATGTCATAGACCAGCCGGATCTTGCGGCTGGTATTGAGTTCGCGGTGGGTGACCAGCCAGACCGGGACCGGGATATGGGGCAGGGCGGGAAAGACCGGCTCCAGATCGGGACAGAAACCGATCATGTCGCGCGTCACCACGCCGACGCCGAAACCCTGGCGGATCAGGGCGAGATAGGCCGGCCCGCTTTCCGAGGTGACACGGAAACTCTCCGGTGTGAGATCGAGCCCCAGCTCCCGTAGAAATTCCAGGATGCGCGGATCGCGCTCGAAACCGACAAAGTCGAGCCGGCTGACCTCCTCCGCCGTTTGCGGCCGGCCCACCCGGTCGAGAAAGGCCGGCGCGGCATAAAGATGCGCACTGGTCTCGCCCAGCAGGCGGGCGATCAGGTCCGGCTGGTCCGGGCGGCCGTGCCGGATGGCGATATCCGCCTCGCGCTTGGTCAGGTCACGTACCGTGTTGGAGGCGATGATCTCGATCTGCAGTTTCGGCGCGATCGTGCGCAGGCGTTCCAGCGCCGGCGGCAGGAAATAGGTCGCCACCAGGTCGGTCGATGTGATCGAGACATAGCCGTCGACCGAATTGGCCTGGCCGGACGCGGTCAGCGAGATGCGCTGGGCCGCTTCGCCCATGGCGCGGACATGTTCGACCAGTTCCAGCGCTGCCCCGGTCGGCCGCATGCCGCGCGGGCCGCGCTCGAACAGGGTGATGCCCAGGGCCTCTTCCAGCGCCGTGATCTGGCGCGACAGGGTTGGCTGGGTCTGGCCCAGAGCGCGGGCGGCTGCGGAAAACGAGCCTTCCTCCACCGTCGCCAGAAAGGCGCGGACCTGGTTCCAGTCAAAGGCGATACTCGTCCAGTTCATCGGTTTTCGTATATCAGCTACAGGGATTTGCAGATTTATATCCGATTTGCGTATGGGTACATGGGGATCTGACCAACAGGGGATTGAACCGATGGACCGCAACCGCCGCTTCTGGGACCGCACGGCGAAAAAATACTTCAAGGCGCCGATCGGCGACGAGGCGGCCTATGAGCACAAGCTGGAAAAGACGCGGGAGTATCTCACGCCCGACAGCGAGGTACTGGAATTCGGCTGCGGCACGGGCGGCACGGCCGTGCTGCACGCCCCCCATGTAAAGCATTACCTGGCCACCGACATTTCCGATGAAATGCTCAATTTCGGCCGCGAACGGGCGCGCGAGGCCGGTGTGCAGAACATCACCTTCCAGCGCGCGAATTTCGACGAGCTGGACGCGGCACCGGAAAGCTTCGATGCCGTCCTCGGCCTGTCCATCATCCATTTGATGCAGGATCCCGAAGCCGCGATCGCCCGCGCCTTCCGCCTGCTCAAACCCGGCGGCGTCTTCGTCACCAGCACGGTGTGTATCGCCGACGGGCTGTGGTTCCTGGTGCCCGTCATCCCGCTCATGCAGCTCTTCGGCCTGGCCCCGCACGTAAAATTCCTGTCGGCCCGCCGCCTTCGCAAAAGCATGGAAACCGCCGGTTTCACAATTGAGTACGAATGGTGGCCCAAACGCTCCAAGGCCCTCTTCCTGGTCTGCCGCAAGCCGGGGTAGGGGGCTCGGGCAGGCCAAGGCCGCCCTCAATTTGTCATCCTACGCATTTTTCCTTGTCATCCTACGCATTTTCCCGGCCGGACGCCCGGCCAAGGCCGGGCGCAGTGCCGGGTTCTATGGGAAGCGCATCGCTTGAAATGATCTTCGGTCGGTCCCGGATCTGCAGCCTGCCTGCGCAGGCCTCCGTCCGGGAAAAGTGAGAGCGTTGGAAGAGAAGGCACCAACGCTCCAACAAGCACCGTCACCCTGACGAAAGTCAGGGCCCAGTTCATAGAGCGCGGTGGCCGCGATCTCGCACTTATCCCTCACATCGCCGACATTCGATCTGAGCCCGCCTGGCGAAAATCTCCCTTTACGATCTGGGTCCTGACTTTCGTCAGGATGACGGAGTGTGGGACCTGGGCCGGAAACTTATCCCCGCCCGCTCATTTGCCCTTACCATCGTCATCGGTTTCCGGGATGGGAGGCATGAGCTCAGTCCCTTGTGCCCGGGAGCGTGCGGAGCTCGTCCGCGCCTGGTGGGTGACAGCATCAGGCTCCGGCGTGGCCATCTGCGGGGACACCGGCACAAAGCTCGACCGGAGCGTGCCTGCAGGTTTCGAGACGGGGCCCGCAAGGGACCCGGGTAAATCTCCGCGTGCGGGATGCCTCGGGCATCACCACCAACACTTCAAATCGGACACGATGTCCGCCGTGCATCCCGCACCCCTCTCATATCTCCAGGGTTCTGCCCGTGGAGGGTTTCGTGCTGGGTGGCATCACCACACACTGCTTTCCCCGGATTTATTCCGGGGCCGGGGGAAGTGGAGGGAGTGGGGCGAAAACTGCGTCCCCCGCATTTCCGCAGGCCTGCCAGCAGCAGGCTCAACTTGATGGAAACCGCGCACGGGCTTATGTGCTGGGCATGGCCAATCTGATCGACAATACGGCGCGCAGCGCCGCGTCCGACGCCCGCGCTGCCCGTCACCCGGAAAAGCAGAAGCGTGCCGATACGCCCGTCCTGCGCAAGCCGGACTGGATCCGCGTCAAGGCGCCGCTGGGCAAGACCTTCTCGGAGACGCAGGAGATCGTGAAAAAGGGCGGTCTCGTCACCGTGTGCGAGGAAGCCGGCTGTCCGAATATCGGCGAGTGCTGGGAGCAGAAGCACGCCACCTTCATGATCCTGGGCGATACCTGTACCCGCGCCTGTTCCTTCTGCAATGTGAAGACCGGCCTGCCGGGCCCGGTCGATCATGACGAGGCCCGCCGCGTTGCCGAGGCGACGGCCCAGATGGGGCTGAACCATGTCGTCATCACCTCGGTCGACCGCGACGATCTGGACGATGGCGGTGCCCAGCACTTTGTCGATGTGATCGAGGCGATCCGCCGCGAGACGCCGGGTACGACGATCGAGATCCTCACTCCGGACTTCCTGCGCAAGCCGGGTGCGGCCGAGCGCGTCATTGATGCCAGGCCGGACGTGTTCAACCACAATCTGGAAACCGTGCCGCGGCTCTATCTCTCGATCCGTCCGGGCGCGCGCTACTACCATTCCCTGCGCCTTCTGGAGCGGGTGAAGGAGCGCGATCCGGCGCAATTCACCAAATCGGGCATCATGGTCGGCCTGGGCGAGACCAAGGAAGAAGTGATGCAGGTGATGGACGATATGCGCTCCGCCGGCATCGATTTTTTGACCATCGGCCAGTATCTCCAGCCGACGCGCAAGCACGCCGCCGTCGACCGTTTCGTCACGCCGGACGAGTTCAAGGCCTATGAGACGATCGCGCGCGCCAAGGGTTTCCTGATGGTGTCGGCGACGCCGCTGACACGTTCGAGCCACCATGCCGGCGATGATTTCCGCAAGCTCCGCGAGGCGCGCGACGCCATGCTGGCGCGCGGCTGACGGGGCCGGCGTGACCGTCGAGACCCGCGAACGCCTGCGGCTTTTCCATGCGCCGGACGATCTGTTCGATCTGGTGATGGATGTGCGCAGCTATCCCGAATTCATCGAGCAGATCACCGCGATGCGCGTGCTCAATGAAGCGCGCGACGGACCGCTGACCGAGCTGACGGCGGAAGCGCGGGTGCGCTATAAATTCGTCTCCGAACGCTTCACCTCGCGGGTGATCGCCGACGCCTCGCGCCGCTCGATCGATGTGAGTTTCGTGGCCGGGCCCTTCCGGGTGCTGGAGAACGCCTGGCGGTTCCGCGAATTGTCGGACGGCTCCACCCTGGTGGAGTTCTCCATCCGGGCGGCGTTCAAGAACCCGATCCTGCAGATGCTGCTGGAGACCAATCGCGAGCGGGCGGGCCGTGTCCTGGTGCAGAAGTTCTCGGCCGAGGCTGAACGGCGCTATACCCGGACTGGCAATCCGTCCAGGGACTTATCCAAAGAAATCGACGCCCTGCGATAACAGGTCGAGGGCCGTGGCCACGCTGGCCAGGCGCACGGCATCGCGGCCGCGATCACCGAAACGGTGGACCTCGGTGATCGTCGCGCCATCGCGGCGGGCGAGGGCGAAATGCACCAGGCCGGCCGGCTTGCGCTCCGATCCGCCCGGACCGGCCACGCCCGTGATCGCCACGGCGATATCTGCATTCGAGCGCAGCAGCGCTTCCTCGGCCATGCGGCGGGCGACCTCGTCGGACACGGCCCCCTGCGCCTCGATGACGCGCGCCGGAATGCCCAGCATTTCGGTCTTGGCGGCGTTGGAATAGGTCACGAAGCCGCGATCCACCACATCCGAAGATCCCGGGATCTCGGTCAGCAGCGCGCTCACGAGGCCGCCAGTGCAGCTTTCCGCCGTGGCGATCATCACGCCGGCGGTGCGCGCCCGGTCCAGCAGGGTTTCCGCCTGGTCGACGAGGGAGTGATTGAAGATCATGACAGTCTCGCGGTGACGATGGCCTGGGCGGCGAGGCCCTCGCCGCGCCCGGTGAAGCCGAGTTTTTCCGTCGTGGTGGCCTTGATGTTGACGCGCTTTGGATCGAGTCGCAGGAGCTGCGCCAGCCGGGTCCGCATCGCCTCGCGATAGGGCCCGATCTTCGGCCGTTCGGCGATCAGTGTGACATCGGCATGGATGACCTCGCCGCCGGCTTGCCCGAGCAGCTCCAGCGCATGCAGGAGAAACGCGTCCGAGGCGGCGCCTTTCCATTTCGGGTCGGAGGGCGGGAAGTGCTGGCCGATATCGCCGGCGCCGGCACAGCCCAGCACCGCATCGGTGACGGCATGCAGCCCCGCATCGGCATCGGAATGCCCCACAAGGCCCAGACCTTCATGCAATTCCACACCGCACAGCCACATCGTTTCGGCCGGCTCGAGACGGTGAACATCGAAACCCTGGCCGCTCACCGTGATCGTCTCGCCCATCAGCATCGCCTCCGCGCGCCGGAAATCGGCCGGCATGGTCAGTTTGAAATTCTCCGCTTCGCCCTCGACGGTGTGAACCTGACCGCCTGCGGCGAGGATCACCGCGGCATCGTCCGCCAGCCCGCCGCCGCCGAGCCGGGCATAGGCCGCGCTCAGCGTATCGAAGCGGAAGGCCTGCGGTGTCTGGGCAGCACGCACGACCGCCCGGTCGACGGGTTCGACGATCGTGCCATCGGTCATCACCCGCATCAGTGCATCGGTAGCGGGCAGGGCGGGGATCACGGCTGCGTGCCGGTCCAGCGCCTCGGCGAGGCGATCGATCAATGCGGAGGACAGGAAGGGGCGCGCGGCGTCATGGATCATCACCGCATCGGGGGCATCGTCTGCCAGAGCCGCCAGCCCGGCCCGGACGCTATCGGTCCGGGTGGCTCCGCCGGGCACCGTTGTGAAACTGCGGGCGGTTTCCCCGCGCACGGCCTCGACATGATCCGTATCCTGTGGATTGACGACCACAACGACCCGGCGGATTGCAGCATGGCCGGCGAGCGCGTCCAGCGTCCGCGCCAGCACGCTGCGGCTTGCCAGGGACCTGAATTGCTTGGGAATACCGCCGCCGGCGCGCTCGCCGCGTCCTGCAGCCACGATGATGGCATCGATTGTCATCCGGCACCCTCATGCATTGCCGCAGCGCAGCATAATCGCTAGCCTGACGGGCTTACGACGCCCCTTCAGGATTTGTCCAGACGCATGCACTTCTCGATCGGTCCCCACCGGATCACCGTTCCGGCCATTCTGGCGCCCATGTCGGGCGTGACAGACCTGCCTTTCCGCTGCCAGGCGCAGCGTTTCGGGGCGGGCATGGTCGTGTCGGAAATGGTCGCCAGCGACGCGCTGGCCCGCGGCCGGGTCGATATGGTGCGCAAGGCGGCACTGGACGCATCGCTGCAGCCCTGTGTGATCCAGCTGGCCGGGCGCGAGGCGCACTGGATGGCGGAAGGGGCGAAAATCGCCGTCGATGCCGGCGCCGACATCGTCGATATCAATATGGGCTGCCCGGCCCGGCAGGTGACCAGGGGGCTCTCCGGTTCTGCCCTGATGCGCGATCTCGACCACGCCCTGACCCTGATCGAAGCGACCGTCTCTGCGTCCAGCGTGCCGGTGACGCTGAAAATGCGCCTGGGCTGGGATCATGACAGCATCAACGCGCCGGAACTGGCGCGGCGGGCCGAGGATGCCGGCATCCAGCTGGTGACGGTACACGGCCGTACCCGCCAGCAATTCTACAAGGGCGAGGCCGACTGGTCGGCCGTGCGGCCGGTGAAGGAGGCGATCTCCATCCCGCTGATCGTCAATGGCGATATCCATACGGCCGAGGATGCCCGCAAGGCCATTGCCGCCTCGGGCGCCGATGCGGCGATGATCGGCCGTGCGGCACAGGGGCGCCCCTGGCTGGTCGGCGAGATCGGCGCAGATCTCCTTGGCGAGCCTGTCGAAACGCCCTGGGCCGACAAGCTGCCTGCGCTGGCCGCACAGTTCGACATGTCGCTCGATCACTATGGCGGCGAACTGGGAATTCGCATGATGCGCAAGCACTTCGCCTCCTTTGTTGATGCCGAAGCGCAAGCGGAAGGATGCGATCCGGACTGGCTCTCGGGACTGAAAGCCACGCTGTGCCGCTCGACCGACGCCACGGCGATCCATGATGCGCTGGCCCGGCTGGCCGTGCCGGAAAAGCGGGCTGTCGCATGAACGGACGTCCGGCACCGACATCGCCGGCCGAACCCGCTGCCGAAATGGCGGCGATCCCCTTGCTGCAATTCTCCGAAGATGCCCGCTTCACCTGGGCCAATACCCAGGCCGAGGAATGGCTGGGCCTGTCGGCCCGGCACCTGATGAAAGGCGATTTCGGCACCCAGTCGCCGGTCTGCGCCCATCTGGCCGAGATCGTCGAGCAGGCCTGCGACGCACGGCGCACCGTCGTGGCGCTGGGCTGTGTGCTGGGCCCGGGCGGGCCCTTCGACCTGCACGCCCGCTGGTCCGACGAGACGTCTTCGGTGACGCTGTCCGTGCTGCCGCACCGGGAACCGGGCGCCAAGGCCTCCCAGGCGCCGGCGCTGGGTTTCGGCCGCATGCTGGCGCACGAACTCAAGAACCCGCTCGCCAGCGTTCGAGGTGCGGCGCAGCTGATCCGCCGGGAGAGCAATATCGACGCGGCCGCCGAGCTTGCCCAGCTCATCATCCAGGATGTCGACCGGATCACCCGCCTGGCCAATCACTGGAGCCGGGTGGGGGATATCCGCCTGGGGGAACGCGGCGAGGTCAATCTCAACCACCTCGCCATGGATGCGATGGAGAGCATTGTGCGGGCCGATCCGCATGCCAGATCGATCCTGAAAGAGGATTTCGACCCCTCGCTGCCACCGGTCGATGGCGACCGGGATCTTCTGCTGCAGGTGGTTCTGAACCTCCTGCAGAACGCGCTGGATGCGGTGCGCGACATGCCGGATCCGAAAATCCGGGTCGAGACGCGCTTCGATACGGGACCGCGCAGCCGCACCGGCGCCAATCCGACGCCGCTGGTCCTTGTGGTGCGGGATAACGGCCCCGGTATCCCCGATGCGCTGGGCGCGGGTATCTTTACCCCCTTTGTCACCACCAAGCCGGCGGGCGAAGGGCTGGGACTGGCTTTCGCCGCGCGCATCGCCGCGCTGCATGACGGCCAGCTGGACTATGAAAGCGAACCGGGACGGACGGGCTTCAACCTGCGCCTGCCGGTCGCCAGGGAGGAAACATCGTGAGCGCGCGCATCCTGCTTCTCGAAGACGATGAAAGCCTGAAACTCATCCTCTCCCGGGCCCTCGGCTCGGCAGGCTACCAGGTGCGCGCGACCGCCTCGCCGGACACGGCGCTGGGCTGGATCCGCAATGGCGAGGGTGATCTCCTGCTGGCCGACGTTCTGCTGGACGGCACGAACTTCCTGGAAAATCTCGGCCTCGTCGCCCGCCTGCGTCCCAACATGCCGGTCATCGTGATGAGTGCGCAGGCGACCGCCTCCACTGCGATCAATGCCGCCAAGGGCGGTGTGTTCGAATATCTGCCCAAACCCTTCGACCTGGATGACATGATCTCGGCGGTTGCCGCAGCGCTGGGCGACAAACGGGCCGGCCAGCAATCGCGCTCCACCGAGGAGCCGACAGGCTTCATCGGCCAGTCCGTCGCGATGCAGTCGGCCTTCAAGGCGATCGCCCGTGCCGCCACCAGCCAGGCGCATGTCATGATTACGGGCGAGCCCGGTGTCGGCAAGCGCCAGGCCGCCGAGGCCCTGCTGCGCGCCCGCGGTGTGGCGTCCGAGGATGCCGTTGTCGTCACGCCATCGAATACGGCGACCGAGATTTTCGGCTCCACCCAGGCCGCCCGTCAGGTGGTCTGGCTGCGTCTGGAGGAATGGAGCGCCGAACAGCAGCGTGCGGCCCGCGATGCGCTGGACGGTGGCGCCGGCCGCGTCATCGCCACGGTGTCGCAGGCGCCGTCCAATCCGATCGACAACCGGCTGGCGGCCCGGCTTTCGGAATGCGTTATCACCGTGCCGCCGCTGCGCGAACGCCGCAGCGATATCCCTGCGCTGTGCGAAGCCTTTCTCGGCCAGTTTGCCCGCCGCGACAAACAGGATCCAGTGCGTCTGTCGAAGGAGGCCGTCGACTATCTCGTGAACTCGCCCTGGACCGGCAATGTCGTCGAATTGCGCTCTGTGCTGTCACGCCTGGCCCTGGCGACGCGGGGCCGTGTGGCGGGTCTGGACGATGTCGCCCAGGCGCTCAATGCCGACGGTGCCGATTTGAGCGAGGACATTGCCGTCCATGCCAACGCCCTGGCCGCATTGGCCCTGTCGCGGCCGGATGCGCGCCAGAGTGCCGTCGATGCACTCGAAAGGGCGTTGTTCACCCAGGCGCTGGACCGCTGCAATGGCAACCGGTCACGGGCGGCGGACCTGCTCGGGCTGAACCGCAACACGCTGGCGCGGCGGCTGTCGGAGCTGGACGGGACGGACGAGGAAACGCCCTGACTGTTGCGGGTGCGGCACTGTGTTGATTTCGTGCAACGCAGGAGTAAGCTCGGTCGCTTGAAGCAAGTGAGGCTGATTTGCCGAACGCGTCCAGGAACACTCTGATCCGGAACATTTCTCCGCGCTCGGCCGCGCTGTTCGGCGCGGGCTTTCTGGTCTCGCTCGGCCTTCTGGGCGTGGCCGCCTTCATTCTGCTGAACGAAGGCGGGCTGACCGGCGCCAACAACCGGATCGCGCTCGGCATCCTCGTCGGCAACCTCGTGCTTCTGTTCGGCCTGGCCGGGGTCGTCGTGCTGCGCTTTGTGCGGCGGGTGAGGGCGCGCCGCTTCGGCGAACCGACGCCGCGCCTGCATCTGCGCTTCGTGGCACTGTTCTCGATCGCTGCCGCCACGCCGGCCGTCCTCGCGGCCATCTTCCTGGGCTTTGTCATTACGCGCGGCGTGGATCTGTGGTTCGACGACAGGATTGGCACCCTGGTCGAACGGCTGGAGGAAGTGGCGTTCGATTTCTATGGTCGCGAAGCGATAACGGCTTCTGCTCATGTGGAAAGCATGGCCACCGATCTCAGCCAGGATGGCTCCGTCGACGCCTTCACGACCGCGCGCATCCAGTACATCACCTATCTGAATAACCAGGCCGCGCGGCGCGGGTTCGCGGCGGCCTATATTGTCGACGGCCGCGGCACCTTGCTTGCCCGCACCCGCTTCCGGGAAAACGAGGAATATGTCGCGCCGTCGCAGGCGCTCTACGACTATGCCAATGACGGCGATGTCGCGGTGTCCACGCCCAGCTCGTCGGCCGAGGCGGTCGATGTGATGCGGCTGCTCTATCGCCTCGACGCCTATCCGGACGCCTATCTCTTCGTATCCTATCCGGTGAATATCGATCTGTTCCGGGAGATGGCGCAGGCACGCAATGAATTGCGCGATGCCGGCAATCAGGAAAGCCGGGTCCGCGGCTCCTTCTACTTCCTTTATTTCGAGGTCGCGGTCCTCATCCTGATCGGCTCGATCTGGCTGGCCCTGTCGGCGGCGACCCGGGTCGTGACGCCGATCTCGCGCCTGGTCGGGGCGGCCGAGCGTGTGCGTCGCGGCGATCTGGATGCACGGGTGCAGATGGGGCGCGAGGATGACGAGATTGCAGCGCTCGCCCGGGCTTTCAACCGGATGACGCGGCAATTGCGCAGCCAGCGGCGCGAGCTGATCGAGGCGCATGCCGAATCCGAACAGCGCCGTGCCTTTATCGAGGCGATTCTCGCCGGGGTGCGGGCCGGTGTGATCGGTCTGGACAAGGATAACCGGATCACGCTGATCAACCGCTCGGCAATCTCCATGCTGGCCCCGGGGACGGACGATCTGATCGGCGTCGGCATCGACGAAGTCACGCCGGAACTGGCCGGGATCGCGGCTGAGGCCCGCCGTCGGCCGGGCTCCGTTGCCGAGGCGCAGATCGATCTCAAGGCGCCGGACGACCAGATCCGTCACCTCACGGCGCGGGCGTCAATGGACGAGGAAGCCGGCCTCGTCATCACCTTTGACGATGTGACCCGTCTCGTCACCGCCCAGCGCAATGCGGCCTGGCGCGAGGTTGCGCGGCGCATCGCCCACGAGATCAAGAACCCGCTCACCCCGATCCAGCTGTCGGCCGAGCGCATCCGGCGCAAGTATCGCGACGAGATCACCTCCGACGTCGAGACCTTCGACCGCTGCACCGACACGATCGTGCGCCAGGTCAGCGATATCGGCCGTATGGTCGACGAGTTCTCCAGCTTTGCCCGCATGCCCCAGCCGAAGGTGGAGCGTGTCGAGATGGGCGAGCTGGTGAAATCCTCGGTGTTCACCCAGCGGGTCGCCTCGCCGAATATCGAGATCGTGTTCGAGCATCCCGGCGTGCAGGTTCACGCCATGTGCGACGCGCGGCTTTCGGTTCAGGCGCTGGCCAATATTCTCAAGAATGCCTGCGAGAGCGTCTCGGCCCGCATGGACCGGGATGGCGGCCCGGGGCAGCTCGTGGTCAGCCTGACCGAGGCGAACGGTTATGCCGTGATCGAGGTGGCCGATAACGGTCTGGGCTGGCCGACGCCCAATCGCGAACGCCTGACCGAGCCCTATATGACCACGCGCGAAAAGGGCACGGGCCTCGGCCTCGCCATCGTGAAGCGCGTGATGGAAGACCATGACGGACGTCTGGAACTGGACATTCCGCGAAGCGGGCAGGGCGCTCTCGTGCGGCTCGTCTTCCCGCTGGCGGATATGGCCGATCCGGCGCCGCAATCCCTGAAGGAGGCTTGATAGATGGCCCGGGATATTCTCATCGTCGACGACGAGGCCGATATTCGCGAGCTGATCGGCGGCTTGCTCGAGGATGACGGCTATGAGCCGCGCGAGGCCGCCGATGCCGATGGCGCCCTGGCGGTGATCCGGCAGCGCAAACCGTCGCTGATCATCCTGGATGTCTGGCTGCAGGGCAGCCGGCTGGACGGGATCGAACTGCTCGACGAGTTCCGCGCGCTCGATCCGGACCTGCCGGTGATCGTGATTTCCGGTCATGGCACGATCGAGACCGCCGTCGCGGCCATTCGCAAGGGCGCCTATGACTTCCTCGAGAAGCCCTTCAAGAGCGACAAGCTGCTGCTCACGGTCAAGCGGGCGCTGGAGACCAGCCGCCTGCGCAGCGAGAATGCCGACCTGCGCGCCCGCACCCAGGCCCAGAGCACGCTGATCGGCGATTCCAGCGGCATCCTGCAGGTGCGCCAGTTGATCGAGCGCGTCGCGCCGACAAACAGCCGCGTCCTGATCCGCGGTCCCTCGGGTGCCGGCAAGGAACTCGTTGCCCGCCTGATCCACGAGAACTCGCCGCGCTCGGGCGCCGACTTCGTCGCCGTCAGCGCGCCGGGCATGTCACCGGAAGGCGTCGAGGAGGAACTCTTCGGCCGCGAGAATGATGACGGCTCGGTCAAGCATGTCGGCCTGCTGGAGCGGGCCCATGGCGGTACGCTCTATCTCGACGAGATCGCCGACATGCCGACGGCCACCCAGAGCAAGCTCCTGCGCCTGCTGGTGGAACAGCGCTTCCGCCGGATCGGCGGGGCCGGGGATGTGCAGGTCAATGTGCGGGTGATCTCCTCGACCGCCCAGGATCTGGCCGTGCGCATCCAGGAAGGCCGTTTCCGCGAGGATCTCTACCACCGTCTCGCCGTGGTGCCGGTCACCGTGCCGGCCCTGGCCGAGCGGCGCGAGGATATTCCCGCGCTGGTCGATCATTTCGTGAAGACCCTGACGCAGTCCGCCGGCCTGCCGCTGCGCGCCTTCGGCGACGATGTCATGGCGGCGCTGCAGGCGCACAGCTGGCCGGGCAATGTCCGCCAGCTGCGCAACAATATCGAGCGCCTGCTGATCCTCGCCACCGGTCCGGCCAGCGAGCCGATCACGCTGGATGCCTTGCCTTCGGAAGTCGTCACGCGCGACAATCACGAGACCGGCTTCGATGCCGAGAAGATGATTGCCCTGTCGCTGCGCGAGGCCCGGGAGAATTTCGAGCGTGAATACCTCAAGGCGCAGATCGACCGGTTCGGCGGCAATATCTCCCGCACGGCGGCCTTTATCGGCATGGAGCGGTCGGCGCTTCACCGCAAACTCAAATCGCTCGGCGTCACCTCGCCGCAGCGCGACGGCGCGGCCTAGTCCGCACCCAACGGAGACGACATGAAAGCCATAGTCTGCGGAGCCGGGCAGGTCGGCGTGGGCATCGCCCGGGCGCTCGCCCGGGAAGGTAATGCGGTGACCGTCGTCGACTGGTCGACCGAGCTGATCGACAATGTCGTGACCGACCTCGACGTGCGCGGCGTGGTCGGCCATGCCTCGCACCCGGACGTACTGGAAAAGGCCGGGGCGGCGGAAGCCGATCTCCTCGTCGCCGTGACCTATTCGGACGAGGTGAACATGATTGCCTGCCAGGTCGGGCATTCCCTGTTCTCCACGCCGATGCGGATCGCCCGGGTGCGGGCCCAGGAATATCTCGATCCGGCCTGGGGCGATCTCTTCTCCACCGGCAATCTGCCCGTCGATGTGGTGATCTCGCCGGAGCTCGAGGTCGGCCGCGCCATCCTGCAGCGGGTGGAAACGCCCGGCGCCTTCTCCACGGCGGTGTTCGCCGGCGGACGGGTACAGCTGCTGGGGCTGCGTCTGGAAGAAACCTCGCCGGTGGCCGGATCGACGACGGAACAGGTCATGGAGCTTTTCCCGGATCTGCGTCTGGCCGTGGTCGGTGTGCAGCGCGAACGCACGCTCTTCATTCCCAAGCTCAAGGACCCGCTGCTGCCCGGCGACGATGTCTATGTCGTCACGGAAAGCGCGCAGGTACGGCGTCTGCTGGATATTTTCGGCCGCAGCGCCGAGCAGATCCGCCGCGTCGTGGTGGTCGGGGCCGGCAATATCGGTGTCTATGTCGCCCGCGCCCTGGAACGCGCCGGCGGGGTGAAGGTGCGCCTGATCGAGGCCGACAAGGCGCGCGCCGAACACGCCGCGGAACGCCTCAAGCGGACGGTCGTGCTGCACGGCGACGGTCTGAATGCCCGCATGCTGCGCGAGGCCGGGGTCGCCAACGCCGAGCTGGTCATCTGCGTCACCAATGACGACAAGGTCAACATGCTCTCCGGCGTGATGGCCAAGCGGGAAGGGGCCGAGCGCGCCCTCAGCCTGATCAATGACCGCACCTTCGAGGGCATGCGCGAACCGCTGGGCATCGACGTGCTGATCGATCCGCGCGCGACCACCGTGTCGACCATTCTCCAGCACATCCGCCGCGGCCGGATCACCGGCCTGCAGACGCTTGGCGGCGGTGAGGCGGAAGCGCTGGAAGGAATCGCGCTGTCGACCTCGCCGCTGGTCGGCAAGACGCTGGACGAGCTGGAGTTGCCGGACGGGGTGGCGCTGGGCGCCGTGGTGCGCGGCGACAAGGTGATCCTGCCCTGCGACGAGGGCCGGATCCGCGAGAATGACCGCGTTCTCCTGTTCTGCAACAAGGCTCTGGTGCCCAAGGTCGAGCACCTGTTCCGGGTCAGCCTGGAATACTTCTGATCCATGTCGCCGGCGGCGCTCTTCCGCCCCCTCGGGGCCTTGTGGGTGCTGGTCGCGCTGATCGCACTGCTGGCAGCTCTCTGCGCGCCGGCCGTGGAGGAATGGCATCTGGCGCCTTTCTTCATCACCACGGCCGGGCTCGCCTTTGTGCCCGGTGCGCTCGTTCTCGCGGCCACCCGGGGCATCCAGGTGGGCGCCAGCGCACTCGATGCGCTGGGTCTGGCCCTGCTGGCCTGGGTGACGACACCCGCCTTTGCAGCGCTGCCATTCTGGCTGACCGGCTATTTCGGTCCGATGGATGCGCTGTTCGAGGCCTATTCGGCCCTCACCACAACCGGCGCGACCCTGCTGCCCGCCGACGAGCTGCCGCGCTCCCTGATCTTCTGGCGCGCCGTGCTGGCCTGGCTGGGCGGGTATGCGACCCTGTTGCTGGCCATTGCCGTTTTCGCCGCGCTCGACCGGGATGTGCCTGCGATCCGGAAATCGGCACTCCTGACCGTGCGGCCCGACAATATCCTCTCCCACCTGCCGGTCGCGGCACGGCGGGTGGGACTGGTCTATGCCGTGCTGACCGCGGTGACCTGGCTCATGCTGCTGTTTGCCGGCAATGGTTTCTTCGACGCCAGCGTGCTGGCCATGTCGGCGATCTCGACCTCCGGCTATGCGCCGGTTGATGGGGGGCTGGCGACGAATTTCGGCACGGTATCGATGCTGATCGTGGCGCTGGCCTGTCTGGCCGGATCGGTGAATATCGCCCTGTTCTGGGACGTCTTGCGCGACCGGGGCGTGCTGCGGGACCCCGACCTTGCCGGTATCGCCGCGCTCGTCATCGGTCTGGGCGGGCTCTACGTGATCGCCGACACCTCGCACATTCCCTCGCGCTTCATCGACGCCTTCTTCGTCGTTTCGACCAGCGGCTACACCGTGTCCGCGCCTGCATCGCCGGTTCCGGTGGCGGCGGTTTTCGTGGCGCTCGTGGGCGGGGCGGCGGCATCGACCACGGGCGGTGTGAAAATCTCCCGCATTCTCCTGCTCTGGCGGCGCATGGGCTCGGAACTTGCCGTGCTGACCGATCCGTCCAGCCTTGTGCCCGTCACCTTCCGCGGGCGCTCGGTGCGTGACACGGCGCTGATCGGCATCTGGGCCTATGTGCTGGGCTTCCTGGCCTGTCTGGGCCTTGGCGCCCTGGTGCTGACACTGGCCGGGCTGGATTTCCAGACCGCCTTCCTGGCGAATGCAGCCGCGCTGGCGAATGCCGGGCCGCTGCTGCATGAAACCAATGCGGGACACGGGTGGGACGAGCTTGCAGACAACGCCAAACCGATCCTTATTTCAGCCATGATTCTCGGGCGTCTGGAGGTGCTCGCCGCGGTCGCGGCCATATGGGCGCTCTTCATCAGGAAATAAGAGAGAACGCGTGTCCAGGATTGCCTATGTCAACGGCCGCTTCCAGCGCCACGACCTTGCCGCCGTACACATCGAGGACCGGGGCTTCCAGTTCGCCGACGCGATCTACGAGGTCTGGGCCGTGCGCAAGGGCGAACTGCTGGACGCCGAGGGGCATTTCGACCGGCTCGACCGGTCCCTGGGCGAACTGCGCATTGCGCACCCGGTCACCCGGGCCGCGCTGACCATCGTGATCCGCGAACTGATCCGCCGCAACCGGATCGGCGATGGCTTGGTCTATCTGCAGATCAGTCGCGGCCGGGCGCGCCGCGACCATGGCTTCCCGCCCCCCGGCACACGGCCGACCCTGGTTCTCACGACCAAGCGCCTCGATCTGGATGCCGTGGCCGGACGGGCAGCGCAGGGGGTCTCGGTCATCTCCGTACCCGACCAGCGCTGGGCACGTTGCGATATCAAGACCGTGAACCTGCTGCCCAACACGCTCGCCAAACAGGCTGCGCGCGATGCCGGCGCCTATGAGGCCTGGCAAGTTGATGCCGACGGCTTTGTCACCGAGGGCACGTCGTCAAACGCCTGGATCCTGACCGCCGACGGCGCGCTGGTCACGCGGCCCGCCGATCACGCCATTCTGCACGGCATCACGCGGGCAACACTGATCCGCGTCGCGACGTCCGCCGGCTATCGTCTGGAAGAACGCCCCTTCACGATCGCCGAAGCGCTCGAAGCCCGCGAGGCCTTCCTGACATCGGCCACGAATTTCGTGATGCCGGTGACCCGGATTGACGGCCGTCCGGTGGCAAATGGCGAACCGGGTTCGGTATCTGCCGAGCTGCGTCAGGCCTATCTGGCGGCCGTGTGACCAACATTCCGGCTTTCTCAGAAAGATGAGATGGTTGCAGGCCATGGCGGGGGCTGTATACCCTGTTTGGCGAATCGCTTGCTTCAAGCGAGTCATGTGGAGCCGACATGTCGCACGATAAAAAACAAAACCTGCAGGACGTCTTCCTGAACTCGGTGCGTAAGACGAAAACGCCGCTGACCATTTTTCTGGTCAATGGTGTGAAGCTTCAGGGCGTCGTAACCTGGTTCGACAACTTCTGTGTTCTTCTTCGCCGCGACGGGCTTTCCCAGCTCGTCTACAAACACGCCATCTCGACCATCATGCCGGCTGCGCCGGTTCAGTTGTTCGATACGGACAGGACGGACGAGGATGACGCAACGGATGAAAGCACCGCGGATTGATTGATCGCGAGGCGCCGGTATCGCGCGCACTTGTCATTCATCCCGCTGCCCGCGACGGCATGGCGCGCTCGGAAGCGCGTCTGGAAGAAGCCACCGGTCTGGCCGAAGCGCTGGACCTGGAGGTGGCGGAGGCCTTTATCGCACCGATCCGCAAGATCGATGCGGGACGCTATTTCGGCCGCGGCAAGCTGGATGAATTGAAGGCGCGGATCGAGGAAAACACGGCGGATGTCGCCGTGATCGATACGGCTTTGTCGCCTATTCAACAGAGAAATCTGGAAAAGGCGTGGAACGTCAAGGTGATAGACCGAACCGGTCTGATCCTTGAAATCTTCGGCCAGCGCGCACGCACCAAGGAAGGTGTGCTGCAGGTCGAACTGGCGCGCCTGGCCTATGAGCGCTCGCGCCTGGTGCGGACCTGGACCCACCTGGAACGCCAGCGCGGCGGCCGCGGCTTTCTGGCCGGTCCGGGCGAGACCCAGATCGAGACCGACCGGCGCCTGCTCAACGAGAAGATGGCCAAGCTGCGCCGCCAGCTCGAGGATGTCCGGCGCACGCGCAGCCTGCACCGCGCGCAGCGCCAGGAGGTGCCGTTCCCGACGGTCGCGCTGGTCGGCTATACCAATGCCGGAAAATCCACGCTTTTCAACAAGCTGACCGGGGCAGGGGTGTTCGCACAGGACATGCCCTTCGCAACGCTCGACCCCACTGTACGGGCCGTGGATCTGCCCGGTGGCACCCGCATCCTCCTGTCCGACACGGTGGGCTTCATCACCGACCTGCCGACCGAGCTGATCGCCGCCTTCCGGGCCACGCTGGAAGAGGTGCGCGAAGCGAATCTCCTGGTCCATGTCATCGACGCCTCCGACCCGGACCATGAAGGCCGGATCGGCGATGTGATGAGCGTGCTCGACGCCATCGAGGCCGGCCCCGCACACGAACAGCCGATGATCGAGGCCTGGAACAAGGCCGACAATCTGGCGCTTGAAGAGGCCGAGGATCTCGCCATCCAGTCCGACATCGCCAACATGAAGGCGGGCCGGGCCGTCAAGCTCCCGCTGTCGGCGATCTCGGGCGATGGCGTGGACGCGCTGGTCGATGCCATCGAGAGAGCTCTGGCGACCGATGACGAGCGGATCGAGGTGCGCGTGCCGCCGGAACAGCCGCGCGCGCTGGCCTGGCTGCATTCCCATGGCGAGATTCGCGACAGCCAGATGGATCCCGAAACCGGCGTGACGACGGTGCGCGTACGGCTCGCACCGGCCGAGGCCGGCCGCTTCCGGGCTCAATTCCCCGATCTCGCCATTCCGCAAGGGATTGGCGAGGTGGAAGAGGACGAATTCTAGGGGGGATTCAGGCCGGTGCCGCGGCCTTCTCCTTGAGCTTTGCCTCGGTCCACAACGCTTCCATCTCGTCCAGGCTGGCGTCCTCGGGCTTGCGTCCCTGGGCCGCAAGGCGATCCTCGATATAGCGGAAGCGGCGTTCGAACTTGGCGTTGGCATCACGCGTCGCGGTCTCGACATCGACCTTCAGCTTGCGGCCGAGATTGGTGCAGACAAACATCAGATCGCCGATCTCCTCGGCGATATGCGCCGCATTGCCCGAAGCGATCGCCTCACGAACCTCGGCGATTTCCTCATCCACCTTGTCGAGGACGCGCCCGGCGTCCGGCCAGTCGAACCCGACGCGCGCCGCGCGCTTCTGGAGCTTCTGGGCGCGCTTGAGGGCGGGCAGGGCGACCGGCACATCGTCCAGCACGCGATCGCCCTTGGCCGATCCGGCGCGCTCGGCCGCCTTGATGGCTTCCCATTCAACAGTCTGGGTTTCGCTGTCGCGCGTGTCCGCATCGCCGAAAACATGGGGATGCCGGCGGATCATCTTGTCATTGATGGCCCGGCAGACATCGGCAAAGTCGAACAGGCCGGCTTCCTTCGCCATCTGGGCGTGGAACACGACCTGCAGGAGAAGATCGCCCAGCTCGTCCTTCAGCTCGCCATGAGCCTCGCGCTCGATCGCGTCGGCAACCTCATACGCTTCCTCGATCGTGTAGGGCGCAATCGAGCGGAAATCCTGCTCCAGATCCCAGGGGCATCCGCCATCCGGATCGCGCAGTTTCGACATGATGGCGAGGAGGCGATCGATAGGGGCGAGATCGGGCGATGGCGCGGTCATGTCGGCTCCGTGGCGGCGGTCGCGGGATTCGCGCGCCATGCTAGCCCGGAACGGCCGCATGACGCGATGCAGGATACTTCAAGCACCAACGCAGAATGCACCTGCCATACCACGCGAACCAGAAACCCGAATGAGGTGCTGGTTTGATAATCAGGCATTGTGTGTTGAAATCAATTCAGAATTTTGGATTGGATTTGACGAGGGGCCGGAGTAACAGCGCCGGATTGCGACATCAATTTCGCGCACAGGCGGAACTTTCGCAGACCGCTGCAGGCGGAGTTTTGCCTGACTTCGGATGCCGGCAGGCTCTGCGCCGGCGTTCGATTCATTATGCTGTCTACGTCAACAACTAGGCTGCGGGAGGGCGAACGATGCAAAATTCCGAGACGGAGTTTCTCGAGCAGTTTCGCTCGCCAACCGAAGAATAAATCGCGGAGGGGTTCCGGGCTGTGGTCAGGTTGTTCGTGAGCCGGCAGCTGGATGATACGGACGCCACCGCTGTCCTTGATGTAAACGTGGATACGTATGGCAAGTGGCGAGATGATAGTGGCTGTACCTTCGATCGGGCTTTGGGGGGGCCGGTTCTCGCCCTTGTTGGGCATCCACAAGGCCCCCAGTGCGGGGATATGCTTGGATCAAACGCAAGAACGACACTTTCGACGGGTATTCTGTGCTGGATCTATTGACTACCGGCCAACTGCCTCAAGCCCGCCGTCTACACTCGTATCTGGCCGCTGAGGCCGAGTAGCGGGCCGCCCCAGTTATCCACACCGCGCATTTCATACATCAAGGCTGGCATGGAAAGATACTGATTGTCGTGTGTCGCGCTTGTTCCTGCAGACACTGCCGTCGGCGTGTTCTTCGTCCTGCAGGACGTGACTTTGGGGCGGTTTTGATCCGCGTCAATGCCACGGCCCGCGGCCGGTTCCACTCTTCACGCGTTTCAAGGAGTGGGACGATGGACATCCGCAAGATCACCATACCCTTTGTCGACGCCGGGACCTGTGAGACCGGCTTCAAGAACGCCCTGGTTCTGGCCCGGCATTTCGGGGCGCATCTCGACGTGGTCCATGCCCGGCCCCGCGTCGAGCTGCCCGGCGGGATGTATAATCCGGTTGCCGTTCCCTATCTGCAAAGCAATTACGATGCCTTGTCCGAAGCGATTGCATCGGCGGCGCGGGAACTCAAGACGCGCTTTGAAGGTCTGTGCAGGACTCACAAGCTGGATGTGGTCGAGCTGGGGGAAGTCCGGCCGGAGCAGGCGCCGACGGCGTCCTGGAGCGAGTTCGAGGCTGGCAGCGTCTACGGGCTCGGTGAGCGGGCCCGCCTTTGCGATCTCTCGGTCATGGTGAGACCCGACGCGGTCGACCGGCGCGACGAGTACGGCCTCATGGAATCTGTGCTGTTCGGATCGGCGCGGCCGCTTCTCGTGTTCGGCCGTGAAACGCGCATCAAACACGTTCCCGCCACCATTGTTGTCGCCTGGAATGGCGGGCTGGAGGCCGCGCGGGCCCTGCTGGCGGCGCGGCCGCTGCTGGCCGCCGCACGCGCCGTCTCCCTGCTGTCTATCGGCGATACGGAAAAGGACCAGCTTTCGGCCGAGGCTGCCTCGGCCTATCTGCGTCTGCATGGTATTGCCGCCGAACCGCGGCAGCTTGAGCGGAGCCTGTTTGAACGGGCCGAAGACGTGATGATGAAAGTGATCGATGCCGATGAACCGGAACTGGTCGTCATGGGTGCCTATTCTCACGGCCGGCTGCAGCAGACCGTGCTGGGCGGGTTCACGCGCCGTCTTCTCCACGAGGCCGAATGCCCGGTATTGCTGGCACACTAGGCGCGATCATGCCTGCGTCAGATGCAGGAAGACGCGCGTCAAACCCTCGCGATCGGCTACGCGTTCCGCGTGGAAGCCGAGGTCGTGCGCCAGAGCGAGCATGGCGGCATTGCCGGCGGGAACCAGTGCGAACAGTTCGCCGATTCCGCGGCTGCGGGCGCAGGCAATCAGATGTGTCATCAGGCAGGTGCCGACACCGGCGCCGGCCTTGTCGGGCTGAACGATCAGCGTGAATTCGGCGCGCTCGCCGTCCGGATCCGCGCTCATGCGGACAATGCCATAGAGTGTTGCTTTCCCGGCCGGCCCCGGCTCGGCAAGAACCAGGCTCATCTCCCGGTCATAGTCGATTTGTGTGAAGCGCGCCGCAGCGGCATGACCGGATATTGCCACGGGACCGAACAGGCGCAGCTGGGTTTCCTCCTCGGCCAGCCGGGCGAAGGCACCGTGGAAGGCCGGCTCGTCCTCCGGCCGCACGGGACGCAGTATGGCGGGGCCGATGCCCGCCAGTTCCACGGGGGTTTCCAGTTCCGCCGGGTAGGGCCGGATCGCCAGCCGGTCCAGCCCGCTGCCGGCCCGGTCCGCGACGCGGATCCGGGCGTCCAGTGCGATCACGCCGGTGGCGTCCGCCAGCAGCGGATTGATGTCGAGTTCGACGATCTGCGGATGGTCGGCAGCCAGCTGGGCGATGCGGATCAGGCTGACCGCGATGCCGTCGAGATCGGCCGCCGGCCGGTCGCGATAGCCGCGCAGCAGGTGCACAACCCGCGTACGGCCGATCAGTTCTCGGGCCAGCTTCATGTTCAGCGGCGGCAGGCCGATGGCGCGGTCCGCCACGACTTCCACGGAAACGCCACCCTGTCCGAACAGCACGACCGGGCCGAACTGGGCGTCTTCCTTGAGGCCGAGAATGAGCTCGTGAGCGCCGGGCCGCTCGATCATGGGTTGGACGGTGAAGCCGTCGATACGGGCTCCCGGGCGATGCCTGGCGACACGGTCAAGCATGGCCTGCGCGGCCGCCGCGACGGCATCAGCGCCGGTCAGGTTCAGGGCCACGCCGCCGACATCGGACTTGTGCGTGATATCCCGCGACAGGATTTTCAGGGCGACGGGGACGGCGAACTCCTCGGCGCGGGCTGCAGCGTCGGCGGGCGTGCGGGCGACCGCCGTTGGAGAGACCGGGATGCCATAGGCGTCCATCACGGACTTCGCTTCCGGTTCAGAGAGCCACTCACGGCCTTCGCGGATCGCGGCCGAGAGAATGGTCGCAGCGCCGTCCCGGTCGGGCCGGATGTCGCCAGGCTGTGCGGGCGGCGTCTCCATCAGGGTCTCGCGGGCGCGCCGGTCTTCGACCAGGTACATGAAAGCCTTCACCGCTTCTTCCGGCGTGGCGAAATCGGCCATGCGGGACGCGGCGAAGCGGGTACGGGCCGCGCGGGCGGTCAGCTCGCCGACCCAGCTGGTCAGCACCGGCTTGTCCGGCGCCATGCGCGTGACCGTGTCGATCACGGCTTCGGCGGCCTCCAGCGAGGAGGTTACGCCGGTCGGACAGTTGAGCACGAGGACGGCGTCATTGCTGTCGCTCTCCAGCAATGCCTCGAGCGCTGCCGCATAACGCGGACCGTCGGCATCACCGATGATGTCGACCGGGTTGCCGTGCGGCCAGGTTGGCGGCAGGACGCCGTCGAGCCTCTGGCGGGTGGCCGTGTCCAGAGGGGCCAGCGCGCCGCCCTCATCGATCAGCGCGTCGGTTGCCAGCACGGCGATTCCGCCGCCATTGGACAGGATCGCCAGCCGGTCGCCGGCCGGGCGCTGCCGCGTGGCAAGGATGCCGGCGGCGTGGAACAGGTCTTCCAGGGAATAGACCCGCAACAGGCCGGCCCGGCGGAAGACGGCATCATAGACCGCATCCTCGCCCGCCAGGGCTCCGGTGTGTGAAGCGGCGGCGGCGGCGCCTTCGGCGTGCCGTCCCGCCTTTACCACGATCACCGGTTTCATGCGGGCCGCCGCCCGCGCGGCCGACATGAACTTGCGGGCAGAGGTAATGGCCTCGACATAGAGCAGGATCGCATTGGTTCCCGGGTCGCGGGCGAGATAGTCCAGCATGTCGCCGAAATCGACGTCGATCATGTCGCCCAGCGATACGAGGTGGGAAAAGCCGATATCGCGGGCTGCCGCCCAGTCGACCACCGAGGTCACGATGGCGCCGGACTGGGTGGCGAAGGCCAGCCCGCCTGTGCCGGGCATCAGATGGGAGAAGCTGGCATTGAGCCCGGCCGGCGGCACGACGATGCCCAGGCAGTTGGGACCGACGATGCGCATCAGGTGCGGCCGGGCAGCGTCGAGCACGGCCTGGCGGCGGGCCAGGCCCGCCTCATGTCCGCCTTCGCCGAAGCCGGCCGTGACGATGACGGCCGCCCGCGTGCCGCGCGCGCCCAGTTCGGCGATGATGTCCGGCACGGTGTCAGGCGGGGTGCAGATGACGGCGAGGTCGGGCGTTTCCGGCAAGGATGCAATATCGGGATAGGCCAGAACGCCGGCGATCGAGCGATACTTCGGATTGACCGGCATGACGAGGCCCGGGAACCCGCTCCGGAACAGGTTGCGGGCCGTGACCTCGCCGACCGAACCCGGGCGATTGCTGGCTCCGATCAGGGCCACGCTCTGCGGCCGGAAGAGAGCGTCGAGATTTCGGATGCTCAACTGGGGACCTCGCTTTGTGCTGCGACGGGTGAAGACCCGGCGATAGAACCTGTCTTCAGGACGTCCGCATTGACCGGGGTCATTGTACCACCTGTATGTGGTGACGCCGGCGTCGATGCCACAACAGCCACTTGACGCTCTCCGGTATCAGAAAGATCGGCGCGGATACGGCCAGGATGACGCCCCAGTCCGCAAGGGTCAGCGGCACGGTGTGAAGGATGGGCTGCAGGATCGGCGCGTGGACGGCGAGAACCTGCAGACCCAGCGTGGCGGCGACGGCACCGATCAGAAGGCGGTTGGAGAACAGGCCGATCCGGGTTGCCGGTTCGTGCATGGTGCGGAAATTCATCACGTTGAACTTTTCCATCACGATCATCGCCGTGAAGGCCATGGTCTGGGCGCGCGCCGCGAGATCCGGCGTGGCGAGATAAACGGCGAACAGGCCCAGCGCGCCCAGTGCGAGATAGCCGCCCAGCGCTGAGACCAACAGCATGGCGGGCCGGTCCAGCACGCCTTCCGACGGTCGTCGCGGTGGCTGTTCCATCAGATCAGGCTCGCCTTTTTCAACACCCAGGGCGAGAGCCGAAAGCCCGTCGGTGACGAGGTTCATCCACAGGATCTGGACCGGCAGCAGGATCATCGGTCCCCCGGCGATGAGGGCGACCGCCACGGCCAGGACTTCGCCGATATTGGACGACAGCAGGTATCGGACGAATTTCTGGATATTGGCGAACTGGCGCCGCCCTTCGCGGATGGCGGCAATTATCGAAGCG
Organism: Maricaulis virginensis; assembly: GCF_027922185.1. Taxonomy (NCBI): domain Bacteria; kingdom Pseudomonadati; phylum Pseudomonadota; class Alphaproteobacteria; order Maricaulales; family Maricaulaceae; genus Maricaulis; species Maricaulis virginensis. The sequence continues at coordinate 143,609 of NZ_BSFE01000004.1, read as the reverse complement.
AAATTGTCGTCCAGCAACACGATGTCCGCGACATTCTTAGCGACGTCGGTACCGCGAACGCCCATGGCGACGCCGATATCGGCCTGTTTGAGCGCGGGTGCATCGTTCACGCCGTCGCCGGTCATCGCGACGATCTCGCCCCGGGCCTGCAGCAACCGGACGACACGCATCTTGTCTTCCGGCGTCGCACGCGCCAGCACTGCCCCGGCTTTCAGCTTCTCTGCCAGCTCGGCATCGGCCAGCTCGGCAAATTCGGAGCGCGCCAGCACCAGATTGGTTGGCAGGTCCAGCTGGCCGGCAATGGCCGCGGCGGTGGGCGCCGCATCGCCGGTAATCATGATCACGCCTATTCCCGCGGAACGGGCGGTATCAACGGCGTGGCGGGCCTCGGCCCGCGGTGGATCGGAAATGCCGAAGACACCAAGCAATGTCAGCCCCGTCTCGGCCGTCTGCGGGCCCGGGGTCTCCGCATTTGCCGGCAGGTCACGGCGGGCAACGGCCAGCGTGCGCAGACCACGGGCGGCCATGTTGTGATAGGCGGCGAGGGTGACATGACGATCGGCATCGACAATCGGGCGAACGGTTGCGCCATCGAGTATGTGGGTCGCAAACGCCAGCACGACTTCGGGCGCCCCTTTCATGTGGAGGCGTTGCCCGCTTTCATGATCGACGATCACGCTCATGCGCTTGCGGTCTGAGTCAAAGGGAAATTCGCAAACCCGCACCGGCGCGCCGTCGGAAAATCCGGCCTTGGCAGCGGCCACCTTGAGGGCAGCCTCCGTCGGCTCGCCTGTCACCCGCCACCGGCCGTCTTCTTGGGCCAGGCTGGCGTGATTGCACACATTGCCGGTCTCCAGCGCTGCCATCAGGTCAGGCCGGGAGTCAGCGGCGATCACATGGCCGTCCTCGTGGAAATGGCCGTGCGGACGGTCGCCCGCACCGTCAACCGAGACGGACCCGGCGGGCAACCAGATATCGGTCACGGTCATCTCGCCGCGGGTCAGCGTGCCGGTCTTGTCGGTGCACACGACAGTCGCCGCGCCGAGCGCCTCGATCGCCTGAAGACGCCGGACAAGAGCATTGTGGCGCACCATGGCCGCGGCGCCGAGCGCCAGTACGATCGTCACCACAGCCGGCAGGCCTTCCGGAACAACGGCGACAGCCAGGGAAATGGCCGTCAAGGCCATTTCGTCGAGGGGACGGCCCGCCAGCCAGCCGGCTGCAGTGACCAGGACCGACACCGCGATAGCGAACAGCGCCAGACGGCGTCCCAGACGATCCAGCTTGCGTTGCAGTGGCGTACCGGTGTCGCCGGCCGCTTGTGCCAGGGCCGCGATGCGGCCGAACTCGGTCGCCATGCCGGTCGCCACGACCACGCCCTGGCCCTGTCCCGCCACGATATCCGTGCCCATCCAGCTCATGCCCGTGCGCGCGGCAAGGTGGACCTGCGGAGATGTCGGTGCGGGATGCTTGCTAACCGGTGCCGCTTCGCCGGTCAGGGCGGCCTCGTCGGCGCGCAGATCGACGGTCTCGATGAGACGGATATCCGCCGGGGTCCGGTCGCCGCGCTTCAGGCAGACGATGTCGCCGGGCACGAGGTCGCCGCGATCGATCTCCTGGCGGCGACCGTCGCGTATCACGGTGGAGGTCGGCGCCAGCATCCGGCGCAGGGCGTCGAGCGCCCGCTCCGCGCGCCATTCCTGGATGAAGCCGAGGGCGGCGTTGAGCAGGATGATGGCAGCAATTGCCGCGGCATCGACACGTTCGCCGATTGCCAGGGAGATCGCCACCGCGACCACCAGGATAAGAATCAGCACGTTCTGGAACTGCCGCGCCATCAGGCGGGGCCAGCCGATCCGGCGGCGATCGTCCAGGCGGTTTGTGCCGTAGCGGTCGAGCCGGTCGCGGGCCGCATCACCGGAAAGGCCCTGCGGACCGGTCGTCAGCCGGTCGAACACCTGTTCGACCGGCAGGGCATGCCAGTCGGGGCTGGGCGCCGGCGGGGCTGTCTCTCCACCAGGCCTTTCGTCGACGGGCAGCTGCATGATCGGTCGTCCTCCCCTGGGCCGGCGGCTGCAGTTATCCTATACGCCGGACACGGCAGGTCGCAGCGGCCAATTCGTCACGCCTCGACCCGGCAGCAATGCCGGTCCTCCGGTCGATCTTCTCCGGTCAGGACCGCACCGGTCACGGGATTGGGCCGGAAGACGGTGCATCCCTTGAGACCCAGCGCGAAAGCGCGCTCGTAGAGGCCCGCGAAGGCCTCGCGCGTGCAGTCGGCCGGAACGTTGACGGTTTTTGAGATGGCATTGTCGACATGGGGCTGCAGCGCGGCCTGCATGTCGAGATGGGCCTCAGCCGGCAGGTCGGTGGCGGTCACAAAACCGTGGGGCACGCCGTCTTCGTGACGCGCCATTCCGCGCCACACTGCCAGCGCGTAATCGGTCAGATCCAGCGAGACCGGCTCGCCGTCCGGACCGATGACACGTCGCCGGAACCGCCCGGCGAAGATCGGTTCCAGCCCGCTTGAGACATTGCCGGCCAGGAGGCTGATACTGCCCGTCGGAGCGATGGCGAGGAGGTGGCTGTTGCGGATGCCGTATGCGGCGATGGCATCGCGGATATCGGCAGGCAGGGCCGAGACGAAGCCGCCCGCCAGATAGGCGTCGCGCTCGAAACGGGGAAAGGGGCCCTTGTCCCGGGCGAGTGCGATGGAGGCGCGATAGGCGGCGTGGCAGATGCGGCGCATGGTTTCGGCAGCCAATTGCCTGGCGGTGTCTTCACCATAATCCAGGCCCAGCATGAGAAAGGTATCGGCCAGACCGGTCATTCCCAGTCCGATGCGCCGGGTCTGTCGGGCCATTTCGGCCTGGGCGTCCAGCGGGAAGCGGGAGATGTCTATGACATTGTCGAGCAGGCGTACCGCGACCGGCACGATCGCTTCGATAGCGCCGGTGTCGAGCCGGGCCCGGGGCGTAAAAGGATGTTGCACGAAGCGGGTCAGGTTGATGGAGCCGAGATCGCAGGCGCCATAGGGCGGCAGCGGTATTTCACCGCACGGGTTGGTCGCCGTGATGCATTCGCAATAGGCCAGATTGTTGAGCCGGTTGATCCGGTCGACAAAAAGTACGCCCGGTTCGGCGGTGTCATATGCGGTGTCGGTGATCCTTGCCCAGAGGTCGCGGGCCCGGATCCGGCGCAGGATGCGGCACGGCACCGGCTCCGGCGCGCCGGACCATGGTCGCACGACCGTCTCCCCTCTGGCCTTTTGGCCGGTCGAGGGGAAGACGAGCAGCCAGTCGCCGTCGGTGCGCACGGCCTCCATGAAGGCATCGGATACCAGGACCGACAGGTTGAAATGACGCAATTGCCCGGGCTCGCGCTTGGCATCGATGAACGTCTCGATGTCGGGATGGTCGCAGCGCAGGGTTGCCATCATGGCGCCGCGGCGGGCGCCGGCGGACAGGATTGTGGCACACATGGCATCCCATATCCGCATGAAGGAAACCGGTCCGGTTGCGATGTTTCCGGTCCGGCGCGCCGGCATGCTGCAGGGACGCAGCGGAGAGAAGTCGATCCCGATGCCGCCGCCCTGCTGCATGGTGCGGGCGCTCTCCTCCAGGGCGCCAAATATGCCCGCGACCGTGTCCTCCAGGGTGCCCATGACAAAACAGTTGAACAGGGTGACGTCGCGCCCGGTTCCCGCGCCCGCCAGTATGCGGCCGCCGGGCAGGAAGCGGAAACCCGACATCGCGCCGAAAAAGCGATCCGCCCATGCCGCACTGTCCTGCGTTTCCGCCGCGGCGAGGGCGTTTGCGACACGCCGCCAGCTATCGTCCGGTGAGGTCTCGGCCGGATCGGCATGACGATACTTGTCTTCCCAGACACGCCGGGAGATCGCGGCAGGCCAGTGGAACATGGCGGCAATCTAGCGGTCTGACAGGCCTCTCTCCAAGCGAAACCGGGCCGGCTACGTAGAATTGCGGGGTTGTGGCGAATGGGTCCGGAACGGATCAATAGAGTGCAGGGCCAATGCGTCCGCAGGCCCGTCACAGCAGACCAGAGCGCGTCCAGTCACGGAGCTTCGACCATGACAACCACAACCACGAACCAGACCGAAACCAGGACCTCGACCGGCAGGGACAAGGCACCCGCGGCCGTCAAGGCCGATGGCCGGGCGGAAGCAGCTGCGGCCGCCGTCAACGAAGCCGCCTCAAACATCAAGACGGTCATGGAAGCCGCGACCAACGGCTTCTGGCAGCGGGCGATGGCCTTCAATGGCGAAGCCGCTCGGCTCGCCAGCGTGAGGGCCGGGCATTATCGCGAGTATTTCGACGAACTGGCGTCCTGCCAGTCGCCGGTTGATGCCGGCGAGGTCGCGACACGCGCGGCGCAGACGGCCTTCCAGGATTATATGGACGAGTTCGGGCGCCTGTCCCAGATCGCCATGTCGGGACTGCCGGATGCGGGCAAGGGCGGCGCGTCCAGGCGCTGAGCCCTGCCGGCACCGGCGGGAGGGAAGCGCGATGGAAAAGACCCGTCGGGAAACGGGCCGGCCCGAGAGCGGCGCAGGCCCTGAAGCCGATGCCGATACGGCGCCCCGCCCGGCCGGTGGGGGTGCTCCGGAGGATCCGCACACACTTGACCGTACAGCCCGCGCGGCCATGGCGCGCCTGACCGGAGGCGTTTCACCGTCCGCCGTTCTGGCACCCTGGGCCGACTGGGCGATCAATCTGGCTGCGGCGCCCACGCACCGCGCAGCCTTGGGGCTGAAGGCCGTGGCCGATGGCTGGGCGCTGGGCAGCTACGCGCTGCAGCGCCTGGCGGGCCTGTCCGATGTAGAGCCGCCGTTTCCCGAGACGGGCAGGGACGCTCGTTTCGCCGATCCGGGCTGGCGCGACCTGCCCTTCGATCTCTATGCCCAGTCCTGGGCCGCAGCGGACAGCTGGTGGCACGCGGCGACCGGTCCCGTCCGTGGCATGCACGAACGCAATGTCCGGCGCACGGCCTTCATGGCCGATTTCGCGATGGACGCCGTGTGTCCGGCCAACAACCCGGTTCTCAACCCCGTCATATGGCGCCGCACGGCGGAAACAGATGGCCGCAATCTCTGGCAGGGCGCAGCCAATTTCCTGGAAGACATGGTCAGCGTCACCCGCGGCAAAGGGCATGACCGGGCCGTCCGGGAAGCGGTCGGTCACAGCCTGGCCACGACGCCGGGAGAGGTTATCTACCGCAACGGGTTGATGGAGCTCATCCAGTACGCACCGCAGACCGGGAGCGTGCATGCCGAACCGATCCTGATCGTACCGGCCTGGATCATGAAATACTATATCCTCGACCTGTCGCCCGAGAACTCGCTGGTCGGCTGGCTGACCCGCCAGGGCTTCACGGTCTACATGATCTCCTGGATCAATCCGGGGCCGGACGACCGCGACCTGTCGCTCGACGACTACCGTACCTTCGGGATCATGGACGCGCTCGACACGATCGGCGCCGTCCAGCCGGGCGCGAAGGTTCATGCCTGTGGCTATTGCCTCGGCGGCACGCTGCTTTCCATCGCCGCCTCGGAAATGGCGCGGCGCCGGGACGACCGGCTTGCCACCATCACCTTGCTCGCAGCCCAGGTCGATTTTGCCGAGGCCGGCGACCTGCTGCTCTTCGTCGACGATGCGCAGATCGCGTGCCTGGAAGACATGATGTGGGATCAGGGTGTGCTGGAGGGCCATCAGATGTCCGGCGCCTTCACCTTGCTGCGGGCGGACGAACTTTTCTGGTCGAAGGCAGCACGGGAGTATTTTCTCGGCGAACGCGACAAGCCCTTCGACCTGTCGATCTGGAATTCCGACCAGACCCGCATGCCCGCCCGCATGCATTCGGAATATCTGCGCGGCCTGTTCCTGGAGAACAGGCTGACGGCGGGGCGGTTCGCCGTGGAGGGGCGGGTAGTTGCGCTGTCCGACATCGACGCGCCGATCTTTCTGGTCGGGACCGAGAAGGACCACATCGCGCCCTGGGCTTCGGTCTACAAGCTCAATCTCTTTGCCCGGGTGCCCATCACTTTCGTGCTGACGAGCGGCGGGCACAATGCGGGCATCGTCTCCGAACCGGGCCATATCGGCCGGTCCTTCCGCATTGCGACGCGCCAGCCGGAAGACGATTATCTCAGTCCGGAGCGCTGGAAGGCGGGTGTCGAGCCGCAGGACGGTTCGTGGTGGACGGCCTGGGCCGGATGGCTGGCCGAGCGCGGTTCGCCAAGCCGTGTCGCACCGCCCCGGATGGGCGCGCCGGAGCAGGGCTATGCCCCTATCGGGCCGGCCCCGGGCTGCTATGTCCAGATGAGCTGATAGCGGTTTCCCGTTACCGACTTGACGAATGTCAAAGCGTGCCGCGGTCCTGCCGTTCAGGATCGATCCGACATCAAGAAGTCGGGGAGATCCGGTCATGAGACTAGAGCGTGAAGACCTGCTGCGCGCCTATCGCCGCATGCGCACGATCCGGGAGTTCGAGGAACGGGTGCACCGGGAGTTCGCGAGCGGCGGCATTCCCGGCTTCGTACACCTCTATGCCGGCGAGGAAACCGCAGCCGTGGCCGTGTGCGAAAACCTGCAGCCTGGGGACCAGATCACCTCGACCCACCGCGGCCATGGTCATTCCATCGCCAAGGACTGCGATGTGACGGCCATGATGAAGGAGATTTTCGGGCGTGCGGACGGGCTGTGCCATGGCAAGGGCGGCTCGATGCATATTGCCGATATCTCCAAAGGCATGCTGGGCGCCAATGGTATTGTCGGCGGTGGTCCGCCGCTGGCCTGCGGCGCGGCGCTGTCGGCACGTGTGCTCGACAATGGCGGAGTGGCTGTCGCCTTCTTCGGCGATGGTGCCTTCAACCAGGGCACGACGCTGGAATCGCTGAACTTCGCCCGGGTCTACGACCTGCCGGTCCTCTTCGTGCTGGAAGACAATGGCTATGCCGAGAGCACGTCGAGCGACTGGTCGATCGGCGGCAACGATCCGGTCCGCCGTGCCGAAGGCTTCGGCATCAAGGGCGAGAAGGTGGACGGGCATGATTTCTTTGCCGTCTACCGCGCCGCACAGGAAGCGCTGGAAGCAATCCGCAATGGCGCCGGACCGCGCTTCATCCACATCGAATTCACCCGCTACTACGGACATTTCGAGGGCGATGCCATGACCTATCGTCCGCCCGGCGAGGTGGAGGAGGAGCGCAGCTTCCTGGATTGCCTGGCGTTCTTCCGGGCCCGCACCACCCAGGGCGGCCAGCTCGACACTGCCGAACTCGACGCCATCGATGCCGAGGTGCGCGCATTGGTCGAGGATGCGGTGGCCCAGGCGAGGGCGGCTCCGCCGCCCGCGCCGGAAACCCTGACGACCCACGTCTACGCCGCCTATTGATGGGAGAAATGCGATGTCCGTGAAATCTTTCCGCCAGGCCATCAATGAGGCCTTGCGCGACGAAATGCACCGCGATCCCACTGTCGTGCTTCTGGGCGAGGATATCGCCGGCGGCATGGGCGCGCGCGGTGCCCAGGATGCCTGGGGCGGCGTGCTCGGCGCCACCAAGGGCCTGCTCAACGAATTCGGCCGCGGCCGGGTATTCGACACGCCGATCAGCGAAAGCGCCTTCATCGGTGCGGCCGGCGGCGCGGCTGTAACCGGCTTGCGGCCTGTGGCCCAGCTGATGTTCGTCGACTTCTTCGGCGTGTGCGGCGACCAGATTTTCAACCAGATCGCCAAGTTCCGCTACATGTTCGGCGGCACGGCGAAGACTCCGGTGGTGATCCGCACCCTCTGCGGGGCCGGCGTGCGGGCAGCAAGCCAGCACAGCCAGATGCTCTATCCGGTCTTCACGCACTTTCCGGGCCTGAAAGTGGCCGTTCCGTCTTCACCTTACGAAGCGAAAGGGCTGCTAACCCAGGCGATCCGCGACGACGACCCCGTGGTCTTCTTTGAACACAAGGCGATGTTCGACGACACGGGGGAGGTGCCGGACAAGCCCTACGCGATTCCCTTCGGTGAGGCCCGTATCGTCTGCGAGGGCGGGGACGTCACACTGGTGGCCCTGGGCCGCATGGTCGGGTTCGCGAAGACGGCCGCCGACCGGCTCGCCAAGGACGGCATACAGTGCACCGTGATCGACCCGCGCACCACTTCGCCGCTGGACACCGAGACGATCCTGGCGAGCGTGCGCAGCACCGGCCGGCTGGTCGTCATCGATGAGGCGCATCCGCGCTGCGGCATGGCGGCCGACATCGCCAGCCTCGTCGCCGAAGAGGCATTCAACAGTCTCAAGGCGCCCATCCGCAAGGTCACGCCGCCGCACTGCCCCGTCCCCTTCGCCCCGGAACTCGAGGACGCCTACATCCCCGGTCCGGACGATATCGAGCAGGCGGTACGCGCGATTGTCAGAGAGCGGGCCGATGCCTGAGGGGCTGGTACCGATCACCCTGCCCAAGCTGGGGCTGACAATGGAAACCGGATCGGTCAGCCGCTGGCTCCGCAAGGAGGGCGAGACGGTGAGGGCGGGCGAACACCTGTTCGACGTCGAGACATCAAAGAGCGCGAATGAATGCGAGGCGCCGGCCGGCGGAATGCTGTCGCGGATCGTCGTCGGGACGGGGATCGAGCTCCCCGTCGGAGCCCTGATCGGGGTGATTGCGACGGGCAAGGCATCGGAGGCCGACGTGTCGGCTTTCATCAAGAACTACCAACCGCAGAGGAAGGCGTGACAACGCCGGCGACAGGAAAGGACAGACCGATGAAACTGAGCGGGAAGACAGCACTGGTTACGGGAGGCAGTCGCGGTATCGGGCGCGGCATCGCCCTGGAACTAGCCCGCGAGGGTGCGGATATTGCCATTGCCGATGCCCGGCTGGGAACGGATGCCCAGAAAACCCTGTCGGACATACAAGCGTTGGGGCGTGAAGCGGTCGAGATCGAGGCGGATGTCTCGAAGGCCGACCAGGTCGCCTTCATGATTGACCGGACTATCGAAGCGCTCGGTGCGGTCGATATTCTTGTCAACAATGCCGGCGTGCTCAGCGCGGCTCCGGTCGAGGAACTCGAGGAGGCCGAATGGGACCGGATCATGGCGGTCAATGCCAAGGGCCCCTTCCTGTGTTCCAAGGCGGTCATCCCGCACATGAAGGTCTGCGGCGGCGGCCGGATCATCAACGTCGCCTCGATCGCCGGCAAGAACGGCTTCACGACGCTGGCGCACTATTGCGCCTCCAAGTTCGCTGTGGTCGGCTTTACCAACACCCTGGCCAAGGAGCTCGCCCGCGACGGCATCACGGTGAACGCGATTTGCCCTGGTATCGTGCGCACCTGGATGTGGGACTATCTCTCCGAGGAATGGCGTGCGCCGGAGGAGGGCGTCGAGGATTCCTGGGCCCGGCATATCGACACGATCATCCCGCAAGGCATCGCCCAGACGCCGCAGGACATGGGCCAGCTTGCCGTCTTTTTCGCGACGGCACCGCATGTCACGGGCCAGGCGTTCAATGTGGACGGCGGCGTCGAGCTGCACTGATGGCCCAGTCGGACACGCCCTTATCAGTCGTCGAGACTGAGGCTGCGCTCTTTGGCGCGGTCGACCGCGAACCGCTCACGCCGGTGCGCCGTGTCGTGGCGGAACGCATGACGACGAGCTGGCGGGAGATCCCGCAGGTCACCCAGTTCGACGAGATCGATCTGCAGCCGCTCGAACGGCTCCGACAGCACGTCTCGGATGAGGCCGGTGAAGCTGGTGTGCGACTGACCTGGCTGCCTTTCATTCTCAAGGCCTGCGCTCGAACGCTGGTTTCGCACCCGGCTCTCAATGCGGCTTTCGATGCGCAGGCCGGGGCGCTGGTCCTCAAACGGTATGTGAATCTGGGCGTGGCCGTGGATACGCCTGCGGGTCTCATGCGGCCGGTAATCAAGGATGCCGCGGATCTGGGCTGGCTGGACATTGCCCGGCGGCTCGCAACCTTGTCCAGGGGCGCCCGCGAAGGGCGGCTGCCCTTCTCCGATATGGAAGGCGCATCCTTTTCCGTGACCAGCTTGGGCCGGATCGGCGGAACCGGGTTCACGCCTCTCGTCTTTCCGCCGGAAACGGCCATTCTGGGTATCGCGCGGGCGTCTCATAGGATTGTGCCCGAAGCCGGGGGTGTCACGGCGCGCCTGCGCCTGCCCCTCGTGCTGACCTATGATCACCGTGCGGTCGACGGGGCCACGGCGGGCCGCTTCCTGACGGAACTGGCAGCCTGTCTGGAGCATCCCGAGCCGCTCGCTTCCTGAAAAACTCTGTCACACCCGGCCTTTACCGTGCAGTTTTTTGCAATTGGACCGCTGGGTTGTTCCTGACCTAGGATGATGTCCTACAAGGCGGGCTCGCGGATACTCCGGACACCGGGCCGACGGCAAAACGGGTCGGGGCGACGGGCAAATGGTCAGCAATATTCCCCCTTTTCTGCAGCGCGAACCGGTTGACCCTCGGGAACTGGGAGATGCAGCGAGGCGGTGCGGCATTCTTGCGCTTGATGCGGACGGCCGGATCACGGGCGTCAGCGTGCCCTTCGAGCGTATTACCGGATGGACCCCGGACGAGATTGTCGGCCGCCGCGCCTCGTTCCTCTACCCGCCCGATACACCGGCGGACGCCCGACTGGACGCGCTTCTCTCGGATGCTGCCGAGGCGGGCTACCACGAAGACCACAGCGACCGGATGACACGGGATGGCAACCGGTTCCTGGCAACCGTCATAACCATGCCCGTGCGAACGGCCGATGGCGGTCTGAACGGGTTCGTCAAATTGGTCTGCGATCGGGCGGATATCGATGCGGCCGTCGATGTGCTGCGTCTGCGCGAAGCGCATCTCAGCGCCGTCGTCGAGGCGGTTCCTGCGGCCGTGGTCACGATCGATGAGAGCGGCATCATCCGCGCCTTTTCCAGGAATGCGGAACGCCAGTTCGGCTACGCCGCAAACGAGGTCGTCGGGCTCAATGTGTCGATCCTGATGCCGGCGCCCTATCGCGAAGAACATGATGGCTATCTCGCCCGCTACCTCGAAACGGGCGAGAAACGGGTTATCGGTATCGGGCGGGTGGTGACGGGCGAGCGAAAGGATGGCGGGACCTTTCCCATGGAGCTCAATATCGGGGAAACGAGGGCCGGCGAGCAGCGCTATTTTACCGGTTTTATCCGTGACCTTACCGAGCGCAGGAAGGCGGAGGTCCGCATGCAGGAGCTCCAGTCCGAACTGACCCACATTTCGCGACTGACAGCTCTGGGCGAAATGGCGTCAAGCCTCGCACACGAGCTGAACCAGCCGCTGGCGGCAGTCACCAACTATCTCAAAGGGTGCCGGCGGATGATAGAGCAGGGGGATGCTACGGACACCGCGGTCCTGGTGCAGGCCCTCGACCGGGCGGCCGACCAGGCCATGCGAGCCGGCCAGATCGTCAATCGGCTGCGCGAATTCGTTGCGCATGGCGAAAGCGAGCGCCGGGTCGAGCGCGTCGGCAAGCTGGTGGAGGAAGCGGGAGCCCTCGCCCTCGTCGGGGCGCAGGACCAGGGTGTCCAGGTGCGGTTCGATCTCGATCCGCGCGCCAGCCATGTCCTGGCCGACCGGATCCAGATCCAGCAGGTCCTGCTCAATCTGATGCGCAATGCGCTGGAGGCGATGGAAGGCAGCGATCGCAGGGCGCTCACGGTGTCCACATGGTTGCGCGCCGACGAGTACATCGAATTCCGGGTGAGCGACACGGGGCCGGGATTGAGCGAATACATCGCGTCTAGACTCTTCCAGCCTTTCGTTACCTCCAAACCTCACGGCATGGGTGTGGGATTGTCGATATGCCGCACGATTGTGGAAGCGCATGGCGGCCGCATCTGGGTTGAGCCCAATTCGGGGGGCGGTACAGTGTTCGCGTTCACACTAGGAACTATAGACCCGGAGGGTCGCGATGAGTGACCGGCAACGCGTTCATGTCATTGATGACGATGAAGCGATGCGGGATTCGCTGGCCTTTCTGCTGGGTGCTGCGTCGCTGGACGTGACCGGGCACGCGTCCGCGGAAGGCTTTCTGGAGGCGCTGCCCGATACGCCTCCGGGCTGTGTTGTCACCGATGCCCGCATGCCGGGCCTGTCCGGTATCGACTTGCTGGTTCGCTTGCAGGAGATCGACGACACCTTGCCGGTTATCGTGATCACGGGGCATTCCGATGTTCCAATGGCTGTAAGGGCGCTGAAGGCCGGTGCCTTCGACTTCATCGAAAAGCCCTTCGACGACAGCAAGCTGATCCAGACTGTGCGCGATGCGCTGGCCTGCCGTAGCGATGCGGTGCGTCGCAAGCACAGCCGCGAGGCGGCAGCGGGGCTGATCGAGACGCTCACGGCGCGTGAGCGGCAGGTGTTCGATGGCCTGGTTGCCGGGCGGCCCAACAAGGTGATTGCTCACGATCTGGGCATAAGCGCCCGCACGGTCGAGATCTACCGGGCCAATGTGATGAGCAAGCTGGATGCATCCAGCCTCTCCGATGTTGTCCGCATCGCCTTCGTCGCGCGCGGGCCGGATCTTTGACGCCGCTCGCTTGACCGGGCCGGATTACGCAATTTCCCTTAGGGAGAATATCCGAATATCGCCCCTGCAGGGTGCGCGCTAGGAAAATGGCCTGTCCTGTCAATTCGGGGGCTGCCATGCTGAATGCCACTCTTCCGACGGACACACGGCATTGTGCCGTGTCCGCATTGCGCTGTATCGCTGCCGAGGCTGGGGATCCCCTTGCCAAACTGTTCGAGAACGACGGCGCGACGGCGCACTTCCGGGCCAATGACGAGATCTTCGCCGAGGAGGAGGCCGCAGATGCGGTCTACCGGGTGACCGAAGGTGTCGCGCGCATCTGCAAGTTCACCGAGGATGGCCGCCGCCAGATTGGCGAATTCCACTTTTCCGGTGACGTATTCGGACTGGAATACGGCTCGCATCGTTCCGTGTGCGCCGAAGCGGTTACCGATTGCCGGGTCAGCATCGTCGGCCGGGCGCAGCTGCTCGCCAAAGCCCGGAGGGATGGCGAGCTGGCAAATGCGCTGTGGCGATCGTCCTGTGACGCGCTGCACCGTATGCACGAGCAGCTATTCCTGCTGGGCCGGGCCAATGCCGCCGATCGGGTCCTCGCCTTCTTCCACATGACTGCCGAACGTCTCAACAGCCGGGGCGTGGTGGAGATTCCGATGTCCCGCCAGGATATTGCCGATCATCTTGGCCTGAATATAGAGACCGTGTCCCGCACAATCACCCAGTTGCGCGGCGAAGGCGCGATCCGGCTGGAAGGGGCCCGGCGCGTGTGCCTCGACACACATGACAGGCTCTACGCCTGAGGGCGCAACTATTGCAGAGGTCTGTGAACGGTCCCTTCGAGCCCTCGCCCGTTCGCATGACAAGCCCCGGCCGTGAGGGCCGGGGCTTTCCTTTTACGGCTGATGGCTGGGCCATCGTTCAGCGCAGGGCGCGCTTGCCCAGGGGCTTCACCGTACTGGCCTGGGGACCTTCATCGCCGCGTTCTTCGTGAAACACCACGCGCTCGCCCGGGACCAGTTCATCGATGTCCATGCCCAGCAGGCTGTTGGCATGAAAATAGATCCGGCGGCCGTCCACCGCTTCCAGAAAGCCGAATTCTCCGGACCCGTCGATGGCGATGACGGTGCCGATAGGCGGGTGCTCGCGATCGCCGGCATGGGGGCGCATCTGTTGCGCCTTGGTCTGCAGCTGCCGGCGGGCCCGCTTGAAGGCGTCATTGATCGCGAAGGCGAGCTGCCCGTGACGCTCGTCGGGCGTCGGCGTGCGGCTCACCGAGACTGTGCGGCCTTCGGGCAGGTCCAGATGGATGCGCACCTCGTAGAGTCCACCTGTCGTGTGATGGCCGCTGGGCGCGCGCACGACGACCCGGCCGGCCGTTATACGTCCGAAGCGGGTTTCCAGTTCGGCTATACGGTCGACGATGACCGCCTGCCATTTCGGCTCGGCGTCCATGCCCTGGAAATCGATCTGAAGCGGCGTTTCCACGACCTCAGTCCCGGCCGTCGAGGACAAAGCTGATCTTGGCGTTCACACGGAAACTCGAAATGGCGTCGTCCTCGACGGTTGCCTCGAAATTCTCGATATAGATCGACCTCACATTCCGCACACTGGATACGGCCTCGGCAACAGCTTGCCGGGCAGCGTCTTCCCAGCCTTCGGACGACTCCGCGAGGACCTCGATTACCTTGAGCATGGCCATGGTGGTCCCTCCTTTCATGCTGCGAACCCGGACATCATCGGCGCTGCGCGGCAGTCCGGCATTGACGCACGTCAATGCCGATCGCCGTCCGAACGGGTTTCGTGGCGATGAAGGAGACAGACCTCATGATTGCGCCAACCCTGTCTGCCACGGACGCAGAAGGCTCCCCGCATCGTCACGTCGATGTCAGCATTCCGCCGCTGGACCTGCCCGGACTGTTGCGGATGCCCGAGACGGCGGTCGGGCTGATCATCTTTGCTCATGGCAGCGGATCGAGCCGCTTCAGTCCACGCAACAACCACGTGGCCGAGGCTCTTGGCCGTGCCGGCTTTGCGACCTTGCTGTTCGATCTCCTGTCGTCCGGCGAGGAGGCGGACCGGCGCAATGTCTTCGACATCCCGGTCCTGGCCCGTCGCGTATGTCATGCCATCGACTGGGCTGTCGCCGCCACGCCGGCGACCGGCTTGCCGATTGGCCTGTTCGGGGCCAGCACGGGCAGTGCGGCTGCACTGACCGCGGCGGCCGCGCGTCCTGAAGCTGTGGCTGCGATCGTGTCGCGTGGCGGACGCCCCGATCTCGCGATGGCGGTGCTGGACAAGGTCCGGGCCCCGACCCTGCTTCTCGTCGGCAGCCGCGACGGCGAGGTACTCCGGCTCAACCAGATGGCCCATGCCCGGCTCCGGGAGCCCAAACGGCTGCAGGTCATTCCGGGTGCCTCGCACCTGTTTTCCGAACCCGGCACGCTGGACATGGTCATCAATGCGGCGACGGTCTGGTTCCGGCGTTTCTGCACGCGACCTCAAGACCGGAAAGGATCAGGCTGATGGTATTTCGCGATCGCAACGAGGCCGGGCGCCTGCTCGCCCTGGCCCTGAAGGATTATCGGGATCAGAAAATTGTCGTTCTTGCGCTCCCGCGCGGCGGTGTCCCGGTTGCCGCACAAGTGGCCCGGTATCTTGATGCGCCGCTGGATCTGCTGCTGGTACGCAAGATCGGCGTTCCGGGACATGCCGAGCTGGCAATGGGTGCGGTGATCGACGGTGACCATCCGATCGCCGTGCGCAACGAGGATGTGATCCGCTTTGTTCGCGCAACGCCGGCCGACTTCAGCCGCGCCTATAACAAGGCGCTCGACGAACTCGAACGGCGCAGACAGCGTTATCTGGCCGGGCAGTCGCCCTTTCCCGTGTCGGGGCGCACGGTTATCCTCGTCGATGACGGTATCGCGACAGGTGCAACGATAAGGGCTGCCATCAAGGGGCTCCGCCAGCGCAACCCGGCAGCCATCGTGCTGGCGGCGCCGGTCGCCCCGCCGGAAACGGTCGAGGCGCTGCGTCCACTTGTCGATGATATTGTCTGTCTTGACCGGCCGGCGCTCTTCCGGGCGCTCAGCCTTCACTATGCCGACTTCCACCAGGTCAGCGATGAAGAGGTGCTTGAACTGCTGGCGGCCGCGCGGGCACGGACAGACACGCCGGAACGTGCAGGTTGAAGCCTGAAAAAAAGAGGCCGCCGTACTGCGAGGTCCGGCGGCCTTTTCAACCAACCACAGGGGGCAAGTGTGGGTGAACGATGCCCGCGGCGGCGGTTTTCAACTCGAGAGTCTCCTCCTGAGCGACCAACGCGCCTGACCGCGGGCCCGTTCGTACCGGTTCTCCGGCGGGCCGGTCCGTCGCTTCGGTCCGATTCGCGCCTGGCGACGTTTCACGGCCTTGCTTCTCCGGTCTCACCTCCCCGGTACGACACGATCATTTCACCGCGACCGGAAGCCCACCGCATTGACCTGCATCAATGCCCGGTGGCGGACGGAAGTCGAAATTGACGGATGAATATTTGCCATGGAGCGATACATGAGCCATCCTACGTTCGATCATACCCTGCAGGAAGGAAACCTCTGGCTCAAAGCGGTCGCCGGCGAATTGCACATGGACGAGATGCGGCACGCCTACTCCGCTCTGCGTGCCACGCTGCATGCCCTGCGCGATCGTTTGCCGCCGGAGCGGGCGGTGCATTTCGGCGCGCAGCTGCCCATGCTGATCCGGGGACTGTTCTTCGAGGGGTGGCGCCTGGCGGGCAAGCCGACAGGCGAACGCTCCGTCGATGCTTTCTGCGAGCATGTCGGTCATGAGTTGCCGCCGCACTTTCCCATGGATGCACAGACAGTCGCGCGAGGTGTTTTCGCCACGCTTGCCGCAAGGGTTGATGCCGGTGAGATCGGCAAAGTGATCGACCAGCTGCCCATCCCGTTGCGCGCGTTGTGGCCTGAAGTGGCGCGCCGTATCTGAACGCGTATCGGTTCTGTTCAGGGCAGGGAGGCTGGCCGGTGGAGAAGAGCGATCTGTCCTTCCGGGCGGAATCCCTGCCGATCCCGCTTCAGGAATTGTGCTGGAAGTTTTCTAAAACTCGGGAGGCTGACGCCAAGGATGTCGGCATGGCTCCCGACTACGGTCCCGCTCCGGCTGATGACATGATGGGATCGGCCGCCAAGGGCGGCGCCTGTGCGTGTCTCTTTAAAGAGCCGACTGCTTTCATCGAAAACTCGATAGCCGTCGCACGGCCGGACTTCTTCATCCTGGCCCGACCGGTCAAGACGCTGCCGCTGGCGTGCGTGGATGCGGCGACGGCTTGGAAAGCGCGCTTTGTGACCTATTTTCCCCGGCGCCCGTGTCCGGCTTGCTGCCAGTGTGGCGATCTCGGCCACCTGTAACGGCCCGCTATCTGCTGCGCAGTCTGGACAGGTGCGGGTTTCGGGATAGAAACCGTATCTTTATTGTGGGAATATATTGTATGTGGCGTGAAATCGGGACGGCTCCGGACGATCGGGACATCGAGCTCGCGGTGATCGATGAAGGAGAGGCGCATCCGCTTGTCTTTCCGTGCCGCCGCGGCAGCGCCGGCTGGCACGATGCATCGACCGGCCAGCGCATCGATATCGATCCGACCCATTGGCGTGAATGGAGCGGTGAAGGCGGTGGGGATAGCGGGATCTGAACGTTTAGAAGGAGAGGCGGGACCGGTCCCGCCTCTCGGGCGGCACGAAGTCTAGGCCACCAGGTCGCCGTGGCGGGAAACCGTGCTCAGGAGCTCTCCCGACACGGCGTGTGACATGCGCTGGGCGATGTCGCCGAGGGCCACCACGCCGACGATCGTGTGATTGTCGTCGATGACCGGAAGACGGCGGACCCGGTATTTCTCCATCTTGCGAACGACATCATTCACATCGTCGTCTTCCTGACAACAGACCGGCCTGTCGCTCATGAAGTCGCCGACGGTTTTTTCCGTGGCCGGCCGGTTGTCGGCAACCGCTCGAATGACGATGTCCCGATCGGTGATTATCCCCACAAGGCGTTTGCCGTCGACGACCGGAATGAAGCCGATATTGGCATCGCGCATCAGGTAAGCAGCCCGTGTCAGCGACGCGCCGGTCTGGATCGTCGTTGCATTGGGCGTCATGATATCCTTGACCTGCATGGTGTACCTCGTTCGGGTATTCGGGGGCGGTCAGCTGGCGTGGATCTCGATTTTCTTGCGGGCCTGTTTGGCCTGGGGCGCCTTGGGCAGGTGAATCCGGAGCACCCCGTCCTTGAGGTCCGCCTTGATCTTGGCAGCATCGACTTCGTCGGGCAGGCGGACGGAGCGGGAGAATTCGCCATGCCCGCGCTCGGCCCGATAATAATTCCTGTCCTTCTTTTCCTCTTTCCATTCGCGCTTGCCGGAGACGGTGAGGCGGTCACCGGCCAGGTCGATCTCGATCTCGTCCCGCTTGAGGCCGGGCACGTCCAGCGTGACCTCCACGGCATCGTCGCTCTCGCAGATATCCATGTCGGCGAAAAAGGCCTCGGTCCCGTCGCCATTCGTCAGCGGCAATTGCGTGCTGGCGAAGAGATCGCCGAAGACGCGGTCCACTTCATCGTGAATCCGGCGCATTTCAGCGGGCCACAATCGCGATTCAGCATTCTGGCGGCGCAGGCTGAGCGGGTTCAGGAGGGATTGCATTCTCATGGTCTCATACCTCTCTTCCAGTAGCCGGCCGGAGGCCGGTAGCAGCGTTGGCAAGGATATGATGACCGGGCCGGCCGGGCGTTGACCTTTGTCAATTGCCAGCCGCCCTACAGGCCGAAGGGGTAGGTATCGGGCACACCGTCGCACACGCTGGTGTCCAGCGCCCGGACCGGGCTCGTTTCGTCGATCCAGACATATTCATCGAACTGGCGCGGCAGATCGGCTTCGAAATAGTGGCTGAACCGCTCGCTTTCGGGCCGGTAGATGACGCCGATCGCGCGTTCCAGGCGCGGTGATGACAGGTATTCTCGGACAACAGCCTTGCCCTTGCGCAAGGGCAGAAGCAGGCAGGGCTGATTGCTCAGGTGAAAGAGGCGTTCATAGCTCTGCGGGTGCGCCGGACGGATCGTCTTGTATTGCAGCGGGCCGCCCCAGTCGCTCGCGGCCGCGACCCGGCCGTGATCGGTACCGAAGCCGATAGAATAGACTTTCGATCCCCATCGGGCGCGGGCGAGGCGCCCGATATTGAACTCGCCGCGGGCCGACATCTCCGTCGCAGCCGAGTCCCCGAGATGGGAGTTGTGAGCCCACACGATCCCGCGGGAGCGCGGACCGTAGTGGTCCAGGAGGCTTTCCAGCGTTTCGAACATATGGGTGTCGCGCAGATTCCAGGACGCGCGCGATCCGTAATACATCGTGCGATAATAGCGCTCGGCGCTTGCGACCAGCCGCGCATTGCGCTCGGCGTCGAAAAAGGCGCCTTCTGCCATCGCCTGCCATGCGTTGCGGCTGCGCAGGAGGGCGACCAGGACGTTCAACACATCCTGCTCGCAATCCCGGTAGGCGCCCGTGAGGGCAGCATGGCCGTAAGCGGCCGGGTCCGTTTCCCAGGGCGTCAGGCAGGCATAGCGCTGCCGCGCAATGGTGGCGATATCGGGGTCGACCGTTTCGAGGTGATTGAGGACCTGCTGGACCGAGAGATAGAGCGAGTAGAGATCGAGACCATGAAAGCCGGCCCGGCGATCCGGCTCTCTTTCCTTGTTCCAGCTGTGCAGCCAGTCGGCAAAATCGCGGGTCTCTTCATTACGCCACATCCAGGTCGGGAACCGCGCGAAGGCGGTCCATTCGGCCGGCACGGCTTCCTTGTGGCGGACATAGTGATCGATCCGGGCCGCATCCGGCCAGTCAGCCTCGACGGCCACGAAGTCAAACCCGCGCTCTGCGATGAGCGCCCGGCTGATCCTTGCGCGCAGGGTATAGAATTCATGCGTGCCATGCGTGGCCTCGCCGATCAGGACAACCCGTGCGTCGCCGATGCGGTCGAGCAGGGGCCGGATGTCGATCGCTTCCGGCGCTGCCGCGGTTTCGCCGTGGGCCGCGATGAGGCTCACCGTCGACAGGTCGGTCACGGGGCGCCGTTCGACAAGGCGCGGCGGCCAGGACGACGGCGCGTCCGGGGGCGGCGGCGCCTCTGCCTCGTCCTCGCCGCCCAGCGGCGCGACATAACGAATGTCGGCAATGTCCTCCCGGACGAAGCGGTCCTCTCCGGTTCGGGTTATGCGGACCAGTTCCTGACCGGCCGGGGTTGCGCCCACCGGTGCGACGAGCCGCCCGCCGGGGGCGAGCTGGCTCAGCAGGGCCTGCGGGATATCGGCGACGGTCATGGAGACCAGGATTGCGTCGAACGGGGCCTGGCGCGGCCAGCCCTTGCGTCCATCGCCGCAACGCACGTCGATATTGGTTATGCCCAACTGGTGGAAGACCGTCCTGCAATGATCGGCCAGCGCATCGATCCGCTCCACGACCGAGACATGACGGCAAAGGTCGGCGAGGATGGCGGCGGCATAGCCCGATCCGCCGCCGACTTCGAGCGCGGTTTCGTCTTCGGACAGATCCAGTGCCTCGGCCATGAAGGCGACAAGCCGGGGCGGGGTTGCGGTCTGGCCATGGCCGATGGGAAGCGGAATATCCTCATAGGCGATCGCGGCGTCCGACGGCGCGAGGAAGCATTCGCGCGGCAGACGCATCATGGCCGCGAGCACCCGGGGATCGCGCACGCCGCGGCCGCGGACCTGGCGCTCCACCATCGCAGCGCGCTGCCTTTCATACCCGCTCATCGCTCGCTCCTGCTTCACGCCAGCAGTATTGCAGCGCCGGGCACGCAAGGGTTTGACCTGCGTCAAGGCTCTCGCGGCAGGCATGGATGGCGGTTCAGTTCTATGAGGCACCGTCCGCGTCAGGGACTGGACGAACACCTGGCATCTGAATCGGATCCGAAAGTCTGATCTGGACCCGAACCGCTACAGGGATGGTCGATCAAGGCGCTGAAAAGATCGCGAAAGGATGTCCGCGATCGCCCGAAGCTTGTCCGTAATTGCCCGTTGGTCTGGGGAAGTCAGACTGTTGGAATTGGGATTTCGGGTTCACCGGCACACAAAGTAGATTACAGCCGGTCTACCGCGGACATCATACAATAGCGGAGGCATAATCCGCACGCTTCCGGCATCAACCCCGGTCAAGCTCAGTGATCTCGGCGTCATTCTGACCAAGTGCGCCGCCTTCTTCGAGATAATCGAGAATGTGCTGATAGTCCTCAAAGAATCTCCTCCAGGCACGCATATCTCCAAGTTCCCCCACAGCCGTGATCATGGCCTGGTGGGAGGCAATGAGCACGGCGTTCTGTCTCTCCAGATCTGAAGTCTTCCTTCTGGCCTCTGCCAGCAAGAGACTTTCACCTTCACTAAGACGCCCGCGTTTATTGTTCGCTAGCCGCTTCACAGTCTTGGCCAGCGCCTGGCACCGCCGAATTCGTGGCTTTGGGCGACACTCTTTCGTCCGAAGCGGTTGGTGATGATCGTGTCGGCAACTCCGGCAGCGAAGAGTTGGTTTTTGTGCATGTGGCGTGAGGAGTGGCTCTTGAAGCAGAGCGATCGGTGCTCCGGCTTCTGATGACGTCGAACGGCAGCAGGAGGACTTCACCGCGCCTGAGGTCCTGATGAAGAAGACAGAGCAGGATGGCCATGTTTTGCCAGCGTTGCGCTTCGGACCGGAAAGGGTTGTCTGCACTGTTGGGTTTGAAGAGCGCGTAGAGCTCTTCAATCACGCGCGCCGGCAAAGCCCGCAACACATGGATCCGCTTGGGGAGAGGGGCGGGCGACAGGTTCCGGTATCGCAGCTCCCAGCGATGAAGCTGTGAAGTCAACTCAACGAACTTCGATTGATCGCCGGAGGGGTGAGCCAAATCGCGAAGTGTCTCGACAACAAACTTGCGCACGATCTGCCACCCGCGGCCGACGCCGGCGCTGGAGCGGGTGGCGGTTGTTGGGCATTGAAGAATGCCTTGAGTAGCTTATCGAGTTCGTCAGTCACGAGATCAGCGGTCAATTGATCGAGTGTGTCTCGTCCTTAGAAGTCGCCCGCGAAGTTTCTTTCTCACTGTAGAGGGCGCATGAGCTGAACGGTTTCGTTGGGCGTAGACACCCGCCCAGAATCCATGGCTCCAAACTCCGCGGAAACAGCAACCGGCGCAGCAAGCGCTCGCGGGACCTGAATGCGGAAGAATCGTAATACCGGCATGCCGCCTTTCCACAAGGCAAGCTCGATGACAACAACGCGGCGCTCAGCATCACTTTCCGCACTTAAAGCTCGAACCCGTGACACATGCCATACCGCATGAACTTGGGAGCGACCTGAAGTTTCACAAAAACCTATCGCCGTAAGTCACGGAACAAAAAGTGGAAAATCGCCACGTTGGCTTGCGGGGGCTGCCGGTCCCGAACCAGTTCCTAAAGCATCAATTTAGCGCATAATAAATATTATGATAAATATTGGATGGGTAGCGGCATGGTGTGTGAAGACAATCGACGATGCTCAAAAGACGCGAGCATGGCCAATGAGTCCGGGAAAACCATCGGGCGTTTGACACACCTGAGTTCCGCTCCGGACATCCCGAGCGCGTTCGCCAACAGCGAGCCGCACGCCGCCGCCTTATAATCTTCTGAAATCGCGCGAACGGCTTCGTGATCCGATCGGCGACGTCACAAGGCCTTTCTGGCTGGATTCGATCGGTCATGAAGCCCCGGTTTCCGGATCAGCCCATGAACGGTACTTGGCTTCCCGGTCCGCAGTGCGTCGACGGTAGGTCGTCGCTGTGGCCGGAGGTCAGCGAAGAGAAAGCTTGGCCAGCGCGATGCCGGCGAGCGCCTGCTCCTCCCTGTGAAAATCGCCCCAGAACGCGCCATCAACCGTGACGCGCCAGATTCCGCCCGTCTCCTTGAGCTGTATCCTGTCGGCCGGCAGCTTGGCGGGGCCGCAGGATTGCGCGCGAGTTGCAGTCGGCGCACTTGCGAGCGGGAGGACATGCTCGGCTGAACGGGCGGGTTTGCCGGTCTCCCCGATCAACATGATCGCGCGGATGAATTCCTCTGCGAAATCATCCACCTCCCTGTAATTGTGCTCGTGCCGGGCCATCTTCATGGGTTCGACAAACCGATCCCGCAGATGATCCAGAAAGCGCGGCTCGGTTCTGGACATGTAGGCGATGAGTGACTGAAGAATTCGCGCGTGCGCCAGAACACGGCGCTCCAGTTCGGTAATTTCCGGCGGGCTAGATCGTGCGGTTGGCATGACAAGCCTCCCGTTCACGGCTTTCCTCATCGCGCCTGGCTTGCGCAATAGCATCCGACAGGCTCGTGTATCGAAATTCGCGATAATGAAAACAATCTACAGGACAACACTATATTCCGTATTTTTCTGCGTATTCAAAATATTTTGTAATATTTTTCTTGGTTTTTCTCAGCGATTCAGGAGGTAACATTTTTCACTCCATCATACATTTTTATGAATACTATATATGATCCGTTTTTTGTAGAATTACAATTGATCTCGCGAAGGCCTCGGGCTTCATACCGCGGATCGGTCTGGCGATGCATGGCTCGCTCTTGCACCTTCTTGAGCGCGTCCGACACGAGCTACTGCCCCCGGCGCCGGCGGGCTTTGCTGAGGGCGCCATCGGCCTTTCTTTTCTCGATGGGCTCTATCGGCCCGTGGCCGGAGTTCAGGGCGCTCAGTCGGGTTCTCGACTTCTTGAATATCACCGATGTCGCATTCAGCAGTGATGTCACGAAAACATGCTGGAAATCGGTGTTACACTTGTAACGAAGCGCTCCGTGTATCGCGTCTCGAGAGGTTCCCTCATGTCCGTTTCCCGCTCTTGTCCGCCTCAGTGCCCTGACAGGCCTTCAGGGCGTCGCTTCGATTGGAGGCACGGAGATCCAGCTGGCCGAGCGTGACGGTGAAAGCCAGATCGTCTGCCCGCCGAACCGGCACCGCCAAACTGGAACGCGCGGATCGCCGCATCGTCCTGTCAGTCCTTGTCTGCTAGATAGTGCGATGAAACGCGAAAAACCCGGAGCCTCTTCATGATCGACCGCCGCGCCCTCGTCCTGTCCGGCCTCGCCAGCCTGGCTTTTGCCGGCCGGGCCAGTTCAGAGGATCACCCCGTCATGGTGGTCTACAAATCACCGACCTGCGGCTGCTGTGGTGCATGGATCGAGCATGTCGAGGCAGCCGGTTTCCGGGTTGCGGTCCGCAACATGCCGGATGTGGTGCCGGTCAAGACCGAGTTCGGCGTGCCGCAGGCCTTGTGGTCCTGTCACACGGCCCGGATCGGCGACTATACGATCGAGGGACATGTCCCGGCCGAGGATATCCTGCGGATGCTGGACACCCGGCCGCAGATTGCCGGTATCGCCGTGCCCGGCATGCCGGCCGGATCGCCGGGGATGGAAATCCCGGGCTACAGCGAACCGTATGATGTCTATGCCTTTTCCGGCGATAACATGTCGGTTTTTGCCAGCCATGAGGGCTGAGGTGCCCTACTCCGGAAGGTCGTCGAACCGCACGCTCTCGCCATCCCAGATCAGCCGCATCCCGTCATAGCCGGGCCAGACATGCTCGGGCAGCGTGTCGACCAGGACGTCGTAATCCAGCGTGATGTGCATATTGGTCAGCACGCCGAACCGGGCCCCCACCCGCTCCAGCGCTTTCAGGGCGTCGTCGACGGTATAATGTGTCGGATGCGGTTCGCGGCGCAGGGCATCGACAATCCAGCAGCCCACACCGTGCAGCAGCGGCACGCTCGCCTCCGGCAGGGCGTTGATATCCGGCGAATAGGCGATATCGCCGATGCGGAAGCCGAGCGAACGGATCGATCCGTGCTCCTGATCGACCGGAATGAGCGAAACCTCACCGCCCGGCCCGTCAATCGTCACCGGCACACCGAAATCCGGCATGTCGCGGCGGTCGAGAATGGCCGGATAGCTGGAGCCCGGCGGTGTGTCGAATGTGTAGCCGAAACGCGACACCAATGTTGCTGCTGTGGGGCTGTCCATCCACACAGGGATGCGCTGACGTTGCAGGTATGCAAAGGCCCGCAGATCGTCGATGCCGTGGGTCTGGTCGGCATGGTCATGGGTCAGGACCACACCGTCGATCCGCGTCACCCGGGCTGACAGCATCTGCTCCCGGAAATCCGGCGAGGTATCGATAACGACGCGTGTCACCGCTTCCCCGCCATCCAGATCGGTACGCGTTTCTGCACGCTCCACCAGGGCCGAGCAGCGGCGGCGGCGATTGCGCGGATTATTGGGATTGCAGTCGCCCCAATCGCCATTCGCACGCGGCACACCGCCCGAGGATCCTGTGCCCAGCAGGGTTATCCGGACCAGGCCCGTCACGGTTTCGCGATCCGGTCGAACAGGTTGAGCGCGGCTTGCGTGGTCCGGGTCGCGCACTCCTCGATCGTCCAGCCCTTCACCGCGGCAAGTCCGGCCGCAACGTCGGGCAGGAAGGCCGGTTCGCAGCGCTTGCCGCGGTGCGGTACGGGCGCGAGATAGGGGCAGTCGGTCTCCAGGATCACCCGGTCGTCCGGCACCTCGTCGCGGAACACGGCCCGCACATCTTCGGCCTTCTTGAATGTGACAATGCCGGACGCCGAAAACCAGGCGCCCAGACGGGCGGCCCGGCGGGCCAGGTCGGCACCGCCGGTATAGCAGTGCAGCAAGGGCCGGAAGGCCCCCTTCCCCATTTCCTCTTCCAGAAGATCCGCCATCGCCTCATCCGCTTCACGGGTGTGCAGGACGAGCGGCAGATCCGTCTGGCGCGCCGCTTCTATATGCGCCTTCAGGCTGGCGAACTGGTCCTCGCGCGGGGAATAGCCGTAGTGGAAATCCAGCCCGGTCTCGCCGATGCCGACGACCTTGGGGTGGCGGGCGATCTCGACCAGCTCGCCGGCGGTGATATCCGGCCGGTCCTTGGCGTGGTGCGGATGCGCGCCGATCGTGCAGTAGATGTCGTCATGCGCCTCGGCGATGGCGGAGACGGCATCGAAATCGCTCAGACGGCAGCAGATCGCGATCATGCGCTCGACGCCCGCCGCGCGGGCCCGTTCGATGACGGCGTCGAGATCGTCGGCAAACTGCTCGCCGTGAAGATTGACGTGTGTGTCGATGAACATGGCGGGTCTCAGACGGTTTCCTTGCGCGCGGCATCCCGGGCGAGCGAGAGGGCTGCAAGCGCACTTTGCTTCGGGTCGAGATAAAGCGCCTCGGCATCCCGGACAAGCGAACCAAGCTCCCGCCAGGCCGTAAGCCAGGCCGTCACATCCTCGCCATTGGCGGCCCGGCGTCGTGCCTGATTGCGCAGGGCACCGGCCAGCGCCTCGTAGAACAGGTCGCGCAGATCCTCGCCGGCCTTGGTGGAAACCCGGTCGGCCAGGCGGCGCATTTCGGGCTCGCTGGCCGAACGCCCCTTCTCCACGATGGCCTCGACATCGCGGGCCAGGCCGACCCCGCCCGAGACATGCAGGGACAGCGCCCGCCCCGGTGCGCCCGCGGCCAACCTGGACGCAGCCAGCGCATCGCCGGCGCCGGCATCGCTGATCCCGGCAAGCCACTCGGCTGTCGCCTCGACGGATGGAGCGCGCAGGTCGAGCCGGCGGCAGCGTGAACGGATCGTGGCCGGCAGGCGGCCCGGCGTATGGGTCACCAGAAACAGGACACCGCGTTTGGGCGGCTCCTCAAGAGTTTTCAGCAAGGCATTGGCAGCGTTCGTATTCATCTCGTCCGCACTGTCGACGATACAGACACGCCAGCCGCCCTTGGCGCCCGAGCTCATCTCGAAAAAATGCGGCGCCCGTCGCGCTTCTTCCACGGTGATCTCCGCGCGCCAGCGCTTGCGCTTGTCGTCCCAGGGACGCCGCAACAGCAGGAGGTCCGGATTGGCCTGGGCCTCCAGCAGCTTGCAGACAGGGTCCTGCGGGCTTGAGCCGAGCGGTCCGCCCTCCTCCATCGGTGCCGCGCCAAGAACCCGGCGTGCGGCGCGCCAGGCGAAGCTGGCCTTGCCGACGCCACGCGGTCCGGTGATCATCCACGCGTGATGCAGGCGCCCGCTCTGCCAGGCCTTCGCGAAAGCCTGTTCTGCGGCCTCGTGGCCGAACAGGTCATAGCGCTCGCGAGGCGGCAGGCAGCCCGGCTGGACGTCGGACCCGGTATCCGGATCCGTACTCATGCCGGGGCGCCGAGCCGCGTCTCGATGGCCTGAAGGGCCGCCGCGGCGACGGCACCCGCATCCGACCCGGCATCCAGAACGACACAGCGGTCAGGCTCGGCCGCCGCAATGTCCAGGAAGGCCTGGCGCAGGCGAGCATGGAAATCCGCATCAAAGCGCTCGAAGCGTGTCGCATCCTCGCCGCGCGCGACCGTCCGCTCCAGCCCGGTCCGCGGGTCGAGGTCGAGCACCAGGGTCAGGTCCGGCCGGAAATCGCCCAGCGCGGCCGCATGCAGCTGGCGGATACGGTCGAGCGGAACGCCGCCGGCCGTGCCCTGGTAGGCCATGGTGGAATCGGCAAAGCGATCGGAAATCACCCAGGCGCCACGGGCCAGTGCAGGTTCGATCAGCCGTTCGACATGATCGACACGGGCGGCATACATCAAGAGCGCTTCGGTGACCGGGGACCAGCGATCCGTCGCGCCCTTGAGCAGGATGTCGCGCAGGACTTCCGCGCCCGGCGTACCGCCGGGCTCCCGGGTGACGACCACATCCAGGCCTTTTGCCGCAAGAGCGGCCTGCACGGCCTTGATCAGTGTCGTCTTGCCGGCGCCCTCGCCGCCTTCAAGTGTGATGAACTTGCCCCGCACGCCGATCAGCCCCGGATCATGTGGACAAGCGCAGCCCCGATACGGCCCATCAGCCCCTTGCGGGGAACGTCATTCGCTGCGACCAGCGGGAAATCCTGCGGCTCCATCCCGGGCGCTTCGACGGTCAGCGTGGCGATAACATCGCCTTCCGCGATCGGCGCGGAAACAGGGCCGTCATAGTTCACCGAAACCGTCATGTCGCGGCGGGCCCGGCGATGCAGGCCGACGGCAATGTCTTCGTCGACACGCAGGGCGACGGTGGACGCCGTGCCCATGAAGACCTCGGCTTCATGCTCGACCGTGTCACCGGCCGCGAAAAGATCGTAGACGCCGTAATCGGTCAGCGCCGCACGCATCATGCGCTCGGCCTCGGCGGCGCGGGCCGCATTCGAGTCCATGCCATTGAAGACGATGATGCGGCGTTCGCCATCGCGTTCGGCAGATCCGACAAGGCCGTAGCCGCTGTCTTCCGTATGGCCGGTCTTCAGTCCGTCGGCACCGGAGAACACACCGAGCAGCGGGTTGCGATTATACTGGCGGATGCCGTTATAGGTGAATTCCCGCTCGGCCCAGATGCCATAGAAGTCCGGGTGATCGCGGATCAGGATCTGCGCGATGCGGGCAAGATCCTCCGCGCTGACCATGTGGTCCGGGTCGGGCCAGCCTGTGGAATTGGCAAAGTGCGCATTCTCCAGGCCCAGCTCGCGGGCACGCTGGGTCATCATGTCGGCAAAGGCCGCCTCGCTGCCGCCGATCGCCTCGGCCAGAACGATGCAGGCATCATTGCCGGACTGGATGATGACACCGCGCAGCAGGTCCTCGACGCGGGCCCGGCTGTTCACGTCCAGAAACATGGTCGACGATCCGGAGGCGGCGCCGCCGCGGCGCCAGGCCTCTTCGGAGACGGGCAGTTCATCGTCCAGCGACAGCGAGCCCGACTCGATGGCTTCCAGGGTCATCAGCACCGTCATCATCTTGGACATGGAGGCCGGCGGCATGGGCTCGTCGCCATTTTTCGAGAACAGGACCGTGCCTGTCTCGAAATCCATGATCACCGCATGGCTGGCATCGGTCTCATAGGTGTTCTGGGCGGCGGCCGGTGCGGCTGCAACCGGAATGGCGAAAAGAAGAATCGCAAGAAGACTGCGCACGGAGGAACTCCCTGGCCGGAATCAGATGGGGCGGCTTGGCAACAGGAAGCATCAAAGCGCGGCAAGACCATGGCGTCCAGCGCCACGGACGCAGCAGGCTCAGTCGAGGGCGACGATCCGGGCGCCGAACACGCCCCAGTCGGCCAGGCTGGCCCGTGCCGCATCGGCACCGCTGCGATCGGCCCAGCGCCCGAAGAAGACCCGGTATATCGGGCCATGGTCGGACTGGCCGGGCTCGACCCACACCTCTCCCGCTCCGGCGACGCGCCGGACCAGCCGGTCGGCATTGTCCGCATCGCTGAAAGCGCCGAGCTGCAACGTCACATCCCGTCCGGCGCGGACCGGGATGTTGTCGACGGCAGCCACGGTCTGTGCTGTGGCCGGGCTGGATGGTTGCATAGCGGGAGCTGTAGCAGCCGCACCGGCGACCCGGACATTGCGCTGAGGTGGCGGTGCATCGGGATGGGCCGGACCGAGATAGCGGACCCGGACCCGGGCGAGTCCCGAACCGATATAATCCAGCTCGGTTGCCGCAGCGCGGGACAGATCGATAATCCGGTCGTCCACGAAGGGACCGCGATCATTGACGCGAACGATGATGCTGCGCCCGTTCTCGAGATTGGTGACTTCCGCGATCGAGGGAATCGGCAGGGTCGTATGCGCGGCAGTCATCGCGTACTGGTCGAAAATCTCACCGTTAGCCGTTGGTCTTCCATGGAAATTCGGGCCGTACCAGGACGCAATTCCGGTCCGGTCATAGCGATCGTCCCGCTGCGGGCGATAGGTCCGGCTGCCCACGCGATAGGGGTTGCCGACCTTCTGGTGACCACTGTCTGTCGCAATCAGTCCCGCCACATCGATATCGACCGGCGTCGCCGTCCCGCTCGTCTGCGGTGGCGTCGAAGGTACCGAGGCCGGATAGCTGGAATAGCGTTCGGGCGAGGATGCACACGCTGCGAGCGACGCAGCGGCGAGGCCAACAAGAGCGAGAGACAGTCTGGACAAGTCTGAACCGGATTTCCGCTGACGAAGTTGCGGCAAGATTATCCCGGATTGGTGAAGGGAGGGTAACCCTGTTTCATGTCGCGACTGTCCTGGGTGCGCGCCTCGGCTGCCATGCGTTCTGCATCCGCACTTGCACTGCAGAACGCATCGCCGTTATCTGCACGGGACCGGAGGGGTGGCAGAGTGGTCGATTGCGGCGGTCTTGAAAACCGTTGAACCGCGAGGTTCCGGGGGTTCGAATCCCTCCCCCTCCGCCATTGTCTTGATCTCGCGGCAGTCCGCTGCGCGGACGTGCTTGCGAACCCTCCGGGTTCGATGTTGTTCCGTACAGCTCCCCCACCAGGCTCGATGCTTCTGTCCCGGCCGGCACCTGCCCGGCATCCCTGTCGCGATCCTTCAAGACGGACCGGCCCGGCATGCGCTAGACGCCCGGATCGCTTTTGCACACCGGAGCCTCGCATGATCTTTCGCTACACCATTCTCTATGTCGATAACGTCGCCGCCTCGATGGCCTTCTACGAAGCCGCTTTCGGACTGGAGCGGAATTTCCTGCATGAGGGCGGAGATTATGGCGAGCTGAAAACCGGCGAGACGCGGCTGGCCTTTTCCTCGACGGCCCTGATGCGGCAGCTGGGCAAGTCGCCGAAAAAGCCGGAAGCCGATGCGCCGGTCTTCGAACTGGCCTTCGAGACGGAGGATGTGGCGGCTGCCCTCGCCCGCGCCGTCAAGGCCGGTGCCACGCTGAAGCAGGATGCGCGGGAGGAGGACTGGGGCCAGACCACCTCCTATGTCAGCGATCCGGACGGCTATCTGGTGGAGATCTGTTCTCCGGTCCAGTTGCCCAGCGCCGGCTGAGATATCAACGCAAGACGGCGCGGATCGCGGCGCAGGCTGGCCGGTGTCGCGCCGAACCAGCGCAGGCATTCGCGCGTCATGTGGGCCTGGTCGGCATAGCCGCTTTCACCGGCAATGTCGGCCAGCGTACATGCAGACGTCAGGCATTGCGCAGCGCGGCGTGCCCGCGCGAGCAGGCGCCAATAGTCCGGCGCAGGCAGACCGAATTCGCGAAACCGCCGCTGCAGGGTGCGTTGCGATACGCCGGCCGCTGCGGCCACGGATCGAAGGCTGGCACCCGGCCGGGTCAACGCCATGATCGCATCGCCGAGATCGTCAGGATCGCGCCGGGTTTCGGTGAGTATGGCATCTGCATCGCCGGGCTGTCTTGCGATGGCGTCCAGAGCGGCGGGATCG
The DNA here is from genome assembly GCF_027922185.1 of Maricaulis virginensis. NCBI lineage: Bacteria > Pseudomonadati > Pseudomonadota > Alphaproteobacteria > Maricaulales > Maricaulaceae > Maricaulis > Maricaulis virginensis. The sequence continues at coordinate 112,723 of NZ_BSFE01000004.1, read as the reverse complement.
AGTTGCGAACCGGGACGAAGCCGGAAGCCCGTGATGTGTGTTCCCGCTGTCAGTCGAACCTGGCGCGGCACGAGGTCATGATCGGTCAGAATGATGCGCGGCGGACCGCTCTGCGTCTCGATCACGAGGATGTCGCGGCAGCCATCGGGAAAGACGGGCGCTTCATTGTCACTCGTCGCGGTAAACACCCATTTTTCGTATCCGCGCGAAGCCATCATCCCGCGGTGAATAGCAAGCGTTGCACAGACTGCCTAGACAGTCAGCGTGTCCGCGTCGGTGCGCTTGACCGCCTTGTCTTCGTCTTCGTCCGGCCCCACGCTCTCCGTAATAAATTATGCCGTAATATCAGCAGGAAACAGCCGGAACTTGACCCGGTTTTAAGCTTGGCCGCGGATGTCTGACAGCCACAAAACACGGGAATGACGGGATATGGGGCATACTTCCAACGGGGAGCTGATCGCAGCGCACGAGGATTTCGCGCAGGGCGTGCCCGGCGGATGCCGCGCCGTCTTCCGCTTCGATGCGCTTCGTGACCTGCGCCTGCTTCGCCGGAAACTGGAGGGGATCCAGTTCATTGGCTGTGATCTGTCGGGCGGCCGCTTTGCCGAAAGCGACCTGCGCTTCGCGTCCTTCTACTGCTCACGGCTTGAGCAATGCGACTTCCGGGGCAGCGATCTGACCCGCGCCGACCTCCGGGGCGTTTCCCTGCGGGGGACACGCCTGAACGGCGCTCGGCTTGACGAAGCCGATTTCCGGAGCGCGGAGCTGGCCCGCATTGACGAGGACGAGCGGTTTGTCCGTCATGTCGTCCATGCTGACCGCCAGACGCATGACGGAGCGGACGGCCTGGTCGCCAGTGTGGATTTTTCACACTGCTCGCTGAAAGGCGCGCGTCTCAACGGCGCGCGGCTTCAGGGTGCTGACTTCTCGGACGCGATCCTGTCGGAAGCCGATCTCAGCGGCGCCAACCTTCTCGGCGCCCGTTTCAACGGCGCCATCATGACCGGCGTAGCCCTTGCGAATACCCGGCTGGACGCCGACGCGCTTTCAGGCGCCTTGCAGGATCCGACATCGGCAGCGCACGACGCCCGGCCTGGCCTGCAGGCCAGCATCCGGGCCGGTAATCTGTGGACTTTGACGCAGGGGCGCGAGGGAGAAGTCCCCCGCTTCGACGGTGAAGACCTTCGAGTTTGCGGTCGGGACTTTTCCGGAGTCGCCCTTGCTGGCGCCTCCCTCCGGAACTGTTGCGCTGTCGGGGTGCCGTTCACAGGCGCCCGGCTGATCGGAGCGGTCTTTGACGGCGCCGACTTGCGCGATGCCGACTTTACCGGCGCTGACCTTCGCGGCGTGTCCTTTCGAAACTGCAAGCTCGCCCATGCGCGGTTTTCCAGCTGCGACCTTCGCAGCCTGGAAGGATCGGGCGGACGCCGCTTTGCACCGCGTTTCGAGGGCAGCGCCCCGGAGCTTGCCTGGTTTTTCCGTTGCGAGACTGATGCACGTGCGCGCCAGCTGGACCGGATTTTCATCGCGTCGTGAAACCGCGCTTATCCGGCTTCCCAAGCGGCCCGCGCATGCTAATCTCCCGGGGTATTCCAAAGAGGAAATCGTCCCGTGAAAAAGCTCGCTACCGGCGTCCTGATCGCCCTGACTGCCCTCTCGCTTGCTGCCTGCAACACGATCCGCGGGATCGGGCAGGATGTTGAACGCGCCGGCGAGGCCGTCCAGGACGCCTCAAGCTAGACGCGGCCGGCATACCGACAGGTTTTCACTTGGTTTCGGGACGGGGTGTGGAACCCTTTCCTGCACTTATGCGTATCTCCTGCACATGTTCTGCAAATGGAGATTGTTGCGATGAAAAACCTTGTGATCGGCCTTCTTCTTGCCCTGACCACGCTCTCGCTGGCCGCCTGCAACACCGTCCGCGGTGCCGGGCAGGATGTCGAGGATGCGGGTGAAGCGGTCCAGGACGCTGCGGACTAAATCCTGCTAATCCAGGAAATCCCAGCTGTCAGCGCCGTCAAAATGCCGGACCCGCAGATGTGAAATCTGGTCAGGGTCCAGCATGGCGGCGTTGACGGCCATACGCGTCTCTTCAGGCTTTTGTCCCTCGGACCTTGCAGACAGATTCTCCCAGTGCGTCGTGCAACCGCAATGCCGGCACGACACGAAGGCGAGCGTAGCCTCGCCGTGGGTATAGCGGATCCTGTCGGCAGGATTTCCATGCAGGCTGATTTCGGCCTCGCTCACATGCGCCCAGAGTGCGCCGCTTCGCCGGCAATAGGAGCAGTTGCAGCGGGTCAGCCATTGCGGCTCGACGTGCAGCGTCCAGCCGACGTGTCCGCAATGACAGCGACCTTCGTAGGGCACGGCATCAGGCTCCCGCGTCACGCCCGGCCTGCCCCGGCACACCGCCGATGCGGCGCTCCAGCCGGTCTGCGAACCAGGCAATGATGGACTGCCAGAGCGCATCCTTGAGCACCAGGCCCTCCACCTCCCCGTCAAGATTGGGGTTGTCATTGACCTCGATGACAAAGACACCGCGGTCATTCTGCTTGAGATCGATGCCGTAAAGCCCCTGCCCGATCAGGCGGGCCGCCTTCACGGCGACATCGATCACCTCGGCCGGAGCGTCTTCGACGGCGACGGTTTCCGACCCGCCCTCGGTGACCTTGCCGCCCTCGCCATGCTTGATGATCTGCCAGTGGCCGCGCGCCATCTTGTACTTGCAGGCATAGAGCGGCTTTCCGTCCAGTACGCCGACGCGCCAGTCATAGGCGGTGGGCATGTATTCCTGGGCGATGATCAGAGCCGTGTCCTTGAACAGCGCCTTTGCGCGTTCCTTCAGTTCGGCTTCGCTGGAGACCTTGTGGACCGAGCGGCTGAAGGAGCCATCCGGCGCCTTGAGCACGACCGGGCTGCCCAGCCGCTCGATCAGCCCGTCCAGGGACTGGTTCTCGTCCAGCACTTCAGTGCGCGGACACGGCACCCCGCCCAGCTCCATCAGCTCCTTGAGGAAGACCTTGTTGGTGCAACGGATCATCGAGGCCGTATCGTCTATGACCGGCATGCCTTCCTGTTCCGCCCGCCGTGCAAAGCGGTAGGTGTAATTGTCGATCGCCGTCGTCGCCCGGATAAAGAGCGCGTCGTATTCCGCGAGGCTGGACAGGTCATTGGGCCCGATGGGCGCGACTTCGACGCCCATCTTCGAGGCAACCGCCGCGAGGCGTTTCAGCGACGCCGGGCTCGAAGGCGGCAGGGCTTCCTTGGGATCCGCAAGAACAGCCAGCGACCAGCGTGCCGGCACCCGGTCTTTCTGGGCCGTCCAGGCCCTTCCCGTATGGGCGTCCAGGCTCTCCAGGAAAAAGTCCCGCGCCTCGCCTTTGAGCGTGTTGGGCGGGACCGGACGGATACGCTCGATCCGCCCGCCCGGATTGAGGCTCACCTCGAGCACGGGAACCCGGAACCAGTCGAACAGCAGGCGTCCGAACCGCTTCAGGCCATGTTCGCGCACGCGGCCGAATGCGACCAGCAAGGGCCCGAACGGCATGTCGCGTCCCTCGCTTTCCCGCGCCAGCGCCGCATCGAGTTCCGGAAGCGCCTGGGCGTAGAGCGTCTTGCGCGACAGCTCGACCATCGACTGGGCGGTCGGCACGATCCGGTGCCCGCGCGCCTCGGCCAGCAGCGACGCATAATAGCCGTTGGACTGATAGGCATAGGAGCGGGCGAGATTGATGATGTTGGGACGGCGCGACATGAAGAGCCGCGGGTTCGCCAGATAGTCCCGCACACGCAGAACCTTGTGTGGTGTTTCGTGCTGCGCCACGTCGGTGGCGTGTTCGACGAGAATGAGCCAGTCGCTCACGAGATAGGTGTCTCCCGGGTCCGTGCCGGCTCCAGAGGTTCAAGGAGCGCTTCGAGTTGCAGGGCCGCTTCGCCGTCCTCGTAATAGGCCGGACGCCGCTCACGCAAGCAAAATCCTTCGCGTTCATAGAGCCGGCGTGCAGCCAGATTGCTCTCCCGGACCTCTAGCCGCAGCGCGCGCAGTCTTTCGGCCCGCGCCAGGCTCCGGGCCGCAGCGATGAGTGCCGCGGCAATCCCCCGCCCCCGGGCGTCGGGGTGTACGGCCAGGGAATAGATTCGCCCGGTGCGGCCGCCGCGCCGCAGGCTCAGCGCGAGGTAACCGGCACCCTCGTCCGCCAGGAAAAACCGGGTCCGACCGCCCTTCAGCATCCGGGCGAGATTGCGCCGCGGAAAGCGGTCGCGCTCGAAGCTGGCTGCTTCGATCGCGTCGATCGCCGGGAGATCGTCCCGGCCGGCTTCGCGGACGGCTACCGCTTCCATCGAATGGCGTAGAGGTCGAAGCGCCGGTCACGCAGATTGCGGACCGTGCCCTCCTGGCGCGCCCAGTCGAGATCGGTCAGATCGAGATCGGCGATCGAGACGGTCTCGACATTCTCCGAGCATTCCTCGGCAATCCCGTCTCGGGCAAAGTTGAAGTCGCACGGCGTAAGGATGCAGGACTTGGCGTACTGGATGTCCATGTTTTCCACACCCGGCAGATTTCCCACATTGCCGGACATCACGACATAGCACTGGTTTTCGATGGCCCGGGCCTGGGAGCAGTAGCGCACCCGCATATAGCCCTGCCGGTTGTCGGTGCAGAACGGCACGAAGAAGATTTTCGCGCCCTCGTCCGCCAGTTTGCGGGCGAGCTCGGGGAACTCGCTGTCATAGCAGATCAGGATGCCCACCGGGCCGCAATCGGTCTGGATCGTGCCGATCTGGTCGCCGCCCTTGATATTCCACCAGTGACGCTCGGACGGCGTGGGATGGATCTTCTCCTGGGCGTGTACGGAGCCGTCGCGCAGGAAGACATAGGCGACATTCTGGATATCCCCGTCATCGGTGCGCGTCGGGTGCGAGCCGCCGATGATGTTGATGTTGTAGCTGATCGCCATCTGCCGCATTTCCTCGACAAAGCGCGGCGTGTACTCGGTGAGCCGTTCGATCGACTGGGCATGCGTCAGACGCGTCTCCTCCAGCGCGAGGAGCTGGAGGGTGAACAGTTCGGGGAAGACCACGAAATCCGATCGATAATCCGAGGTCACCGAGACGAAATACTCGATATTGCCGATGAATTCCTCGAAGCTCGACACGCGCCGCTGCTGGAATTGTACGGTCGCGACACGCACGACGTCTTTCGATCCCGGCGGTGCGCTTTCGCTCTTGGTCTGCTCGATCGCATAGGGATTGCGCCAGACCATGTGAGTGGCATAGCCGCCCGATTCCCGGTCCGACGGCAGGTAGGCCTTGAGCACACCGATCGGCTCGAACCCCATACGGGTCTGGAAGCGGATCACCGGATCGGCGACTTCCTGGGCCATCACGGCCGCGAGATAGGCTCGCGGCGTCGAATACTGTTTGCGGCGCCGCTTCCAGTGCGGCATCCGGCCGCCGAACACGATGCCCTTCAGCTCCATTCGTTCGGCCAGTTCGCGCCGGGCGTCATAGAGGCGCTGGCCGATACGCAGACGCCGGCGGTCCGGGTCGACGCAGATTTCCATACCGTAGAGCCAGTCGCCCTTCGGGTTGTGCCGTGAGGCATAGCCATTGCCCGTGATCGCATCCCAGGTGTGCGGCGACAGCGCTGCGGCCTCGTCGATGATGAAGCTGGCGGCGTAGCCGACGACTTCGCCCTCATACTCGACGACGACTTGTCCTTCGGGGAAATTGATGAGCTGGCCCTGGATCTCGCTTTCCGAATAGGCTCCCATCACAGGATAGACCTTGCCGGACAGGGCGACGATGCCGGGGATGTCCTGCAAGGTCGCATTGCGGACATTGAGGGCGGAGCGGGAAGTATGGCGGGGCATGGGACCGATCGATCTGCTGTCTGCATCAACTGGTCTCAAGCCGGTGCCGGCGTCAAGCCGCGCGGCATTCGGGCCGCACGATGGCCTGACATCCTCATCACGATCGCGTGGACCGGGAAGACGCGGCGCGTTTGCGCCCTATTATCGGGGACAACAACGTTAGCTGTGGACCGAACCCATGTTTTTCTATCGCAAGCCCAAACCCTGGCAGGGGCGCGAAGCGGACGTGACGCCGCGCGCGCTCTACATCAACCGGCGGCAGATCATGGCGGCCGGTGGTGCCGTTGCGGTGACCGGCCTGGTCGGTTGCGGCGGCTCGGAGACCGAAGCCTCCACGAGCGCTGAGAGCACGGCTTCCAGCACAGCCGCGGCCCGACAGCCGGCACCTCCTTCAGGCGGGCTGCAATACGCCGGGACCGGGTACAGCGTTCCCGATCCGCTCACCCCCATCGATGCCGTCACCGGCTACAATAATTTCTACGAATTCGGCGTCGACAAGTCGGACCCTGCCCGCCACGCGCATGAGATGTCGGTCGACCCCTGGTCGATCGAGGTCGACGGGCATGCCGGGCGGACGGGACGTTTCGCACTCGAGGACGTGGTCGATTTTTCTGCTCTGGAGGAGCGCATCTACCGGCTGCGCTGTGTCGAGGCCTGGTCGATGGTGATCCCGTGGATCGGCGTGCCGCTGGCCGGCGTGCTGCAGCAGTTCGAACCGACCGCGGACGCGCGCTATGTCGCCTTCGAGACCTATCTCGACCGTCGCGAGATGCGCGGCACGCGTTTCCCGGTGCTGGACTGGCCCTATGTCGAAGGCCTGCGCATGGATGAGGCGATGAACGAGCTCGCCTTTCTGGCCGTCGGTCTCTATGGCGATGTGTTGCCCAACCAGAATGGCGCCCCGGTCCGGCTCGTCGTGCCGTGGAAGTATGGCTACAAGTCGATCAAGTCGATCACCCGGATCAGCTTTGTCTCCCAGCAGCCCGAAACCGCCTGGAACAAGGCCGCGCCGAACGAGTATGGCTTCTATTCCAACGTCAATCCGAACCGCGCTCATCCGCGCTGGAGCCAGCAGACGGAGCGCGTGATCGGCGGCAATCTGTTCAATCGGCGCGAGACGGAGATGTTCAACGGCTATTCCGAACAGGTCGCGCATCTCTATGCCGGCATGGACCTGATCGAGAACCACTGAACCATGGCCAAGCGTGCGGTCCTGCGCAGTTTCGGCCGTCACTGGCTGAAACCCCTCACCTTCTGGCTGCTGGCCCTGCCCGGGCTCTGGCTGGGCTGGCAATGGGCGATGCTGCTCAACGGTCAGCCGCACGCCCTCGGCTTCAACCCGATCGAGACGACCCACCGTTTCCTGGGCGACACGGCGCTGCGGGTCCTCCTGATCTCGCTGGCGGTGACACCGTTCCGCGATATCACGCGCTGGCTCCCCGTCATGAAAGTGCGCCGGCGGATCGGACTGGCGGCATTCTGGTACGCCCTGCTGCACGTTGCCGCCTATCTGGGGCTCGATCTCCTGATCGCGGCGAATATGAGCGTGGCGGGGATGTTTGCCGGCCTCTGGGAGGATGTCGCCAAGCGGATCTACATCACGCTGGGCATGGCAGCCTTTGTTGGCCTCATCCCGCTGGCCGTGACCTCGTTCAACGCCATGGTGCGGTGGCTGGGCGCCCGGCGCTGGCAGCAACTGCACTGGGCGATCTATCCCGTCGCGATCCTGGCCGTGCTGCACCATGGTTTCATGGAAAAGGGCAATCAGCCGATGCCCTGGATCCATGGCGGCATTCTGGCCCTGCTGCTGGGCTACCGGCTGGTGCGCAGTGCCCGCAACAGATCGCGGCCCAGCCCTGCGGCCTCGTGACGGTTGATCACCAGCAAGGCAAGACAGGACAGCCAGACCAGGCAGGCGGCCACGAAGAGGCCGCCGCCATCATTGTTCGGGTCGATGCCCAGCGGCGTGAACAGGTGGAAATTCACCGCGCCGGTCATGATGGCGAGACCGAGAAGACTGCCCAGCGCCTGCAGGCGTTTCAGTCCCGGCAGGAAACCGGTGAGCAGGAGCGTCGAAGCGGCGAGCTCGGCCGAGCCGATGACATACTGGCTGAACAGGCCGGTATGTCCGAACAGGCCCGCCGCGCCCCAGCTGGCCGCCCAATCGTCAAGCAGGCCGAATATCACCTGCGTCTCCGCGGCGTCGGTAAATTTGTAGCGCAGCGAATCGAGAAAGATCGCGCAGACGAAAAGCGGCAGTCCGATCGTGACGATCCGCCAGATCCAGGTTTTCATGCAGGCCTCCAGGCTCCTGGCGAACCGGCACATGCCGCCGCCCCGTATCTCGAACGGGCATTATGGGCTATCCCCCTCACAAGCCAGTCACCCTTTCGCGAGCTGCCGGAGACGACCCCATGAGCCTTCACATCACCGACGCTTTCGACAGCGGCAATATCGAGGTTCTCGATGCCGCCGATCCGCAACGTATCCGCCTGGAAATCCGCAAGGATAACGGGTCGGATTTCTATCAATGGTTCCATTTCCGGGTGACCGGCGCGCGCGGCTCGGCGCTGTCCATGGCGATCGAGAATGCCGGTGGAGCCGCCTATCTGGAAGGTTGGCCGGATTATCGCGCCTGCGCGTCCTATGACCGGGAGACCTGGTTCCGGATCGATACCGAATATGCCGACGGTGTCCTGACGCTGCACCACACGCCGGAATGCGACACGGTCTGGTATGCCTATTTCGCGCCCTATTCGATGGAGCGCCACCAGAACCTGATTGCCTGGGCGCAGACCCATGTCGATGTCGATCTCGAAGTCCTCGGCGAAACGCTCGACGGTCAGGCGATGGACCTCCTGCGCGTCGGCACGCCGGGCAGCGGCAAGCGCACGATCTGGGTCACGGCGCGCCAGCACCCCGGCGAGACCATGGCGGAATGGTGGATGGAAGGCTTTCTCGGCCGCCTGCTCGACGATGAGGACCCCGTTGCCCGTGTCCTGCGAGACCGGGCCGTTTTCCACATCGTTCCGAATATGAACCCGGATGGCAGTAAACGCGGGCACCTGCGCACCAATGCCAAGGGCGTCAATCTCAATCGCGAATGGGACAAGGCCAGCGCCGCGAACTCGCCCGAGGTCTTCCACGTGCTCAACCGCATGCGCGAGACCGGGATCGACCTCGCCCTCGATGTCCATGGCGACGAAGCCCTGCCCTACAACTTCATCGCCGGCGGCGAAGGCGCGCCGAATTTCGACGCGAAGGGCCAGGAATTGCTCGACGCCTACAAGGCGGCGCTGAAGACGGCGAGCCCGGACTTCCAGACCGCGCACGGCTATGCCGTCGATGCCCCGGGGACCGCAAACCTGTCCGTCTGTACCAATTATCTGGCGAACGAATTCCGTTGCCTGGCGATGACACTGGAAATGCCCTTCAAGGACAATGCCGATCTGCCGGACAGCGAGCATGGCTGGTCGCCGGAGCGCTGCCGCAAGCTGGGCGCCGCCAATCTCGATGCCATGCTGGCCCTGGTGGATCGTCTGCGGTGACCATCTACGTCGATGCCGATGCCTGTCCGGTAAAGGACGAGATCATCCGGGTCGGTGAACGCCACCGCACCGAAATGCTCTTCGTGTGCGATGGCGGTCTGCGACGGCCGAATTCCCAATGGGCGCGGCTGGTGATCGTCAATGAAGGCCTCGACGCCGCCGACAACTGGATCGCCGAACAGATCGGTCCGGGCGATGTCTTCGTGACGGCCGACATCCCCCTCGCCGACCGCTGCATCAAGGCGGGGGCCATCGGGATCGATCCGCGCGGCAAGCTCTGGACCGTGGACAATATCGGTGCCTCTCTGGCGACGCGGAACCTGATGAGCGATCTGCGCGAGGCGGGAACCGTGACCAGCGGCGCCCGTCCGTTCGGACCGAAGGACAGGTCCGCCTTTCTCGACGGTATGGAGCGCGTCATGCGGCAGGCTGCCTCGGCGCGCGGCGCTTGACCCGCAAGCCGATAAGGCGAGGATGGGCGCGGGTAAGTTGATCGCCCGTTCCGGGCAAAAGGGGAGAGACCAATGAGAGCACTACTGGGCGGCGTCGCGATCGGCGCCATTCTGGCCGGCGCCGGTGTCTATTATTTCGGACCGGGCTTCGGCTCCGTGCCGGACGCCAGCGAACAGGCTGACAGCGGGACCGGCAGCTCGGCCTCCGGCGCCGGGGGCGCCGAGACCGGCGATGTGACCGTCGCCGACGCCGAAGCCTTCCTGGCCGAGACCGAGGCAGAGATGCGCGAGTTCGGCGAATTCGCCTCGCGCACGGCCTGGGTCCAGAACAACTTCATCACCTACGACACCAACTGGCTGCTCGAACGCATGTCGACGCAGGCCACGGAAATGTCCGTCGCGGCCGCCGGCGAGACGGCCCGCTATGCCGATCTCGACCTGCCCGAGACCATGGCGCGGAAAATGAATTTCCTGCGCGCCGGAATCACCCTGCCCGCGCCGGCCGACAGCGCTGCAGCGGCGCGCCTGTCCGAGCTGACGACGCGCATGGGCTCGTCCTATTCGTCCGGCCTGATGGAAATCGACGGCGAGATGGTCGATCACAACGAGCTGGAAAACATCATGCGGACCAGCCGCGACCCGGAATTCCTGGCACATGTCTGGGATGGCTGGCGCCGCGCCTATGATCCCGCACAGATGTCGACGGACTATGCCGAGATGGTCGAGATCGCCAACCAGGGTGCCCGCGACCTCGGTTTCGACAACCTCGCCCAGATGTGGCTGTCCAATTACGACATGCCGGCTGACGAGATGGAAGCGGAAGTCGAGCGGCTGTGGGGCCAGGTCGAGCCGCTTTACCAGCAGCTGCACTGCCATGTCCGCGCCAATCTGAACGAGCTCTATGGCGACGAGATCCAGGCAGCCGAAGGCCCGATCCGGGCCGACCTTCTGGGCAATATGTGGGCCCAGTCCTGGGCGTCGCTCAGCGATGTGGCCGCGGTCAGCGAGAGCGGCCCGGCCTATAATCTCGACGACCTGCTCGTCGAGGCCGGCTATGACCAGCACCAGATGGTGGAAACGGCGGAAAGCTTCTTCACCTCGCTGGGCATGGAACCGCTGCCCGATACCTTCTGGGAACGCTCGCTGATCACCCAGCCGCGCGACCGGCAGGTGGCCTGCCATGCCTCGGCCTGGAACATGGATTATGAAGACGATCTGCGCATCAAGATGTGCACTCGCGTCAATGGCGACGACTTCGTCACTGTGCACCACGAACTCGGCCACAATTTCTACCAGCGCGCCTATAACGAACAGGATGTCCTGTTCCAGACCGGCGCCCATGACGGTTTCCACGAAGCCATCGGCGATTTCATCGCGCTGTCCGTGACCCCGGAATACCTGGTGCAGATCGGTCTGCTCGACGAGGCCGACATGCCGGATGAAAGCGCCGACCTGTCGCTGCTGATGGATACGGCCCTCGACAAGATCGCCTTCCTGCCGTTCGCGGTGATGATGGATCAGTGGCGCTGGCAGGTCCTGCGCGGCGAAATCACGCCGGAAGAGTATAACGAACAGTGGTGGGCGCTGCGCGAGAGCTATCAGGGCATCGTGCCGCCGGTCGACCGGCCGGGCGACGCCTTCGATCCGGGCTCGAAATACCACATCGCGAACAATGTGCCGTACCTGCGGTATTTCCTGAGCTTCATCATGCAGTTCCAGTTCCATGAAGCGGCCTGCGAGATGGCCGGCTGGGAAGGCCCGCTGCACCGCTGCTCGATCTATGGAAACGAGGAAGTCGGCGCGCGTTTCAATGCAATGATGGAGATGGGCGCGTCCCGGCCCTGGCCGGACGCGCTGGAAGCCTTCACCGGCACCCGGGAAATGGATGGCTCGGCCATCATCTCCTACTTCCAGCCTCTGATGACCTATCTGGAAGAGGAAAACGCCGACCGCAATTGCGGCTGGTAGATTCCGCTTTACTGGAAATCGGGAAAGGCGGTCCTTCGGGGCCGCCTTTTTCGTTTCCGGCGGATCGCTTCGCTGATCGGCAAATTGTCACAACCGGCCATTCCGCAATTGCCGCGTGCAGGCGAGGCGGACTACCCTGTCACAACAGCAGACAGGGGGTTGCTCATGTTCCAGGATTTCCTTCGTCCGGCCGCCGCCGGAGCCGCCGCCGCGCTTGTCCTTGCGCCGGTGGTATCAGCCCAGGACTATTCGCTTCAGCCGTCCTTCGGTTCGATCAACCTGTCGGCCGGCTTTCTTCCGGACCCGTATGAGCGGCGCCTGACCGCCGGCGGATCGATCCGGGCGCAGAACCGGTTTTCCAATTGCCGCGGCTATATCGCCAATGCGCCGGACTTCTCGCTCTACTACACGGCCGGTTCGCAGGACCTTTTCATCAATGTCGATTCCGAAGCCGACACCACACTGGTGGTGAACGGCCCGGACGGGCGCTGGTATTGCGACGATGACGGCGCGGACGCACCCTTCAACCCCCTCCTCCACTGGCAGACGCCCCAATCGGGCCGCTACGACATCTGGGTCGGCACCTATTCGACGGGATCGGGCGTTCCGGCCACGCTGTTCATTTCGGAGCTGGGCGAAGCGACCGTGCGCGGCGGCCTCAACATGCAAAGCGCCAGCGGCGTCGATATCACGGCGCCTGCGCGCCACAATGTCATCCTGAATGGCGGCTTCCTGCCCGATCCTGAACAGGTATTCGTGCAGGCGGGCGGCAATATCCGGGCGGCCGACGCAATCTCCGGCCAGTGCCGCGGCTATGTCGACTACGCGCCGACTGTCCAGCTGACCTATAACGGCTCGGGCTCGCTGCACATCTACACGCACGGCAATGCAGACACGACCCTGGCGATCAATGCGCCGGACGGTCAGTGGTTCTGCAATGATGACGCGATCGGCACGGATGCCGGTATCAGTTTCACGGCCGGCACGCAGGGCGTCTACGACATCTATGTCGGGACCTATAGTTCCGGCCGGGCGGATACGACCTTGCGCATTTCCGAAATCCGGCTCGGTTACGCGCCGGGCGGAAAATAGCTCCCGTTTCCAGAGGATTGCGAGGGCGGCCCGGCGGCCGCCCTTTTCTTTGGGCCTACGCTGCCAGCACCGTCCGCTCCAGCGTCCACCAGAGCGCGATCAGCGCAATCCCCACCGACACGATCCGCACCAGCCAGGGATACCAGGTCGCGTCCCGGAAACGGTGCAGCGCCAGCCAGCAGGCCAGCACGATGGTCAGCTGGCCGAGTTCCACACCGACATTGAAGCTCAAGAGGGCCGGCACCAGCTGTCCGGCCGGCAGACCGAGTTCGGAGAGTACGCCGGCAAAGCCCAGCCCGTGGAAAAGGCCGAAGACAAAGACGATCAGCGGCCGCCAGCGGGTCATGTCCTTGAAAACGAGATTTTCCACCGCGACGAAGGCGATCGACAGCGCGATGATCGGCTCCACGATCGCACCCGGCAGCGTCACCAGGCCCAGCGTTGCCAGGCCCAGGGTCAGCGTGTGGGCCACCGTGAAGGCCGAGACCTGCCAGACCAGCGGTTTCAGGCGGGTCGAGGCGAAGAACAGCGCCAGGACGAACAGGATATGGTCCAGCCCCTTGGGCAGGATGTGGGTATAGCCCAGCTGCAGATAGAGTCCGATTACGTCCCGCACGGTCTGTTCGCTGACTTCGGCAAGCATGGCTGTCTCCCCCGGCATGATGCGCGCAGACGCTAGCCACACCCGCACCCCGCTTCAAGCGCGGCTCGCGGTTGGCGGCGAAGCAGGCTAGACCGGGGCACCACGAACAAGACGGCGGCCCGATCCGCCCGAACCGATCCGCGGGAGAGGCAGAATGAGCGAGCAATTCTCGTCCAGCGTGGACGTGTCCGGTGAGGACATCCACTGGGACTTCAAGGACGCCATGTCCTATGGCGGCTATCTGGGGCTGGAGCGGCTCCTCACCTCGCAGAAATGCCTGACCGAAGAGCATGACGAGATGCTGTTCATCGTCATCCACCAGGTCGGCGAGCTGTGGATGAAGCTGGTGCTGCACGAGACCGAAGGCGGGATCGCCCATCTGCAGCGCGACGAGGTCGGCCCGGCGCTGAAGATGTTTGCCCGCGTCAGCCGCATCCAGGAACAGCTGATCCATGCCTGGGACGTGCTTTCCACCATGACCCCGGCCGACTATCTCGCCTTCCGCGATGCGCTGGGCCAGAGCTCGGGCTTCCAGTCCTTCCAGTACCGCACGCTGGAATACCGGCTGGGAAACAAGAACGCCGCCCTCGCCCGCGTGCACAAGCACAATCCGCCGGCCCACAGGATGGTGACGCGCGCGCTGGAACTGCCCAGCCTGTGGGACGAGACCCTGCGCCTTCTGGCCCGCCGCGGTTATGCCATTCCGGCCGAGCTGGTCGAGCGCGACTGGACGCAGCCCTATGCGCCGTCCGAAGCGGTCGAGGATGTCTGGCGCACCATCTATCGCGATAGCGAGACCCATTGGGAAGCCTATGAGCTGGGCGAGAAGCTGGTGGACCTGGAGCACAAGTTCCAGCAATGGCGATTCAACCACATGAAGACGGTCGAGCGCATTATCGGCTATCGCAAGGGCACGGGCGGTACGTCGGGTGTGTCCTATCTCGTCAAGGCGCTGGATCTGCGCTTCTTCCCGGAAATCTGGACCGTGCGCACCACGCTCTGAAGCTTCACGAGGCCTCGCATGAAAACGCTCGAAGACGTCCGCGCCCTCGATGCCGCCGATCCGCTGCGCAGTTTTCGCGACCGGTTCGACCTGCCCGAGGGTGTGATCTATCTGGACGGCAATTCGCTGGGTGCCCGGCCCAAGACCGCCGCGGCGCGGATGGCCGATGTGGTCGAACGCGAATGGGGCCAGGATCTGATCCGCTCCTGGAACACCAATCACTGGATGGACATGCCGCGCCGGCTGGGCGGCAAGGTGGCCCCGCTGATCGGCGCGAAGCCCGAGGAGGTCGTCGTCGCCGATTCGACGTCGATCAATATTTTCAAGGCGCTGTCGACCTGTATTCAATTGCAGCCCGAACGGTCGGTCATCCTGTCCGAGACCGGTAATTTCCCGACCAATGTCTACATGATGCAGGGTCTGGCCGCGGCGTCCGGCGGCCGGGTCGAGCACAGGCTGGTGGCGACAGAAGACCTGGTCGATGCGCTCGACGAGACGGTCGCGGCGCTGCTGATCACCCAGGCCCACTACAAGACCGGCTATCTGCACGACATGCAGGCAATCACGCGCGCGGCCCAGGACAAGGGCGTGCTGGTGATCTGGGATCTGTGTCACTCGGCCGGGGCTCTGCCGATCGATCTGAATGCCTGCAATGCCGATTTCGCGGTGGGCTGCGGCTATAAATATCTCAACGGCGGACCGGGTGCGCCGGCCTTCATTTTCGTCGCAGAGCGGCACCAGGACCGTGTCATGCCGGTTCTCAGCGGCTGGCTTGGGCATGCAAGACCGTTTGATTTCAGTGATATATATGAGCCGGCTCCGGGTATCGACCGGTTCCGATGTTCCTCGCCCAGCATCCTCGCAATGGCCTCACTGGAGTGCGGTCTGGACATCTTTGCGGATACACAGATGACCCATATCCGCACCAAATCTGTTGCATTGTGTGACCTCTTCATCGAGCAGGTCGAGGCCCGTCTGGACGGGCACGGTTTCACCCTCGCCAGTCCGCGCGATGCCACCATCCGCGGCAGCCAGGTCTCCTTCACCCATGAGCACGGCTATCCGATCGTGCAGGCCCTGATCGATCGCGGTGTGATCGGCGATTACCGCGATCCGGGCATCATGCGCTTCGGCTTCACCCCGCTTTATGTCAGCCACGAGGATGTGTGGCAGGCCGTCGAAATTCTGCAGGATATCATGACGACGCAAGCGTGGGACAAGCCGCACTTCCACGCCCGTGCTGCCGTGACCTAGGCGGGGATAAACCGCCGTTCCCATCGTCCTTCCCCATCAAGGGGAAGGTGGGCCGAGGCGAAGCCTCGGGCCGGAAGGGGTGAAGCCCGGTGTGAGCCTTCCAGGTGCGAAATGGCAGGCACCTTGCCACCACCCCATCCACCACGCCTTCGGCGCGGTCCCCCTTCCCCATCAAGGGGAAGGACAATGCTACAGCACGATCACATGGCCGACCGCCGGATCGCCGCCATTGGCTGCAAGATCGGCGATGACGGCCTGCGCGCCGGCGAAGCCCTCGGCCTCGTCCAGGCGGACCCAGGCCGGGCTGGCGCTGTCGAGATGGGCGAAGAAGTCCGACTCGGCCTGGTTGTAGCGGCGGGTGACCTCAGCCGGTCCCCAGTCCTTGTTGCGCTTCTTGATCTGGTTGGGCGCGAAATAGAAGACCGGCTTGGGTCCGGGCAGATCCTGCTCGCCGATGAAACCGGTATTGGCGGCCGAGCCGGCAAAACAGTCATGCACGAGATTGTCGCCGAAATGCCGGTGGATGCGCTCGCGCAGGCCGTTGTCGCCGGAAAAATCGACATAGATCGCCGGTGTTCCGGCATCGAGGCTTTCGACATCGCCATAGGCCACCACGCCGTCATAACAGCCCAGCCCCTCGACATAGGCCGCATTGCGCGGCGAGGTCAGCCCGGTCGCCGGGATGCGATCCGCGCCGAGGCAGAAGGCGGTGCCATAGGCGGTCTTGCTCGAGGCGCTGGAGATGATCAGCTGGCGCGCGCCGAAGAAATCATTGTCGGCCAGATAGTCGGCCAGCATGAAGGAGGTGATGAAGAGCGGCCGGTAGAGCGCCTGGAAGGCCTCGCGCTCCGGCGCATAAACGGTATCGGCGCTGCAGCGCGTATACTGATTATAGGCGGAAACCAGGGCCTGGCGGTGTTCGGCGCCGTCATAGAAGCCGCGCTCGGAAATCCGCTCCGGCTTCATCACAACATGGCTGGCGATCGGGAAATAGCCGTAGAAGCGTTCGCCGGCTTCCAGACCGGGGATATCCGAGGCGACGATATCGGCAAAACCCCAGACCGGCATATGGCCCCAGCCCTCCTGGCCGGTCGGGAAGAAATGCCAGTACTGCATGGCGTCGCCGAAGGCGGCATAGGTGATATTGTTGGTCGTCAGGGAGAAACGGTCGAGTTTCAGCACGATCTCGCCCGGCCCGGCCTGCGGTGCGGGGCCGGTTTCCAGACGGGTGCTGCCAAGATCGCCCTTGTCGGTGAGAAGACGGGTATACTCGCTCATATCGGTCCTGCCGGTCGGGAAGTGGAAGATGTGCCATGAGTGATAGCAGGTCGCGGCCCGTACGGGGTTCGGATTTGTCGACCGCGCGCACGCCGGAGGCAGATGCCCTGCCCCGCCCGCGAAAACGCCCGGTCCAGGCGCGCGCCCGCTTCACCGTCCAGGCGATCTATGACGCCTATGTTCGGATTTGGCGGCGCGGCGGTCCGGACGCGCTGACCATGCGGGCGCTGGCGGATGAATCCGGCTTCGCCATCGGCACGATCTACGAGTATTTCCCCAACAAGGCGGCCCTGCATTCCGGCTATGTCCGCCATGTGATGGACACACTGCGCGCGCGGATCCGCGAGCAGGTCGTCGAAGCCGGACACGGCCCCTGGCGCGAACAGCTGGCCCGGCTGGTGGAGATCACCTGCGCGGCCGATGGCGATGCGGCCTTCTTCGACACCGACATGCATTATCTGGAAGCCCGGATCGCGGCGCCGGAACACCATCAGCGTTCCTTCGATGCGCTGGCCGATGTGTGGTGCGATGCGGTGGCGGGCTGGGACGATCTGGTGCCGCAGCCGGCACCGGAGCGCGTGCGCATGCTGATCTTCCTGGTCTGGAGCGCCATGCGCTATCGCCTGCTCGCCGACCCGGTGAAGACGGACGAGGCCCTCTGGCTCGCCGAGATCCGCGAAATCTGCGAACGCACCCTGGCGCCGGCCTGATCGCCTGCATTGCGGCAATGGCGAAACGGGGTTTCGCGCGCTCGTCAGGCCGACTAGTTTCGCGTCGCGCCGCTGATCAACCCCGCAGCGGTTTCAAGGAGTTCGCGCCATGCATTTCGGTGTCTTCGACCTGTTCAAGATCGGTGTCGGTCCCTCCAGTTCGCATACGGTCGGACCGATGAAGGCGGCGAAAATCTTTGTCGAGCGCTGCCTGGCCGATGGCGCCTCTGTCGCGCGCCTGAAGACCGAGCTCTACGGATCGCTCGCCCTGACCGGGCTGGGCCATGGCACCGATACGGCGGTGCTGCTGGGCCTGGAGGGCAGCGATCCGGCCAAGATCGACCCGGATACCATCCCGGACCGGCTGGCCCGCATCCGCAGCGAGAAGACGCTGAAACTGGCCAATGGCCGGGAAATCGCTTTCGAGGAAAAGGCCGATCTGGATTTCCGCGGCGATGTGCGCCTGCCCTTCCACTCCAACGCGATGAAATTCTTTGCCTATGACCCGCATGGCGATGTCGTGCGCGAGGAGATCTGGTATTCCATCGGCGGCGGCTTCGTGATCGACGAGCACGAGGCCGGGCGCAATTCGGCGGCTGACGTCAAGGAGGGCGAGCCCTTCCCCTTCAACTCCGCGGCCGAACTCCTGGAGATCGGCGAGCGCGAGGGGCTGTCCATCCACCGCATCATGCTGGCAAACGAGCGCACCTTCCTGCCCGAAGACACGATCCGCGCCGGTATCGAGGGCCTGTGGCGCGCGATGGAGGATTGTATCGACCGCGGCCTCACCGAGGACGGCGTGCTGCCCGGCGGGCTGGGCGTCAAGCGGCGGGCGCCGAAGATGCATCGCGATATCCTGGCCAATCCGGTCAGCCCGGAAGAAGACCCCCTCGCCCCGATGGACTGGATCAATCTGTGGGCGATGGCCGTGAACGAGGAAAACGCCGCCGGCGGGCGCGTCGTCACCGCCCCCACCAATGGCGCCGCCGGCATCATTCCGGCCGTGGCGCGCTATTTCGACAAGTATCACCGCGACCCGGACGATGAGGAGGCGCTGCAGCGCTTCTTCCTGACCGCCGCGGCGATCGGCTCGCTCTACAAGAAGAATGCCTCGATCTCCGGCGCCGAGGCCGGCTGCCAGGGCGAGGTCGGCGTGGCCTGTTCGATGGCGGCTGCGGCGCTGGCTGCCGCCATGGGTGCCAATAACCACCAGATCGAGGATGCCGCCGAGATCGGCATGGAGCACAATCTGGGCCTGACCTGCGACCCGGTCGGCGGTCTGGTGCAGATCCCCTGTATCGAGCGCAACGCCATCGGCGCCATCAAGGCGATCGACGCCGCCCGCCTAGCCCTGCGCGCCACCTCCGCCGACATGAAGGTCTCGCTCGACCAGGTCATCGAGACGATGCGCCAGACCGGTGAGGACATGCAGGAGAAGTACAAGGAGACCTCGAAGGGCGGTCTCGCCGTGAATGTCGTCTATTGCTGACGCGTGATTCGTTGTGGACGGGATGAATTTATAGTAGCATCACGCAACCCGGCCCGCTCCGGGTGTGTAGTTCGCATTCCCCCTCTTCTGACTGTCAGAAATGAAAAGGCGAACGAGATGACTTCTTCCCATTCCAACACCGTGACCCTCGAATCCGGCCTGATCGAGAGCATCAGCTATATCGACGGCACCTTCGTGATCACCGACGGACAACCCTATGAGTCAGGCCCGACGGCCAAGAACAAGGGCAAGGGCGTCTGGGAGATCACGGTCAATTGCGGCCGCAAGAAATCCGACGCCGTGGCCCAGAAATTCAACAGCCTGGCCGGCGGCGAGTATCACGAATACGCGCCCAAGGGCGGTGGCGGCACGCCGGACGAGCTGAACTTCATGTTCGGCGTCACGGTGACCTTCTCCAATGCGGCGCCGATCACGCTCTACCTGGCCCAGGGCTCCTATTCCTCCACCAATAACTGGTGGATCGGCGGCCAGAATGTGATCAATGACGGCAAGCCCGACCTGGTGCTGATCTCCAACAATCTGCCCACCCAGGTACTGCGCATGTCCGGCTCGACCTCGGAATTCGTGTTCGAGACCCTCGCCGCCGGCGTCAGGAAAGCCGCCCTCGCCAGCGCGGAATAGCGGCGGCCTCCCGTTCTTTCTTCCCCACATCGTGGGGAAGTGGCCCCTTCTTCGCCTTGGCGAAGGAGGGGTCGAAGGGGCGGCGCGAAGCGCCGGAAAGCAACCCCGCCAAGCTCCACCATTCCGCCGCTGACGCGGCAGCCCCTCCCCCGTTTCACGGGTCCCCCTCCCCATGAATGGGGAGGAAAGGCATCGCGCCTGTCGCAGCGCTCCCCCTTCTCCCCCGGGGAGAAGGTGCCCCGAAGGGGCGGATGAGGGGAAAGCCCGGTGCTGGCGCTTCTATCGCGAAGGCCGGTGTCTCCCCCCTCTCCCTCGATCCCTCTCCCCTGGGAGAGGGAGGAACGGGTTCAGCGCTTGCCGTTCTTCTTCCCCATGAATGGGGAGGAAAGGCATCGCGCCAGTCGCACCAGCGCTCCCCCTTCTCCCCCGGGGAGAAGGTGCCCCGAAGGGGCGGATGAGGGGGGAAGCCGGGTGCTGGCGCTTCAATCGCGAAGGCCGGTGTCTCCCCCTCTCCCTCGATCCCTCTCCCCTGGGAGAGGGAGGAACGGGTTCAGCGCTTGCCGCACTTTCTTCCCCACGTGAGTGGGGAAGTGGCCCCTTCTTCGCCCTGGCGAAGGAGGGGGCGAAGGGGTGGCGCGCAGCGCCAGAAAGCAGCACAGCCAGGCTCCACCATTCCGCCGCTGACGCGGCGGCCCCTCCCCCGTTTCACGGGCCCCCTCCCCATGAAATGGGGAGGAAAGGCATCGCGCCTGTCGCAGCGGGCTCGTCCGATCCTCCACAAACCCTTTCCCCCGGCCCTGTGCCGGGGCCTGGCATGCGCAGCCTGATTTCACGGACTCAGGAGAGCGTACTCGCGGATATCCCCCAAGCCCCGGCACAGGGCCGGGGGAAACGTACCGGCGGTTTCCGGGCGGGCCTTCCGTCCCCATTTCGCCAATTGACATGGCCGATTTCCAAATCGGCCAGACTGACGGCCTGCGCCGGTACAGGCTGGACGCTGACAGTGTCCAACCCCTTGTACCGGAGCGTATTGATGACCCTTCGACTATCCGACGGCAGACTGGCCGGCCTGCTGTATCTCCTGCTCGTCCTGACCGGGATTTTCAGCCTGATCTATGTGCCCTCGCAGGTGATCGACCTGGACGATCCCGTGCGGATGCTGGCGCTGATCGGCGATAACCGCACCCTGTTTGCTGCCGGCATCTGCGTCGGCCTGACCGCCTATGTGATCTATCTCGCCTTGCCGGTGGTGCTCTACCGCGTCCTTGCACCCTACGGACAAAGCGCGGCGCGGCTGATGGTGCTGTTTGCACTGGCCAGCGTGCCGATGACCTTCCTGGCCCTGGGCGAACAGCTGGCCCTGCTCGATCTCGTGACCGGCGAAAACGGCCCCTCCGAGGCGGCGGGCGCGCAGGCGCTGGTGCGGATGGAGACCTATTTCCGCTATACCGGTCTGGCGTCGATCTTCTGGGGTCTGTGGCTCTTCCCGCTGGGCTGGCTGGGCTGGCGCTCGGGCCTGCTGCCGCATGTGCTCGGCTTCCTGTTGATGATCAGCTGTATCGGCTTCCTGATCGAGTTCGCCGGCCCGCTTTTCATGAGCGGCTATTCCGGCAGCCTCCTCAGCACGATTGCCGGCACGCCCTCTTCCTTCGCCGAGATCGGTACCTGTCTGTGGCTTTTGATCATGGGTGAGCCGAAGGCGTGGCGGCGGGAGGCGGCATAGCCGGTGCGGCGACGCTCCCCCTTCCCCCTCGGGGAGAAGAGGGCCTACGCCCAACCAGTGTCATCCCGGACGCATGCCCGGCCCTGTGCCGGGCGGAGATCCGGGACCCATAATCCCGGTGCTGATCCTGATACCATGGCCGGTGAGCCCGCTACCGGTCGAGCGCGGTGCGTATAGGTCCCGGCCCTTTGCCCCGCCTTCGCGGGGCGTCCGGCCGGGATGACATATGAGCTTGCCCCCTAAGCGTCCTCGCCCAGTTCCTGGACCGGGCGGCCGTCGCTGAGGGTTTCCGCGCCGGAGACCACGACGCGCTGGCCGGCTTCCACATCCCCGTCGATGGCGACATAGCCGCCTTCGCGCACGCCGGCCACGACAGCAACCTGGCGGGCGATGTCGTCCGCGTCGACGACGAAGACATGGCTGCCGCTGGAGCGCAGTACGACGGCGTCATAGGGCGCAGCGGCCTGCAGGCGCGGGGTTTCGGCCGGGAAAGCCGCGCGGGCGGCCGAGCCGACAATCCAGTCGGAACCGGTCAGATCGATCCGCACCTCGAAGGTGCGCGAGACGGCGTCGCCGACCGGAATGATGGCGCGGATCGGCGCACGCTGGCTGGTGCCGTTGGCGAGCGACAGCGTGACCTCCTGGCCCACTTCCAGGAAGGGCGCGATGGCGACGGGCACCTGGGCGACGGCCTCCTTGTGTTCGATATCCACCAGGCGGACGATCTCGCGGCCCGGCGCGGAGATTTCCCCGGCCTGGATCAGGCGTTCGGCGACCCGGCCCGGAAACGGTGCGACGATCTGCGTGCGCTCCAGTTCCAGCTCGGCGCGCATTACCGCAGCCCGGGCCTCGCGCAGATCCTGGTCGGCCAGGTCGCGGGCCAGTTCGACCTCGCGCAGCCGGTTGGCCGGCACGGTGCCGTTTGCGGCGAGGCCTTCATAGCGGTCGGCCTCGGCATTCTGGTAATTCGCATTCGAGGTGGCACGGGCCAGGCGGGCGCGGGCCTCGTCGAGCTGGATGCGGGCCTGGCGGTCGTCCAGCTGGGCGATCAGCCCGCCGGTCTCGATCATGTCGCCCGGCTCGGCCACGAAAGTGACCCGGCCGAAGGCTTCCGCGGCGATGCGGGCATCATTGCGCGCCATCACGCTGGCCGGTGTCATCACCGTGCGGGCCATGTCGCGCTGGACGATCTCGGCGGTGCGTACCACGGCCGGCGGCGGCCCCTCCTGGGCCAGCACCGCGGCGGGGGCAGCGGCCAGGAGCGCGGCGGAGCCGGCAGCGAGGCAGATGAAGGATCGCAACATGTCGGAGCTCCAGGGCTATTCGGCCGGCGCAGGGGCCGGATCCGCCACCGTGCGGGCCTGGCGCAATTCGCCCAGGCGCAGGAGGCAGGGAATGAGAACGAGGGTGAAGACGAGGCTGACGCTCATGCCGCCGACAATGGCCGCCGCCAGTCCGCGATAGATGGTCGAGCCGACGCCGGGCACCAGCAGCAGGGGCAGCATGCCCAGCAGGCTGGTCATGGTCGACATGAAGATCGGCCGCAGACGCACGCGCAGGGCCTGGTCGACCGCTTCGCGCCGGGCCAGGCCTTCGCGCTCGCCCTGGCGGGTCTGGTCGACCAGCAGGATGGCATTGTTGATCACCAGGCCCAGGAGGATGACGAAGCCCATCATGGTGAGAAGATCGAGCGGCTGGGAGACGAACAGGTTCAGCACCTGCAGCATCACCACACCGCCAACCCCGGCCAGCGGGATCGAGACCAGCACCAGCAGCGCGTCGCGCAGCGAGCGGAACATGCCGGCCAGGATCAGGAAGAGGATCACCATCGCCATGCCCATATTCATCAGCATGGTGTTGATGGCCCGGTTCAGGCTGTCGGCGCTGCCGCCATAGACGATCGAGCCGTCGGCCGGCAGTTCGGCGCGCATGGCCGGCTCGATCTCGGTGCGCACGGTCTCCAGGATCTCTTCCAGCGAGACGTTTTCCGGCTGGTTGATATTGATGGTGACGGTGCGGCGGCGGTTGAGGCGCTGGATGGCGCCCGCCCCCACTTCCTCGCGGATGTCGACCAGATCGCCCAGCGGCACGACGGCGCCGGACGGGGTCGCCACCGGCATGCCGGTCAGCTCGTCCGGCGTTTCCCACGGGGTGGAGCGCAGGATCATGTTCATGCGCGTCTCGCCGTCGAAATACTCGCCGATGAACTGGCCGTCGCCCAGCATGGCGATCATGCCCGCCACATTGCGGCGCGCCCATCCGGCCTCCTGGATCCGCCGGTCATCCGGCACCAGGGTCAGGCGCGGCTGGGTCGCCTGGGGCGGCGGATTGGCATTGATGTTCACGCCCGGAAAGCGCTCGCGCAGCATGGTCAGGCCGACCTGGGTGGCGCGCGCCCGCGCCTCGGCATCGGCGGACTGGATATTCACCTGGATATTGCCGCCCTGGGAGAAGCCGCCGAACAGATCGCCCTGCTGGGCGAAGCCGAACACGTCGGGAATGCCGGTGATGATCTCCTCGCGGACGATACGCTCCAGCTCGCCGACCTGTGACTGGTCCTGCACGCGGATGCCGGCCGTCGCCCCGGTACCGCCGGGGAAAGTGCCGAAATAATAGTTGCGCAGCGCCGGTTCCCGCTCGCCGCTCATATAGGGCTCGAGGCGTTCGATGACGGTGGCGGCGACCTCCTCCTCGATCCAGTCGAGATTGGAGCCCGGCGGGAAGATCAGGAAAGCGTCCACCGCGTCGCGTTTCACCGGCGGCAGATAATCCAGATCCGGCCGCAGGAACCAGGTCAGCGCCAGCGGAATGGCGATCAGCGTACCGGCCAGCGCCAGGCGGCGGCGCGGACTGTCGCTCAGCGGCATCACGCCCGACGCGATCCGGTTGAGCAGGGGCTGGCGGGTCTGCGTCGCGCGGTCGCGCACCCAGTATTTCGCCGCCACCGGCAGGATGGTCACGGCAACGATCATCGATACCGCAACGCCCACCGCGATGGTGATGGCGAGATCGGCGAAGATCTGGCCCTCGGCATTGCGGGTGAAGATGATCGGCAGGAAGATGGCAACGGTCGTGGTCGTGGAGGCGAGCAGCGCGCCCCATACCTCGCCGGCGCCGCGTTCGGACGCGGTGTGCGCATCCTCACCGCCCTCGCGCCGGCGGATGATGTTCTCCAGCACAATGATCGCCGCATCCATCACCATGCCGGTGGCAAAGGCCAGGCCCGCCAGCGAGATCACGTTGAGCGAGCGGCCCAGCAGGAAGAGCACGATCAGGGTGGAGAGCAGCGAGACCGGGATGGCGAGCGAGATGATCAGCGTCGCCCGCGCCCGGCGCAGGAAGAGCCAGAGCCCGAAAATCGCCAGCGCCACACCCAGAAGCAGATTGGTGCGCAACAGGTCGATGGCCCGCATGATGAAGACCGAAGCGTCGAAGGACGGCGCCATGACCAGCTGGCGTTCGGCGAGCAGCGTCTCGTTGATCGTCGCGACTTCCGCCTTCACCGCGTCCAGCGCGGCGAGCACATTGGCCCCCTGCTGGCGGCGCACCTCGATCCCCATCGCCGGATTGCCGTTCTGGTAGGTGAAATTCGTGCGCTCGCCATAGGTCACCTCGACCGTGGCGACATCGGACAGGCGCACCGGCGTGCCATCGCGCCAGACGATCACCAGATCGCCCATTTCGGACGGTTCGAACTCGCCCTCGAAACGCATCTGGTAGGAGCGGCGGCCGATCTCGGCATTGCCGCCGGACACGTCCTGGTTATTGGCGATGGCGCCGGAAATCTGCGGCAGGGTCACGCCCAGCGCGGCGGCGCGGTAGGGATCGACCGTGATCAGCAATTCCTCGGGCCGCTGGCCCCAGCCGATATTGACGCTGGCCACGCCCGGGATCGCCTCGAGGCGCGGCACCACCGTGTCCTCGATGAAGCTGGTATAGTCGTGGATCTCCAGCGGATTGCCGGGCAAGGCCTGGACGAAGAACCAGATCAGGCTCTGCTGGGCGTCGCCGCCGAACCCGCCGACATTGGGCCCCACCGCATCGCGCGGCAGCGGCGGCAATTGCGACAGGCGGTTCGAGATCTCGATCGCCGTCTGCGTCATGTCGGTTTCAAGCGCGAAGGTCAGGTTGATGAAGGCCGCGCCCTCATTGGTGAAGACGCGCATCTCCTCCAGCCCGGGCAATCCGGTGAGGAGCTGTTCCTGCGGCTCGACGATTTCCGATTCCATTTCCAGCGGCGAGGCCGAGCGCCAGAACGTGGCGATATTGACCTGCGGACGTTCGGTATCCGGGAAGAGCTGGATGGGCAGGCGTGTGAAGGCAAGAATGCCCATCAGCACGATCAGGGCAATTCCGACGCACACGGCGGCCGGATTGCTCAATGACAATCGGGTGAGCGGCATGTTTTCCTCCCTCGCCCGGCTTTCATAGCACTGCGGTGCGGGGGCAGGATTAAACCTTGTCAAGGCGGCTCACACTTTGGTGAGCCGCCTTGCAGGTCAACAAGTTGGCGCTGATTACTTTTGCGTCAGGTCAGGTTAGTTCAGGCCGCCGCGTGTTCTTTCAGCTGCGGCGAGACGGTGTAGCTCGCTTCGGTCTTCGACTTGATCTCGTCCAGCGTGACCTCCGGGGCCAGCTCGATCAGTTCGAGATGATCGCCCTTCACATCGAACACGCCCAGCGTGGTGATGATGCGGTCGACACAGGCCTGGCCGGTCAGCGGCAGGGTGCAGGTCTTCAGCAGTTTCGGTTCGCCGGCCTTGTTGGCGTGGTCCATGATCACCACGACGCGCTTGACGCCGGCGACCAGGTCCATGGCGCCGCCCATCCCCTTCACCAGCTTGCCCGGGATCATCCAGTTGGCGATATCGCCCGTCTCGGACACTTCCATCGCGCCCAGGATCGAGATGTCGATATGGCCGCCGCGGATCATGGCGAAGCTGTCGGCGGAAGAGAAATACGAGGTGCGGCGCAGCTCGGTGATGGTCTGCTTGCCGGCATTGATCAGGTCGGGATCGACCTCGTCGTCATAGGGGAAAGGCCCCATGCCCAGCATGCCGTTCTCCGACTGCAGGGTGACGTCGATATCGTCGGCGATATGGTTGGCGACCAGGGTCGGGATGCCGATGCCGAGATTGACGTAGAAACCGTCTTCCAGTTCCTGGGCGGCGCGGGCCGCCATTTCATCGCGTGTCCAGGCCATTATGCGCTCTCCCTTTCGCGGATGGTGCGCTGTTCGATGCGCTTTTCGAATTCGCCCTTGAACAGGCGCTGCACGAAGATGCCGGGCGTATGGATATGGTCCGGATCGAGCGCGCCCAGTTCGACGATTTCCTCGACCTCGGCGATGGTCACCTTGCCGGCCGTCGCCATCATCGGGTTGAAATTGCGGGCGGTCTTGCGGAAGACCAGATTGCCTTCCGGGTCGGCCTTCCAGGCTTTCACGATGGAAACATCGGCTGTCAGGCCGGTTTCCATGATATAGGTCTCGCCGTTGAATTCGCGGTGTTCCTTGCCTTCCGCGATCATCGTGCCGACACCGGTCTTGGTGAAGAAGCCCGGAATGCCGGCACCGCCGGCGCGGATGCGCTCGGCCAGCGTGCCCTGGGGATTGAATTCCAGCTCCAGCTCGCCGGACAGGAATTGCCGCTCGAATTCCTTGTTCTCGCCGACATAGGACGAGACCATCTTCCTGATCTGCCTGGCGTCGAGCAGGATGCCCAGACCGAAACCGTCGACCCCGCAATTGTTGGAGATCACGGTGAGATCCTTCACGCCGGATGCGTGCAGGGCCGCAATGGCGTTTTCCGGGATGCCGCACAGGCCGAACCCGCCCGCCATCAACGTCATGCCATCGAAGACGAGGCCGTCCAGGGCCGCCTTGGCGTCAGGATATACCTTTTTCATGCAGACCTCTGCGTCAAAGTTGATAACTGGTTCATGTTTATATCGCGGGCGCAGCAGAAATCCAGCCGCCTCGCCTGCCTAGCCTGCGGTCCGGTCCCGGCGCGTGCCGTAGCGGGCGTCGATCTCGATCGCCAGCGCGCCGCCGAAGAATACCGCATAGGCCGACCAATAAATCCACAGAAGGAAGACGACAAGGGCGCCCAGCGACCCGTAGACGCCAAAATCGATCACCTGACCGACATAGAGCGAAAAACCTTTCGACAGGCCCAGCCACAGACCGGTCGACACCAGGGCCGCGACGGTCGAGGCCCGCCAGCTGACGGCTTCGGAGCGGCGGCGCATCGTCATCCGGTAGAGCAGTTCCAGTGCCACGAACATCACGAGGGCGGCCGCTGTCCACTCATTCACCAGCCCGCCGAAATCGAGCGGTTCCAGCCCGAGGAGCACGAAGACCTTGCGCAGAAGGACCGGGATAGCCAGCACGGCCAGATTGGCCAGGGTCAGCATCATCCCGCCGATCAGCACCGAGCCCATCGCCAGGATGTTGAAATGGATCACATTGCGGATGTCCTGGTCTTCCGCGAGATGGTTCAGCCCGGCGATCACTGCCTTCACACCGCGCGAGGCAGCGAACAGGGCGATCGCCAGGGCGATGGCCCCGTTCACCGACAGCGCCGAGATCGGTGTCACGGCAAGACGCGCCATCTGGTTCAGCACGAAGTCCTGGGCGCCCTGTGGCATGATGCCGGCAAAGCGCGCGATCTGGGTCTCCACATCCGAGATGTCATTGGTCAGGCCGTAGATCGACATGGCCAGCGCCATGGCGGGAAACAGGGCCAGCATGCCGAAATAGGAGGCGCCGCCGGCGAACAGCATCACGTCGCGCGCCATCGACCGGCTGACCGCCTTGACGATAATCGTCAGCACGTCGAGCACCGGATGCGATTCCGGGATGTGTTTGCGAATGGACTTGAACATTGCCTGCCAAACGGGCCCTCTGCCGCACGAAAACGGAATCAGTCGTGTCCAGGCTGCCCCGCTTGCCCGTGAAACTAGGATAACCCGATGGCGTTTTCCAAGGCCGTGGAACTGTTGCAGCTGGCGCGCATGGCCAGCGGCTATGCCGGCGTCTCGCTGAACGAGATCGAGGCGGAGTTCGATTGTGTGCGCCGCACCGCCCAGCGGATGACCGATGCGCTGGTGCGCGTCTTCCCCGACACCGAGGATTATGTCGACGCCGAGGGCCACAAGCGCTGGCGCGTGCCGCGGCGCCGGGTGGCGGAATTCTTTGCGCCGACGGCCGACGAGGTTGCCGCGCTGGAACTGGCCGGCGCGACGCTGGACCGCCAGGGCCTGACCCGCGAGGCCGGTCAGCTGCGCACGCTGCGCGAAACCATCAAGATCCTGATGCCCGACAAGCGGCGCCCGGGTCTGGAAGCCGATGAGGAAGCGCTGCTGGAAGCCATGGGCCATGCCGCCCGCCCCGGCCCGCAGCCGGCCTCGGATCCCCGCATCGACAGCGCCATTGCCGAGGCGCTGAAAGGCCCCTTCGTGCTGGAGATCGCCTATCGCGGGCGTCAGGACAGTGCGGCCAAGATCCGCCGGGTGGAACCCTATGGCCTGCTGCTGGGCGCGCGCCGCTATCTGGTCGGCCGCGACCGGGCGCGCGGCGACACGGTGATGCGTCACTACCGGGTCGAGGATATCGAGAGCGCCGAGGTGACACAGGACTGGTTCGCCCGCGACGAGGCCTTCGACCTGGAAGCCTACGCCAACCGCTCCTTCGGCGTGTTCCAGAACGAGGCCGAGTTCGGCGATGTGGTGTGGAAATTCACCCCCGCCGCCGCGCCCCACGCCCTGCGCTACCGTTTCCACCCGCTGCAATCGACCGAAACGCTGGAAGACGGTTCGGTGATCGTGCGCTTTCGCGCCAGCGGCCTGCTGGAAATGTGCTGGCATCTCTATGCCTGGGGCGACCAGGTCGAGGTGCTGGAGCCCAAAGCGCTGGCCGACATGGTCGCCGGCCATCGCCGCGGGGACTTTCCGGGGCTGCCTTAATGCGCGCCCGTACACTCAGTTTTCCCCGGCCTTGTTGTTCAGCCCGGGGACATGGCTGAGTATGCGCTTGAAACTTTGGCAGGCCCCGGAATGAATCCGGGGGAAGAGTAAATCCGGGGAAATGGCACCCGGTGGGTAGAGAACTCCCTCACCGCACCGCAATCCGCACCATTTCTGCCGGCTGCCAGGAGGGCATGGAGTGGCCGTCGGCCGAACTCATCGCCAGCTGGTAGCCCTTGTTGAGATAACGGCACACCGAGCGCAGGTCTTCCACGTGCAGGCAGTCGATCTCGTCGCCGGGACGCTGCATGCGGAAGAAACCGTCCCGGAAACGGTGCGGGACCATGTTGCGCAGAACGCCGCCTGCACCTTCGACATAGGCATTGATCGCGATGGCCATTGGGGCTCTCCATCCGTGTTCATCTTCGATGGAGATCACTCTGACAGGCCGCCAGGACAAAACCTGTCACCCCTCTTTTGCCCTGCTGAAACAAAGAAACGCCGGCTGTTGGGGGCAGCCGGCGTTTCGGTTCTATCTAAGCGATATCGAGACCGGAAAACGAGCGAGGGACTACAGGGTGTTCGCCGGTCTCGAGACGGACATTGCCAATGGCCCGCTGAACCCGACATGAACGTTATTCATCTATGATGTCCGTCGCCGGTCCCTGCCGCTTGCCAGCATGCAGGCGCTTGGGTATCGCAGGTGCACAACATGTTTCAGGCCGCACGGATGAACCGTTGACCGCACATGCATCCCGCAGCTGGGACCGGGCCGGCATCGAAACCGCACTCCGGCTGCATAGCGCATTCCTGAAGGGCGAGCCTGGCGGTCAGCGGGCGGTCTTCCGCGGCGGCGCCCTGGCCGGCGAGGATTTCAGCGGCAGCGATCTGCGCGATGCGGATTTCTGCGATTGCGATCTGGTTGCGGCGCGATTCGACGGGGCGGACTGCCGCGGTGCCCGTTTCCAGGGGGCCGTGATGCACGGCGCCAGCCTGGTCGGCGCCCGGCTCGATGGCGCCGATCTGCGCGGCTGCGACCTGACAGGCGCGCGGCTGATCGCAGCGCGCTGTGCCGGAGCCGATTTCCGCGAACGCCCCCTGCCCGGCCAGGACGGCAAGCCGGCGACGGTTCAGGCCAGCACGCTCGATGGCGCGGATTTTTCCGGCGCCTCGCTGGCCGGGGCCCGGCTGGGCGGCGTTTCGGCGCGCGAAACGCGGTTCGAGGATGCCAATCTGTCGGGCGCCGGCCTGTGTCGCGCTGACCTGGACGGCGCGCGTTTCGCGCTCGCGCTGGTCGCCGGAACGGATTTTTCCAGCGCTTCGCTGAAGGCCGCCGATCTGCGCGGCTGCGACATGGAGGGCGCCCGGCTCGACATGGCGGTCACGCGCGACATGCAGACCGGTACCCATCCCGACCGCCCCATCCCGGAACCGGCCGGCGTGCTGACAGCACGCGAGGCCGAGACGCGGCTGACCGGGCATATCCAGCAGGTGCGCGGCAGCGCCAGCGGCCAGCCGGTCGATTTCACCGGCCTCGACCTGCGTCCTGCCGGCTCGCTCGCCGGGCGGGCCCTGACTGCGCTGCGCGCTCCGCGGGCCTGTCTGGCCGGGCTGGACCTTAGCGGCTGCGAACTGCAGGGCGCCCGCCTCGCCGGGGCCGATCTGCGCGGCTGCAAACTCGCGGGGGCCGATCTGCGCGGGGCCGATCTCAGCGGCGCCTGGCTCACCCATGCCGATCTGACCGGTGCCCGCCTGACCCCGCTCACCCTGGGCGGCGGGCGTGTGCTGCCGGTGCAGCTGGACAAGGCCCAGTGCCGCTACAGCGACTGGGGCGATGCGAATCTGGAGCAGGCAAGGCTGGCCGGCACCGATCTCGCCTATGCGCGGATGACCGGTGCGCGGCTCTCGCCCGATGCGCTGGCCGGCGCCCTGGGCATCGACCGCCTGCTCTAGTTTGAGCGGTCGCATTTTCGAACCGCAAAACCGGTGCCCACTTTTGCTGAAAATGCTCCGGTCAGACACCCCAATCAGCCAGGATTGCCTCACGATCGGCGCCCGGCACAGGCGCCGGTCCCTGGATCGCGCCGGGTGTGCGCGAGAAGCGCGGCGCCGGCGCCGGCTGGCGCACCCCGCCCGGTTCGGCATAGCTGCCGCGCTCGCGCATGTGCGGATGGGCGGCAGACTCCTCGTAATTGAGCACCGGCGCGAAACACACATCCGTGCCTTCCAGCAGTTCGCACCATTCATCGCGTGTCTTCTGGCGGAAGAGATCGGCAAAGACCGGCCTGGCCTCCTCCCAGTTGCGGCCCGACCAGTCGGCCGGCAGGGCCTGGGCATCGACCCCCAGTTTCTCGCACAAAAGGGCATAGAATTCCGGCTCCAGCGGGCCGATCGAGACATGGCCGCCATCGGCGCATTGATAGACCGTGTAGAAATGCGCCGCGCCGTCGAGCAGGTTGCGGCCGCGCTCCGGCGACCACAGGCCGACCGCCGCCAGCTGGTGCTGCGAGGCCATCAGCGAGACGGCACCGTCGACAATGGCCGCATCGACCACCTGCCCCTCCCCGTGGGTGCGCGCATGATGCAGCGCAGCCAGCACACCGAAGGCGAGATACATCGCCCCGCCGCCGAAATCGCCGACCAGGTTGAGCGGAACGGCCGGCTGCTCCTTGCTGCCGATCGCGCCGAGCGCACCTGACAGGGCGACATAATTGATGTCGTGGCCGGCAGCATGGGCGAGCGGTCCGTACTGGCCCCAGCCCGTCATGCGGCCATAGACCAGGGCCGGATTGGCAGCCAGGGCGACGTCGGGCCCCAGGCCCAGGCGTTCCATCACGCCGGGACGATAGCCTTCCAGCAGGATGTCCGCCTTGCCGATGAGATCGCGGCACAGGGCCAGCTCGGCCTCGTCCTTCAGATCGAGTGCAATCGAGCGCCGGCCACGGCCCAGAACGTCGGCATGTCCGCCGCCCAGCGCGCCCTTGCGGTCGACACGGATCACGTCTGCGCCCATATCCGAGAGCATCATGGCGCAGAAGGGTGCCGGGCCTAGTCCGACAAACTCAATTACCTTAACGCCTTTTAGAGGTCCTTGGGGTTTCATGTCGCCAACCTTTGATTCGTTTGTTCCGGAAGCGTGGCACTTGTGACAAACTCGCGAAATACGGCATCGGCGCTCAAATCGGCAGGGGGACGAATGGGACGCTCGCTCGACGTCCTGATTTTCGGACTGTCCGGCCGCGTGGACGGACTGGCGGAGCAATTGGGCCGGCTGGCCCTGAATTGCCGCATCGTGCGCGCCGACAGCCCGCCCGCCCGGCGTCACCACTACTGGGCCGGCGGCGTGATCCTCGCCGAATGTGAAAACGATATCGATGACGGGCTGCGCGCCTTTGCGCGCTTTTCCGACCAGGCGCTCCCCGTGCTCGTGGTGGGCCCGGCCGGTCTCGCCCCGCGCGACACGGTGGATGCCTGGCTGCGCGATCCGGCTCCGGCGGTCCAGATCGCGGCGCGCCTGCGTGCCCTCTTCCGCCTGCATGCGATGGAAATCGTCGCCGCCCGCCGCGCCGAGGTCACCGCGCTCTACGGCCGCGGGCGTCCGCAGGTGGAACGCCAGGACACACCGCCCAGCGTGCTCTATGTCGGCGATGCCTCGCCGCGCTTCATGGGGCTGCAGCACGTGCTGGAACAGGCCGGCGCCGATGTCGTCGCCGCCTTCTCCTCCTATTCCGCCTTCGACTATCTGCACGAGCGGCCCTTCGACGCCGTGGTGCTGAACGCGACCGGCAAGCGCGAGATCGCCTTCACCATCTCCTCGGCCATGCGCCGCAATGCCCGGCTCTACCACACCCCGGTCGTGCTGCTGGCCGACCGCGTCGACACCCAGACTTCCGACGAGGCCTTTGCGCGCGGCGTATCCGATATTCTGGTGCCCTCGGCGGGCGATGCGGAGCTGCGCGAGCGCATCCTGACCCTGACCGAGGAGCGCAAGCGCCGCCGCCAGGCCAAGGCGGCGCTGGATGCCTGCCGCGATCCGCGCACGCTGGATATCGAGACCGGCCTGTTCAATTCCGGCTTCCTGGTGTCGCACATCCAGGACCTTTTGAACGTGTCGGCCCGCGACGAGCTGAGCTTTGCGCTGATTGCCCTGCAGATCATGCTGCCGGACGGCCGCGAACGGCCCGACGATGCCTCGGCCGAAAAGGCGCGCCGCCAGTTTGCCGCGATGCTGCGTCACCTGCTGCGCACCGAGGACGCGGCCGCCCGCTTCTCCAGCGACGTCTTCCTGGCCGTCCTGCCCTTCACGGACGCGCCGGGCATTGACTGTGTCGCCGCCCGGATCGCCGCGATCGCGGAATGCACGGCGTTCGAGAGCGAGGATCCGCTGCATCCTTTCCGGCTGACCGTGCGGGCCGCGCCCGTTCCGGTGCGCACCGGCGAGACGGCGGAAGCCCTGGTCGAGCGGGCGATGCGGGCCCTGCAGAGCCCGGCCCAGATCGTCGCTCAGGCCTGAGGCTTGCCGCCGACCGGCCCGTCGCGCACCAGAAGCACCATTCCGCCGCCCATCAGGACGAGGCTGACGAAGAAACAGCCGCCGGCCGCGAGCAGCAGGCCGGCTGCACCGCCGAGCGAGTATTCGCGCCCGGCCTGCGCCAGGATCAGGAAACCCAGCGGGATTCCCAGCATGGCAAGTTTCAGCAGCATGCCGCCGGCGCCGCGCAGCACGGCGCGGATCCGCAACATGACCAGCAAAAACAGCATGAAACCCAGCCCGGTCAGGATCTGAAAGGCCGGTGTAAGGATTTCCTTCGAGGCGTCCATCGCACGTCTCCCCGCTTGACGATGGCCGCAGGCTCGCGGGAATCAGCGTGGCGGTCTCTCCCCCGTTCCGGGGAGCCTGCGGGCGCCTGTCCTGGCAGCGGACGCTGGCAAGACAAGAAATTCCTGCCGTTTCCCGGATAGTCCTTGTTATTCTTCTTCCAGTCGGTTCGGGACTTTTCAAGACTTCCGGAACAAGCCGCGCAGATGCGCTGCGGCCAGAGTGTGAGGAAGAACATGAAATTCGGTGATTATCTGCGCCAGAAGCGCGAAGACAGGGGCTGGACCCAACCCGAAGCCGCCGCCAAGGCGCGGATCGAACAATCCTATCTGTCCAAGCTGGAAACCGGGCGATCCTACCCGTCCGACGACGTCTTCGAACGCCTTGTCGAGGTATTCGGCATCGATACGGGCGAGCTCAGCGAAAGCGTCTCGGCCGCCGAACTCGACCGCCTGCGCGAGATCCGCGAAGTGCGCGCCGCCGTGCTGGCGGGACAAGCGGGACGCCTGCGCCTGACCCGGGGCTGGCTGCTGGCCGGCCTGGCCTTCCTGATGCTGGGGGGCGGCGCGCTGGGCCTGTCCCGTATCGATCTGTCAGAGGACACGAATTTCTATCGCTATCGCTCTGACGGCGTGTTGCGGCTCGATGAAAGCCCGAATGCCTTCAACATCGTGCACTCCGAGGTTCCCGCCGACCATCCCCGGCACGAACAGATCCGCGCCATGCGCGAGCGGATCGATCAGCTTGATGTCACCACAGACCAGTATCGCGGCAATGGCTATTACGAGGACGTCGAGGGCGGACGGCGTTATTTCGAGCTGAACCACCACGCGCTTGTCACCCCGCCCAACCCGCTGCGCTGGTTCCTCGTGCCCGGGCTGATGTTCCTGCTGGGCAGTCTGGGCTGCTTCTTCATCAGCTTCCGCTGGCGGTAAGCGCCCGGCTCCCCGAGAGGCCAACCCGACCAAACCTCTTTCCCCGGACCCGTTCCGGGGTCTGGCGGCGCTTCAGATGCGGGCTCAGCCGGGCCCCGGGCCGAACAATAAAGCCGGGGAAACGAGATGGAGCCCAGGGAAACGATAGGAGGCCGGGGAAAACAGAGCGAGCTTCGCAGGCTCAGGCCGTTCCGGCCTGGGCCTGTTTCGCGCGGGCGGCGATGTCGGCCAGCGGGGCCATGGCCCGCTCGATGGCGCGCAGACGATCCTCCGGCGCATCCCATTCGGCGCGCAGGACCAGCTTGTGGTCCGGCCGCACCTTGAAGAGAGCCGGATTCTTCGAGATATGCCCGATCAGGGCCGGAGGATCGACGAACTTGTCGCCGCGGAAATGGATCACCGCGCCCTTCGGACCGGCATCCACCTTCTCGACGCCGGCATGCTTGCACAGCGATTTCACGGCGACGACACGCATCAGCGTCTCGACCTCGCCCGGCAGCGGGCCGAAACGGTCGATCAGCTCGGCCGCAAAGGCTTCGCGCTCGGTCTTGGTGTCCAGCGAGGACAGGCGGCGATAGAGCTGCAGGCGGACATCCAGATCGGGGACGTAATGGTCCGGGATCAGGACGGCAGCGCCGGCATTGATCTGCGGCGACCATTCGCCCTCATCCTCGGCATCGCCGCCGCCGCGCAGCGAGGCGACCGCCTCTTCCAGCATGGACTGGTAGAGCTCGACGCCGACATCCTTGATATGGCCCGACTGTTCCTCGCCGAGGAGATTGCCGCCGCCGCGCAGATCGAGATCGTGCGAGGCCAGGGTGAAGCCCGCGCCCAGACTGTCGAGCGACTGCATGACTTTCAGCCGCTTGTCGGCGCCATCGGTGATCTTCTGGCGCATCGGCGTCGTCAGATAGGCATAGGCGCGCGTCTTCGAGCGCCCCACCCGTCCGCGCAGCTGGTAGAGCTGGGACAGGCCGAACCGGTCGGCCCGGTGCACGATCAGCGTGTTGGCGGTGGGGATATCGATGCCGGATTCAACGATCGTCGTGGACAGGAGCACATCATAGCGGCCCTCATAGAAGGCCGTCATGATGTCTTCCAGCTGGCTCGCCGCCATCTGGCCATGCGCCGCAACGAAGGACACTTCCGGCACGCTTTCGCGCAGGAAGGTCGCAGTCTCGTCGAGATCGGTGATGCGCGGCACCACGAAGAAGGCCTGGCCGCCGCGATATTTCTCGCGCAGCAGGGCCTCGCGCACCGAGACCGGATCGAAGGGCGCGACATAGGTGCGCACGGCCAGCCGGTCGACCGGCGGCGTGGCGATGATGGACAGGTCGCGGATCCCCGTCAGCGCCAGCTGCAGCGTCCGCGGGATCGGCGTCGCGGTGAGCGTGAGCACGTGCACATCGGTGCGCAGCTCTTTCAGGCGCTCCTTGTGCTTCACCCCGAAATGCTGCTCCTCATCGACGATGAGCAGGCCGAGATCGGAGAATTTCACCGTCCTGGCGAGCAGTGCGTGCGTGCCGACGATGATCTCCACCTTGCCGTCGGCGAGCTCGTCGCGCGTGGCCTTGGCTTCCTTGGCGCCGACCAGGCGCGACAATTGCCGCACCTTCACCGGCCAGTTGCGGAAGCGTTCGGAGAAGGTCTTGTAATGCTGCCGTGCCAGCAGGGTCGTGGGCGCAACCACAGCCACCTGGCGGCCGGACATGGCGACGACAAAGGCCGCGCGCAGCGCCACCTCGGTCTTGCCGAAGCCGACATCGCCGCAGATCAGGCGGTCCATCGGCCGGCCGCGCGCCAGATCGCCGAACACATCCTCGACCGCATTGAGCTGGTCGTCGGTCTCGGCATAGGGGAAGGCGGCGCAGAACTCGTCGAAAATACCGCTCGCCGGTTCGATCGGGTCCGCCTTGCGGGCCATGCGCTCGGCCGCGATCTTGATCAGCTGGTCGGCCATGTCGCGCAGGCGCTTCTTGGCCTTGGCCTTGCGCGCCTGCCAGGCGACACCGCCCAGCTTGTCCAGCTGCGCCGTCTCGCTCTCGGCGCCATAGCGCGAGAGGAGTTCGATATTCTCGACCGGCAGGTAGAGCTTGGCCGCGCCGGCATATTCCAGCTCGATACAATCATGCGGCGCGTCCTGCACCGGCAGGGTTTTCAGACCGATGAAGCGGCCCAGCCCGTGATCGGCATGGATCACCAGATCGCCCGGCGACAGCGAGCCCGCCTCGACGATGATATCCGCCGACTTGCGCCGCCGCCGCGGCCGCGCCAGACGGTCGCCGAGGATATCCTGTTCGGAGATGACCGCGAGCTCGTCGGTCTCGAAACCGCGTTCCAGCGGCAGGACGACACGCGCCACGGCCGCGGCCGGCAGGCCTGTCACATCGGCCCAGCTCTCGCAGGCGCGAATGCCGGAAATCCCGTGATCGCCCAGCACGCTGGCGAGGCGTTCCGATGCGCCACCGGACCAGGAGGCCAGCACGACGCGCTTGCCGGCCTTGGTGAGGTCACGCACATGGCCGGCCGCAGCGTCGAACACATTGACGTTCTGGGCCGTGCGTTCGGCGGTGAAGGCGCGGCCCTGCTTGCCGCCGGCATCGATGGTCTGCGGGCCCGGCTCGCGGAAAGCCGTGAAGCGGCGCACCGCCCGGCCCTGCAGCGCCTTCGTCCAGTCGCCTTCGGCAAAATACAGCGCTTCCGGTTTCAGCGCCCGGTAGGTCGGGGCCGACAGGCTGCTCTCATGCCGGCTCTCATCGACCGTGGTGCGCGCCTCGTAATAGTCGGCGACCTGTTTGAGCCGCTCGTCCAGCGCGTCCTGGGCCAGGTGGTCGATACCGATCAGCGCATTGTCCGGCAGATAGTCGAAGGGCGTCGCCAGGTGTTCGTAGAACAGCGGCAGCCAGTGCTCGACACCGGCCGGCCGCGCGCCGGCGCTGACCTGTTCATAGACCGGATCGTCCTTGATCGCGCCGAAGGTCTTGATGAAGCCGGAACGGAAGCGCGATACCGTCTCCTCGTCCAGCAGGACCTCGCTGACCGGGGTGAAGGCGATGCTGTCCATCTGGCGGGTCGAGCGCTGGGTTTCCGGATCGAAACCGCGGATCGATTCCAGCGTATCGCCAAAGAAGTCGAGGCGGACCGGTTCCGGTGCGCCGGGCGGATAGACGTCGATCACCCCGCCGCGCACAGCATAATCGCCCGGCTCCATTACCGTGGCGGTACGGGCATAGCCATTGACGGCGAAATGGTGCTTGAGCTTCTCGACATCGACGCTGGCGCCGGGGCGGATCGCAATGCCCGCACCGGTGAGCACCTCGACAGGCGCACAGCGCTGGGTCATCGCATTGATTGTGGTGACCAGGAAAACCGGCTTGCTGCCCAGCCCGCCAGCCAGACGGGCCAGCGTCGCGGCGCGGCGTGCCGCGACACGCGGCGACGGCGAGATGCGGTCATAGGGCTGGCAGTCCCAGGCCGGCAGGCGCAGGATTTCCGCGTCAGGCGCAAAGAAGTCGAGGGCAGACGCAAAGGCGGCGGCGCGGGAATCGTCGCGTGCGACAAAGACGCTCAACCCGCCATGCAGACGGCCGGCATCGGCCAGCATCAGCGCATCCAGGCCTTCCGGCGCACCGCAGACAGTGGCCGGGCCCCGGGCGCGGGCGATCATCTCGATATCGGACATGTCTGCGCTGCCTCGCGAATATCAGGCTTTCGGCCCGTCGCCGAAGGCTGCGTCCGCATCGACGCGGAACGCCTTGAGCCGGTCCATCACCGGCGTGTCGAATTCGGCCGGAACGGGCTCGCGCCCGATGATCCAGCCGTACACATCCTGATCGGACTGGTCGAGCAGGGCCTCGAACGCGTCGAGGCCGGCCTTGTCCAGGCTGTCGATATTGTCGTCGCAGAAGCGGCCGAGGATCAGGTCGGCTTCCTTGAAGCCGCGCCGCCAGGCGCGGATCCGCAGTTTTTTGCGTTGGGTGTCGAGCGTATCGGTCATGATGGGCGCATATAGTCCCGTTGAAAGGCCGCGTCGACCGGTGGCAGCCGCGCAACTTGCCGATAAAGTAGAGCTGACGCATGATTGTATCCTGCAGATACGATCATGCTTGCGCTTTCTGGGTGTTCGCGTGATCGAACCGGTGAACCGGTTTCCACTTCACCTGATCACGCTTCAGGATGCGCCCAGAGATTCTCTTCCCCCTGTTCCAGGACGTCACCGCCCTGCCCGGTATCGGCCCCCGGCTGGCCACGCTTGTCGCCAAGGTGGCGGGGCCGCGGGTGAAGGATGTGGTGTTTCTCAAACCGGCCAGCATTGTCGACCGGTCGCGCCAGGTCAGTGTGATCGATGCGCCGGAAGACCAGATCGTCACCC
The DNA here is from genome assembly GCF_027922185.1 of Maricaulis virginensis. NCBI lineage: Bacteria > Pseudomonadati > Pseudomonadota > Alphaproteobacteria > Maricaulales > Maricaulaceae > Maricaulis > Maricaulis virginensis. Next base: position 72,957 of record NZ_BSFE01000004.1, on the reverse strand, counting down.
TCACCGCAACAGTCGAGGAACATGTGCCCGGCCGCCGCCAGGGCCAGCCCTACAAGGTGCGCATGTATGACGGCACGGGTTTCCTGCATCTCGTCTTCTTCCACGCCCGGCCCGACTATCTGCAGCGCATCCTGCCGGTGGGCGGGAGCCGCATCGTCTCGGGACGTTGCGAACGCTATGGCTCGGAAATCCAGATGCTGCATCCCGATCTGGTGATGACCGAGGAGGAGGCCGCCGGCACGCCCCTGATCGAGCCGGTCTATCCGCTCACCGCCGGTCTTGTCGCCAAGACCATGCGCAAGGCGGTGTCCGGTGCGGTGGCCATGGTGCCCACCCTGCCCGAATGGCTGCCGGACGAGATGCGTCGCGAAAAGGGCTGGCCGGACTTCCGCCAGGCCGTGCGCATGCTGCACACGCCTGAATCCGCCGCCGATCTGGATCCGTCGCACCCGGCCCGCGCGCGGCTGGCCTTCGACGAGGTGTTCGCCCGCCAGCTGGCCCTGCAGCTGGTGCGGGCACGCCGCAAGGCCCAGTCCGGCCGGGCCCTCAAGGGAACCGGCGAAAAAGTACGGGCCATTCTGGAAAACGCGCCTTTCGCACCGACCGGCGCCCAGACGCGGGCCTTCGATGCGATCCGCGCCGACATGGAGTCCGGCGAGCGGATGACCCGCCTGCTGCACGGCGATGTCGGCGCCGGCAAGACTTTCGTTGCGGCCCTCGCTGCGGCCCAGGCCGCCGAGGCCGGCACGCAGGCCGCGATCATGGCGCCGACGGAAATTCTGGCAAGGCAACATGCCAAGACCCTGGCACAGCTGCTTGAACCGGCGGGACTTTCCGTGATCGCCCTGACCGGCCGTGACAAGGGCGCCGCGCGCAAGGAAATCCTGGAGCGCATGGCCGCCGGCACGGTGGATGTGGTCTGCGGTACCCACGCGCTCTTCCAGGAGGGCATTGAATTCGCCGATCTCGGCCTGGTCGTGATCGACGAACAGCACCGTTTCGGCGTCTCCGACCGGATGCGGCTGACGGCGAAGGGGCACAAGCCCGATACGCTGGTGATGACGGCCACGCCGATCCCGCGCACCCTGTCGCTCGCTGTCTATGGCGATCTCGACGTGTCGCGCCTGGACGAGAAGCCGGCCGGGCGTATCCCGCCAGAAACGCGGCTGGTCTCGATGGAGCGGCTGGACGAGGTGGTGGAGGGCGTGCGCCGGGCGATCGGCCGCGGCGACCGGGTCTACTGGGTGTGTCCGCTGGTCGAGGAATCCGAACAGTCCGAGCTTTCCGCCGCCGAGGATCGCTGGCGGCATTTGCGGGCGGCGCTGGGGGATCAGCGCGTCGGCCTGCTGCATGGCCGCATGAAAGCGGCCGAGAAAGAAGCCACAGCCACCGCCTTCCGCAATGGCGAGATGGATGTGCTGGTCGCGACCACCGTGATCGAGGTCGGTGTCGATGCGCCGGACGCCACGGTGATGATCATCGAGCACGCCGAACGCTTCGGCCTGGCGCAATTGCACCAGCTGCGCGGACGGGTCGGCCGGGGCGACAAGCCCTCCTCCTGCCTGCTCCTGTACAAGGGCCCGCTGGGCGAGACGGCCCGCTCGCGGCTGGAGACCATGCGAGAGACCGATGACGGTTTCCGCATCGCCGAGGAGGACTGGCGTCTGCGCGGCGCCGGCGATCCGCTGGGCCTGCGCCAGAGCGGTCTGCCTGACTTCCGTCTCGCCGATCTGGAAGCCCATGGCGAGCTGATCGCCGAAGCGAATGACCAGGCCCGCCTGCTGGTCCATCAGGACCCTGAACTGACGGGCGATCGCGGTGAGGCCCTGCGGGTCCTGCTCTACCTGTTCGAACAGGACCAGGGCGTGCGCATGCTCAGGTCCGGGTGAACATTTCCGGTGGCAGGGTGGCACGTACATCGCGCGGCAGCTTGTCCGGCGTGACCATGCCGAAGGAAATGATCAGCTTGGCCGCCTCCTCCACCGACATGTCGATCGGGATGGTGTTCTTCTTGGGCGTGTAGAGCAGGAAACCTGAGGTCGGGTTGGGCGTCGTGGGCACGAACAGGCCGACCACATCGTCGGAGATCTTTTCCTTCAGATTATTGTCGCCATTGGCCGAGACGAACGCGACGACATAGAGCCCTTTCATCGGGTACTCGATCAGCACCACCTCTTTGAAAGAATTGCTCTTTCCGGAAAACACCGTTTCCATGATCTGCTTCAGCGCGCCATAGACATTGCGCACCAGCGGCACGCCCGCGACGATCCGGTCGCCCAGATTGATCAGCGTCCGGCCGAACACATTTGCGGCAAAGGCGCCGAGCAGGGTCAGGATCACCACGGCGATCAGCACGCCCAGCCCGGGCAGGGTGAAATCGCCCGGCAGATAGTTTTCCGGATTGTAGCGCGCCGGGATCAGCGGCTTGACGACATTGTCGACGAAGCCGACGAATGCGACGATCAGATAAAGCGTCACACCCAACGGGGTTGCGATAACGATCCCGGTGAGGAAACTGTTGCGAAGCCAGCGAAACATGGCACTCCCGTGTCCGGACGGCGCAAGGCGCGTGAAAAGAGCTGATTCCCCCGCAGCAAGGGTAGTCTACGTTATGGATTCCGGTGCGCCAATCTCGGCACGCGACGTCTTCCGGCAGGTCTGCAGGGAGACCGTGACCGCATGAAGGCCAATCCCATATCTATCGCCCGCTGGATGATGCTGGCCGGCGCGGCCGGCTTCCTGGTCCTGCTCGCGCTGACCAGCTGGGCCCTGCGCGACCAGATCTACCAGACCTTCCAGGATCCCGGCGAACCCTTCCAGACCTATACCCCGCCGCGCGGCGCCAATTATGCCAGCGACGAAGCCTGGTTCGCCCGCGGCACGTTTGCCGGCGCTGACGAGCCGGCGGTCTTCTTTATCCATCCCACCACCTATTCGGGCGGCTCGAACTGGAATGCCGAGCTGGACAAGGAGCGCGCCGTCGAGGCTGTGACGCGCACCATGCTGCCCAACTACGCCGCACCCTTTGCCAATTCCGGCGTGCTCTTTGCGCCGAAATACCGCCAGGCGGCGCTCTATACCTTCATGAATAATCGCGAGGATTCGATCCTCGCGCGGCAGTTTGCCTATGGCGATGTCGAACGCGCGTTCGACGCCTTCCTGACGCAGGCCGGGGATGAGCGGCCGATCCTGCTGGCCGGTGTCGGCCAGGGCGGTTTCCACGTGCTGGGCCTGCTGATCGAGCGGGTCGCGCCCGATCCGGAACTGCGCGAGCGGCTGATCGCCGCCTATATCCTCGAATCGCCGGTGCCGCTCGACCTGTTCAACAATGTGCTGGCCGATATCCCGCCCTGCGAGACACCCGAGGATGTGCGCTGCGTGCTGGCCTATTCCTACGCCCGCCCGGGCGAGGAAGGCCGCATCCGCATCCTCACCGAGCGCTCGATGACCTGGACGCCGCGCGGCGGTCTGGACTTTGTCGACGGGCGCGGCCTCCTGTGCGTCAATCCGATCCTGTCGGCCCGCACGGCGGAATATGCCTCGGCGCGCCTGCATCGCGGCGGCGTGGCCGCCGAAGGCCTGCCGCCGGATTCAACGCCGGCGCCGGTACCGGGCCAGACCGGTGCCCAGTGCGGCGACGGAATCCTGTTCGTGGAAGAGCCGGACTATGCCGATCTGCGCCGGCCCAACCGGCTGGCCGAGGAATACCGCGTGCCGCCCTTCAATCTCTTCTACGAAGACCTGCGCCTGGACGCCGCGCGGCGCAGTCTGAACCTCTCCACCATCCTGCAGGAGGAACGCCGCTGGGCACCGGCACTGGACGGGATCGAGGAAGTCGAGGATGCGCCCGTTGTGCCCATCCCCGACAGACGGGAATTCCGCTAGAGGCCTTTGGCGAGAGCGTCGAACTCGAGCAGGCGAGCGGCCAGGGCTTCGAATTCGCTCAGCGGCACCATGTTGGGGCCGTCCGACGGCGCATTGTCCGGATCCGGATGGGTTTCCATGAAGACGGCGGCGACGCCCACAGCCACGGCCGCACGGGCCAGGGTCGGCACGAATTCGCGCTGACCGCCGGAGGTCGTGCCCTGCCCGCCGGGCTGTTGCACCGAATGGGTCGCGTCGAACACGACCGGTGCGCCGAAGCTGGCCATGATCGGCAGTGAGCGCATGTCGGAGACGAGCGTGTTGTAGCCGAAGCTGGCGCCGCGCTCGCAGGCCATGACATTCGGATTGCCGGCATCGGCCACCTTGGCGATGACATTCTTCATGTCCCAGGGTGCGAGGAACTGGCCCTTCTTCACATTCACCGGCTTGCCGGTTTCGGCCGCCGCGATCAGCAGATCGGTCTGGCGGCACAGGAAGGCCGGGATCTGGATCACATCGACGGCCTGGGCGGCGAGTTTCGCCTGCTCGGCCGTGTGCACATCGGTGAGCACCGGCAGGCCGGACTTTTCGCGGATCTCGGCAAACACCGGCAGCGAGGCTTCCAGCCCCATGCCGCGCGCGCTCGAGAGCGAGGTGCGGTTCGCCTTGTCATAGGAGGTCTTGTAGATCAGGCCGACATTGAGCCGGTCGGCGATCTCGCGCAATTGCTGGGAGACTTCCAGCCCGTGCTCGCGGCTTTCCAGCTGGCAGGGGCCCGCGATGAAGGTGAGCTTGCGGTCATTGCCGATCTCGATCGGATCGCGACCGGGACGGGGGACGGAAATCACGGAATTGACCTGGCTCATTCACGGCCTCCTTCGGGCCTCGTTCTGCAGCCGGCCTGCAGCCGGCGCTGGTGTCGCTCGCCTGATCCGATATCGGGTCGGCGGCGTATTCAGACAAGGCCCTTATCGATCCACAGGACACTCATGGCAACTGCAACCGCCACCGCACCTGCACTCGTCTGGTTCCGGCGCGATCTGCGCCTGGCCGACAATCCGGCGCTGCACGCGGCGGTCCAGAGTGGCCGGCCGCTCCTGTTTGTCTACATCCGCGAAGAGGATACAGCGCTGCGCCTGTCACCGGGCGCCGCGGCCGACTGGTGGCTGCACCACTCGCTGACCGCGCTTGCTGCCGATATCGAACGCCTGGGCGGAAGGCTCAGCCTGCGCCAGGGGGCGGCAGCCGATCTCATCCCCGAGATCGTGCGCGAGGCCGGAGTGCGCGAGGTCTTCTGGAACCGCGTCGACTGGCCCTGGATCGATGCCCGCGACCGCGATATCGCCGAAGCCTTGCAGGCCGCGGATGTCCGGCCGCGCGCCTTCCGCGCCACGACCCTGATCGATCCGGCCAGCCTGCTGAACGGCTCCGGCCAGCCTTACAAGGTATTCAGCGCCTTCTGGCGGGCCGCACAGAAAGACTTTTCGCCCCGCGGCCCCCTGCCCGCACCGGACAGCCTGACCGCGGCCGATCCGATCGCCAGTGACGATCTGGCAGACTGGGAGCTGCTGCCGGTCAAGCCCGACTGGGCGGCCGGTTTCCATGACCGCTGGACGCCCGGCGAAGCAGCGGCCCGCAAACAGCTCGAAACCTTCCTCGGCGAGGCGCTGCCCGACTACAAGACCCATCGCGACCGTCCCGACCTGTTCGGCACTTCGCGCCTGTCGCCGCATCTGGGCTGGGGCGAGATTTCGCCCCGCGCAGTCTGGCACCGTGTCCAGCTGCAGGCCGAGCGCGGGCAGTCCTTCGGGGCAGCCGAAAAATACCTCGCGGAAATCGGCTGGCGCGACTTCGCCTATTATCTCGTCCACCATTTCGGCGATCTGCGGCAGAAGAATTTCGACCCGCGCTTCGATCACTTCCCCTGGCGCGACAATCCCGAAGGCCTTCAGGCCTGGCAGCGCGGCCGGACCGGTATTCCCATGGTCGATGCGGCGATGCGCGAGCTCTGGAAGACCGGCTGGATGCACAATCGCCCGCGCATGATCACCGCCTCCTACCTGATCAAGCATATCGGCTGTCACTGGCGTGACGGCATGGCCTGGTTCGAGGATACGCTGGTCGATGCCGATCCGGTGGTGAATGCCGCAAGCTGGCAATGGGTCGCCGGCTCCGGCGCCGATGCGGCGCCCTATTTCCGCATCTTCAACCCCGCGACCCAGGGCGAGAAGTTCGACCCGGACGGCCATTATGTCCGCCGCTGGGTGCCCGAGCTCGTCAGCCTCGCGACACGCGATATCCATGCGCCCTGGGAGGCGTCGGCCGGTCAGCTTGCATCGCAGGGCGTGGAACTGGGACGCAACTATCCGCGCCCCGTCGTCGACCTGAAAGCGGGCCGGGAGGCCGCCCTCGCCGCCTTCGAACAGATGAAAGCGGAAGCCGCCGAAGAGAACGCCTAAGCGTCTTGCAGGACGTAGCGGATCGACTGGCCACGCGCTTCGAAAGCGCAACCGACCCAGCGGCCCTCGGCGTCGTACCAGAGGTCGACGGTGAGCGTGCCGGTCATGCGGATACGGCGCGCCTCGATCTCGCCGGATGCCGTCTCGACCGTCTCCAGCCCGAGATCCTCGATCTCGACCGGCATGGCTTCCCCGGTTTCGGTATTCAGGATGCGGCGCTCGGCCGGGTCATAACCCAGCCAATGGCTCGACGGCATCAGGTCAATCAACCCGGTGTCACCTCGTTCGACATCCACCGCAATCCGGTCGCCATCCTTCAGCGTCTCGGCCTCCAGCGAGACCAGCTGACCGTCGCGCCAGACTTCCTCGGCAGCGTGTTCGTACCGAAACACGGTGATCGGGCCGAGGCCCGCCCGAAGCTCGATATCGATATCGACCAGGAGTTCACCCGCCTCGCCCTCGTCGAAACGCACTTCATGTCGGCCGAAGGCCTGACCATTGCGCAACACGTCGAACACGATATCGGCCGGCGGTTCGGCGGGAACGGGTGCCGGTGAAGCGAAGGCGGTGGACAGGAGGGTCAGGACGAGGGTTTTCATACCCTGTCTACGCGCGAAGGTGCGATCCGGATCCCCGGATTTGCGTTTTATGGCTGGAGGCCCGACAAGGGCGTGCCTATATCGCCCGCAGTGTCCGCAAAACTGGAGAGCGCCCGTGCCCCCCGCCAAGTCTGTCATCGACCTGATCGGAAACACGCCGTTGCTCCGGCTCAACGCGGCCTCGGAGGCCACCGGCTGCGAGATCCTCGGCAAGGCCGAATTCCTCAACCCCGGCGGATCGATCAAGGATCGGGCGGCGCTGGGCATCATCCGTGCGGCGGAGAAATCCGGCGCACTGAAACCAGGCGGCACAATCGTGGAAGGCACGGCCGGCAATACCGGGATCGGCCTGGCCATGGTCGGTGCGGCGCTGGGCTACAAGGTCGTGATCGTCTTCCCGCGCACCCAGTCGAAGGAAAAGAAGGACGCGATCCGGCTTCTCGGCGCCGAGCTGATCGAGGTCGATGCCGTGCCCTATTCCAACCCCAATCACTATGCGCGCTATTCCGGCACGCTGGCCGAGGAGCTGGCCAGGAGCGAACCGAATGGCGCGATATGGGCCAACCAGTTCGACAATACCGCCAATCGCGACTTCCACGCGGCGACCACGGCACAGGAAGTCTGGGACCAGACGGACGGCAAGGTGGACGGCTTCATCTGTGCTGTCGGTTCGGGCGGCACGCTGGGCGGCCTGTCGGCGGGCCTCAAGGCGAAAAATCCCGATGTGCAGATCGGTATCGCCGATCCCGGCGGCGCGGCCCTCTACGGATATTTCGCCCATGGCGAGCTGAAAGCCGAAGGCACCTCCATCACCGAAGGCATCGGCCAGAGCCGCATCACGGCCAACCTCGTCGACACCAGGGTCGACCGCGCCTATCGCATCTCGGATGAGGAAGCCCTGCCCCTGATCTTCGATCTGATCTCGCAGGAAGGCCTGTGCCTGGGCGGGTCGTCGGGGGTGAATATCGCCGGCGCGATCCGCATGGCGCGCGATATGGGGCCGGGCCACACCATCGTGACCGTGCTGTGCGATCACGGCTCGCGCTACCAGTCCAAGCTCTACAATCCCGACTTCCTGCGCGAGAAGGGCCTGCCGGTGCCGGCCTGGATGGAGGCATGACCGACCCGGTCATCTCCGTCGCTGATGCTCTCGGGCGGCACGGCGCCGCCGGAACCGTCTTTCTCGACGCGACCTGGACCTTCGAGGGCGGGCCGCAGCCGCGCGTGGCGGGCTGTATTCCCGGTGCCCGGCAGATCGATATCGACACGGTGAAGGACGAGGCCTCGCCCCTGCCCCACATGCTGCCGCCGCCGGACGTCTTCGAGCGTCATGCGCGCGCCCTGGGTATCAACCGGGACAGCGAACTGATCGTCTACGACCGGATGGGCCTGTTCAGTGCGGCGCGTGTCTGGTGGATGTTCCGGGCGATGGGACACGATTCCGTACGCGTGCTGGACGGTGGACTGCCGCTCTGGCTGACCGCGGGCGGACCCGTCGAAAACGGCCCGGCCGGGGACTGGCCGCAGGGCGATTTCACAGCGGACTTTCAGCCGCACCGTCTCGCCGGACGGGAGGACGTGCTTGATGCGGTCACATCCGGTGCCCACCAGGTTCTCGATGCCCGGCCTGCGGCGCGCTTTGCCGGCAGTGCAGCGGAACCCCGCCCGGGCATGCGCAGCGGACACATGCCCGGCGCGCTGAACCTGCCCTTCGTCCAGCTGCTGAACGAGCGGGGAGAACTCGCCGGCCACCCAGATCACTTCCGTGCAGCCGGTTTGCGCGACGATACGCCCGTCATTACCACTTGCGGCTCCGGGGTGACGGCCTGCATCCTTGCGCTCGGACTTGAAAGACTGGGCCGCACGGCTGCTGTCTATGACGGCTCCTGGGCCGAATGGGGCAGCCGCGACGACACACCGATCGAAGCCGGCCGGGATTGAACAACAGATTGAGGGATTTGATGAAGGACGAAACCCGGCTCACCCGGCTTGGACGGCCGCACGACGAACGCGGACAGGTCAATCCGTCCGTCGCCCGCGGCTCGACCATGCTCGCCCCGTCAGCGGCCGAGCTTTACGACTTCCCGCCGGGACGCGTGCATTATGGCCGGGTCGGTCTGGAAACCCACCAGGCCCTGCGCGGCGCGCTGACCGAGCTGCAGGGCGGTGCCGGCTGTGCCCTCACCTCCTCCGGCCTGATGGCCAACACGCTCTCCATCCTGGCCTCGGTCGAGGCCGGCGGGACCGTGCTCGCGGCCGACTGCATCTACGGGCCTGTGCGCAACTTCCTTCTGACCACCATGCCGAAATTCGGGGTGAAGACGGAATTCTTCGCGCCGCGCATGGGAGCCGAAATCGCCGATCTCATCACGGACGAGACCCAGGCCATCCTGCTGGAATCGCCCGGATCGCTGACGATGGAGATGCAGGACATTCCCGCCATCGCCAGGGTCGCGCGCGAGAAGGGCGTCATCACCATTATCGACGATACCTGGAGTGCCGGGCTGACCCTGAAGCCGCTGCAGCTGGGCGTCGATTATGCCGCCCAGGCACTGACCAAATATGTCGGCGGGCATTCCGATCTTCTCATGGGCGCCGTGGTGGCGCGCGACGAGGCGCTGTTTGCGCGCCTGCAGGCCACCGAGCGCAGCTTCGGCTTCCACACCGCGCCCGACGACGTCTATCTCGCCCTGCGCGGCCTGCGGTCGATGGCCGTGCGGATGGAGCGCAGCTTTGCCTCCTCAATGGCGATCGCCGACTGGCTGAAATCCCGTCCGGAGACCGGCCGCATCCTGCACCCGGCCCATGCCGACCATCCCGACAACGCCTTGTTCCAGCGCGACTTTACCGGCGGCTGCGGCCTGTTCTCGGTGGAGTTTCCCGGCTGGGACATTCCGAAGAGCGAGCGCTTCCTCGATGCGCTCGACGTGTTCGGCATGGGCTTTTCCTGGGGCGGCTATGAGAGCCTGGCGATCCATTGCGACCCCCAGCTCAAGCGCACCAGGACCACGCACCGCCATGACGGCGCCCTGATCCGCTTCGCCATCGGCCTGGAAGCGCCGGAAGACCTCATCGCCGATCTGGAACGGGGCTTCGCCGCCGTCGCCTGATCCGGCACGAAAGGGACGTAGAGATGTGGCTTTTTCTTCTGTGGTGGCTGGTCGACGATCACATCGCGGCCGCGCTGGATGCACCCGGTGTCGGCGAATTGCCGATCTGGGTCCCCCTGATCATCGGCATCGCCTTTTCGGTGACCTTCTCCGCAAACGGCGGCGGCAAGGGCCGCTGCCGGGACTGACGGCACCGTCGGCCCGCTACATATCCAGCAGGCTGAGCATCAGATGGCCGGAAATCAGCTTGTATAAGAAGACGGTCCGATCGCCGCTGCCACCTGTCCCGGCTTCGCCCAGAAGCCGGATGAAGTTCGCGATCTGAAGCGCGTACAAGTCTTCCATCGCCGCGTGCATGGAGGGCGTGCGTCCGGCCAGAAGACCGATATTGAGATGGGCGCGCGTCGCCGCCTGTCCCTCTTCGAGATAGAATTCGGTCAATGTCTCCACCAGGCTGTTCATGTCCCAGGAAGCCGGGCCCACAGCGCTCCCGCTGTCCGCCAATGCGTGCTGCGCCCTCTCGATCAGGCGTTCGAGTGCCGCTTCGAAGATTTCGGTCTTGGATGCGAAGTAATAGGTCGTGGCCGACAGCGACAGACCGGCCTGGCGTGCCAGGCTGCGGTGGGACATCGCCCGCAGGCCGTCATCGGCGAGAAGATCGATCGCGGCATCCAGGATCTGCTCGCGCGGGGTCGTGACCGGGCCCTCAGCCACTGAAGGCGCCGGCCCGACGCCGGGCGTCCGGTGCCGGTGACGCGGCAAGCCCGGTCCTGTGAAAGCCTCTTCGAGTTCACGGTCGAGCGAAAACAGGTGATGGGCCCCATGCCCGCGAGCAGCATGGGTGAGCACGGCCCCCACGACCAAAGCAAAGGCGGTACGCGGCTCACGCGGCTGCCGCCCCTCCCCCAGACACCGCACGATCCGGCGCAGACTGGCCGCAAGACGCACGATGCGACGACGATAATCCGCATCGTCGAGTGCGAGGAAGGCGACTTCTAGGATCGCCAGGCCGTGCCCCTGGGGTCCCAGGGCCTGCATTGCCAGCTGAGCCCATATTCGCGGGCCGCTCGCCTCCTTTGGCGAATAGGCTGCCAGCTCTTCTGCCACAATACGGATCCGATTGCGGAAATCAGAGAGTACCCGGTCTGCCGCCGCAGCGCGCAGGGCTGCAATCGTGGGAAAGTGATATGCGGCGAGAGACTTCTGTACGCCGGTACGGGCCGACACCTGACCGAAGCTCACGGCGCCGGGCCCTGCATCCAGCCAGAGCGCTGCCGCGCAGTCGGCCAGCCGTCTGCGGACTGTATCAGGCGTGCTCGCAATGTCCGTCACATTCTTCCCCGTCCTGTTTGCTCCGTCATAGGCGGTTTCGGCAGAAAGAACAAACCGAATCCCGCTAACAACACCATCAAACTGAACGAACGTACCATTTATACCGTCACAACATCGTCACGCATATCTGTCATATCGCGCCTCATGAACGGCGACTCGATGCCATTGACGTAGATTTACTGAACATTCGTACCGGACTCGCTTGAGCCGGTGGCAAGTTGGGGATTGCACCATGAGAAAAACCGCCTTGATGCGCGCGGCCGCGTTCGCAGCCATCGCCGCCGCCAGCCTTCCACTGCCGGCAAACGCCCAGTTCGACGAGGCGTTGGAGGAGACCGATGCAGACGTCATCGTCGTCACCGCCCAGAAACGTGAGCAGCGCGCCCAGGACGTCGCCGCCAGCCTGGACGTCCTGACCGCCGCCGCTCTGGAGAATGCCCGCCTGCTGGACATCGCAGACCTGGCATCCGGCATCGCCGGGCTCGACATGGCCGAATTCGCCGATGGCCAGTATCGCCTCGCCTATCGCGGTATCGGTGCCACCGGCACATCGGACAACCAGAATTTCTCGACGGCCATCGATGGCGTCATCGCACCCTACAACAACACCTACCGCCTGCTGGACGTGGAGCGCGTGGAAGTCCTCAAGGGGCCGCAGGGCACACTGTACGGCCGCAACACCAATGCCGGCGTTGTCAGCATCGTCACGCGCGATGGCAGCGAGGGCGATGGTGGCTCAGTCACGGTTTATGGCGGCAGCGGAGAAACCTACGGCCTGCGTGCGGCGCTCGGCGGACCGCTGGAGGAAAGCAATCTCTTCTTCCGCCTCGCTGGCCGGTACGAACAGAGTGAGGGTTTCATCGAGAATACCGTGCTCGGTCTGGACGACGCGCATGCCACCGAGGATTTCACCCTGCGCGGAACGGCCGGCTGGGACAATGGAGGCTTGCGGATTGTGGGGCGGCTCACCTATGACCGCTATGACAACAATGCCGATAATCTCGTGCCGGTACAGACGCCGCGCGAAAGCATCGCGCCGGACCTGGGAACGGGCTACGGCCAGCTGGTCCTGCCGGTCGTGACAATCGAGGGCCCGCTCCTCGGCGCCGATTTCACCTCCATCACCGCCTATGCCAGCGCCGACCGCATCGCGCGCTTCTCGGCGGTGCTGTCTCCGGTCCTTCTGGGCCAGGAGGACAGGTTCGACAGCTTTTCCCAGGAATTCCGTCTCGCCGGCGATGCGCCGCTCTTCGGCCATGCGTCGAGCTGGGTCGCCGGCCTCTACCTCCTGGACGAGCGCCACGCCTTCCGCAGCACGACTCTCTTCACACCGCTCAACCTGCTTCTGCTCGACCAGTCCCAGCGGCAGTCGACCCGCGCCATCGCCCTGTTCGGTGAGGCCGAGACGGAGCTGTCGCAGGACTGGACACTGACCACGGGCCTGCGTCTGGCCTTCGAAGACCAGGAAGCAGACTATCGCGTTGCCGCGGGCGCCCCTCTGCAGTCGCACTCCGACGACTACACCTCGCTCCAGCCCAAACTGGTGCTCGCCTGGCGGCCGCAAGACGACATGCAGATCTACGGCTCGGTCACGCGCGGCTTCCGGGCCGGCTCGATCTTCATCTCGAACCCGGGCGATCCGGGCTATGACCAGGAAGACGTCTGGCAGTACGAGCTCGGACTGAAGGGCGTATTTCTGGACGGCGCGCTCGAGATCGATGCCGCGGCCTTCTACATCGACTGGACCGACATGCAGATCCAGCGCAGCGTCGTCCTGTCCACCTCGCCTTTCCAGACAGGCACTGTGGTCGACAACGCCTCCAGCGCCCGCTCTGCCGGCTTTGAGCTGGGCGCCCGCTACTCCCCGGCAGACAGGCTGGAACTGTTTGCATCGGCAAGCCTGACCGATGCCGAGTACGAGGATTTCCGCACGTTTGACACGCTCGGCAACCCGCTGGACTACAGCGGCAACCGGATCGAACTGATCCCGGAAACCGCGCTGACCGCCGGGGCGGTTTACACGCACCCGTCGGGCGTCTTCGCGTCGATCGATGCCACACACTATGGCGAGATGGCCTATGACGCGGCCAATACGGACTTCCAGTCCGAATACACCACGCTCAACGCCACGCTGGCCTACGACGCCGAGGCATTCCGGATCGCCCTGAGCGGACGCAATCTGACGGATGAGGAATATTTCACCCGCGGTCTCGTGGTCGCCGGTGCCGGGACGTTCGGTTACCCGGCCGATCCGCGCACCGTCATGCTGGAAATCACAGCCCGCTTCGGCAGCGGCACCCGGCCGCGCTGAGGAGAAGGGCCATGATCAACCGACGCACACTGCTTCTCGCTCTGTCCGCAACGACGTTTGCGGCGACGGCCCGCCCGGCCTTTGCCGCACACGCCGTACCGCGCCGGCTCGCTCCGGATGTCTATCCCCAGGGCGTGGCCTCGGGCGACCCGACAGAGGATGGCGTGGTGTTGTGGACCCGCATGCTGCCGCCTGAAGCCGGCGGCGCTGCTGGCGGTCACCTGGAAGTCGCAACCGACGCAGGCTTTGCATCGCTCATTGTCGAGCGGGCAGTCGAGACCGGGCCCGACGCGGATTACACCGTTCGTGTCGTGGTCGACGGGCTGCAGCCGGGTCAGCGCCTTCACTACCGTTTCGTGCGCGACGACGGCGCGATGTCGCCAACGGGGATGTCACGCACAGCCCCGGCAGCAGACAGTGCCGAGGACGTACAATTCGCCTTTGCATCGTGCCAGAATTTCCAGACCGGCCATTATCACGCCTACCGCCACCTGCTCACCCGGGGGGAGGACGGCGCCGATCTGGATTTCGTGCTTTTCCTCGGCGACTTCATCTATGAGCAGATCTTCGCCATGAGCGGGCTCGCCCGCGATCTCGCCTGGCCGGAAACGGACGGCGCGCGCGCCGATCATGCCGTCACGCTTGACGATTATCGCCATCTGTATCGCACCTATCTGTCGGATCCGTGGCTGCAGCGCACCCGGGGGCGCTGGCCTTTCCTGTCGATCTGGGACGACCATGAATTCTCCAACAATTCCTGGCAGTCCGTCTCGACCTATGACCCCGCCGGCACGCCAGCGCAGGAACGAAAGATGGCCGCGAACCAGGCCTGGTTCGAATACATTCCGGCGCGCCTGTCAGGCCTTGCCGGAGACCAGTTCGCCCGGGATTTCGAACTTGCCGATGTCGTGAATTCCGCGCTGGACACGCCGGAAGGTGCGGCGGCGAACGAGACTGCCACGCACAGCCTGGTCATTCCGCGGCGCCTGCGCTGGGGCGCACGGCTGGACCTGTTTCTGACCGACAGCCGGTCCTTCCGGTCGGAACATCCCATACCGCCCGAGCGCGCACTGGAGCTGTCCTTCCACCCCCACGCGATCCTTCCGGTCGAGGAGATCGCGCGCTGGGATGCCGGACGCGCGGCGGCGGATCCCGCCGTCGACCGGCCGGTCGGCACGATGTGGGGCGATACGCAGAAAGCCTGGCTGAAACGCTCGCTGAAACAGTCGGATGCCACATGGAAAGTCTGTGCCCTGTCGGTGCCCATGTCGCCGATGACACTGGATTACACCTTCGTGCGCCACGCGATCGAACCGGTCGAGACGGCGATGAATATCGATGCTTTCGACGGCTATCCCGCCGAACGTCTCGAATTCCTGCGCTACTTGCAGGCAGAGAACATCGAAAACGTCGTTTCGCTCACCGGCGACCATCACATGCATTTCTCCAGCGTGCTGGGCGAAGGGCTGGACTGCGGGCCGGCGTCCAACGAGTTTGCCGTGGCAGGGATATCCTCCACCAATTATTTCCGGGTCTTCGACCTGCATGTACGCCGGCTCTATCCGGACGGCATGATCCCGCGCCTGTTCTCCGATGCCGGGCCCGGCGGCGAGCGGGTGGCCTGGCTCAACTCGACCATCCTCTACGGACACGCCCGGACCGCCGGCTGGCTCGAGGCCGGCGCCCCCGATGCCGAGGCCCTGACAACAGCCGAGCTGCGCAATACCGGCCTTCGCTATCTGGACAGCGACGCCTACGGCGTCGCCCTTGCCAGGGCCACAGCCGACCGGTTCGACGTCGAATATCTTGTCTTCACACATGAAGACATGATGCGTCCGGCGCACGAGGGAGAACCGGCCATCGCGCCCGCGCGGCGCACGCGGATCACGGTGCCTTCCGGGCGTCCCGAACAGTCAGCCCCTGAATTCATCGGCGGTGCGCCCTTCCCCTACACCGCAGACTAGACCCACGCGACATCGATACGAAAAGCGCCCCGGACATGCTGGCGGGGCGCTCTTCATTGCGAGTTGCCGGACGATCCGGCCAGGCTCTGCCGGGACAGTTCGGGTTGTGAACAGGAAAAAGTGGCACGCCTTGAAGGAGCTATTTCGAACCCGAAGGGTTCGCAAGCGCCACCGCGCGTCGGCCGGTCAGGCCGCCCTGTCGGAGACGTTCGCGAAGCGAACTGTCGTGAGATCAGAAAAATGGCGCCCCCGGCAGGACTCGAACCTGCAACCATCCGCTTAGAAGGCGGGCGCTCTATCCGGTTGAGCTACGGAGGCCAGACAGGCCCCGGTCTAGTGCGACCAGGGCTGTTTGCGATCGGCGGAGAAATTGTCGGCGTAGGACTTCTCGTACCGCTTGGGTTCGTGCGGCTCGACGACCTGGAAGGGGATGCCCTGGCGCTTGGCGTAGGCCACAGCGTCTTCCTGGCTGTCGAACTTCAGGCGGATCTGGCTGCGCATGTCCGAGCTGGACGTCCAGCCCATCAGCGGATCGGGCTTTTTCGCCATCTCCGGCGAAAACTCGAGCACCCACTTCTTCGTCTTGCCGCGGCCCGACTGCATCGCATTGCGGGCCGGACGATAGATCCTCGCGAACATGCGCGTCTCCCATTTCAACCGCATGGACCGGCGAAAGCCGGTCAATGGTCGGGGCGGCAGGATTCGAACCTGCGACCCTCTGGTCCCAAACCAGATGCGCTACCAGGCTGCGCCACACCCCGAATATTGCCCTTATGTAAGCGCCCTCGCCTTTAGGCAAGCCTACTGCGCGTCTTCGGGCGTATCCTGTGCAGGCGTATCCGTATCCGCCTCGCCGGCGGCCTCGGCATCTGTATCTTCGGACGTTTCTTCAGCTGTTTCTTCCGCGGCCGGCGCCGCGTCGTCCTCACCCTCATCCACATTGCCGAAGAAGGCGTGGCGCACCGTGTCGCCCGGCCGGATGCCCAGCTCGAATGTACGGCCCGCCGGCAGTTCCAGCACGCCGGCAACCACGGCATCCGACGCCAGGCTGCGGCGCGAGCCGGCCTGGGCGTGGCCGACGATCTTCACGATTTCGCCGTCCGGCGCGATGAAGACCAGGTCGAGATCGATCAGCGTGTTTTCCATCCACATCGCCGTGCGGCGGGGCGGAGAATAGTGGAACAGCATGCCGGCATCGGGATCCAGCGTCTCGCGCCACATCAGGCCGCGTTCCAGCTGTTCCGGCGTGGTCGCCAGCTCGGCCGTGAAGACATGCCGGCCATCGGCGCTGTCGATAATGACCGGCTCGGGCCCGTCAAACGCAATGGCGGACGCTTCCGCGGTGGGACCGGAAACGGTGGCGTCGGGCGTTGCGGCCGCCGGTTCGGCGTCCTGCGCCCAGGCCGGCGCGGAGAGGCCGACCAGAAGGGAAAGGATCAAGCTGCGCATGTGCCGGAAGCTAGCGGGCGTCTGCGTGTTGCGCAACGCCGGACAGACGCCGCGCCCGCCTCATCAGCAGCACGCCGCTCCGGGCCGGATCACCCGGCCGAAGCGGGACGGATTTCGGCAGCCAGTGCCCCTTTGGGGCCTTCAAGGCAACGCACCTCGAGAGAATCGCCCGGCGCAACATCCTCCAGACCGGCGCGCCGCAAGGTGGCCGCATGCAGGAAGACATCGCCCTCGATCTCCGCACAATTGACGAAACCGTACCCACGCAGCGGATCGAACCATTTCACCACGGCCTGGCAGAAGGGCGCGCTGGAAACGGCATAGGGATGAAAACGCCGCGGCCGTACCTCGGCCTGCGTGTCGCCGCCACTCATCTCGACCAGTTCGATGGCCTGACGCCCCTTGTCGCCGCGGACGGCCTTGCAGACCACCCTGGCGTTCGGCAGGGCCGGACCCTGTCCGAAACGGCGCAGACAGCTGGCGTGGAGCAGGATGTCCCCCTCGCCGTCGACCGCGTCAATGAACCCGTACCCGCGCGCGGGATCGTACCACTTAACGCGGCCCTCCAGTTGAAGCACTTCGGTGTCTTCAAAAACATCGTGAGCCAGAACCATGATATCGCTCGCTTAAACAACCCTCGAGTGAAGATTTGTACACAAATTCATGACTGAAGAGAAGACGAATCGGCCGATTGGTTGCGTTTTGCGACTTCGATATCTAGTCGCTGCGAGCTATTCGCAACGCAATTAACGCAATATGTTGGGGTTGAACTGATTTTCAATCACAACCTGATGCGGATTTCCTGTCTTTCTCGTAAGGTTCATTTTTCTCCTGAGAGGCGAGTTTCTGCGCGCGAATCCGGTTCGGGAATTCACACCACGCGCAAAAACCGCCGGTCCGGCGATCGGCGGTGGCAGAAAATCGTGGAAAACTCGAAACTTTCCCGGCGTCTCAGCCGAGTTCTTCGTGCAGCCGGTCGCTTTCGGCGAGACGCGCGACGGCGCGGGTCGAACGGTAGATGGCGCTGTTCGAACCGTGCTCGGAACATTCCACCGATTCCACCCAGCAGCGCCCGCCCGTGGCTTCCCGGACGATCTCGTCCGCCTTGTGGAAGGTCATCTCGGCCATGCGCTCGCAGCTCGTCCCCGGCACCACCCGGACGCGGGCAATGCCGCGCTCGCCCAGCGCTTCCAGCGCCGGACGCTCCGGATCGTCCTCAGCGACGAGAAGCGAGTGATCGAACATCTCGTGCAGCCAGTCGCGGATCTTTCCGAAACCGCCCTTGCCGAAATCGAGCACCCAGCCGCGCTTGTCGAGCTGTTCGGCGGCAAACACGAAGCGGAAACCGAAGGAGTAGCCGTGCAGGAGGCTGCAATCGCTGTCCGCCGCCCATTGCCGCGAGCAACAGGACAGGCCGCGCTCATTGCCATAGGTCTTGGTGGAAAGATGGGCCATTGCCTCACGCTCCCGACATCGCATCCGTGATCAAGGGGACAAACCTGCCCCACCCTCGCCGGCATACCCAGCGATCCTACCACGTCTGCACATGAGAAGGAGGAGATCGCGTGGCAGGCCCTAGGGGAATCGAACCCCTCTTTCCAGGTTGAAAACCTGGCGTCCTAACCGATAGACGAAGGGCCCGCGGCGATGAGGGCCGTCGTATAGAAAAGCCTGAGACGGCTTGCAAGCGGGAATTTCGCAAAAACGTCAGTCTTGCGCAGTTGCCAGATCGTCCAGTTGCAGCTGCACCCGCTTGCGGCCCTGCCAGGCATCGCACTTCACCCGGCCGACCGCATGCCACAGCCCCTCGCCCGCGCTCAGCAGTGCCTCACCCAGCGGGGTGTCGGCGGTGCGGAAACTGATCCCCTGCACGCTCGCGCCACTGAGATCCTGCAGCGAAAAGCGCACATGATCGGTGCCGACCCGCTTGGCGAAGCTCACCCGGACCCGGGACAGCGCGAAACGCGGTTCGGGATTGCCCTGACCGAAGGGACCGGCGCGCTCGAGCATCTCCGCAAGCTCGACGGTCACGCCGGAGGCCGCCAGCACACCATCCGCCTTGAGCGCCATGGCATCGCCGGCCTCTGCCAGTTCCGGCGCAAGACGCTCGTCCAGATAGGCGATAAGCGCATTGATCCGGTCGGCCTCCACCGTCAGACCGCCGGCCATGGCATGGCCGCCCCCGGCGAGCAGCAGCCCCTCATGGCGCGCCGCGGCAATGGCCCCGCCAAGATTGACGCCCGGCACGGAGCGCCCGGATCCCTTGCCCAGCGCCGTTTCACCCCGGCGGTCGATACCGATGACGATAACCGGTTTTGAAAACCGGTCCTTCAGGCGGCCGGCGACAACGCCGATCACGCCGGGATGCCAGCCCTCGCCCGACGCTACCAGAATCGCCCTGTCCGCGCCCTGACGCTCCAGCTGGGCCAGGGCCTCGTCCTGCACTGCGGCCTCGATGGAGCGGCGTTCGGCATTGAGCGCGTCGAGCTCGGCAGCGATCCGCGCGGCCTTCGCCGGATCGTCGGTGGTCAGCAGATGAGCGCCCAGATCGGAACGGCCGACCCGGCCACCGGCATTGATTCGCGGACCGATCAGGAAGCCGGCGTGATAGACGCTGGCCTCGCCGTCGATACCGGCCGCGTCGGCCAGGGCCTTGATACCCGGCTGCAGCCACTGGCTCATCACACGCAGTCCCTGCGCCACCAGCGCCCGGTTCAGCCCCTCCAGGGCCACGACGTCGCAGATCGTGCCCAGGGCGGCCAGATCCATCCATTGCATGATGTCCGGCTCGCCGGTCTCGCCGAATGCGCCGCGCCGCCGGCCTTCGCGATTGAGCGCCGCCAGCAGGACGAAAGTGACCCCGGCCGCCGCCAGGTGGCCGCATCCGGAGGTGTCGTCCGGCCGGTTCGGATTGACCAGCGCCGCGGCCGGCGGGAAATCGTCATCCATGAGGTGATGGTCGATGACGACGATATCGAGCCCGATCCCCGCCCCGTGCCGCAGGGCGTCATGCGCCGCGGCCCCGCAGTCCAGCGTCACCACCAGTTCGGCGCCGCGTTCGCGCAGGGTCTCGAAAGCCTTGGCAGACGGTCCGTAGCCTTCCTCGATCCGGTCGGGGATGTAGATGTCGGCGTCATGGCCGACATGGCGCAGCCAGCGCACCAGCTGGGCGGCGGACGTCGCACCGTCGACGTCATAGTCGGCAAAGACGGCAATGCGCCGGCCCGCCGCGACGGCGTCCCAGATCAGTCCGGCGGCCTTGTCCATGTCGGCGAGGGCCGAGGGGTCGGGAAAGACATCGCGCAGCCGCGGCGAAAGATAGCTTCCCGCCGCCTCCGGCGGCACGCCGCGCGCGGCAATGACCCGGGCCAGGGCATCGGGCAGGCCTTGCTGGCGGGCAATGGTGGTCACGGCCGCTTCATCGGCCTCGCGCAGGCGCCATTTGCGCCCGCTCAGCGAGTGCTCCACCCCCAGAAGGGCGCCGGTGTCCCGTGTCGTGACGTCTGTGACCATCCTCTGTCCGTGCTAACCCAGCGGCCGTGCCGACCGGATGCGGCGTACGGAATGATCGGCCGAATCGAGCAGCAGCGTATGCGTGTGAACCTGACCGCCCGAGGTGCGGACACCGTCGACCAGGTCGCCGTCTGTGACGCCGGTCGCGACGAAGAGGCAGTGGCTCGCCGCCAGCTCGGAAACATCATACTTGCGGTCGAGATCCGTAACGCCCACACGCGCTGCCCGGGCGCGCTCGTCATCATTGCGGAAGAACAGGCGCGCCTGCATCTGGCCGCCGATACACCGCAGGGCCGAGGCCGCCAGCACGCCCTCCGGTGCCCCGCCCTGACCGATATACATGTCGACACCGACACCGAGGCCCGCCGCGCCCATGGCGCCGGCCACATCGCCGTCCGGGATCAGGCGGACACGGCCGCCGACGGACTTCACGCCGTCGATGATGTGCTGGTGACGCTCGCGTTCCAGCACGCAGACCGTGATGTCGGACGGGGCGACGCCCTTGGCCTTGGCCAGGTTCTTCACATTCTCCGCCGCGCTGGCGTCCAGGTCGATAACGCCGGAGGGCAGGCCCGGACCGACGGCAATCTTGTCCATATAGGTGTCCGGCGCGTGCAGCAGGCCGCCGCGCAGCGCAAAGGAGACCACAGCCAGCGCATTGGCCTGGCCCTTGGCCGTCAGCGAGGTGCCTTCCAGCGGATCGAGCGCGATGTCGATCTCCGGGCCTTCACCGGTCCCGACCTCTTCACCGATATAGAGCATGGGCGCTTCGTCGCGCTCGCCCTCACCGATCACGATCCGGCCCTTCATCGGCATGGCGTTGAGTCCGTTGCGCAGGGCGTCGACGGCGGCCTGGTCGGCGGATTCCTTCTCGCCGCGACCGATCCAGTCGGACGCCGCAACGGCCGCAGCCTCGGCTGCACGCACCGCCTGCAGCGCCAGATTTGTCAGGGCACGGGTATCGCTCATTCTTCGTCTCCGGTCATCGCCCGGCACATACCGGGCACACATTGAGTTCAGCGTTGCGGGTTTTGTGGCGGCGTGGTGCGCGCCTGTCCCTCATTCACGAAATCGGACGCGCTGGACGGCGTGTCCTGCCCTTCGCGGTCTTCCGCCTCGGCATTCAGCTCGTCGCGGCGTTCGAGCAGCCGGCGTGCCTGGGCATCCATTTCTGCGCCTTCACCGCGCGGAAGCGTGCGGTCGGGCACGGTGCGCGGTGCGGCGCGGTCCTCCACACCGGCTTCGAGGCGCTCCTCGACCCAGTCGGGATGTGTGGCTTCCACATCCGGCATATCGACCGCTGCGCAGCCTCCCAGAAGGGCGGCAAGACCCGCGGTCGTGACAAAGCGATGCATGACAACTCCTCGCGCTGGACGCGCGACGCGCTTTCTATACGCTGATCGGTGTCAGAGTCACCTGCCGAAGACAAGGACAATCAATGCCGGGCAAGACGGAAAACGACGCGCAAGACCGCGACTCCAACCCCTGGGCCGGCATGACCGCAGCGGAATGGGAAGCGCTCGACGAAGTGTCGCGCAATCTCATGCAGGCTTCGCTGAAGTCGCAGAAACTCATGTCCGAGGCGATGCAGAAGGCGCTCGAGGGCGAAGCCGTCCTGCCCAAGGCCGATCCGTTCAACGCCGCGCCGGAATTCGGCGAGGTCTGGAATCACATCGTTCACCAGCCCGAACTGATGATGCAGGCCCAGGCCGACCTGATGAAGGGCTATCTCGATCTGTGGTCGAACACGACCAAGCGCTTCATGGCCGGCGAAGACGATGGCGGCGGCGCACCGGTCATCGAGCCGGAAAAGGGCGACAAGCGCTGGAAGAGCGAGGACTGGTCCACCAATCCGGTATTCAATGCCATCAAGCAGTCCTACCTGCTCAACCAGCATTTCCTGGTGGGGCTGGTGCGCAATGTCGAAGGGGTCGACGAGCGCACCCGGCGCAAGGTGGAATTCCTGACGCGGCAGATGACCGACGCCCTGTCGCCGACCAATTTCGCCCTGACCAATCCGGATGTGCTCCGCGAGACCATGGTCTCGCGCGGCGAAAATCTGACGCGCGGCCTGCAAAACCTTATGAATGATCTGGAAGCCGGTCACGGACGGCTGGCCCTGCGCCAGACCGATACCGCAGGCTTCGAGGTCGGCAAGGATCTCGCCACGGCGCCCGGCCAGGTGATCTTCCAGAACGATGTGATGGAGCTGATCCAGTACGCTCCCGCGACGGAGACGGTGAAGCAGCGGCCGCTGCTGATCGCGCCGCCCTGGATCAACAAGTTCTACATCATGGATCTGCGGGAAAAGAACTCGATGATCCGCTGGCTCACCGAGCAGGGCTTCACGGTGTTCCTGATCTCCTGGGTCAATCCGGGTCCGGAACTCAAGGACAAGACCTTCTCCGACTACATGCATGAAGGCCTGTTCGCGGCACTGCACGCGATCGAGGCGGCCACGGGCGAAACATCGGTGAATGCCGTGGGCTACTGCGTCGGCGGCACGCTGCTCGCCAGCGCCCTCGCCTGGCTGGAAGCCGAGGGCCAAGCCGACCGGATCGCGTCGGCAACCTTTTTCGCCGCCCAGACGGATTTCGAACAGGCCGGCGACCTCCTGCTGTTCATCGACGAGTACTGGCTCAAGGAGATCGAGCGCATCATGGACGCCCAGGGCGGCGTGCTGGACGGGCGCTCCATGGCCGACACGTTCAACCTCCTGCGCTCGAACGACCTGATCTGGTCCTTCGTGGTCAACAATTACCTGCTCGGACGCCAGCCGCAGGCCTTCGATCTGCTGTACTGGAATTCCGACCAGACCCGCATGCCCAAGGCGCTGCACCTGTGGTATCTGGACAATCTCTACCGCAACAATCGCCTGTCGCGCGGCGAGCTGGAGCTTGACGGCCACACGCTCGATCTCGGCGCGGTGAAGACGCCGGTCTACATGCAGGCCTCGCGCGAGGACCATATCGCGCCCTACCCGTCCGTCTATCGCGGCGCCAAACGCTTCGGCGGACCTGTCCGCTTCCTGCTGGCGGGGTCGGGACACATTGCCGGCGTGATCAACCATCCGGCCGCCGGCAAGTATCAGCACTGGACCAATGACAAGCTGCCCAAGACCGTCGAGGCCTGGATCAAGGGCGCCAAGGAGCATCCCGGGTCCTGGTGGGCCGACTGGCGCGACTGGCTCTATGAACGCTCCGGCGATGACGTGCCAGCCAGAACACCGGGCGACGGCAAGCTGAAACCGATCTGTCCGGCCCCGGGCCGCAATGTGCTGGTGCGCAGCGACACACCGCAGAAGACCGAGGCCTGACACGGCCTGCATTCCCGCCCGGGGTGAGCGCGCGTTTACGCAAACCCTGGGTTTTTCTTGCGCTGCAGCGTATCCTGGCTAGCCTCGACCGCGTACTGCCGCATAACCGGGAGATCGCCGTGCAGGATGCCGCTGCCAGCCGCGAACGCCACATGCTCGGCTTCTTCGTCGATGCCGGTGGCAAGCGGCGTTTCGACCGCTTTCACCTGCTTGCCCATGGCGACCGGTGGGACGGCGAGATCCTGCGCCTGACACCGGGCCGTTCCGACGCCGTCCCGATCGCTGTCACCGGCCGTGTCAACGGCGCGGAACTGGAACTCGATCTCGACCGCCGCGACCGCCGGCCCGCCGAGGCGCTGCGCGTCCGCGCGGAAACACCGGACATCGATGCCGGCTATATCGGCACGCTGGACATGCAGCAGCCGGGGGATGTCCGCACACGCACGGCCTATGTCCTGGAAGAGGCGCCCGCCGTCCGGCTGGACCCGAGCCCCACGCATGGCTGGGGCACTGTCGCGGTCGCCCCGCTGGCCCGGGGCGCCGAAGTCCTGCCGATCCGCGGTCCGTTCAGTGCGGTGCAGACCCCCTACTCCTTCCGGACATCCGACGGCCGCCATGTCGAGCCGACCGGCTATGGTCATTTCGTGAACCATGCCTGCGAGCCGAGCTGCGAGATCGTCTACCGGCCGGACGGGCGGCCGGTGCTTGTCGCGCGCCGCGACCTGCCGGCCGGAACCGAAATCACCTTCGACTACACGGCCACCGAGGGCAAACTGGCCAACAGCTTTGCCTGTCTTTGCCCCGCTGACGCGCATAAAATCTGAACAAAATCCTGAGATTGCAGCGCTCGGGCCTTGCCCCCGCCGCACCGCACTGCAAAGACTGCGGCCACACCGTTAACGCCGCGACGAGGACAGGACATGCTCGACACCCGATCGCTTGTCAGCGCCCTTGCGCTCATCCTGACGATCGGGATCCTGCTGCACTTCGTGAACTGGCGCATCCACCGCACCAGCGAGGGTGCGAAGTTCTGGTGTATCGGGCTGAGCGTCCAGACCGTCGGCCTTTTCCTGTCGGCCGCCTTCAATGTCGGTCCGGACACCGACCCGGTCTTCCTCTTTTTCATGAACATGATGGTGAGTTCCGGCCACGTCCTGATGCTGTTCGGAACCGCCTCCTTTGCCGAACGCCCCTTCCGGCCGTACGTCTATGCCGGCCTCGCCGGTGTCATGGCCCTGGGCTATGGCTGGTTCTGCCTGGTCGACACGAATGTGATCGGCCGTGTCCTGACGCTCGCGAGCGTCCTGATCGCGACCAATATGCTCAGCCTTACCCGGCTGTGGACGATCGCCCGCCGCGACGGTCCGGCCGGCGCCGTGGTACTCGGCGCCGCAATGGTCGCCACGATCCTGGTCTCGGCCGCCCTGTTCGTTCTGCAGCTGACCAATGGCGGGGCGGTCCAGAACGTCTATGACGGCGACAACCCGCTCCTGCCCGTCGCCGTGATGACGCTGATCGCCTTCGAGACGACGACGATTTTCGGCTATCTGCTGTTGAGCGCCGGCTATTCCCAGGCCCGGCTGAGCGAGATGGCGCTGACCGACCCGCTGACCGCGCTGGCCAATCGCCGCGCCTTTGATCGCGAGATCGTGCGGCGGCTGGCAACCTCAACGGCACCGGATCGCCAGATCGCCCTGATCCTGTTCGATATCGACCGTTTCAAGCAGGTCAACGACACGCATGGCCATGATGTCGGCGACCGGGTTCTGCAGCATATCGCCACGATTGCCCGCTCGGTCTCCCGGCGGCGCGATGTGCTGGCCCGCATCGGCGGCGAGGAGTTCGCCATCATCGTCGACGAACGCGACAGCGAGGCCCTGGAGCCCCTGGCGGGCCGCCTGCGCTCGGCCGTGGAGGCAGCGCCGGCGCGGGTCGAGGGACTGCATGTCCCGGTCACGGTCTCGGCGGGCTGTGCCCGCGCGGTCTGCCGCGATGCGGGCGATGTGGAAAAGCTGTTCCGCGCCGCCGACACAGCGCTCTACGCCGCAAAGTCAAACGGCCGCAACCGGGTGGAAATGGCTGCTGCCTCTGCCGGCGAAGCCTAACGCTCGAAGCGGACACGCACCGGCGCGCGACGTCCGGGCCCCTGCATCGCGGTGCGGACATGGGACTGGAAGCGCAGATTGGTCATCATCACCTGGTCGTCGAAGGCTTCGGCGAGGAGATCATTGTCGACGATGAAGCTTTCGGTTTCCGCCGGCTGCGGTGCGATGAAATAGATCCAGGCAAACTCGCCATCGACCTCGGCGCCGACATAGTTCAACTCGAACAGGTCGCCCTCACCATCCGCCATGCGGAAACGCTCACCGGCATAGGCGCCGACCGTTTCCAGCCCGGCTTCGGTCTCGAGGAATTGCGCCGCATCCTGTTCATCGCGATCGAGCGCGGTCAGGAGGTCGTGGGCGAAGAGCCGGTGCACGATCTCCATCTCGCCGGTGCGCGGATTGACGGCGATCTCGGTGACACCGGCATGGACGCGATGGGCACTGGCCGGCGCTGCCACAAGCAGAACACCGGCCAGGCCCGTCAGAAGTGTGCGAAGCCGCAGCATTCGCGCAGGTCCTTCCTATTGCGGACGCGTACGGATCGAGTCGCGCGTCACGCGCTGATCCATGTCGTCCATCATCGTGTCATTGTCCGAGGACGAACGATAGACTTCCAGCCGGGTCGGCTCGATGCGCGGCGGGAAGAAATTGTCGGACCGGTCCGCATCGGCGGTTTCGTGCAGCGGATCGAGTTCCACCGAAACGACCTCACGATCGGTCATATAGGTCCAGGTGACATTGTCCGGATTGTAGCGCCAGACCTCGGCCGGGATCCGCACGATCTCGCTGCCGCCGTCCGCGAAGGTGAATTCGAGGATGATCGGCATCACCACACCGCCCTGGTTGGTGAAGTCGAGATAGTAGATGCGCTCGTCGCTGTCGACGATTGCGGCTTCCCAGTCCTCCAGCTCCTCGCGGAAACTGTCATAGGCCTCGCGTTCGCGATTGGTCACCGTGTGCTCGTCATTGCGCGAGTAGAAGTCGACCACTTCCGGATTGCGTTCCTCGTAATAGGCGATGCCTGCCTCGCGATTGCCGGCCTGGGTCAGGCTTTCCGGATCGGCGTCGTCCTCGGCGCGCTCGCGGGCATTCTCGATCTCCGGATTTTCCGTGTTGAACGTGCCCTCGATCACCCGGTCGAGCGAGATGTCGACATGGTCGGTCGAGTAGAACCAGCCGCGCCAGAACCAGTCGAGATCGACACCGGACACCTCTTCCATCGTGCGGAAGAAATCATACGGCGTCGGCCGGCGGAACCGCCAGCGATTGGCATAGGTGCGGAAGGCTTCGTCGAACAGTTCGCGGCCCAGGATCGTCTCGCGCAGCACGACGAGCGCCGTCGCCGGCTTGCCATAGGCATTGCTGCCGAACTGCAGCACCGAGTCCGACTGCGTCATGATCGGCATCTGGTTGGTCGACACCATGTAGTCCGCGATCAGGTCCGGATCGCCGCGGCGGGACGGGAAGTCCTCTTCCCACTGACGCTCGGCCTGGAATTGCAGGAAGGTGTTGATGCCCTCATCCATCCAGGTCCACTGACGCTCGTCGGAATTGACCGTCATCGGGAAATAGATGTGGCCGATCTCGTGGATGATCACGCCGATCAGCCCGCGCTTGGCGCTGCGCGAATAGGTCAGATTGCCGTCATCATCGACCACCGGGCGGCCATAGGTGCCGCCGTTGAAGGTGATCATCGGATACTCCATCCCGCCCTGCGGGCCGGCGATCGATTGCGCCACCGGATAGGGATAGGGGAAGGAGAAGGAGGAGTAGACGTCCAGCGTGTGCTCGACGGCACGGGTCGAGAAGGCCGACCACAGCGGCTCGCTCTCATTGGGGTAGAAGGACATCGCCATGACGAGCTCGGGCGCCGCGCCCTCGCCGTCCTGTTCGACGCCGACCGCGTCCCAGATGAATTTGCGCGAACCGGCCCAGGCAAAATCGCGGACATTCTCGGCACGGAATTCCCAGGTGGCTTCGGACCGCGTGCCCCGGCGCTCATTGGCGCGGGCTTCGGACGGCGTCACGATGAAGACCGGCTCTTCGGAGGTCCGGGCTTCTTCCAGACGGTCACGCTGGGCCTGATTGAGGACATCTTCGGGGTTCTGCAGCACACCGGTCGCGGAGACGATGAAGTCCTGCGGCACGGTGATGGACACGTCGTAATCGCCGAATTCCAGGGTGAACTCGCCGCGGCCGAGGAAGGCCTTGTTGTGCCAGCCCTCATAATCGGAGAAGGCTGCTGCACGCGGGAACCATTGCGCGATCTGGTAGATACAGTCGCCGCCGGTATCCTCGGTTTCCTCAAAGCATTCCCAGCCAGCTCGGCCGCCGATCACGCCGGTCTCGATCAGGCGATAATCCCACTCGATGTTCAGCACGACGCTTTCGCCGGTCTCCAGCGTATCGTCGAGATCGATCCGCATCAGCGTGTCGACAATGGTGAAATCCACCGGATTGCCGTCGGCATCGGTCACGGCCGTGATGTTGTGGCCATAGCCGTCATCGGCGATCTGCTGGCGCCGGCGCACGGCAGAGGCAGAAATACCTTCCGGATTGGAGCCGCCCACCCGGCCGGACGAGCGGCCGCCATCGCCGACCGTCTCGGTCATCACCGCGATGGAGTCGGGGCGGAAACGGTTCTGGTCGAGCTGGAACCACAGGAAGTCCAGCGGATCCGGCGCATTGTTGGTGTAGGTAACCGTCTCGGAGCCGTAGAGATGCTTCTCTTCCTCATCGAGACGGATATCGATGTCGTAATCGACATCCTGTTGCCAGTAGTCCGGCCCCGGCGCGCCGGTGGCGCGGCGTTCGCGGTTCGGCGACGGCCAATCCTCGTCCTCGAGCTGGCGGAAGGCATCGCGCCAATTGTTCGTGGTCTGCTGAATCGGCTGGGCGGCCGCAACGTTGAACGTCGCGGCCGCTGTCGCCATGGCAATAAGACTGAAGTTACGCATATCCCAGGTTCCCCATACCCCTAAAACGGGCTCTCTTCGGGAACTCATGTAGCGTCTGCCCGGGACCGCGTCACCCCGCGGTTACGGTTTTGTCATCTTCCGGACTGAATGCCGCAGCCGGAGCTGTATGGCCGTTGTCCCGGCCCAGCGACATCAGCCAGGCGCCCAGGCCGATAAACATCAGGAAGAGACCGACCAGCGCACCCAGTACAGGCACAGCGCCCAGCGCGGCAGAAACCGCCAGCACCAGCATCAGGGACAGAAGGCGCATACCCATGCCCAGGGACTGTTCCGGCTTGCGGTTGAACACCAGGTCGCCGACTGCCAGTGCGCCCAGCGCCAGGCACAGCAGCAGGAAGGGCCAGAACAGCAGCCACATGATCGGGATCAGCAACACGCCGATCACGGTGATCGCCAGCAGCACCGTCATGATGATCAGGAAGACAGGCGACAGGGCGAAGCTGATAAAGCCCAGGAAGCCGGAGAGCACGGGTTTGCGGCGGAAGGTGCGGGCCACCCGGGCGGTGCCGCGCGGTGTCATCAGCACGGCCAGCGCACCCAGCAGAAGGGCGGCGCCCGGCACCGCCAGGCCCAGGAAGGCGAAGGGTGCACCGATGATCTCCCAGGGCCCCTCGATATCGATATCAATGTCGTCCCAGTGCTTCGCACCGAAGTTGAACGGCTCGTATTCATAGTCGACCGGGCCGATCTGGGCGCCGGCAGCCACGACGGGCTGGGACGGGCCGCGCACGGAGATCTCGCCGGTCACCCGGGCCGAGTCGAGGATGTAGATTTCCTCGGCCAGGATCTCGACATCGCCGTCTATCAGGCCGGACAGCGTGACTTCGGAGCCTTCGATATCCACGTCGCCTCGGACGGTACCGGCAATCTCGATCTCGCCGCCCGCGACCTCCAGACCGTCGGCGAAGACAGCGTCGCTGTGCACGCCGACATATCCGCCAGCCAGCTGGACCATATCGCCAACGGTCGCCTCGATCTCGACATTGCCGCCGGCTGCAGCGAGTTCGCCGCCGATCGTGCCGCCGATACGGACATCGCCACCGGCTGCGCTGACATCGCCGGCGACATTGGCGTCGATTTCGACATCGCCACCGGCAATCTCGATATCTTCGCCGACAGAGCCGCGAATGTAGACGTCACCGCCGAAGAAGTGGATCGAGCCGGTAACGTCGGCATCGATCTCGCCCTCGCCGGCAATCGCGGAAATATCGCCCTGGACATTGCCGCGGACCGTCATGTCGCCGCCGAGGAAGACGACGTCATTGCCGCTGCCGTCGATCTCGACTTCGCCGCCGATCACCTGGGCACCCGCGGCGCCCGTCATTGCGGTGATGGCCAGCCCCAGGGCCATGATTGTGTGCTTGATGCTCATAACTCTCTCCCTGCGCCCCCCGGCAGTCAGGTCGGTTGTTGAAATGAATTCCGGTCCCTACCGGTTTCAGTTGTCGATCAGGTCTTCGCAGTCGCGGCGGTCGCGCGGGGTGAAGACAAGGTCATCCACACGGGCGCCCGACTCGACCACCGGCTGATGCTCGGCGAAGACTTCAAAGTGGCCATCGATGCGGGCCGTCGACGCGATGGTCACACGGATGCCGCAGACCTGGCCGCCATCATGGACGCGGGCACCGATCTCGATATCGCCCTCATCGTCATAATCGCGATTGCGGCGCATCTCGTTGATCGCAACGAGTTCGAGCGGGCCATGGACCTCGCCATTGATCGTCATCGAGCCGGCATGCGCCGACAGGCCGTCCCGGAAGGTCGCATCGACCTCCATGTTACCGGACGCCAGGCTGGCCGGACCGGCAATATGGCCGTGCACCGTCAGATTGCCTGCCGCGATCGAGAGCTCGTCACCGGCCTCGCCGTTCCAGCTCACATCGCCGCCGGCAATGGAAACCTCGCCATCGACCTTGCCGGTGAAATTCACGTCACCCGCCGCGATGGAGACCTCGCCGCCGACTTCGAGACCGTCGGCATCGACATCGCCGGAGACCAGGCTGAGATCGCCGCCCAGACGGCCGCGCAGGTTCAGATCGCCGCTCAGGCGGCTGTAATCGCCGTCCCGGTCGAGCACGATATAGCCGTCGGCGGACCGGTGCTGGCGCATCATCTTGGCGCCATCGCCTTCATCGGCGACGACAATAACGCAGCCCGACGTCATCAGTGCGGTTGTCAGGGCCGTGGCAGCAAGCCAGAGCTTGGTCATTCAACTCTCCCATAACGTCCCGGACCTCCTGCCACCTGGCGTTCTGGAAATCCGGGTCTACGCTCCCCAGCGTTGATTCAGACCATACATTATCGAAAAACGATATCAAGGATATTTTTCCGTTTTTCGATAAATATTTTTTGAATTACGAGATGCCGCCCGCTGAAAGGACGCCCGCACGCAGCCCGCCCCTTCCCTACGCGTCAAGCGCAGCTAAAATCATCTCCAATACACGGCGCCTGCACGTATGGGCGTACACGGGAGGATTACATGGCTGACACTCCGGCCGCCGGGCTCGCCCCGGAAACCGGTGCGCAGGGCGCAACCGGGCAGGTCTACACCGGACAGGTCTACAAAGGCGCCTATCTCGATCCGGCGCGAATCCGCAAGCCGGTCTTCAAGTCGCTGATCGAATCGAGAAACCGTTATGGCGGCAAGAAGCTCGCCGCCGTCGATGCCGACGGCCGCGAGCTGACCTACAACGATCTGGTGAAAGCCTCCTTCGCTCTGGGCCATGCCCTCAAGGCGGGCACCGAAAAGGGCGAGGCCGTCGGTGTGCTCCTGCCCACCGGTGCAGGTGCCATCATCTCCTTCTTCGCGATCTCGGCCTATGGCCGCGTCCCGGCCATGCTCAACTTCACCGCCGGCGAACGCGCGCTGAAGGCGGCCTGCCAGGCCTGCAAGGCGAAGCGCATCGTCACTGCGCACCGCTTCATCGAGTTGGGCGAGCTGCAGGATCTCGAGGCCGAGCTGAAGAAGGATCACGAGCTGATCTATCTGGAGGATGTGCGCGAGAACCTGTCGCTGGGCGACAAGCTTGCCGCTGCCGTCGGGATGGTGATGCCGTCCCTGGTGCGGGCGCATCCCGATCCGGACAGCCCGGCCGTCTACCTCTTCACTTCGGGTACGGAGGGCGACCCCAAAGGCGTCGTGCTGAGCCATGCCAACCTGCTGGCGAATGTCGAGCAGGTGCGCGATCACATCAAGATCTACCCGACCGATCTGGTGTTCAATCCGCTGCCGACCTTCCACTGTTTCGGACTGACCGGCGGCGTGCTGGTGCCGCTCGGCCTCGGCGTGCCGGCGATCTGCCACCCCACGCCGCTGCAGGCCAAGACCATCGTCAAGCGGATCGCCGAGACGAAGGCGACCATCCTGTTCGCCACCGACACCTTCATGAACCAGTATGCCCGCGCCGCCGATCCGGACGATCTGTCATCGCTGCGCTTTGCGGTGTGCGGTGCGGAACGGGTGAAGGACGAGACACGCTCGGCCCTGCGCCGGCGCTTCAATGTCGAGATCGTCGAGGGCTATGGCCTCACCGAGGCCGCGCCTGTCCTGTCGGTCAACCAGCCGGAAAACAACCGCCCGGGCACGGTCGGCCAGCTGCTGCCGGGCTGCGAGGCGCGTCTGGTGCCGGTCGAGGGGATCGATGATGGCGGTCAGCTGCATATTCGCGGCCCCAATATCATGAAGGGCTATATCCGCCCCTCCGCCCCGCTGCAGCTGGAGGCGCCCGAGGGCGGCTGGCACGATACCGGCGATATCGTCTCGATCGACGAGGACGGTTTCATCCGCATCCGCGGCCGGGTGAAGCGCTTTGCCAAGCTGGGCGGGGAGATGGTCTCCCTCGCCGTGGTGGAGAACTGCGCCACCTCGCTCTGGCCGGACAGCATGCACGCCGCTGCCGCCATTCCGGACAAGCGCAAGGGCGAACAGGTCATCCTGCTCACCGACGATGCCAAGGCCGACCGGGCCGACCTCGTGGCCTTCGCCCGCAATCACGGCATCTCCGAACTGGCGATCCCGCGCAAGATCATCCACGTCGAATCGATCCCGGTGCTGGGCACCGGCAAGACCGATTACGGCACCGTCCAGAAGACGGTGGAGGCGTTGATGGCCGACGAGCTGAAGCCGGCAGCCACCGAACCCGCAGAATAGCCGGTCAGAGATCCTCGCAATCGCGGCGGCCGAGGGCTTCCCACTCGAAGCCTTCGCCGTCCGGTCGCGTATGGGAGATCACCAGGAAACCGCCTTCCAGCCGGGCACCGGAGCGCAGCTCGACTTCCGCGGCGCAGATCAGGCCGCCCTGCCCCAGACGCCCGAAAATCTCGACCCGGCCATCGCCATCGTCGCGGCCATGGCCGCGCACGGTCACCGGCCCGTCGACATCGGCGCGCAGCACCATGTGCCCGCCATCCATCTCCAGCGATCCGTGCAGATGACCGTCCAGCGTGACCCGGCCGGCCGCGATTTCGGTATTGCCGGCAATGCGCGCATCGATGTCGGCCGTGCCGGCCGAGATTTCCGCATCCCCGCCGACTTCGCCGGTGAACCGTACCCGCCCGCCGGAGGCTTCCAGATCGCGCCCGACGATCATGTTCGAGCGCACCGTCGCACCGGACAGTTCCAGATCCCGGCCGACGCGGCCATCGGCACCGACGAACATGCCGGAGAATTCGGCATCGCCGGGCACGTCGACATTGCGCGAGGCCACCAGGCCGGCGGCATCGACCGAGCGATCCTCCCCCCTGCCGCGGACATCATAGGTACAGGCCGACAGAGCTGTCGCAGCCGCGGCGCAGAACAGGAAAGACTTCAGCATGGCATCCTCACGAAATCGGTTTTCGATCCCATGATGCCCGGCACACGCGTTTTGGATGCGGATCAGATGTGCAGCGCCCGCCCGTACGCATCCAGCACGCTTTCATGCATCATTTCCGACAGGGTCGGGTGCGGGAAGACCGTGTGCATCAGCTCGGCCTCGGTGGTCTCCAGCTGACGCGCCACGGCATAGCCCTGGATCAGCTCGGTGACCTCGGCGCCGACCATGTGGGCGCCCAGCAGCTCGCCGGTCTTCGCGTCGAACACGGTCTTCACCAGGCCCTGATCGTCGCCCAGGGCAATCGCCTTGCCATTGCCCACGAAGGGGAAACGGCCGACCTTCACTTCGTGCCCCGCCTCCTTCGCCTTCGCTTCGGTCAGGCCGACAGAAGCGATCTGCGGATGGCAATAGGTGCAGCCCGGGATATTGCCGGTCTCGAAGGCGTGCACGTCCAGGCCGGCGATCTTCTCCACGCAGACCACGCCTTCGTGCGAGGCCTTGTGCGCCAGCCAGGGCGG
This sequence comes from Maricaulis virginensis, assembly GCF_027922185.1. Lineage (NCBI taxonomy): Bacteria > Pseudomonadati > Pseudomonadota > Alphaproteobacteria > Maricaulales > Maricaulaceae > Maricaulis > Maricaulis virginensis. Next base: position 38,625 of record NZ_BSFE01000004.1, on the reverse strand, counting down.
TCCGGCAACATCGCCGATGGCATAAAGCCCCTTCACATTCGTGCGGCCGAAACCGTCATTGACGACATGGCCCTTCTCGATCTTCACGCCGAGCTCTTCCAGGCCGAGATTCTCGACATTGCCGACAATGCCGATGGCCAGGATGACCTTTTCGACCTCGATCGTCTCGGTCTTGCCCTTCGACGTCTTCACGCTGACCTTCGCCGTCTTGCCCGACGTGTCGAGCTTTTCGACCTGGGCGCCGGTCATCAGCGTCATGCCCTGCTTCCTGAAGCTCTTGGCGGCGAAGGCGGAGATCTCCTCGTCCTCGACCGGCAGCACGCGATCCATCATTTCGACGACCGTCACATCGGCGCCCATCGTGTTGTAGAAGCTGGCAAACTCGATACCGATCGCGCCGGAACCGATGACCAGGACGGACTTCGGCATGCTCTCGGGCACCATGGCCTCGCGATAGGTCCAGATCTTGTCGCCATCGGGCTCGAGACCGGCTTGCGGCACAGTGCGCGCCCGGGCGCCCGTCGCCAGGATGACGTGCTTGGCGGTATAGCTGTCCTTGCCGACGACGACCTTGGGGGCCTCGCCGCCCTTGGCCAGTTTCGCTTCGCCTTCGATCACCTGGATCTTGTGCTTCTTCATCAACATGCCGACACCGCCGGAGAGGCGGCCCGCGACATCGCGCGAGCGCTTGACGATCGCCTTGACGTCATAGCCGATCTTCTCGGCCGACAGGCCGAAATCCCTGGCATGCTGCATCAGGTGATAGACTTCCGAGGTCCGCAGCAGCGCCTTGGTGGGGATACAGCCCCAGTTGAGACAGATCCCGCCCAGATGCGCGCGCTCGACAACCGCCGTCCTGAAACCCAGCTGGGAAGCCCGGATCGCGGCGACATAGCCGCCAGGTCCGCCGCCGATCACGATCACGTCGAATGCGTTGGAGCTCATGCGGAGACCTCATTTGTTTGCATGCGAAATAAACCCCGGACCGGGAGTCGCGATATACCGGCTGCTCACTTTGCGATCAATGGGAGAGCCGGGCAGATCACCTAGAGATCCGTGATCATCTGGGTCAGATCGCTGTCCGGATTGTCGCCGGTATTCACCACACCGGCGCGTTCGATCAGCATCATGTGAACTTTCTCGGTCTGTGCGACCGGCCGGTGCCGCACGCCCTTGGGGATCACACACATCTCGCCCGGTCCCAGAATGACCGGATCGGCGCTCTCGATCTCGATCTTCAGGATGCCGCGCGTGACGAGAAAGAACTCGTCCTCTTCCAGATGTGCATGCCAGTCGAACGCCCCTTCGGCCTTCGCCAGCTTGATCTCGTAATTGTCCAGCTTGGCCACCCGGCGCGGCGCCCAGGCGTCCTTGAACTGGCTGTGTTTTTCCGCCAACGAGATGACTTCAACAGACATGGCATCCTCCAACCGCCTATATGGCGATGATGTATCAGCCATACCATGTTCTGCACTGAACACAGGAGTCCGCGATGCACGGCGAGACCGATCTTGAAACCCTGCTCAAAGGCCTGTCTGCCCGCCTGCACCCGGGCGTGTGGGCCTTTGCCACCCTGCCGCCCGGCATGCCGGAACCGGCCGGCCTCTCGCCCCTGATGCGCTATGTCGAGGATGAGGGTGTGACGCTCATTGTCGACGCCGCTGCGGCCACCGATGCCGGCCTGGAAACCGTCTTTCCCTGCCGCCGCATCACCCTGCAGATCCATTCAGCACTCGAGGCCGTCGGCTTCATGGCAGCCATCGCGCAGGCACTGGCCGGAGCCGGAATCGGCTGCAATCCGGTGGCGGGCTATTTCCATGACCATCTCTTCGTCCCCGTCGACCGCGCCGAAGACGCCTTGGCCGTTCTCGAACGGCTCTCGGCCGGCTCCGATTTCGATTGACCGCCCGGCCCGCCGGCCCTATCAGCGCGCATCTTCCTCGACAGGTGACACGGCATTGAGCCTTCCTGCCCTGGGCCTGACCGGCCTGCCCGCCTTCAACGCCGACACGCTGTGCGACGATCTCGCCGGACAGGGCTGGTCGGTGTGCCGCCTCGCCGATGCGGACATGCTGGGCGCACTGGCGCAGGAAGCCGAGACCCTCTGGCAGGACTGCGAAATGACCGCTGCCGGTATCGGCCGCGGTGAGGATCACGAGCTTGTCCGCCAGGTCCGGCGCGACAAGACCAGATGGCTCGATGGTTCAAGCCCGGCCCAGACCGCCTATTTCGCCTTTGCCGAAGCGCTGCGCCGCGAGGTGAACTACCGCCTCATGCTGGGCCTGTTCGCCTTCGAGGCCCACTACGCGGTCTACGAACCCGGCGGCTTCTACAAGCGCCACCTGGACAGTTTCCGCGGCGCCCGCAACCGGGTCCTCTCCTCGGTGCTCTACCTCAATCGCGACTGGGACGCCGCCGATGGCGGACATCTGCGCATCTATGCGCCCGACAGCGACCAGGTGCTGGACGAGGTGCGGCCGGAATTCGGCACGCTGGCCGTTTTCCTGTCCGAGGATATCCCGCACGAGGTGATCCCGGCCCGGCGCGAGCGCTTCTCCATCGCCGGCTGGCATCGCTGCAATGATCGCGGCCTCGCACCGGCACTGCAGACCCGGGCACTGCCGATCGCCTAACCTGCCAGCCGGACCAGCATCCACAGGCCCATGCCCAGCATCATCAGGTTTTCGCTCAGCGAGACGAAACCCAGCGGCACATCGCTGCCGCCGCCCATGCAGGCGCATTTCAGCTCGCGCCTGTCGATATAGACGGCCTTGAACACCGATACCGCCCCGATGCCGCCGATGAGGATCGCCACCGGCGCGGCGATCACGGTCAGCGCCCCGGCCAGCATCAGCACGCCCGCCAGCGCCTCGCCGAAAGGATAGAGATAGCCATAGGGCACCCAGCGGCGCGCCAGCAGGTCGTAATTGAGGAACATGGTCGAGAAGCTCTCGACATCGCGCAGCTTCTGCACGGCCAGAAGGCACATGGCGACCGGGATGGCGGATGTCAGCCAGAGCCCGGGATCCAGCCTGCCCAGGGTCAGCCAGCTGACCGCGCCTCCCATCAACGCGGCCATGACGAAAAGCGCAATGACAGACTGGTAGCTGGTCTGCCCCGTCCCCTTCAGGGGATGGCCGAAGAAAGCGCGAAGCGCGTCATAGCCACCGATCCGCTCATCCCCGATAAAGGTCTGGGGCGTGGTCTCGACATCATGCGCGGTCTTGAAGGCGTCGGTCTCCTCGCGCGTTGAGAGGTGATGGTCTTCGACCGTGTACCCGTTGCGCTCCAGCAGCGCCTTCGACTTCAGGCCGTAGGGGCACACATGGTCCGGCATCACCATGCGGTAGAGACGGGCGGTCTTTGCGGCGGCCGGCGTATCGGTCGCAATCATTGCAGCCTCGCTGTCTGCTTCCAGAGGATGCAACGCAAGGCCCGGCGCAGCGTTCCAAAGCACAAAAAAGCCCCGGCCAGCTTGGCCGGGGCTTTCCAGTTTCTCAGGTGCGCCCTGCCCTAGCTTGCCAGGAAGGCCAGCAGGAGGAGTGCCACGATATTGGTGATCTTGATCATCGGGTTCACAGCCGGACCGGCCGTGTCCTTGTAGGGATCGCCCACCGTATCGCCGGTCACGGAGGCCTTGTGGGCTTCCGAACCCTTGCCGCCATGATGGCCGTCCTCGATATACTTCTTGGCATTGTCCCAGGCGCCGCCGCCGACGGTCATCGAGACCGCGACGAAGAGGCCGTTGACGATCACGCCGAGCAGCATCGCACCGACGGCTGCCAGGGCCTGGGCCTGGCCGGCAATCAGGTTGATGGCGAAATAGAGCACGATCGGCGAGAGCACCGGCAGGAGCGACGGCACGATCATCTCGCGGATCGCCGCCTTGGTCAGGATGTCCACCGCCCTGCCGTAATCCGGCTTGGCCTTGAACTCCATGATGCCCGGGATCTCCTTGAACTGGCGGCGCACCTCGGCAACGACCGCGGTCGCAGCCCGGCCCACAGCCATCATCGACATGCCGCCGAAGAGGTAGGGCAAAAGTCCGCCGAACAGGAGGCCGACGATCACATAGGGGTTCTCGAGCGAGAAGTCCGGCTCGATCCCCAGGAGGTGTTCGACATCGGTCGTGTAGGCGGCAAAGAGCACCAGTGCGCCCAGGCCGGCAGAGCCGATGGCATAGCCCTTGGTGACGGCTTTCGTGGTGTTGCCGACCGCATCCAGCGTGTCGGTGGTTTCCCGCACCGAGTCGTCCAGACCCGCCATTTCCGCAATACCGCCGGCGTTGTCGGTGACCGGGCCGAAAGCATCGAGCGCAACGATCAGACCGGCCAGGGCCAGCATGGTCGTCACCGAGATGGCGATCCCGAACAGGCCGGCCAGGGTGTAGGTGCCCAGAATGCCGCCGATGATGATCAGCGCCGGCAGGGCGGTGGACTCCAGCGATACGGCCAGCCCCTGGATCACATTGGTGCCGTGACCGGATTCCGACGCCAAGGCGACGGATTTCACGGGCCGGTAGCCGGTGCCGGTATAGTATTCGGTCACCCAGATGATGGCCGCCGTCACGACAAGGCCGATGAGGCCGGAGATGAACAGGTTCATGCCCGTGATCATCTTGCCGTTCACTTCGGCAATTTCGCCCATGCCGATCGTGAAGTTCGTGACCAGCCACAAACCGCCGATGGACAGGATGCCCGCCACGATGAGGCCCTTGTAGAGCGCGCCCATCACATTGGTGCCCTTGCCCAGGCTGACGAAGAAGGTGCCGATGATCGAGGTGACGATGCACACAGCGGCAATCGCCAGCGGGTAGAGCACCATCTGCGAGGCCAGGCCGCCGGTGAAGAAGATCGCCGCGAGCACCATGGTGGCGACCACGGTCACCGCATAGGTTTCGAACAGGTCGGCCGCCATGCCGGCACAGTCGCCGACATTGTCGCCGACATTGTCGGCGATCGTCGCGGCGTTGCGCGGATCGTCTTCCGGGATCCCGGCTTCGATCTTGCCGACCATGTCGCCGCCGACATCCGCACCCTTGGTGAAGATGCCGCCGCCCAGACGGGCAAAGATCGAGATCAGCGAAGCGCCGAAGCCGAGCGCCACCAGGGAGTCGATGATGATACGGCCGGAGGCCCCCTCACCGAGGACCAGTCCCATCGGGCCGGTCAGCACCCAGTAATAGCCGGCGACCCCCAGGAGGGCCAGGCCTGCCACAAGCATCCCCGTGACCGCGCCGGAGCGGAAGGCTACCGCCAGGCCTGCTGCAAGGCTCGTGCTGGCAGCCTGCGTGGTGCGCACATTCGCCCGCACCGAGACCAGCATGCCGATAAAGCCGGCCGCGCCGGACAGGACCGCGCCGATGGCGAAGCCCAGGGCGACCTGCCAGCCCAGAAAGACCGCGATCAGGATACAGACGACGATGCCGACAATGGCGATGGTGGTATATTGGCGCTTGAGATACGCGTTCGCGCCTTCCTGGATGGCCGATGCGATCTCCTGCATCTTCTCGGTCCCTGCGCTCGCCGCCATCAGACGCTGCGTCTGGACGACGCCGTAGATGATGGCAAGGACAGCGGCCCCAATGGCCAATAAAAGCATGTTCATGGCTTCCAGCCCCGTTTTATGACTTCTCTCTGGTCACGAAAGGATAGGGGGAAGCATACGCGTGAGAACCACGCGATCCGCCTGCATGTCCCCCGCTTCTTCTTGTTATTGTTAAGGGGACTATGCCCAAGTCATGAGGGCGGCGCAACATGCGAACTTTGGATTTCGAAATCCAATACTTACCGCAGTTGCGAAGAAGTTCTAGCGCATCAGCAGGCGCGTGTCGGAGCTGCGAATCTCGATGTGGTCGATCGCATTGGCGCCATACTGTTCGCGCAGCACCTCGGACCAGACCTCTTCGGCCCGGGCAATATCGAGTTGCTGGCCGTCCGCCCGGCTGACCGGGATGCGGTAGGCGGCCCGCACGAGCGCATCCAGCGCGTAGTGCGCATTCTCCTGCATCGACCAGACATTCTGGCCGTCCGCCGCACGCACCCGCACATGGACATAGGCAAAGCCCGTCAGGCGTCCGTCGCGCGACAGGGGTGCCACGAGGGCCGGCAGGTTGAAGGCGCGCGGATCGTCGTCCACCTCGTCTTCCTCGCCGGCATAGCTGTCGCCATGATCTTCCTCGTCCTCGACCGTGCGGTTGAAGACCAGGAGAAAGCGATTGCCATTACCGCCGCCGGACGATCCGTGACCGCCATTGCCGCCACCACCACCGCCGCCTCCGCCCCCGAGGGCGAAGGCCCCGGATTGCAGGGCAAGGGTCAGGATCGCGGCAAGCAGAAGACGCATGGGATCAGCTCCAGTCGCCGTCACCCTGCCAGAGACGCCTCAAAAATGCGTAAATCCGGCCCGGTCAATCTTCACGGGTTGTCCGTCCGGTCCCAGACAGGTCACGCCCTCGCCTGCCACCGCGCGGCCGATCCGCGTCACCGGTGCATCGAGCGACAGGGACTCTATCTCTGCCCGCCGCGAGGCCGGTGCGGTGAAGAGGAGTTCGTAATCGTCGCCGCCGCTCAGCAAGCGGCCCAGACCGCCCTCTTCGCCCGCATCGAGCCAGGCCCGCGCCGGCACCGACAGCGGCACCCGATCTGCGGATATCTCGAGCGCCAGCCCGCTCGTTTCTGCGATATGGGCCGCATCGGCCAGGAGACCGTCGGAAATATCGATCGCGGAGGTCGCGATTCCCCTGAGGGCCAGACCGGCCGCCAGGCGCGGCGTCGGGTGGGTATAGCGCGACACCAGCTCCGCCGGAGCGCCGGTTTCCCCCTCGAGCGACGCCAGTCCCAGCACGGCATCGCCGATCGTGCCCGTCACCCAGACATCATCGCCCGCAATGGCACCGGAACGTAGCAGCGATGTCCCATCTGTGACGCATCCAAGGAGCGTCAATGTCACTGTCATGGGGCCGGGTGTGGACGTTGTGTCACCGCCCAGAAGCACCAGGCCGAACCGGTCCTGCTCGTCCGCCAGCGCCGCCACGAATTCATCCCGCCAGCGCGGATCGATCCCGCGCGGCCAGCTCAGCGCACTGAGATAACCCAACGGCTGAGCGCCCATCGCAGCAAGATCCGACACGTTGGAGCGCATGGCGCGTGCCGCCGCGACTGCGGCGCCGTCATCCACCCTGAAATGTACGCCCGCGACCAGCGTGTCGCAGGCCAGCACCAGCTGCTGCCCCGCAGGCACATCAAGCACGGCCGCGTCGTCGCGCAGGCCGAGAGCGGCCGCATGGTTCCGGGTCAGCGGTCCCAAGCGTGTCCGGATGAAATCGAACTCGCCGCCGGACACCATGATCAGAATTCGTCCGGACGCGCCTGGCGGGCACAGCGGTCGAGCGCTGCATTGACGAATTTCGGTTCGGAACCCTCGAAAAAGGCATTGGCGACATCGACATACTCGTCGATCACCACACGCGCCGGGACATCCTTGCGCTGGAAGAGCTCATAGCCGGCGACGCGCAGGATGGCGCGCACCGTGGCGTCCAGCCGTTCCATGCGCCAGCCATCAGCGAGCAGGCCGTCGATCGCCGGATCGACCACGGCCTGGCGCTCCACGACGCCGGATACGAGCGAGTCGAAGAAGTCCTCATCGGCCTCGACGAATTCCTCGCCCTCGCCGGCTGCACCGAAACGGTGGTCGCGGAACTCGCGGATGACCGTGCTGGCACCCCGTCCGCCGATTTCCATCTGGTACAGCGCCTGAACGGCGGCCAGACGGGCCGCACGGCGCAGACGCGCACGGGCCTCGGACGGCGTTTCCCTGGATTTTTGCGGTGCGCTCATTTCGCACTCCCGAAGCGGTCGCGCAGCGCAATCAGCGCCAGGGCTGCATTCGCTGCATCCGCACCCTTGTTCTTGTCGACGGCCCGCTTGAGGGCCTGGGCACGGTTCTCGACGGTCAGGATACCATTTCCGGCGATCACACCGTTGAGATTCAGCTCCATCAGGCCGCGCGCGCTTTCGGTGCAGACATAATCATAGTGCGTCGTCTCACCGCGAATGACACAGCCCAGGGCGACATAGCCGTCAAAATCCGCCTCGGCGATCTCGGCCTGGACGATAGCGCCCGGGATTTCCAGCGCACCGGGAACCTCGACCAGTTCGGCCGTGGCGCCGGCCACCTCGGCGGCCCCTTTTGCGCCCTTGATCAGCGCATCGGCAATATCGCGGTAGAAGGTCCCCGCGACAATCAGGAGTTTGGGGGCGCTCATGCGCTAGTCCTCCGGAAAATGGCGCTCTTCGCGCACGCTCAGCCCGTAACCCTCCAGGCCGACAATCGTGTGCGGCTTGGTGGAGAGCAGGATCATTTCTTTCACGCCCAGGTCCAGCAGGATCTGGGCACCGACACCATACTCGCGCAGGCGCTGGGCCTCGCGCTCATCGTCCGCCTTCACGGGCTTGGCGCCCAGGCGCTCCATGATCGCGGTGTGGGAAGTCTCGCGGATAAAGACCATCACCGACGGGCCCTCGGCAGTCGCGATCGCACGGATACCGGCCTCGACCAGTTCGCCGCGCGGACCTTCCTCGTGCAGCACGTCATCCACGAAGGACACCTTGTGCATGCGCACCGTGGTCGGCTGGGCGTGCGACGGCTCGCCCTTGACCAGCGCGACATGCTCGGCGCCATCGATCGTGTTGCGGAAGACGATCAGTTTCAGCGGACCGCCATGCCGGCTGGTGAAACCGGTCTCCAGACGCCGCTCGATGAAGCGGTCATTGCGGCGGCGATAGGCGATCAGGTCGGCAATCGTGCCGATCTTCAGCCCGTGCAGCTGGGCAAAGGCGACGAGGTCGGACAGCCGCGCCATCGTGCCGTCTTCATTCATGATCTCGCAGATCACGCCGGCCGAACCGGCGCCCGCCAGCCGGGCAACATCGACGGAGGCTTCGGTGTGGCCGGCGCGGACCAGAACCCCGCCATCGCGCGCCACCAGCGGGAAGACATGTCCCGGTGTCGCGATATCGTCCGCGCCCTTGGACGGGTCGGTCGCGACCTCGATGGTGCGGGCACGGTCATGGGCGGAAATGCCGGTGGTGACACCCTCGCGCGCCTCGATGGAGGTCGTGAAGGCCGTCTGGTGGCGCGAGCGATTGTCCGACGCCATCAGCTTGAGCCCGAGATGCGCGATCCGCTCCTGATCCATTGCCAGGCAGATCAGGCCACGGCCATGCTTGGCCATGAAGTTGATCGCGTCCGGCGTCGCGAACTTGGCGGGGATGACGAGGTCGCCCTCGTTCTCGCGGTCCTCCGCATCGACCAGGATGAACATCCGGCCATTGCGGGCGTCCTCGATGATGTCCTCGATCGGGGACAGGGGAATATCGCTCTCGCTCACGCGGGGGTCTCCGAAAACTCGTTCAGGCGCGCGGCGTAGCGCGCCATCGTGTCGACCTCAAGATTGACGCGCGCGTCTTTTTGCAGCCCGCCCAGCGTCGTGACCTCGGCGGTGTGCGGAATAATCATCAGATCGAAGGTGGTGCGGGTGACTTCATTCACCGTCAGGGACACGCCGTCGACCGTGATCGATCCCTTTTTCGCAATGAATTTGTTGAGGTTTTCCGGCGGCTCGACGGTGAAGACCAGCCACTCGCCCTCCTCGCGCCGCTCGACGATCCTGCCGACACCGTCCACATGCCCCGTCACGAGATGTCCGCCCAGCTCGTCACCCATTTTCAGTGCGCGCTCGAGATTGACCGTTCCGCCCTCACTCCAGGCGCTCAACGTCGTCAGACGCAGGGTCTCCGGCGAGACCTCGACCGTATACCAGCCGCCCTCGCCCCATTCGCCCTTGTCGACCACGGTCAGACATACGCCGGCATGGGCGATGGAGGCCCCCATATCGATCGTGTCCGGCTTCCAGGGCGCCTCGATATCGAAGCGGCGCACCTCATTGCCGGTTATGTTTCGGATACGGCCCCTGGCCGTGACGATACCGGTGAACATCAGCGGATCCGTTCGTAGCTTTCCTGCAGGTCGGCACCGCGTTCGCGGATACCGGTGCGCTTGAAGATGGGGGCCGCCTCCAGCGTCTCAAGGCCGAGGGCTGCGACGACCGGCAGGCCGTCACCGCCCAGCATCACGGGCGCGCGAAACCATTCGATCCGGTCGACCAGATCGGCCGCGATGGCCGCGGCGGCGATCTGTGCGCCAGCCTCGATCATCACCGTATTGTACCGGGCAACCGCCCGCGCCAGGTCGCGATGCGGGACCAGCGTCACCGAACGGCCCGCCTCCGCGAACACGGCCGCATCGCTGGGGGTGCGGTCCCGGCTGTCCATGATCACGACATCGGGCTGGCGGTCGCAGCCGCCTTCCGGCCGCGCCGTGAGACGCGGATTGTCGGCGAGAACGGTGCCGATACCGGTCAGGATCGCCTCGTGCGCCGCGCGCATGCGATGCACCTCGGCCCGGCTCTCGGGGCCCGTGATCCATTGCGACGCGCCATTGGCCAGGGCAATCCGCCCGTCCAGCGAGGTTGCCAGTTTCAGGGTGACACGCGGACGCGCCGCGCCGGTCATTCGTCGTCGTCAGCCGACACGCCCTTGCTGGCGGTCAGATGCTCGTCGGTGATGAATTCGCGGAAATCCTCGACCTTGTGGAAGTCCTTGTAGACCGAGGCATAGCGGACATAGGCCACCGCATCGAGCCCTTTGAGGCCTTCCATCACCAGCTCGCCGACCCGGTCGGACGTGACATCGGTCTCGCCGGTCGACTCCAGCCGCCGGACAATGCCCGAGATCATCTGGTCGATACGGTCCGGTTCGATATTCCGCTTCTGCATCGCCAGCTGGATCGACCGGTTCAGCTTCTCGCGGTCGAACGGCACGCGCCGGCCCGACTTCTTGAGCACGGTCAGCTCGCGCAGCTGCACGCGCTCGAACGTGGTGAAACGGGCCGCGCAGGACGGACACTGGCGACGGCGACGGATGGCATTCCCGTCCTCTGCAGGACGGGAATCCTTAACCTGGGTATCGGGATGACCGCAAAAAGGACAACGCATCCGGTCAGTTTAGGCCAGTTCCGGGTAGATGGGGAAGCGTGCGGTCAGTGCTTTGACCTCGTCGCGCACAGCGGCCTCGATTTCGGCATTGCCGTCCGGGTTGTCGACCAGCGCGTCGAGCACCCGGACCATCATCTGGCCGATCTGGGTGAACTCGGCCTCGCCGAAGCCGCGCGTGGTGCCGGCCGGCGAGCCGACACGCAGGCCGGATGTGACGGTCGGCTTTTCCGGATCGAAGGGCACGCCATTCTTGTTGCAGGTGATATAGGCCCGCTCGAGCGCCTGCTCGGCCGCATTGCCCTTCAAGCCCTTGGGACGCAGGTCGACCAGCGCGAGATGGCTGTCCGTACCGCCGGAGACGATGGCATAGCCACCATCGATGATCGCCTGGGCCATGGCCCGGCAATTGACGATGACCTGGCTCGCATAGTCCTTGAAGTCCGGCTGCAGCGCCTCGCCGAAGGCCACGGCCTTGCCGGCGATGACATGCATCAGCGGACCGCCCTGCAGGCCCGGGAAGATCGCCGAATTGATCTTCTTGCCCAGCTCCTCGTCGTTCGACAGGATCATGCCGCCGCGCGGACCGCGCAGCGTCTTGTGCGTGGTCGTGGTGACGACATGAGCATACGGCAGCGGGTTGGGATAGCTGCCCCCGGCCACCAGGCCGGCAAAGTGCGCCATGTCGACAAGCAGGTAAGCACCGACCTCGTCGGCAATGCTGCGGAATTCCGCGAAATCAATCTCGCGCGGATAGGCCGAGCCGCCGGCCACGATCAGCTGCGGCTTGACCTCGTTGGCCTGCTTGCGCAGCGCGTCGTAATCGATCCGGGCATCCTCCTCGCGCACGCCATAAGCGTGGGCCTCGAACCATTTGCCCGACAGGTTGGGACGCGCGCCATGGGTCAGGTGACCACCGGCATCCAGCGACATGCCCAGGATCCTGTCGCCCGGCTTGAGCAGCGCCAGGAAGACACCCTGGTTCGCCTGGCTGCCGGAATTCGGCTGGACGTTGACATAGGCCGCACCGAACAGCGCCTTGGCGCGCTCGATGGCCAGGGTCTCGACCACATCGACATGCTCGCAACCGCCATAATAGCGGCGGCCGGGATAGCCCTCGGCATACTTGTTTGTCAGCGGCGAACCCTGTGCTTCCAGGACAGCGCGCGAGACGATGTTCTCGGAGGCGATCAGCTCGATCTGCTGTTGCTGGCGCTGAATCTCGGCGTGGATCGCATGGGCCACTTCACGGTCGGATTCGACGATGGAGCGGGAAAAGAACGGGGTGTTGGCGCCCGTTTCGGCCTGATTGTCCGGCATGACGACTCCTTACTCGGCTGCCCCGTGTGATAAGGCCCGCTCCCGTGCGACACAAGCCGGGTTTTCCGCCCTGCAGCGCAGATTTTCCGCCATCGTCTCAATTTGAGATTATTTGAAACTGCTGCAACCAACTGCTCCGGCACAAATGTTATTTGCCGCTTGAGCTTGAACTTCACATTGCCACATAATATCCAACATCCATCGATAATTTGAATCGGGCCACTATTCCGGCCCTGCCGCCCCCGAACGTTTGAAGGTTTGATCATGGCAGATGACAATTTCCCCGAAATCGACAAGGAAGAACTCCTGCGCATGACGACGGACGTCGTCGCCTCCTATCTGTCCCACAATTCCATGCCGGCCGAGCATGTTCCCGATCTGATCAAGTCGGTACATGCGACCATGAAGGACGTGTCGGAAACGACGGTGAAGCAGGAGCCGAAAACGAAGCCGGCCGTAGCCGTATCGAAGTCGGTGAGCGACGATTACATCGTCTGTCTGGAAGACGGCAAGAAGCTGAAAATGCTGAAGCGCTATCTGCGCTCGCAATACAACATGTCGCCGGACGACTATCGCCGCAAATGGAACCTGCCGTCGGATTATCCGATGGTCGCGCCGGCCTATTCGCGCAAGCGCTCGCAGTTTGCCAAGGATATCGGCCTGGGACGCGGCAAGAAGGACGGCTGATCTTCCGTTCGGATATCACACACGAATACCACGGCCGGACCCTGTGTCCGGCCGTTTTTCATTGTCTGCATTGCGTGAGAGTTTCCACTCGACCTTCGCCCGGGCAAGCGCGTCGATCTCCTGGCGCGGCGTGTTGCGGGGAACCTGGAAAACCAGCTCCTCGCCCGTCTCGGCGTCGATCGCAGCGACCCGGAGTGCCTGCCCGATCGCCATCACCTCAATGTAGATCTCACGACCGGACATCGCCGCTCCAGAATGACCGCCGCCGGATTGTCAGGCGCGGGCCACCCCGGTCTGTTCCGACGCGCGCTGCCAGACATCGTCCAGCGCCTCGATCAGCGTGTCGAACATTGCGTCCGTGTGCAAGGGCGTCGGGGTCAGGCGCAGCCGCTCCGTGCCGCGCGGCACGGTGGGATAGTTGATCGGCTGAACGTAGATGCCGTGATCGTCGAGCAGCATGTCGGAAATGCGCTTGCACAGCACCGGATCGCCGACATGCACCGGCACGATGTGCGTGACGGAGCTTTCCAGCACCGGGAAACCGGCGCCGTTGAGGCGGGCCTTCAGCGTGGCGGCGCGCTCCTGGTGCTGTTCGCGCAGGTGATGCGCGGATTTGAGATACTCCACGCTGGCCCGGGCGCCCGCGGCCAGGGCCGGCGGCAGCGCCGTCGTGAAGATAAAGCCCGGCGCCATCGAGCGGATCGCATCGCAGATCGCCCCGTCGGCGGCGATGTACCCGCCCATCACGCCAAAGGCCTTGCCCAGCGTACCCTCGATGATGTCGACGCGGTGCATCAGACCGTCACGCTCGGCAATGCCGGCGCCACGCAGGCCGTACAGCCCCACCGCATGAACTTCATCGAGATAGGTCAGCGCATTGTATTTCTCGGCCAGGTCGCAGACCGCCTCGATCGGGCCGATATCGCCATCCATCGAATAGACCGACTCGAAGGCGATGACCTTCGGCGCATCGGCCGGTGCCGCAGCCAGCAATTCTTCCAGGTGCGCGACGTCATTGTGGCGCCAGATCCGCTTCTCGCAGCGCGCGCCCTTCACACCTTCGATCATCGAGGCATGGTTCAGTTCGTCGGAGAACATGATCAGCCCCGGCAGGATCTTGCCCAGGGTCGACAGCGTCGCCTCATTGGCAATGTAGCCCGAGGTGAAGAGCAGCGCGCCGTCCTTGCGGTGCAGGTCGGCCAGCGAACGCTCCAGTTCGACATGATAATGGGTCGTGCCGGAGATATTGCGGGTACCGCCGGCGCCGGAACCGACATCGTCGATCGCCTTCTTCATCGACTCGACGACGCAGGGCACCTGGCCCATGCCGAGATAATCGTTCGAGCACCACACCGTCACATCGCGCACATTGCCGTCCGGCGAACGCCAGCGTGCAACGGGGAATTCGCCCTTGCGGCGCAGAAGATCGGCAAACACCCGGTAGCGGCCTTCAGCCTTGACCCGGCGGACCGCGTCCGCGAAGGCGTTCTGATAGTTCATGGGCGGAGCCTTTCTTGATTCTGCAGCCAAAACAGGCCTCGGACCGGGTTTTAGAGGGATTGTTTCCCGACCGCGACAGGACAGAGCGCCGCACCTCAGCAATATTTCACAACAGGCGCCGCACAGCCCTGTTATAGCTGCATCATAACCGACACTTAGGCGCAAAGAAAAGGCGCGGTTTCCGGGGAAACCGCGCCTCGATCCTGGTCAGAGACAGTCACTGCCTACATGCGGAACCGGATGTGATCGGCCCAGAAGCGTTCAATACGGGTCAGCGCCGTATTCACCGCCGGCAACTGGTCCACCTCAACGCCGCCGACCGGCGACAGCGCCGTGCCCTGGCGGGCGAAGAGCGTGTTCAGCCGGGCGCGGACGGCATGACCTGTTTCGGTCAGGCTGACGCGGACCGAACGGCGGTCGACTTCCGAGCGCTCGTGGCGGATATAACCGGCATCGACGAGCTTCTTGAGATTGTAGGAGACGTTGGAGCCGAGATAGTGACCGCGCGTACGCAGTTCGCCAGCGGTCAGTTCCTGGTCACCGATATTGAAGAGCAGCAGCGCCTGGACCGAGTTCAGATCGTCCAGCCCCTCGCGATCGAGCTCATCCTTCACCACATCCAGGAGCTGCCGGTGCAGGCGCTCCACGAGTTGAAGAAGCTCGAGATATTCCATGTTCGGCGCCGCATCCGGCGCCATGTTTTCTGCCATGACCATTTGACCACTCCACCCGATCTTTTTCGATCTTGTGAGCGGAGCCTAGCGGCAAAGGGCAAAAATCCCCTTAACGGGACGCAATCCGTTGCGGACGGCGGCGCGCTGCCCGCTGCCGGACGCGTTGGCAGGCCTTGAAAACCCTCAGAATCTGGGTCCGCCGGCTAATCGCCCCAGCTGCCGTCGAGCAGCTTGTAGATGCCGGAGAAGTCCGACGCGCCGCCACCGAGATTGTCGAACATGGCGTAGAGCGCTTCAGCCTGGGCACCCAGCGGCGTCGCCGCACCGGCGGTCTGGGCGGCATCCTGGGCAAGCTTGAGATCCTTCAGCATCATCGCCGTGGCAAAACCCGGCTTGTAGCCATTGTTTGCCGGCGTGGTCGGGATCGGCCCCGGCACCGGGCAATAGCTGGTCATCGACCAGGACTGGCCGGACGCCCTGGACGAGATGTCGAAGAATTTCTGCGCATCCAGACCCAGCTTGTCGGCCAGCGCAAAGGCCTCGCACGTGCCGATCATGGTGATGGCGAGCAGCATGTTGTTGCAGATCTTGGCCGCCTGCCCGGCGCCCAGATCGCCGGCCCGCAGCACCGCCTTGCCCATCGCATCAAGGAAGACCTCGGCGGCCGCGAAATCGGCTTCCGATCCGCCGACCATGAAGGTCAGCGTGCCGCCCTGGGCCGCCGCCACACCGCCGGAAACCGGCGCGTCGACAAAGCGGAAGCCCTTCTCCACCGCCAGCCCGCCGACATGCCGCGCACTGGCAACGTCGATGGTCGAGCAGTCCATGAACAGCGTACCGGGCGCCGCAGCGCCGAAAATCTCGCCCTCATAGACCGCGCGCACATGCTTGCCCGCCGGCAGCATCGTCACCACGGCTTCCGCCGCCGCGACCGCATCGCCAGCCGACGCAGCGGCGCTGGCGCCACTGTTCACGGCGTGCGCGACGGCATCGGCGCTGAGATCGAAGGCCAGCACTTCATGTCCGGCCTTCACCAGATTGGCCGCCATGCCCGATCCCATGTTTCCAAGACCGATAAAGGCAATCTTCGCCATCACTGCTTCTCCCGTGGAATTGTCTCGCTGGACCGGCGCTATTCGCCGAGGAATGTCATTTCATGGTCGCTGTCGAGCGGCGCAAAGGCGGCCTCGATCGCCGCATCGTCGACCTCGGCCACCGTCGCCGGCGACCATTTCGGCGCGTGATCCTTGTCGATGATCACGGCGCGCACGCCTTCGTAGAAATCCGTGCCTGTCAGGCACCAGCTGGACACGCGCAGATCCTGGCGCATCACATCCTCGAAGCTGAGATCCCCGCCCCTGCGCAGGCAGGCCAGGGTCAGTTTCAGCGCCGTCGGCGACTTGCTGGCGATGATCTGGGCCTGCTTGGCCGACCAGCTGTCGCCCGCGCCCTCGATCCGCGCCACGATGTCCTCGACCCGGTCGCCGGCAAAGGCGGCGTCAATCAGGCCACGCGTATGCGCCAGCTCGCTGTCGCCGGGATCGCCGGAGAATTCCTCCAGCAGAACCTCCAGCGCGTCCTCGTCGGACAGGTCCGCCGCCTCCAGCGCCGCGATCAGCGCTTCGGTCTGGCCGGAGGGGCAGTAATGCGTTGCCAGGCCCGCCGCGATGCAGTCCGGCGCCTTCAGGCGTGCCCCCGTCAGCCCCATCCAGGTGCCGATCTCGCCGGCCAGGCGCGGCAGGAAATAGGCGCCGCCGACATCCGGGTGAAAGCCGATCCCGGTTTCCGGCATGGCGAACACCGTGCGATCGCCGGCCACCCGGTGCGAGCCGTGCACCGACACGCCGACACCGCCCCCCATGGTGATGCCGTCGATCAGGGCGACATAGGGTTTGGGATAGTGATGGATCAGCGTGTTGAGCCTGTATTCGTCGCGCCAGAACAGCCAGGCCCGGTCATCACCGGCCTTGCCCGAATTGTGCAGCTGGAGAATGTCGCCGCCGGCGCAGAAGCCCTTCTCGCCGGCCCCGTCGACCACGACCGCCTTGACCGCGTCATCGTCCTTCCAGGCCTCCAGCGCCTCGATCATGGCAAGGCACATGCCATGGGTCAGCGCGTTGAGCGCCTTGGGACGGTTCAGCGTGATACGGCCCACCTGGCCGGTCTTGCGGGCGATGATTTCCGGTTCGTCGGTCATGGGCGCAGGCCTCTTTGTCTTACTCACTGATGCGCTGTTTAGGCCGGACGCCGCCGGCATCCAAGACCGCGTCTGCGGCCTATTCGGTATCGCCGTAGAATTCGCGCATCACCCAGTCGCCATCCTTCCATTCCGGCTCCAGGGCCGCGAACACCAGGCCGACCCAGCCAAAGCGCGGATCGTTGGATTCCCCGGCCAGCGCCTCGTCATGCTGCAGCGGCACCCAGCACACCAGGTCGCCGGCATCCAGCCCCTTCTGCGGGGCTCCGATGGTGCGCGAGAAGACGATGAAACCGCCGTCCCCGGACGCCACTTTCAGCATCACATTGGCGTTGCCGTCGCTGTCGAAGGCGAGCGGCGCGTCCGAACCGAACTCGCTGCGCGCATCCAGGATGATGGCCGGCAGCGGCTGCTCCGGCGCGAGAACGGTATTCAGCTCGTCGCAGGCCGCCTGGAACGCGGCCTCGCTGGTCTCGAAGGCCCGGTTCGACAGGCCAGGCTGGTTTTCCTCGGCGATGATACTCTCCTGCTTCAGCTCGGCCTATTTCAGCTCATCTTTCGCGATGATGACGCGCATGATCTCGTTCGTGCCCTCCAGGATCTGGTGGACGCGCAGGTCACGCACGATCCGCTCGAGCGGATAATCCTTGAGGTAGCCGTAGCCGCCATGCAGCTGCAAGGCCTGATTGGCGACGTCGAAACACGTATCCGTCGCGAACCGCTTGGCCATGGCGCAATACTTGGCCGCAGACGGATCGCCGGCATCGACCGAGGCCGCGGCGCGGTAGAGCATCAGGCGCGACGCCTCCAGCTCGGTCGCCATGTCGGCCAGCCTGAACTGGGTCACCTGGAACTGCGACAGTTCGCGGCCGAACTGCTTGCGGGTGCCGACATAGGCCTTGGCCACCTCGAACGCCTCGGTCGCGCCGCCCAGCGAACAGGCGCCGATATTGATGCGGCCGCCATTCAGCCCCTTCATCGCCAGGGTGAAACCCATGCCCTCTTCGGCGAGCAGGTTCTCCGCCGGCACACGGCAATCCTCGAAATTGACGATGCGCGTCGGCTGGGCATTCCAGCCCATCTTCTTCTCATTGGCACCGAAGGAGAGGCCCGGCGTGTCCTTTTCCACCACGATGGTCGAGATGCCCTTGGGCCCCTCGCCGCCCGTGCGGCACATGACGACGTAATAGTCGGACGTGCCCGCGCCGGAGATGAAGGCCTTGGCGCCGTTGAGCACGTAGTGATCGCCGTCGCGCACGGCCCTGGTCTTCAGACTGGCCGCATCCGAGCCCGCACCCGGTTCGGTGAGACAGTAGGACGCGATCTTCTCCATCGTCATCATCTGCGGCAGGAAGCGCTGGCGCTGGTCCTCATTGCCCCAGGTGTCGATCATCCAGGCGCACATATTGTGGATCGACAGGAAGGCCGCCGTGGCGACACAGCCGCGCGACAATTCCTCGAAAATGAGTGCGGCATCGAGACGCGTCAGATTGGAGCCGCCGACATCCTCGCGCGTGTAGATACCGGCAAAGCCGAGCTCGGCCGCCTCGCGCATCACCTCGACGGGGAAGTGCTTTTCCTCGTCCCAGCGGGCCGCATTGGGCTTGAGACGGTCTTCGGCGAATTTTCTCGCCATGTCGCGAATGAGGGTCTGATCTTCTGTAAGAGCGAAATGCACCGCAGCGCTCCTGTTGCTTATATGGTCCTGTGGAGACAAATTTTGCCGAAGCGATCTGGAACGGAGCCGTAACGCGGGCTGACGCGCACGGCAAGTTCGATAACGCACACCCCGGCCGTCATTCCGGCCTCTGACGACAAGGACACGCGCCCGCCATGTACCCGTCCACACGCCTTCGCCGCACCCGTCAGGCCGACTGGTCGCGCCGCCTCGTGCGCCAGAATACCCTGACAGTGAACGATCTGATCTGGTCCGTCGTGGTGTCCGACACGGCCGATCCGGTCGAACCGGTGATGGCGATGCCGGGCGTCGACCGCCTGTCGCTTTCCGCACTGGCGAAGGCGGCGAAGGAAGCCCAGGATCTGGGCATTCCGGCGATGGCGATTTTCCCGCACATCGATCCGGCGAAGAAGGATGATTCCGGTTCCGAGGCCCTCAATCCGGACGGTCTGGTGCCGAATGCGATCCGCACCATCAAGGAGGCTGCACCCAATGTGGGTGTGATCTGCGATGTCGCGCTCGACCCCTTCACCACGCACGGTCATGACGGCGTGCTCGACGGCGATCGCATCGCCAATGACGCCACCGTCGAACAACTGGTCGCCCAGGCCCTGGTCCAAGCGCAGGCCGGCTGCGACGTCGTCGCCCCGTCCGACATGATGGATGGCCGCATCGGCACGATCCGCGACGCGCTGGAAGCGGACGGCCATCACGACACGATGATCCTCTCCTACGCCGCCAAATACGCTTCCGGCTTCTACGGCCCCTATCGCGAGGCGATCGGCTCGGCGGCGGCCCTGAAAGGCGACAAGCAGACCTATCAGATGGACCCCGCCAATCGCGACGAGGCGATCCGCGAGGTCGAGCTCGACATCGCCGAGGGTGCCGACATGGTGATGGTCAAGCCCGGCCTGCCCTATCTCGATATCGTCCGCGCCCTTTCCGATACCTTCCCCGTCCCGGTCTACGCCTTCCAGGTCTCCGGCGAATACGCCATGATCGAGGCCGCCGCCGCCAATGCCTGGATCGACGGCGAACGCGTGATGATGGAAAGCCTCCTCGCCTTCAAGCGCGCGGGCGCCGCAGGGATCATCACCTATTTCGCACCGCGGGCGGCGCGAGTGCTGAACGGATAGCCGGCCACCCCGGTGTCATCCCGGCCGGAGTCCCGCGGCGGCGGGACGCAGTGCCGGGACCCATACGCCCGGCTTGCGCACAAGCAGGCTTGATGCCGGTACAGCGAATGTCCGGAGAAGCACCGGGATTATGGGTCCCTGATCTCCGCCCGGCCCGGAGCCGGGCATCCGTCAGGGATGACACGGGACATTGGCCAGAAAGTCCCTGAGTTTTCATGCAGTCATGACGTGCTATGCTTGGTCTTACGCAGTAGGAACGTTACCATGCACAAGACCTGCCCGGCCTGCAGCGCAAAGCTGCCCGCCAACACGATCTGGCGGATGAATACCGGCAGCCAGTTTTCCTGCAGTCAGTGCGATGCCATTCTGGGCTGGCAGGCCGGCGGGCTGCTGGCGCTCGTGCTGCTGATCGCCTTCGCATCCGTTCCCATTTTCGTCTGGCTGGCCGGGTGGCTGGGCCCCACCAGCCTGGTTGTCGCGATCCTGCTTCTGATTGCCGGATGCGGCCTGGTGGCAATCCAGGGCATGCGCCCCGTTCTCCTCCGCCGAACCTGACCGGTCCTGCGACCCGCTTCCCGACGACACTCACCCCGTTCAGCCTTTGACCTCGAACGCGGTCTGCGGCATGCCCATATCCCGATAGCGACAGCTTCACCGGGACGTGCCTCATGACTTCCTCCACCCGCGAAACCCGTACCGTGCAGGCCATGCATGCGATCGACCGGCTGACCGGTGCGGTCATTCCGCCGCTGCACACCTCGACGACCTATGCGCGCGATGCCGATAACGCACTGATCGGCGCCCAGGATTACCGCCGCCCGAAAGGACCGACCGAGCAGCAGGCAGCGCAGGTCCTCGCCATGTTGGATGACGGAGCCGATGCGCGGCTGTTTTCCTCGGGCATGGCGGCCATCGCCGCCGTGCTGGAGAGCGTGCCCACGGGCGGGCATGTCGTCGCCCAGACCGAGATGTATTACGGCGCGCGCGGCCTTTTGCAGCGGGCGCTGGCGAAGAAGCGGATCACGCTGAACCTCGTTGCGCCGGGCGATCTGGATGCCCTCACCGCCGCGGCCCGTCCCGCCACCGACCTGATCTGGATCGAAACGCCTGCCAACCCGTCCTGGGCGATTGTCGACATCGCCAAGGCGGCCGATATCGCTCATGCCGTCGGTGCCACGCTGGCGGTCGACTCAACCTGCGCCCCGCCCTGCACCACGCGGCCGCTGGAGCTGGGTGCGGATATCGTCATGCATTCGGCGACCAAATACCTCAACGGCCATTCCGACGTGCTTGCCGGCGCGCTTGTGACCCGCAAGAGCGACACCCGCTGGGACGAGATCTGCGAGATCCACAACAAAACCGGCGCCATTCCCGGCGCCTTCGAGACCTGGCTCCTGCTACGTGGCCTGCGCACCCTGCATATACGCTATGCCCGCCAGAGCGGGACGGCGCTGTGGCTGGCCGAACAGCTGGCCGCCGATACGCGGCTTGCGGCCGTGCACTATCCCGGACTTCCCGGCCATCCCGGTCACGATGTGGCGCGGCGCCAGATGACGGGCGGGTTCGGCGGCATGCTGTCGGTCGAACTGGCCGGCGGTTTCGAGGCGGCGCGCCGCTTTGCGGCAGCCACGAAAATCTTCATCCAGGCGACTTCGCTGGGCGGGGTGGAAAGCCTGATCGAGCACCGCAAACCTGTCGAGGGAGCCGACAGCCCGGTGCCCGACGCGCTGGTGCGCCTGTCGGTCGGACTGGAAACACCGGCCGACCTGCTGGCCGATATCGATCAGGCGCTCGCCGCGGCCGCGGCGACGAGCAAAGAGTAGCCAATCGCTACCTGCATTACACCAAAGCCCAGTACTCCACACGTTTCTCGACATCTCTATTGTCGAATCTGAAAATATTTGCCTACGGTACAGGCGTTCTGTTGTGGTTCGTGTACGCGTTACTCAAGAAAAGTAATGGGGAGATCCACATGTCACTCGACAAGATCGTCTGGGCCGTCGCGGCCATCGCCGCTATCGTCTTCGCCTTCATATCCGGCTTCGAATGGGGCGGGCTGATACTGGCGCTGCTGGGTCTGGCCAGCGGCTTTTTCATCAAGGGAGACCATCGCCGCGCCGTTATTCTCGCGGCCATCTTCCTGATCGCCGGCGGGGCCGGCGCGCTCGGCGTCATACCGGCGGCGGGCGAGTATCTCACGGCCATCTTCACCAATTACGGCGCCGTCCTGTCGGCGGCGTCTCTCATGGTGATCGTCATGGCGACGGCCGAACGCCTCGTGCCGGGCATGCCCGCACAGTCGTAGACACACTCAGCGCCGCCGCGCCCGGTCCGGATCTCGCCCCGGACTGCATCGCGGCGGCGCCTTTCATCGTGTCCGGCCGCGCCGCGAATTGCCTATTCGCTGATCCGTACCGCAGGCAGCGACCATTTGAACCGGATCGCACAGCCGCGCAGGATCAGTGCAAGAGCCGCCGACCCCAGTGTCACGGCGCTGGGGTTGAAGCCCAGGGCCAGTCCCGCCACATAGGCCGCCGCGCCCGCCATCGCCGCGAGGGCGTAGATGTCCTCGCGCAGCACCAGCGGCACGTCGTTGACGATGATATCGCGCAGGAGGCCGCCAAAGGCCGCACTCATCATCCCGGTGAGGATGGCAATGGTCCAGTGCGCCCCGGCGGCCAGACCGGCCTCGGCTCCGATGACGCAGAAAACGGAAAGTCCGATCGCGTCGGCCCAGATCAGGGCGGCGCGGCGGGTGGCGATGGCCTGCGCCCAGGGCGAGGTGAAATAACCCAGCAGCGCGCCGCCGACGGCGACCGCGAGATAGTTCGGCTCGGCGACCCAGTAGACCGGCAATTGCCCCAGCAGCACGTCGCGCAGCGTGCCGCCACCCATCCCCGTCACCGCACCGACGATGGCGGCACCGAACGGGTCGAGCGCCTTGCGTGCCGCCAGCATGCCGCCGGAATAGGCGAAGAAGGCGATGCCGCCATAATCCAGCAGGGTGAACAGGAATTCGACATTCATGACCCCGCTCCTGTTGCCTCGGGAAGCGCCGGCACGATCGGCACCCCCTCGCCTGTCTCGACCGTCAGCAGCACCGCCAGCCCCGTCAGGGCGACGATCAGCACGGCCCAGACCGCCAGATTGATATAGACCGACCGGGTCGCCGAGCGCCGTTCCAGCCAGGTGCGCGGCCTTATCCCCTTGTAGAAGAAAACCAGCAGCGCGGCGAGATTGACGCTGACCACATTGATCGCCAGCAGGAGGCCGGCGCGCAGGGCGAGTTCGGTCTCGCCGGCGCCCAGCAGCAGGCCCGCCGTCGCCGCCGGCGGCAGCAGCGCCACGGCGACCATCACGCCCACCAGGGTGGAGGACAGCCCCGTCGCGATCGACAGCGCTGCGGCCGCCCCCGACGCCAGGGCGAGCACGGTGGAATCGAGCCCGACAACCGTGCGGCCGGAGAGTTCTTCCGACGTCAGATCCGCGCCGAAAGCCAGGCCGATCAGCGCCGACAGCGCCATGCCGAAGGCGAGGCCCACCAGCGCCGTGCGTGCCGAACGGGCCATCAGCTCCAGATCGCCCAGCGCCGAAGCAAAGGAGAAGGCCAGGATCGGGCCCAGCAGCGGTGCGATCACCATGGCGCCAATCACCACGGCGACATTGTCGGCCGAGAGGCCGAACACGGCGACGATGGTGGATAACAGGGTCAGGAGCAGGAAGTCGCGATGCAGTTTCGCGCCGCCCGCCACGTCCTGGTAGAGCTCCTCGCGCAGGGCGATGAATTTGCGGCGCGCCGAAGCCTCGACCAGTTTCGCCGCCGGCTTGGGCAGGCTGGCCTCGACCGGCAGCACGACCAGGCGCCAGTCCTCCAGACCGTCCATCAGACCGTTGATGGCATCGATGGCGGCCTGCCCCTCGCCATCGCCGAAGACCAGACGCAGCACGCGCCGGCCGCGCGAGGTGGGTTCGCTCAGCACGGTATCGAGCGGTTCGGCGCGCTCACTGGCTGCCATCAGGCGGTCAACAAGGGCCGCATCGTCCCGGAAACTCAGCTCGATCAGCCGCATCTTGCGCTCACGCCTTGCCCCGCCGACGTGCCAGCATCTCGCGGCGTGCGTGCTCGAACTCCAGCAGGTCGGCCAGATCGCGCGCCCGCCAGGCCGCGCCCATCATCATCAGGCTGCACACCATCCAGACCCCCAGAATACCGATCAGCGTATCGATCCGCTCGAAGCCGATCCGCGCCCAGAAATCCGGCTCGATCTCGGAGATGCCGAAGACGGCGGCCACCGGAACGGAGACCAGCAGCAGGGTCGTGGTGCGGAAGACGCGCTCGACGCGTTGCGCATTGAGCGCGGCATAGGTTTTCAGGAATTCGACCTGGGCATCGTCCAGCCCGCCCAGCAGGCCCAGCCCGACCTTCCAGTGCACCGCCCGCGTCAGCGGCGTCAGCTGGTCGTTGGCCATCTGCGACAGGGAGCGCCGGGTAAAGCCGGCCAGCAGCATGCGCCAGGTCGCGAACAGCGAAGTCAGGCGTTTCCACACGCCCATCGCGACCGGATCGGTGCGGATCAGCTGGCCCTCATCGCTCACAGGTCACGCTCCAGCCGCGCGATCAGCGAAGAGGTGTCCCAGCGATTGCCGCCCATGGCCTGCACATCGGCGTAGAACTGGTCGACCAGCGCCGCTACCGGCAGGCGCGCACCATTGCGGCGGGCCTCTTCCAGCGTGATGCGAAGGTCCTTGCGCATCCAGTCGATGGCAAAGCCGAAGTCGAACTCGTCCTTCACCATGGTCTGCCAGCGGTTTTCCATCTGCCAGGACTGCGCTGCGCCCTTGGAGATCGCGCCGATCACCAGCGCCGGGTCCAGCCCCGACCGCTTGGCGAAGTGCAGGCCTTCGGACAGGCCCTGGACGATGCCGGCGATGCAGATCTGGTTGACCATCTTGCACAACTGCCCGGCACCGGCCGGACCGATCAGCGAGCTTGCCTTGGCATAGGCATCCATCACCGGCTCGGCGCGCGCGAAGGTGTCGGCCTCGCCACCGCACATGATGGTCAGCTGGCCGTTTTCCGCACCGGCCTGACCGCCGGAGACCGGGGCATCGAGAAAACCGATCCCGGCATCGCGGGCCGCCTGGTCCAGCTCCCGCGCGAGCTCTGCGGAGGCCGTGGTGTGATCGACCAGCACCGCGCCCGGCTTCATCGCCGGAATCGCCTTTTCGGCGACGCTGCGCACATCGGGATCGTCGCCCAGGCAGGCAAAGACGAAGTCCGCATCCGCAACGGCCGCCTCGACCGAGGGGGCGGAGACGCCGCCATGCTCGGCCGCCCATTGCTCCATCTTCGCCGCTGTGCGGTTCCAGACGACGACGTCATGGCCGGCTCCGGCGAGGTGGCCCGCCATCGGATAGCCCATCACTCCCAGACCGAGAAACGTGCAGCGCGCCATGAAGCTCTCCCCTTTGCGTTCCCCCCTTGCTAGTCTTCCGGCAATTGGGGAGCAAGTCATCATGATCGCACGTCTTCTTCGCTATGCCGGTCTGGCTGTCGCCGGACTGCTGGCTCTCGCCGTCATCGCGGCGCTTATCGTCGGCAACCGTCTCTACGCCTCGCTGCCGCAGACACGCGGCACGATGGACGCTCCCGGCCTGCAGAACACCGCGCATATCGTGCGCGACAGCTGGGGCATTCCGCACATCTTCGCCGACCGCGATCGCGACGCCTTCTATGCACTCGGTGTTGCCCACGCGCAGGACCGCCTGTGGCAGATGGAGATCACCCGCCGGGCCCTGCGCGGCCGCGTCGCCGAAGTGCTGGGCGAGCCCGGCGTCTCCTCCGACATCTTCTTCCGCACGATGGGGCTCGGCCCGGCGGCGGACATCGCGGCGGAAAACCTGCCGGCCGACATCCGGGCGGCGCTGGAAGCCTATGCCGCCGGCGTCAACGCGGTGATCGACGCCCCGGGCTTTGTCGCGCCGCCGGAATTCCAGATCCTGATGATGCAGCCGGAACCCTGGACGCCGGCCGACACGGTGGTGGTCTACAAGGCGATCGCGCTCGACCTGTTCGGCAATGCCTTCGAGGAACCGCGCCGCGCGGCGCTGGAGGCCCGTCTGGGCGCCGAGCGCACGCTGGAATTCATCGGCCGCTACCCCGACGACGCTCCCCGCTCGCTCTCCATGGCCGATCTGGGGCTGGAGGAGACGGCCGCGACACCCGAGACCGAAACGCCGACCCAGGGGCCGGAAGACAATGGCCGTGACGGATCGAACAACTGGGTGCTCTCCGGCAGCCGCACCGTGTCCGGCCTGCCCATCCTGGCCAATGATCCGCATCTGGGCCTGCGCGCACCGGCGATCTGGTATCTGGCCCGCATCACATCGCCGGACGGATCAGCGGTCGGCGCCACCCTGCCCGGCACGCCTTTCGTGACGCTGGGGCGCAATGACAATATCGCCTGGGGCTTCACCAATACCGGTCCCGATGTCGGCGATCTGCACGCCGTGACCGAGGCCGACGTGACCGGCTCGCGCGAAGAGATCATCGCCGTGCGCTTCGGTGACGACATCACCATCACGCGGCGCGAAACGGCGACAGGCCCCGTGCTCGATCCGGAACATTTCCCTGCCTACACCGTGCCCGAGGGCGCCGATTTCTTTGCCCTGCAATGGATGCTCGACGAGCCGGACGACGCGACGACCGGTGTCGGCATGCATATTCTGGCCGGGGAGGACTGGCAGGACTTTGTCGATGCCGTCCGCAATTTCGTGGCGCCGCAGCAGAACATGGTCTTTGCCGCACGCGACGGGGATATCGGTTTCTACGCCCCGGCGCGCATTCCGGTTCGCGATGCCGACGGCAACTGGGTCTCGACCATTCCCTTCGAGGACCTGCCCCACACCCGCAATCCCGAGCGCGGCTTCATCGCCACCGCCAACAACAAGATCGTGCCGGACGGCTATCCGCACTATCTGACCGGCGACTGGTATGGCGTGAACCGGATCCGGCGCATCTATGAGGGTATCGAGAGCACCGACCGCCACGACCTGGACAGCATGGCCGCGCTGCAGGTCGACACGGTGTCGGTGATGGCCCGCCAGGTCCTGCCGGTCCTGATGACCGCCGAGCCCGCCAGTGAAGCCGGCCGCGAGGCCCTTGCGATGCTCGCCGGCTGGGATGCCGACATGGCTGTCGACCGGCCCGAACCGCTGATCTATGCCGCCTGGATGCGGTCGCTGTCGCGCGCCGTCTATGCCGACGACCTCGGCGATCTGTTCGATCGCTGGTATGCCGACCGCCGTGTCTTCATGACCGATGTGCTGACCGGCGATCTGGGCGCCTGGTGCGATGACAGCACGACCGAAGCGGTGGAAACCTGCCTGGACCTTCTGGGCCCGGCCCTCGACGACGCCATGGAACAGACGATGGCGGATCACGGGGCCGACATG
The DNA here is from genome assembly GCF_027922185.1 of Maricaulis virginensis. Taxonomy (NCBI): domain Bacteria; kingdom Pseudomonadati; phylum Pseudomonadota; class Alphaproteobacteria; order Maricaulales; family Maricaulaceae; genus Maricaulis; species Maricaulis virginensis. Next base: position 10,925 of record NZ_BSFE01000004.1, on the reverse strand, counting down.
CCGGCCTGGCGCTGGGGCGATGCCCACTACGCCCGCCACGCCCACACGCCGTTTTCCGATTTCCCGGTCCTGTCGGACTGGTTCACGATCGAAACGCCGATCCCGGGCGATGGCTCGACGGTGAATGTCGCCCACTTCTCCTACCGCACGCCGGGCTATGAAGCCTTTCACGGCGCCTCCTACAGGGCGCTCTACGACATGGCGGATCCGGACGCCTCGCGCTTCATGATCACGACGGGCCAGTCCGGCAATGTCATGTCACGGCATTATGACGACCTGGCGCCGCTGTGGGGCCGCGGCGAATATGTGGAGATCCCGACCGGCTGGACGATGTATGCCGTGCCCGAGGGCATGAGCGTGCTGGAGCTTCAGCCCGGCTCGCAATAGGTCGAGGTGTAGAAGACCAGCGCCGGCACGTCGCGCGGGGTGTCCAGATCGATCACCTCGCCGACGATGATGTCATGATCGCCGCCGCGGTGCACGGCGCTCTGCCTGCACACGAAATGTGCCACGGCGCCATCGATCAGCGGCGCCTGCTCGCCGGTCCACACAGCGTGGCAATTGCGCAGGTCCGGCTGCAGAGCACAGGCATGGGCCAGCCCCGCCTGGTCGGCTGCGAGCACATTGATGGCGTAGGTCTGCGCGTGCCGGAACATCGCGTAGCGCTCGGTCTCGCACTCGATCGACCACAGCACCAGAGGCGGATTGAGCGAGACCGAAGCGAAAGAATTCACGGTCATCCCGACAGCCCGGCCTTCGTGAAAGGCCGACACGATGGTTACGCCGGTCGGAAAGCGCCCGAGTGCATCTCTGAATTCGCGGCTGTCGATCAAGGGGCTGACCTCGCAAGCTGGGATTTTGAAACCTGGCCTTAACGCTAACCGTCTACAGGAGGGAGGGATAAGGAAACAAGGCGGGTGGACATGGCGTCGAAAGATCAGCCGATTGTCATCAAGAAAGTCGTAAAGGGCGGAGGCGGCGGCCACCATGGCGGCGCCTGGAAAGTGGCCTATGCCGACTTCGTGACCGCGATGATGGCCTTCTTCCTTCTGATGTGGCTGATCAACACGACCACGCCGGAACAAAAGCGCGGCATTGCCGACTATTTCGCGCCCGCCAGCGTCTCGCCGGCGAACTCGGGTTCCGGCGCACCGCTGGCCGGTACCGCACCGGGCGATGACGGCGTGCAGGGTTCCGGCGACAGCTCGATGCGCCAGCGCCTCGCCCCGTCGGCCCCGCAGCTCAATGACCGCGACCGCCAGCAGACGCCGGAAGGCTCGCCGGAATCGCCGGACGAAATCCAGGAATCCGCCGCCCAGGTGATGGCGTCTGCCATGGCCGAGGCCCAGGCCCGCCGCGATGCGGCCCAGCTTCACTCGGCCGCCATGTCCCTGCGCCAGGCGATGCAGGACATGCCGGAACTGGCCGAACTGTCCAACCACATCATTGTCGACGAGACGCCGGAAGGCCTGCGCATCCAGCTGATCGACCAGGAAGGCCGCCCGATGTTCAATCCGGGCGCAACCGAGCCGACCGACCGCGCCATCACCCTGCTGCGCGCCGTCGCCCGCATTGCCGAACGCCTGCCGAACCGGCTGTCGATCGCCGGTCATACCGACAGCGCGCCCTCGACCGGCGGCAGCTATACCAATTGGGAATTGTCCTCCGACCGGGCCAATTCCGCCCGCCGCGTCCTGCAGACCTCGGGCATCTCGAACGACCGCATTTATGAAGTGCGCGGCAAGGCCGGTTCGGAACCGCTCTATCCGGACGATCCCTACATGCCGGGCAATCGCCGGATCTCCATCGTGCTCCTGCGCGAAGCCCCGGTCCTGCCCCGGGGGCACGAACTCTAGGACGGAGTACCACTCCGGCCCGCCGGGGCGCCTATAGCCTGCCGGCGAGTTCGAGCCCCGTGCCGCCAACCGCCGCGATCAGGACTACGGCCCACGGCGGCAATTTCCACGACATCAGGGCGAGGACGCAGATCAGCGCGAGAAGCAGATCCCGCACATCGCCGATGGCGCTGGTAAAGACCGGCGAATACAAGGCCGCGCCGAGAATCCCGACCACGGCCGCATTGGTCCCCTGCAGGACGGACTGTGCCCACGAGAGCGCCCGCAACCTGTCCCAGAAGGGCAATACGGCAATCAGAACCAGGAATCCGGGGAGAAATAACGCCAGCAGCGCGAGCAAGGCCCCGGCAACCGCATTCGGCGCCGGGTCCAGCAAGGCGCCGAGATAGGCAGCAAAGGTGAAGAGCGGCCCCGGCACGGCCTGTGCGGCGCCATAACCGGACAGGAAAGCATCCCCGGAAACCCAGCCGGGACCAACGACCTCCGCCTGTAACAGAGGCAGCACGACATGGCCGCCACCGAACACCAGGGCGCCTGCCCGATAGAACCCGTCGAGGATCGCCAGCACCGGTGACTGCCCGGACACGAGCGGCAGCAGAACGAGCAATACAAGGAAGACTGAAAGCGCGGCGATACCCGTGCCTGGAGATACCGGCAAGCCGATCCGCCCGCCAGCCGGCACGCCCGCGCCCCGGCCCAGCAGGAAACCGGCCGATCCGCCCAGTGCGATCGCGCCGGTCAGTCCGAATGTGCCGGGAATGAAAGCCAGCATGGCCACCGCAGCGACGGCAATACTCGCGCGCGCAGGGTCGGGACAGAAGACCCGGGCCATGCCCCACACGGCCTGGAACACGATAGCCACGGCAACGATCTTGAGGCCATGGACCATCCCCGCTGCGACGGGCCCCGCCAGACTTCCGGCAGACAGGGCGAGGCTAAACAGAAGCAATGCAGACGGCAGGGTGAAGGCCAGGAAGGCTGCGAGCCCCCCGAGCCAGCCAGCACGCATCAGACCGAGTGCGAAACCGGCCTGGGACGACGCCGGCCCCGGCAGGAACTGGCACAGAGCAACGAGATCGCCATAGGCCTGTTCCGACAGCCAGCCGCGCCGCGTGACCAGTTCGTCGCGGAAATAGCCCAGATGCGCGATCGGTCCGCCGAACGACATCAGTCCCAGCCTGAGAAAGACAAGGAAGACCTCAAGCGGGCTGCCCTGCCGGCGCGATGACTGCGTCGTTTCATTCATATTCGCATCCACCTCACCAGCCCCGGGCCGGGTCGCCCGCTACAGGTCCGGCATTCCAACGCCAAGAGAGAATACAGCCGGTCCGACCGCAAGCGATCGATTGCGCGGCAGCGGCAGGCGGGGGCTTCGCAAGCGCACATAACGCGTGGTAGCGTCGTGGATCGCACATGTCGGATCCATAGCCTCCTGAAATCAAAATGATAGAAAGCGCGTCGCTAGACGTCTGGCAGATGTGGGCAATTCTCGGCGGCCTGGTCGTCGCAATTGTCTTCTTCGTGTGGGACCGGTTCCCGATCGAGATCGTTTCGGCCTCGATCGTGGCGGCGCTCATGCTGTTCTTCCATTTCTTTCCCCTGGAAGACGGCCGGCCCAGCATCGCCGCCCTTCTGGAGGGATTTGCGAATCCCGCACTCTTCACCATCCTGTGCCTGCTGATTGTCGGCCAGGGCATATTCCAGACCGGCGCGATGGAGGGGCCGACCCAGTTCCTCCTCTCCTCCTACGACCAGCGGCCGCGCGGCACGCTGATCGCGATGTTCGCCTTCGTCTTCGTGGTGAGCGCCTTCATCAACAATACGCCGGTCGTGGTGATGTTCGTGCCGATTCTCGTGGCGATCGCGCGGCGGATGGAGAAAAGCCCGTCCAAGCTGATGATCCCGTTGAGCTATGTCTGCATCCTGGCCGGCATGACGACGCTGATCGGCTCCTCGACCAACCTGCTGGTCGCCGAACAGCTGCGCACGATTTCCGGCGTCAGCCTCGACTTCTTCACACCGACCGTGCCGGGCCTTTTCCTCGCCGCCTTCGGCCTCGTCTACATCGTCTTCGTCCTGCCGCGCCTGCTGCCCGACCGTGACACGATGGAGGGCGAGCTGGCCGGCTCCGGCGAAGGCCGGCAATACATCGCCCAGATCGAGGTGACCGCCGACCACCCGCTGGCCGGCAAGCGTCCCGTCGCGGGCATGTTTGCCGACCTGCCCGACATGACGGTGCGCATGATCCAGCGCGGCGAGCACGCCCTGCTGCCGCCCTTCGACCAGATCGAGCTTAAGGCCGGCGACCTGGTGATCGTTGCCGCCACCCGCCAGACCCTGTCCAACCTCCTGTCCAAGCGCGCCGACTTCATGCGCGGCATGCTCGAGGCCTCGGGCCCCGGCGAGAATCCGACCCCGGGCGACAGCCTGATGATCACTGAAGCCGTGGTGGCCCCTGGTTCGCGCCTGATCGGCCGCACCATCCAGCAGATCGGTTTCCGTCATGCCACGGGCTGTATCGTGCTGGGCATCCAGCGCCGCAGCCGCATGATCCGCTCGCGCATGGGCGAGATCCGGCTCGAGGCCGGCGATACGCTGCTGCTGTTCGGCTCGACGAGCTCGATGCGCCAGCTGCGGTCCGACCGCGACCTTCTGCTGATGGAATGGGCGACCACGGCTCTCGCCGATCCGCGCCGCGCCAATGTCGCGCGCGCCATCTTCGCCGGTGTGGTGATTGCGGCCGCGACCTCGCTGATGCCGATCGCGCTGGCCTCCTTCCTCGGTGCCGTGGCGATGATTGCCGGCGGCTGTCTCAACACCCGCCAGGCGGCGCGTGCCGTCGACATCCGCATCTATCTGCTGATCGGCTCGGCGATTGCCTTGGGCACGGCGCTGCAGATCACCGGCGGGGCCGACCTGCTGGCGACGGGGGTCGTTACGGTCTTCTCGCCTTTCGGGCCGGTCGTGCTGATGTCGGCCATGTTCATCCTGATCGCATTGCTGACGAACGTCCTGTCCAACAGCGCCACTGCGATCCTGTTCACCCCGATCGCAGTCGGGGCGGCCAACCAGATCGGTGCCGACCCTTCACTGTTTGCCCTGACCGTGCTGTTTGCTGCCAACACCTGTTTTGCGACGCCGATCGGTTATCAGACCAATCTTCTCGTGATGGGCCCCGGCCACTATCGCTTCATGGACTATATCCGGGCGGGCGCACCGATGGTGGTGTTGTTCTGGATCGCCTTCACCCTTTACATTTCTCTCCTCTACGCCTTCGATCTGGTGTGAGTTAGCATGACGGTCCGGTACAGCTGAGTCGAAGAGCGCGCAGTGACCCATCCATTCGCGACACGGCAAATTCCCTTCTTCCTGACGGCGGCAGCGCCGTGCCCGTATCTGCCCGGGCGCTGGGAGCGAAAAGTCTTTACCCGGATCGATCTGGGCGAAGGGCCGGCGCTCAATGACGCCCTGACCCATGCCGGCTTCCGCCGCAGCCAGGGCGTGCTCTACCGTCCGGCCTGCGAGGCCTGCGACGCCTGCAAGTCGGTGCGCATCGACGCCGGCGATTTCGAGTGGAAGCGCCGCTGGCGCAAGAATCTCAACCGCAATGACGATCTCACCGTCTCCACCGAGACCCAGACGGCGACAATGGAGCAGTACGAGCTGCTCAGCCGCTATCTGGACAGCCGCCACGGCGATGGCGACATGGCCGGCATGTCCTTCGGCGAATACGTCATGATGGTCGAGGAAGGCGCCCAGCGCACCCATGTCACCGAATACCGCGACGCCTCGGGGACGCTCGTCGCGGCGGTGCTGACCGATGTGCTCAAGGACGGTCTTTCGCTGATCTACAGCTATTTCGATCCGGACGAGGAGAAACGCAGCCTGGGCGCCTTCATGATCCTGGACGCCGTGCGCCAGGCCGAAGCGGCCGGCCTGCCCTTCGTCTATCTGGGCTATTGGGTGCGCGGCAGCCGCAAGATGGGTTACAAGGCGGCCTACCAGCCGCTGCAAGTCCTCACGCCGTCAGGCTGGCAGGCCTATGGCGAACTCGCTAACCATGAGGACGAAAACGACGAGGACTGACACCGGCCGGAACGGGCGGGCACGATCCTCAAGGGGGAGAGACATGGATCGACGCACATTCATCAGCGGCGGCGCCGTCGCCGCTGCGACGGTGGCAACTGCCTGCGGGGAGACGGGGCAGGAGAACGCGGCCGGACCGGCCGCACCGGCGGTCAATCGCGGCGTGAAACGCCTGCGCATGGTGACGACCTGGCCGGCCAATTTCCCCGGCCTGGGCACCGCCGCCAACAATGTCGCCGCCTATATCAACCGCATGTCCGGCGGTTCGCTGGATGTGCGCGTCTATGCCGCCGGCGAGATCGTCAGCGCTTTCGAGGCTTTCGATGCCGTCTCCGAAGGCACGGCCGACATGTATCACGGCGCGGAATATTACTGGCAGGGCAAGTCGCCGGCCTTCAACTTCTTCACCGCCGTGCCGATGGGCATGACCGCCTACGAGATCATGGGCTGGGTGGAATATGGCGGCGGCCAGGCGCTGTGGGACGAGCTGGCCGGCCAGTTCAATATCAAACCCTTCCAGGCCGGCAATTCCGGCCACCAGATGGGCGGCTGGTTCAAGCGCGAGATCAACACGCTGGACGATTTCCGCGGTCTGCGCATGCGTATCCCCGGGCTGGGCGGAAACGTGCTGCGCGAGCTGGGCGGCGCGGCCGTTACCCTCTCCGGCGGGGAAATCTATCCGGCACTGCAGAACGGCACGATCGACGCCACCGAATGGGTCGGTCCCTGGAATGACCTCGCCTTCGGCTTCTACCGCGAGGCGCCCTATTATTACGGTCCGGGCTTCCACGAGCCGGGCTCCTGCCTGGGTGTCGGCATGAACCGTACCGTCTGGGACGAACTGGCCGACGATCACAAGGCGATCATCCAGTCGGCCTGTCTGACGGCGAACAATCTCTCCCTCGCCGAATTCCAGCACCAGAACGGCATCGCGCTCGACGTGCTCGTCAACGAGCATGGCGTCGAACTGCGCCGCTTCTCCGACGAGATCTGGACGCGGATCGGCGAGATTTCCGAACAGGTCGTCGCCGATACCGGCAATGCCGATGCGATGACCCGCCGCGTCTATGAGAGCTATCTGGATGCGCGCAACAAGATGCGCCAGTGGGGCCGGGTTTCCGAAATGCCCTACATGGTCCAGCGCGAACGCGTGCTGGGCGGCTGACGCCCATGCGCCCCGGTGACCGCCTGATCCTGGCCGTTCTGGCCATCATCATCGTCCTGACCGCGCTGGACGCCGCCACCGGCGGCGCCATTGCGGGCCGGGCCAATGCGCACCTGGCCGGCTGGGCACAGGCGCTGGGCGGCTGGCTGATGCGGATCGGCCTCTTCATCTCGCCCGTCCTGCTGCTGCCGCTGCTCACCGCGCTGATGGGGCGTTTCCTGTCGGTGCCCGCCGGGGCATGGAATTTCGAACGCAGCCTGATCGGCATTCTCGACCGCATCACCCTGACCATCGGCGGCGCGGCGCGCTGGTTCGCCCTCGGCCTCGTGGTCGCCACCGCGGTGATCGTGATCCAGCGCTATGTCTTCGGCTATGCCTCGACCAAGCTGCAGGAGAGCGTGATCTACATGCACGCCCTGCTCTTCCTGCTCGCCTCGGCCTCGGCGCTTCTCAATGGCGGCCATGTGCGCGTCGACGTGATCTATGAAAAGCTCAGCGAGCGCGGCAAGGCCTGGACCGACCTGATCGGCACCTATCTCGCCCTGATGCCGATGAGCTTTCTCATCCTGTGGTCCTCGACCGGCTATATGAACTCCACCTGGCGGATCCTCGAGCAATCGCGCGAAAGCGACGGCCTGCCTTTCGTCTTTCTGCTGAAGACCGCCATTCCGGTGTTTGCCGTCATGATGATCCTGCAGGGCTTTTCGATGGCCGCCCGCGCCGCCATGACGATCGGCAGGGAAACCCCGCCGCCCCTGCCCGATACGTTCAAGGGCGAGGTCTGACGCCATGAGCTTCTTCGTCGAGATCCTGCCCTTCCTGATGTTCATCGCCGCCTTTGCGGCGCTGCTGCGCGGCTATCCGGTCGCTTTCACCCTGGCCGGTGTCGCCCTGGGCTTTGCCCTCCTGGGCATCTCCATGGGCCTGTTCGACCCGATCCATTTCCGCGCTTTCCCGCAGCGTATCTACGGCAATCTGATGGAGATGGACCGGCAGATCCTGGTCGCCGTGCCGCTCTTTGTCTTCATGGGCGTGATGCTGGAAAAATCCCGCATCGCCGAGGAATTGCTCGAAGCGATGGGCGCGCTCTTCGGCACGCTGCGCGGCGGGCTGGGGATTTCCGTTATCGTGGTCGGCGCGCTGCTGGCCGCCTCGACCGGCATTGTCGGCGCCACCGTGGTGACGATGGGCCTTCTCTCCCTGCCCACCATGCTCAAGCGCGGCTATGATCCCGCCCTCGCCGCCGGATCGATCGCGGCCTCGGGCACGCTGGGCCAGATCATCCCGCCATCGATCGTGCTGGTGCTGCTGGGTGACCAGATCTCCAATGCCTACCAGGAAGCCCAGCGCGCCCAGGGCATTTTCTCGCCGGACATCGTCTCGGTCGGCGACCTTTTTGCCGGCGCACTGATCCCGGGCCTGATGCTGGTCGGGCTCTATATCGCCTACCAGATCGTGATGGCGATCTGGAAGCCGGAGAGCGCGCCCGCCGCGCCGGCCAGCGAAGCCCATGCCGACTGGGGCGCCATCCTGCACGCCCTCCTGCCGCCGCTGGCGCTGATCATCGCCGTGCTCGGCTCGATCCTCGCCGGGCTGGCGACCCCCACCGAAGCCGCCGGTGTCGGCGCCGTGGGGGCCAGCTTCATTGCCGGCGCGCGCAATGCCGGCCGCGACGGCAATCCGCCGCTCGGCCAGCTGGCCAGCTATGCCGGCCTTGTCGCCCTGATTGCGCTGATCGGCCTGGTGGTCGTCGCCAATATCGGCTCGGACAGCCGGATCTATGTCGCCGATCTGGGCACGCTGGGCGGTATCGCCGCCGGTGCGCTGGTCACCCTCACCCTGCTGGGCGCCGGCTGGAGCCTGTGGCGTCTCAAGCGCAATGGCGTGCTGGACGAGGTGATGACCTCCACGGCAACCATTTCCGCCATGGTCTTCGTGATCCTGATCGGCGCCTCGCTGTTCTCGCTGATCTTCCGCGAGCTGGGCGGCGACGAGACCGTACAGGCCGCCCTCGAGGCCGTGCCCGGCGGCGTGTTCGGCGCGCTGGCCGTGGTCATGCTGGTGATGTTCGTCCTCGGCTTCTTCCTCGACTTCATCGAGATCACCTTCGTGGTGGTGCCGATCGTGGCACCGATCCTCCTGATGATGGGCGTCGATCCGGTCTGGCTGGGCGTGCTGATGGCGATGAATTTGCAGACCAGCTTCCTTACCCCGCCCTTCGGCTTTGCGCTCTTCTATCTGCGCGGCGTGGCGCCGGAGGCGGTGAAGACGACCGACATCTATCGCGGCGCCATCCCCTTCGTGATCATCCAGCTGCTGGCAATTGTCGCGGTTGCGGCCCTGCCCTGGCTGGCCACAGCCCTGCCGAACTGGCTTTATGGGTAGATGGATTCACCTGGTCCTTCCCCTTGACGGGGAAGGTGTCCGGCGCAGCCGGACGGAAGGGGTGAATCCCGGTGGTGAAAGGTTCACGATGGCCTTGCCCCCACCCCCTCCGACCCGGGGCTGCGCCCCGGCCCACCTCCCCCATCAAGGGGGAGGACGAAAACGAAGGATATCCGTTCGATGACCGCGCTGAACAAGATCGAGCTGGAACGGGTTTTCATCGCCGTGCTGGCGCTCGCGATCACGGCGGTCTTCGCCTGGATGATCCGGGACTATCTGGCCACGCTCTTCCTGGCCGGGGTAATCGCGCTCTTCCTGTCGGGCCCGCATCGCTGGCTGGCGGCACATATGGGCGAGCGCCCCAAGCTGGCTGCAATCCTGCTGGTGACCGGTGCCCTGCTCGCTTTCGTCATACCCTCGGCGATCCTGCTCGGCGTGGTCGCCGAACAGGCGATCGACATCACCCAGCGCGTCACGCCCTGGGTGCAGGAACAGGTCTCCCAGATCCGCGATGACGGGCTTTACGGCCTGCCCGACTGGATGCCCTTCCGCGAGACCATCATCCAGTACCAGGCCACGATCACCACCCAGCTGGGCAATCTGGCCGGCACGGTGGGGCGGCTCCTCGTGTCCAGCCTGCGCGCCGGCACGGGCGGCTTCCTCGTTGCCACGCTGAACTTCTTCATCCTGGTCTATGCGCTGTATTATTTCCTGCTGACCGGCCGCAAGAGCGCACACCAGGCGCTCAGCCTGCTGCCGATGACCGGCGAGGATCGCGACCTCCTCGCCGAACGCGCCATCTCCACCATCCGCGCGACCGTGAAGGGCACCTTCGTCATCGCCCTCGTCCAGGGTGCGCTGACCGGGGCCGGCCTCTATGTTGCCGGTGTGCCGGGCGCGATCTTCTGGGGCGCGGTGACCGCCCTCCTCTCGATCATCCCGATGATCGGCCCGCCGCTGGTCTGGGTGCCCGCCGCAATCTGGCTGACGGCCTCAGGCCAGGTCGTGCCCGGTATCGCGCTGGCCGTATGGGGCGCCATCGTCGTCTCGACCTCCGACAATCTCCTGCGCCCGGCCCTGGTGGGCAAGGATGCGCGCATGTCCGACCTGATGGTGCTGATCTCCACCCTGGGCGGGCTGACCCTGTTCGGCGCCGTCGGCATCATCATCGGCCCGGTGGTGGCCGCGCTCTTCACCTCGGTCTGGTACATCTTCCGGGAGACGTATTCGGGGCTTCTGGAAGAGGAGGCTGAGGAGGAGGAAACCGGCGACAACACGCCTATGGAAGAGCCGTAAATATCATTCTCTCTCCCACCGGCCGGGAGAAATGCGGAGGGTGAAAGCGCAAAACCTGAACACCCCTTCTCCCCGGCCGGGGAGAAGGTGGGCGGAGCCCGGATGAGGGGCGGCCGCGGCAGCGGCCCACTTGAAGC